>CALUQE010000012.1 GCA_944322845.1 Candidatus Gastranaerophilales bacterium
AGGTGCATTATAACTACCTTATTATAACACATTCGGGCTGCAGGGTAAATGGTGCGTGTAAAAATAACCTAAAAAAATAACCGGTTTCAATACCGGTTATATCTTGTCTTTTAAATGGTACCCCCAAGCGAATTCGAATCGCTGTCTACACCGTGAAAGGGTGTTGTCCTAGGCCTCTAGACGATGGGGGCTCGTTCGACAATTTCTATAGTACCAAATCAATTTTTAAAGTCAAGAGGGATGATGTAAATACTTGAAATCAATATTTCTTAAGATTACAATAGGTTCAAGTATACGGTTTTATGAGGTTATTATGATTAACAGAAAATCACGTGATGAAATTAAAAGAATGAGACATGCCGGGCATATTGTTGCTCTTGTTCATCAAAAAATGAGAGAAGTTGTTGAGCCCGGAATCTCTACCAAAGAACTTGATAATATTGCAATGAAAGTTATAAAAGCAAATAAAGCTATTCCTACTTTTTTAGGATATAACGGCTTCCCCGCAAGTATTTGCACGTCAATTAATGAAAAGGTTGTACACGGTATTCCTTCCGAAACAGAGATTCTAAAGGAAGGTGATATTATTGCAATTGATGTAGGAGCAACTTATGGCGGTATGGTCGGTGATAGCGCTTGGTCTTATGCTGTAGGAAAAATTTCCGAAGAAAAACAGATGCTTATGAAAGCGACTGAAGAAGCTTTATTTGCCGGAATATCAAAAATGAGAGCCGGTAATGTTCTTGATGATATTTCCGGTGCAGTAGAAGATGTTGCAAAAAATTATAATTTAGGAATTGTAAGACAATACGGCGGGCATGGTGTCGGTCATGCCATGCATGAAGATCCGTTCCTGTTTAATTATAGAGTCGGAGACCAAACTTTGATTAAGTCAGGTATGGTAATTGCTATTGAGCCTATGTTGAATCTCGGCGGGGATGAAGTTTTTGTCGAAGATGACAAATGGGGGGTTGTTACAAAAGACAGAAAACCATCTGCGCATTTTGAACACACGGTTCTTGCAACAGATGGTGAGCCTGTACTTATTACAACTTTAATGGATTAAATATCAAATAATCTTTCGACAGAATCGTCAAGTTGGTCTAAAGTATTTAAGCTAAACATGCTGGAGATAAACGCGTATTTGCTGTCGCAGAATTTTTCATCAGCAGGTTTTGCGGAATATTCCTGATAAATAGAGCAAATCCGTTTATAGTCTTTGGACTCTTTCTTATCTTCAGGAATACAATCGATTATTGCTTTTAAAAACTGCATAGCGTCACCGTTGGTTACACCTTCTCCCCACTCGGAGCCAAGCTGTTCAAAAATACCATTCCGTGCGCCGCCTACAGCGTATGCAGTCAGAAAATGTTTAATCGTTTCATATTTTTTTGCTTGAACCGGAAATTCTGCAATTTCATTCAAAACAGCCCTAACGTATTCATAACTGCCGGTATATCCTTTCAAATCTTTTGATACTGTATAGCCTAAAGCATCAGGTCCTCTGCCGTGTCCGAGCATATTAGGCTCAAAATACAACTGTTGAGCAATTTTAGCTTCCAGACTGTTTTGATATCTGTCAGAATTGAGTTCCTCAGATTGTTTTGAATCAAGTTCATTAAAATCGTACTTAAAACCGTTATATCTATGTTCAATGATTTTTGTAAATAACTGAATCTCATTTCCGTCAACTTTACCGTTGCCGTTTCCTCCATTTTCCGGGTTGTCCACGTATTGCGCCCATGCATAGGTTTTTCCGTGTTTAAAGTATGATGCGATGTCATAAGATGGTGTTGGCATATTTTTCTCCTTTATCTCGTGTATGTATATATAAAGTATTCCTATTTTAAATAATTGCTTTTTTGTAAACTTATGTTAACATATATCCTCTGGACAAATAATTATGTGTGTTATACAATCAGGTAAAGTGACAAAAAGAGGTTAGATATGGATCAAATTATTAAAATAGCCTGGGAATTAAATGAAAATACAGATAATCGCTACAAGCTCGTATATGAAATTGCAGAGCTTGCAAAAAAGCTTGTAGACGAGACTCAAATGAAAAAAGCCCGAGACGAGTTTGGTTTTGAGGAAGCCGCCAGTGAAAGTGCGTACAAAAAGGAAAATCCTGTTGAACACGCTATTATGGTTAAAGCTTCCGAGTCGGATGATACCGAACTTGTAGGCTAAGTTTCAATTGTTTTAATAATAAAAAGAACTTCCTATAAGCGGAAGTTCTTTTTTATTGTAAAAAAATGTTAATTGTATAGCAATTTTTAAGTTTCACAAAACTTATACGGAAAGGAAGGTATAGTATGAACAAACACAGTAAAAAATTAATGAATTTAATATGGGGGTTGTAGAATTATGTTAGTAAATGCTGCAAAAATTTATTCTACATTAGGAAACCCTAATTCATTGATTCCGTTAGGAGTAAAAGATGCTTCAAGCTGTCTGGGTATGACAGTCGGTTCATATATAACCGGAAAAGAAGAGGAAGGTGTTGACAGATTCATTGATGAATTTGGTACTGAAATCTTATGGCTCGGTGGAATTCCTGGCTTCAAGTGGATTTTTGATAAAACAGTATTTAAAGCTTACGGATTAGATTCTAAGATTGATCCCAGAAATTTAAAAGATAAAAAATTGTTCGAAAAAATTAAAGAATTTGCCCCGAATGAAGAAATTAAAAAGAATTTAGAGAAGGCGGGAAAGAACAGCAGGTTATTTAAAAATCTTGCTGCCGCAAAATTCGTTGTATCTACTGTCCTTGCTGCTGTTTCTTATGTAACTTTAACGAGATTAAAACAAAAATATACAGAAAATAAGATTAGAAAAAATCTTATAAAAGAATACAACGAAAAGAAAGCAAAAGAAGAAAAAAATACTAATACACATCAGAACCCTTCATTTAAAGGTATTGGAAGGGTTGTAGAAGAGTTTGCATTTTCTCCGGTAAAAAATATGTATCTGATGGATGGTTTTATTACTACAGAAAGACTTACGGATTCAAGAAATATGCAGGAATTTGTCGGGTATGCTATTAAGGAAGGCTCCTGTCTCTTCTTCCTGTATTATGCGGGTAAAAAAATTCAGCAGATTATGGAAAATAATGCGAAGAAAAAGCATAATAAGTCTATAACTCTTGATGCAAGAGTGCTTGAAGATGACGCATTCAAAATGTCTTTTGCAGATGGTTCAATTGCAAAAAGTATAGAAGAGTTTAAAAAAGCAAATACTTCTAATACTGCATTGTATGAATTTTTGCATAAAAATCCTGAGAACAAAATAGTAAAAATTGCTAAACAATCTGACTTGATAAAAGAATTAAAAGGTACCGGAAAAATTGATACAAGAGCATTTATTGATTTAAAAGATATAGAAGGGGTAAATGAAAAAGTCTCTGAATTGTACGGACAATATAACGAAGCATTAAGGAAAGGCGAAACAATAGACAGCTTTTTTAAAGGAGTAAGAAAATTAAAAAGAGGCTCAGTAAGATGTAACATTGGTGCCAGTGTTCTTGCTCTCGGGGTAATTACGCCTGCTGCCATACTTATTAAAAGATTAACGGATAAATCAGGAAAAGAATTCCAGACAAAGAAAGAAATTAAAGAACAATTAATCAGAGAGGGGATTATATCCTGATAAAATATTTGATATAATAATATTATGAAAAAAGTATTATTAATAATTTTGAGCATGATTATTGTACCTGTTTGCGCAGAAACTTTTGACACTTTTGACAATGATTTCAACAGAACAAGTACAATAAGAAAAACTCCAAACGGTAACTATGAATTGTTCGATGAAGACATGAATAATGTCGGCCGTATAAGGCAATATTCGAACGGGAATGGTGTAATGTACGACCAAAATTGGAATACTGTCGGCAGATTCAGAACGTCCCCGTCTGATCAAACGCATGTCTTTGACCCAAACGGTAATAAGGTTGGAACGTTTAAGCAGTTGTCTGGCGGAAGAGCTTATACTTATGATAACTATGGTAACAGAACCGGTAGTTTTCGTACATTTCCGGGCGGCAGAGGGGTTATGACGGATAATTTCGGTAATATCAGAGGCTCTTTTCGGGCAAGATAATTATTAATAATCAGTTCTGCCCTTGGCTTTTAAGTATTCTCTTATCTGGTTAAGCGAGAATTGGATAATTCTTGTAATTCTTGAAGGAGAAAGACCGACCATATTTGCAATATCTTTAGCCTGCATATTTCTGTAGAAACGATATTCAACAACAGTGCGTTCTTTTTGAGGCAATTTTGCAATTGCTTGTTTAATAAGTCTGCTCATTTCTACAATTTCAGCCTTTTCATCAGGCATTGCAGATGTATCTTTTATAAAATCAAACGGCGAAGCATTATCTGTTGCCGCCGCAGCAAGCCCGTCAATAGATAAGATGGTTTCGTAAACAGCTTCACGAACTTTTGTTGGAGAGATAGCAAATCCCATATCTTCGGAATTATCATCCTCAGAGGCTACTGCGTCTGAAACATAGCTGTTTTCTTCTCCGTCTTCTTTTTTGTGTTTGAGTGTGTACCACTTATAACGATGTCTTAATTCGTTACGAATAGCCCACTTAACGGCTGTTGCTATATATGCATCATTATATCTGGCAAGTTGTTCTTCTGTTTTTCCTTTAATCAAAGTTTGCACGGCAATAACACCTATACTAACCAGTTCTTCATATTCAATCATATGGTTAGGTACACGTTTGTGCTCAACTCTCGCTACTTTTTGTACAATACCTATGTATTGTTTGATTAAAGTTTTATTATCCATCTTTTCTTAATAAACTAACCTTATTCTATCTTACATTGACTTATATATTTTTTCAAGTTGTAACAATCTGTTAACCCTGCTGGTTTTTATTCTTTAACCCGTAAACAAATAATAGTATTTCAGCAACGGCCTTGTATAATTCAGGAGGAATTTGCTGATTAAGATCAACCATTCTGAATAAGGCTCTGGCTACGGGAGCATTGTCTATAACCGGTACATTATGCTGAATGGCAATATCTATAATTTTTTTAGCAATAAGCTCTGTACCTTTAGCAGTAAGTGTTGGTGACTGCATTGTCTCAGCGTCGTATTTGAGTGCACAGGCAACGTGGGTCGGATTTCTTACGACAAAATCCGCTTCCGGAACAGAATCCATTGCCCCTTGCTGAAGCATTTGCATACGTCTTTGCCTTAAGGCTGCTTTAACGTGCGGATCTCCTTCGGAGTTTTTGTATTCATCTTTAATTTCTTTGAAAGACATTTTCTGGTCTTTTAAGAATTTCCATTTCGTAACACCATAATCGGCAGCGGCAATAATCAGAAACGCAATGCAGGCTTTGTAGATAAATTCAACCACAAGCTTGCCGAATTCAATCATGACGGCAAAGTTATTATCAATTGCCGCAAGCATAAGAATACTTTCAAGATGGTCTTTATATACACTCCAGCCGACCAGACCGAGGATTGTAACTTTTAAAATGTTTTTCCCGAGCTCAAACAAGGTTTTTACCTGAAATAAGTTTTTGAAGTACTTAGTAGGATTAAGTTTGTCAAGTTTTGGGACTAATGGTGCTGTTGCAACCAGCGGACCAACCTGTATAAAATCTCCGATTATAGATACAAAAGCTGCTACTATCAGTATTGAACCGATTATTGCAACTGTCGGAATTAGTGTTATTGTAAGTATGTAAGGATAGCCGACTTCCGAAAGATGCTGGTTGGGTATTTGCTCATATAATGCACCGAATAGACCGACAATAAGTTTCCATATTATTGGTGCCAGCATATTTATAAAAGTAAACATAACCAGCAGAGACAGTGCCACCGACACGTCTTTTGATTTAACAACCTGCCCTTCTTTTCTGGCTCTTTCTAACTTCTGGGGCGTGGCATCAAATTGTTTATCTTCATCACCCATTGGCTACCTGTTGGATTTTCTACAATAAAATTCTATCATAAAATTGAGGTTTATAGTACAATCTTTTATAAGTAAGGAGTTTGTTTTCATGAAAAAATTCTTTTTAATACTTTTAACGTTGTTATCATTGGCTGCAGCTGTCTGCGCTTATATATATTTGTCCGGAAAGACGGCTTTTGCCGCATCTTTTATGTCCGGAGCTCTGTTTGGTATATTTTTAATGAATATAATTGTTTTTTCCAAAAACAAAAAAATTAATTCTTACGCAAGAGAATTAGAAAAAGAATCTGTTATATCAACAGAAAGCGCCTCCCGCGTAAAGGTTCTGGAAGCTAAAATTGAGGTTCTGGAAAAGGCTTTGGAGAACGCTTTAAAGAAGTAATTAGTGTTATGTAAACAATTGTTGCTAATAATTATTAACACATGTTGACATAATTTGAATTAATATAATACGATAAAGTTGTAAGGGATATTTTTAAACTGGACTTTTAATTTGAAAGTTAATTTTATTAATACAACAGATTATATTGTTCACGTATCACTTAATAAAGTGTTTACTTCGTATTTGACATATAACTTTGTTGTGGAAAGCCAACGCAGCTAACAACGGAGGTAACAATGATTCAACCAATAATGCCAACAATGCACAGATATAAGAATTACAATATGACTTTTAAGAATTCAACAGCATCTGCGCCTGCCGCACCGAATGTGCTTCCTGCAGAAAAATCAGATTTAATGCTGTATTTGGAGTCAAAGGAAAAGAATGAAAAACAAAACCAGATTTTATTAAGCGGATTGTCTCTGTTGTTAACAGCAGGGACATTAGCTTTTTTATACACCCATAATAAAAAGAGTGCCAAAGTTCCTAAGGGTAAGATTGAAGAGTTGAACGGATTTAAATCTTTGAAAAATGATGTAGAGATTCCGACATTAGAGATCTGTAACAGTATAAACAGCAAACTGAAGGAGTTTTTGCAGAATCAGGTGGATTTTGCAAAAGCAAAGCCGGAAGATATTGCGTATGCGGGGAATCCAAATGATGCAAAAAGACTTCTTTTATACGGCGCACCGGGTTCAGGCAAGTCTTTTTTTGCTAAAGTTTATGCAAAAACTCTTGATGCCGAGTATAAGGAAGTTAAGTATTCCGATTTGAATTCTGTATGGTCAGGCGAGCATCTTGATAATATAAAAAAATGTTTTGAAGATGTTATAACTACGGCACAAAAGGATAAAGATAAGAAATATGTGGTTGTTTTGAATGAGATCGATTCTATGGTGCTTCCGGTAGAAAGAGTTGCCAGAGGTGACGGCGGACATTCCGCTTTTAAGGTTGAAGAACGCTCTGTATTTTTGAATTATCTGGATGAAGTTGCACATGAGGCGCCTAATGTAACAATTATCGGTACAACCAATGTCTCTCCAAAGAACAGAGGGCTGGACGGTGCTGCAATGAGCAGATTTAAGAATATAATGGAAGTATCATATCCTGACAAAAAATGTTTGAATGAAGCATTGAAAGAACACTTACTTGCAATGGGCGAAGGCAAAGAGTTTATTGAAGCCAATAAGGATAAACTTGAGGATTTTGCCGCAAGAATGGAAAAAAGAGGCTGTTCTTACAGGGATTTAAATAACATAGCCAATACTTCAAAAAGTTATTATTTAAAAGACTATGTTAATGATAAAAATACCAAATTTACGATAGATTATTTGGAAAAAGCACAGAAAGCTATTGACGTAACTGACGGAGAAATGGCGGGTGCTGTTTAAAAGTATGAATATATAAAAAATAGTTATAAAGTATTATTGAAAATAAAAATCTTCTGTTTTAACATGAGGTTAAATTGGAGGTGTGTGATGAGAGTTGGTTCTGTATCCAGTGTGTCTTATAGTCCCCAATGCCGGAAGGCATCTATGCAAAATAAAACAACGACAACCATTCCGAAAGATACTGCAAATGTAAATTTTAGAGGTAAATTCGGACAGATTGTCGGCGGTACGATCGGTGCCGGTGCTGTTCTGGTAGCGTCTTTTGTTGCGGCGCCGGCTGCGGCTTGCCTGGCAGGTGCAGGTTTGATTGTCGGACTCGTCGGCGGTGACATAGCAGAAGATGCGGTCAATAAAGAAGGCGATTTTAAAAAAGACGACAAAAAAAATAACAATAACAAATAATGCGTACGGTTTATTGCATACATCTTGACTTTATTATAAAATAACTTTAACAAATGTATTTTAGATAAAGGAAGAGATTTATGACAACAGATTATAAAAAGATTTTGAGCTATGTTCCTACAGTTATTGAAGCTTCTTCAAGAGGGGAAAGATCTTTTGATATTTTTTCACGCTTGTTAAGAGAACGTATTGTTTTTCTCGGAACGGAAATCGATGATGATGTGGCAAATTCTGTTGTAGCTCAGCTTTTGCTACTTGACAGCGAAAACCCTGAAAAAGATATTATGTTGTATATAAATTCTCCGGGCGGTGTTATAACTTCCGGCATGGCAATTTACGATACTATGAATCTTATTAAAGCTGATGTTCAGACTATTTGCCTTGGAGAAGCTGCTTCAATGGGGGCATTTTTGCTTTCTGCAGGAGCAAAAGGCAAAAGAATGGCTCTTCCGAGTGCAAGAATAATGATTCACCAGCCGTTAGGCGGTGCAAAAGGTCAGGCAACAGATATTGAACTTGAAGCCAAAGAAATCTTAAGAATGAAAGATATGTTAATAGGTATTATGGCAGAAAATTCAGGGCAGCCTTTTGATAAGGTAAAAGAGGACTGCGAAAGAGACCATTACCTTTCTGCTGCAGAAGCTGTCGAATACGGTTTAATTGATAAGGTTGTTACTTCTGCTTCAGCAGAATAATAACTTAATGAAAATATTGCAAATGTAACGGGAATGAAATAAACTTCCCGTTTTTTGTTGCATTTTAAAATGATTCATACTAGAATGTTGCTAATGTGTACCGGGTCGGAATTAAAAACCTTACCGGAGTAATATAAATTAAGGAGAAAATTATTATGACATCAAAAAGATTTTTGTTTACTTCCGAATCAGTTACGGAAGGACACCCCGACAAAGTTTGCGATCAGATTTCTGACGCTATTTTAGATGAATTTTTAACTAAGGATGTACATTCAAGAGTAGCTGCAGAAACAACAGCAACTACAGGTATGGTGCTTGTTTGCGGTGAAATTACATCTAATTGCTATGTTGATATTCCACAGGTTGTAAGAAATAAAATAAGAGACATCGGCTATGTAGGTTCTGCGGGCGGCGGTTTTGACTGTGATACCTGCGCTGTTCTTACAAGCATTGACGAACAATCTGTTGATATTGCAGGCGGCGTAAATAAAGCTCTGGAAAGCAGAAGTGAAAATTCAGATACTTCAACTACTGAAACTTCCGATATTGGAGCCGGCGATCAGGGTATTATGTTCGGTTATGCGTGCAATGAAACTCCTGAATTAATGCCGCTTCCGATAAGCCTTGCTCACAAACTTGCATACCGACTGGCTCAGGTAAGAAAAGAAGGTATTTTAACTTACTTAAGACCGGACGGTAAATCTCAAGTTACTGTAGAATATGTTGACGGCAAGCCTTCAAGAATACATACAATTCTTCTTTCAACACAGCATGCCGCAGAAATTAACGGTGTCAGCGATAATGCTAAAGTTCAACAGATTATCAGCAGTGATTTGAAAGAATGTGTTATTGATTATGTATTTGAAACTGAGGCTATCAAGCCTGATTCTGAAACCAAGATTCTCATCAATCCGTCAGGCAGATTCGTTGTAGGCGGTCCTCAGGGCGATTCAGGCTTAACAGGCAGAAAGATTATCGTTGATACTTACGGCGGATATTCACGTCATGGCGGCGGTGCATTCTCAGGTAAAGATCCTACAAAAGTTGACAGATCTGCTGCTTACGCAGCAAGATATGTTGCTAAAAATATTGTAGCTGCAGGCCTTGCCGATAAATGTGAAATTGAGCTTGCTTATGCAATCGGTGTTGCAGAACCAGTATCAATATTTGTTGATACCTTCGGAACCGGAAGAATTTCTGATGACGAAATTTCAGATTTAGTCCGCAAAAACTTTGACCTGCGTCCGGCAGCAATTATTTCTAACTTTGATTTGAGAAATCTGCCGGCTAAAAACGGCGGTAAATTCTACCAGAAACTTGCGGCATACGGTCATGTAGGAAGAACGGATATGGTTATTCCTTGGGAACAGTTAGACAAGGTCGAAGCTCTAAAAAAGTCTTTGTCTAATGCGTGTGCACTTTGCTAATTAATGGTTGATGTATAATTCAAGGAGGGGATAAAATATCCCCTCTTTTTGTGTTTAATATTGTAAATATTATCTTAATGAGTAGTGACATTTTTTTCTTATTCATATAAGATAGAATTATAGAGGGGAAAGGAGTTTGGGTTCGTGATTAATAGGAAGATTGAAACTGTAAATCCGATACAGAGTACTTTATCAAGGGATGATGATTCATTTACGGCGTTATCGACATCAGCATTGCTGGCCAAGAGTGCTGTACCGTATTCTCACAGGAGAATTGCAGATAATTACGTGATAATAAAAAGGGTTTATAAATTTCAGGCTGTACAGAGCAGAATTTCAAACGCGGAGCTGCAGCTTCTTAAAAAATATGATTTTAACACTCTTGAATTTTCTACAATTAAACAGATTAATGAAGAGTTATCATATTTGAAAAAATGGTCAACATCAAGTAATGAGCTTTTGAGAAAAGATGCTGACAACTTGCTTCAAATCCGCTCTAAAGAGTTGAAATATATTGTTGCAAGCAGATATTCAACAGTCACTAACGAAATATATAACGGATACAAGGCTTTAGAGAAATATTTTGAAGAAATTTCAAAATTTTATTCACCAGTTTCTTAATATTTTTTAATAATGGGGCAAAATTATTTCTTCAGGAGTTTTAGAATATCCGGAAGGTAGTATTATGAACATAAGTCCCATAAGTTATAATAATATACAGAAGACAGCTTTTGGACATCACTCATCAGGTGATAAACAGAAATGCACTCCGCAGGAAAGAGCTATTGTTGCAGCAACTTCAGCAGCCGGTGTTGCGGCAAGTCTTGCAGTATTAGCTAAAACTTCAGGGTATTCGCTTAATCCGGCAAAGATGTTCAAGAATTTTAAAAAGTCTTATATTGCAACAACTCCTTTTTTGGCAAAAGAAATTTGTTCTATGGGTGTAGGTACCTGTCTTGGCGGACTTGCAGGGGGCTTTATAATTGATCAGGATAAAAATGACCGCAAAGCAAAAATGCGTGAGGCAGTAATGCAAATAGGAAACATTACCATCCCGATTTCAACAGTTGCCGTTTTTAATAAGTTATGTCGCAAACACGGAAAACTCGCTCAATCAGTCGGTTCTCTGGCAGGAATTTTTGCAGGAGTTTATTTGGCTAATTTTTTAATGAATAAACTCGGTAACTTCCTGTTTAACAGTAAAAATGAACGCGGAGTCAAGTTGATAGACTTCTCCGCTCACCTTGATGATTTGCTTGCGGGTGCTTCATATATATCAAGCGCGAATTGGGTACACAATATAGCACGGTTAGTACCGGCTGTACTTGTACTTCCCGGTGTGGAAGTCGGAACCAGAAAAGCTCCTCAAACACAAAAAATTCATTAGTTAAAGGACAAAACTAGCAATACCGGCATAGTTTTGTCCTTATCATAATTCTTTCATACTCCCGAAATCCCTTGTAAATAACTCCTATGCTAATCCCAAAGCCTTTCTGTACCAAGAAAATGATTCAATTTCATAACCGTTGAAGGTTGTTTTGATCTGCTGTTTTTTTAGATAGTTTTCAAACTCGTCATTGAATGCAGATTTAACTGTTTTTGTTTCTTTAGAAATCAGTTTCATCTTTTTTCTCCTATTTTAGTAACACACATATATATAACCAGATAGCTATCAGTTTAAATCTAACACCAACTTTATGGGTTTATTTTAGCATAAAATTTGAACTTTAGCAATTGGTATGTGAAGAAATGTAAGGGGATTTGACAAAAATTATTCTTTAGAATTATGCGTATATAATCACAAAGAATATGAGTATATATTGATTTAATAACCTGTTTAAGATATTGTAAATAAGTAATAGGGTAGTTAGGAGTAGGTAAAATGTACAATGTTGCAATAATTGGAGCCGGTCCGGCCGGGATATTTTCTGCGCTGGAGATAATAAAGCTGCGTCCTGAGTGGAAAGTTATTCTTATTGAAAAAGGGCAAAAAATTGAAAAAAGAAAGTGTCCGATTAGAGAAGGTGCTCCAAAATGTGTAAATTGCAAACGCTGCGGGCTTTTGTGCGGATGGGGCGGTGCCGGTGCGTTTTCTGACGGTAAATTGACTCTTACTCCTGATGTCGGCGGTCATCTGGTTGATTACATGTCACGTGATAAGGTAGAAGAACTTATTAAATATGCAGATGATATGTACCTTGAGCATGGTGCAACTGACGAAGTCTTTGGCACTGATATGGAAGTTTTTAGAGAAATTGAGCATAAAGCGCTTCTTGCTGAATTAAAACTGGTTCATTCACCGGTAAGACACCTAGGAACAGAAAGAAGTCTGGATGTATTAAAGCACATGCAGGACTTTCTGGATGAGAGAATTACAATCCTTAATAACGTTTCAGCACAGAGTCTTATTGTAGAGTGTGAACAGGTAAAAGGCATTGTACTTGATAACGGCGATACTATAAGGGCGGAATATACCATTATTGCACCGGGAAGAGAAGGTGCTGACTGGCTTACTCATGAATTTGCCAAAAATAAAATCGGTATGGTGAATAATGCTGTTGATGTCGGGGTAAGGGTTGAACTACCGGCACCTGTTTTTGCACCGTTAACGGATAAATTATATGAGTCAAAACTTGTTTATTACTCACCGACTTTTGGAGATGAAGTCAGAACTTTCTGTATGAATCCAAATGGTGAGGTTGTTCAGGAAAATTACAACGGTATTGCGACGGTAAACGGTCACAGTTATGCCAATATCAAGACTAATAATACAAACTTTGCACTTCTTGTCAGCAAGAAATTTACTGAGCCTTTCAAAGAACCTATAGCTTACGGACAGCATATAGCAAGTTTGGCTAATATGTTGGCGGGCGGAATTCTTGTTCAAAGGTTTGGCGATTTATTGGAGGGAAGACGCTCAACTCCTGACAGGATTCAGTCCAGTATTATTACTCCGACGCTTACTTGCGCAACCCCGGGAGATTTGAGCCTTGTAATACCATACAGGCAGATGAAAAGTATTATTGAAATGCTTTTTGCTCTTGATAAAATTGCTCCTGGCACTGCTTCAAGATACACCTTACTTTACGGTATAGAGGTTAAATTCTATTCTGCAAGAGTTAAGTTGACTAACGAACTTGAAACGGAAGGGGTTAAAAACTTGTTTACAATAGGTGATGGTGCAGGTGTAACCCGCGGTCTGATTCAGGCTTCCGCATCCGGTGTCTATGTTGCAAGAACTATTTGCACGCGCGGTTAAGGGGTAAATTATTTATATAATATTAAAAATGTGCTAAAATAAATCATATGGAAGGTGTTGATCAGGAATTTATAGATAACCTGAAAACTCGGGTGAGCAATAAAATAGAGAACCTTGAATTATATCAGTTCAAAGGCAGTGTATCTAAACTTGTCGGTTTAACGGTAGAAGTAAAGCTTCCGGGGTTGAAAATAGGCGATTTATGCTATATAGAAGCTGCCAACGGAGAAAAGAAGCCTGCAGAAGTTGTAGCTTTCAAAGGTGATGCGGCTCAGCTGCTTTTGCTTTATGATGGTACAGGAATCGGGCAGGGAAGTTTGGTTACAACAACAGGTAAACCGATTATTATTCCCGTAGGAGATTTTTTATTGGGAAGGCTGATTAATCCTATGGGAGATCCGATTGACGGAAAACCTATGGATATTGAGGGTGCTCTGTGGCGTCCTGTTGAAGGCCCTCCGCCGGGGCCGTTTGAGAGGCCTATTATTACGGAAATGTTTTCAACAGGTGTGCGTGCAATTGATTCTTGTTTGACTTTCGGCTGCGGTCAGCGTATGGGATTGTTTGCCGGTTCTGGTGTCGGAAAAAGTACACTTCTCGGTATGATTGCCAGAAACTCTGATGCGGATGTTAACGTTGTTGCGCTAATCGGAGAACGTGGAAGAGAAGTTAAAGAGTTTGTTGAAGATGCTTTAGGCCCGGAAGGTATGAAAAAATCAGTTCTTGTTTGTTCAACAGGTGATCAGCCGCCTTTAATCAGACAAAAATGTCTTTTAACTGCAACAGCTGTATGCGAGTATTTCAGAGATCAGGGTAAAAAAGTTTTCTTGATGACAGATACAGTAACCCGTTGTGCTATGGCAGGACGTGAAGTAGGGCTTTCAATAGGTGAACCGCCTACAATGAAAGGTTATCCGCCTTCAATATTTTCATGGCTGCAAAAGGTTCTGGAACGTGCCGGTAATAGTCCAAAAGGTTCTATTACAGCGTTTTATACAGTACTTATGGAAGGTGATGATATTAACGACCCGATTGTTGATACGGTTCGCGGTATTACCGACGGGCACATTTTCCTTTCACGAAAAGTTGCGGAAGCAAACCATTATCCTGCAATTGATATTTTAGGAAGTATTTCGAGGTTGATGTCCGCAATAGCCAGCCAGCCGCACAAGGAGGCCGCTGCAAAACTTAGAAAAATTATGGCTATGTACAGAGAAAATAAGGACTTGATTGATGTTGGTATGTATCAGCCGGGGACAAACCCGAAACTTGATATTGCAATCGAGATGATGCCGAAAATTAACGCTTTTTTACAGCAAAGAACTACGGATAGTGTAAATATGCAGAATACTATCGATACTCTGATTAATATGATGTCCGGAGTAGATGTATAAAATTATATTGTACGAATAGGTTAACCGTACTATGCTTGCCCGATAACGATTGATATTTTATATTGATGTAATATAATTGGCTTAGAAATTTAGTGATAATGTGTATTATATACAATATTAAATTTTGTAAAATTTTTAAATAGCATGCCGAAATTTTGGCAAAAAATATTTTTTTACATTCTTTATATATTTAGAAGGAGTTTCAGAAGGTGTTTGTAAATAAAATTAACGGTGTTTCTAATATAGGATTCAAAGCCTATCAGCATGTGAAGAATGATGTCGGCGAGACGATAATGAAGTTCAACTATCCTTATGACAGTGACAAGGAGAATTGTGAAATACAGATTTATAGCGCTACTCCGACCGATAAATACGATTATAAACTTTCTGAAAAGCCGATTGCAGTGATTAATTTGAAGCCGGAAGGTGTTAACGTTAATCTGCAGGAGATTACAAATTTAGATAAAGATGCTCCTTTTGCTTATAAGATTGTAAGAAAAGATAAAGCAACCGGAAATGTTATCTGGGAAGGTGCCGATACCGGTGTTAAAATCAAAAAGCAGAACGGTGAATATGTAAACAGAGTTTTTGTACATGACATCAATCCTCATGAAATAAAAGACAGCAACGGTAAAACTATAGATGTTCGCGAAGATTTTGATAATGATCCGATAAGCAATTATACTCATACCCTTGTTTCAAGAAAGGGTACTACACCGATGGTGCAGGGTGCAGGGTATTTAATTACTCCTGATTCCTTAATGCCGGGGGCTAAATTCAAAGATTTTAATGATCCAAAAACCGGAGAAATATATTATGACAAAGATTACCAGAAAGAAATGGAAGGTGTTATAAAGAATTTCTCTAATATATACGGCGGTAATATAGCCGGTGCCCAGCAGATTATACCTTATCTTAAAGATAACGGATACAAATACGTTTTCTCAACTCCTGTTGCTAATGGCTCAAAAGGCTGGTCATTAGGATACTGGAATAGAAATAATATGCAGGTTTCTCCAAATATGGGTAATACTGAAAACTTTGCTTCTTATTTCCGTGAATTATACAAAAACGGTATGAAATATGTATATGACGGAACTTTTACTTCAGAAGGCTTAGAAGGTATTCATTTCCAGTATGCATTGAGATGGGCAGAGAAAAATCCGCAAACATATTACTGGTTTAGAATGACAGGATTGAAAAATTCCAACCTCGGACTTGGCGTTGTTCCTAAGAATAAAGAAAACTTGCGCCACAGAATTGTAAACGCTCCTTACAATTACGCGCTTCAATCAGATGGAACTTACAAAAAAGTTCCAAACCCTAATTACAATGCGAATAAAGAAACATTATGCCAGGTATATGACGCTGCTCAGGCAAGTGACAGACAGATAAAGGATTTGGACAGAGCTATTATTAACTATGAAAAATTGACGGAAGGCAAGGCTCTTGATATCAATAACCACGACGATACCGTTATCAACTTTATTTTCCAGATTAAACCGCAGGAATATGATAACAGAATCAAAATTATCAACGAATTAAACAAAAAATTCGGTAAGAATATCAATCTTGATTCTGCAGACGGAACAATTATGGCAGCTCAGTTCTCAAACTTCAGAATTGATAAGAAGGATGAAGGCGGGTTTGTAACATGGGATGCCAACACAGATATGGTTAAAATGAACTACCATATTTCCGGTTATGATGAAAAGATTTTGCAGGCAATCGTAAGCCAATCGCAGCGTGAATACGAAAGAATGCTGACTGAACGCGGATCAAAAGAAGTTCAGGATATGGCGATTCAGGCCGGTAAATACTGGACAGGAAAAGTTAAAGACATACAAACAATGTACACAGCTCAAACCATAGGTATGGCGAAGTCAGCCGAAGCTGTTGATAAATTGATTAAAGAGGGTAAATTACCTGAGGAAGCAAAATTAGACAGTACAACATTAACAAACATTATAAATGGACATTATCTTTTGAAACCAAAAGGAGTTCTATCAAAGGATGATGTAACTGTTAAAGCCTTAATGAGCCTGCCTCTTGATACTCTGGAGTTTGGCGAAAATACTGTAGGTGTTTTATCAACTTCATATTTCTCTAACAGAGCAACGACCGAAGATACAATCGGCGTTTCAAGATTTGATTTAATGAAACAGAATAATCCGCACCTCGTTGAACCTTATGCAAAGAATTATAATAAGGTAAACAGTTTGTTTAATAACGAAGTTAAAGATTTTGCGGATGCTGTAATAAAGAGGGCAAATGAAACTGCAAATGAAAAGCTTTTGGATAATTCGGGCGATTATACCGAGTACGGCGAATATGTAATGGAACTTGTCGGGCAGGATATTGCAAAATATGCATTCTTGAAGGCTTTTGGCGGTGAAAGCTTTAAGACAAAAATTCTCCCTACGGGTGAAATAACTTACGATTATGATGCATTAAGAGAAGGTACAACTCTTAAAGGGCTTGGAATAAACGGTTACAGTCCGGAAGATGAAGCTTCTAAGCTGGAAAAGAAAATCGAAAAAGGTTTAGATGCCCTTTCTGAAACTGATATTGCTTATGTAGCAGAATCCATTTCAAAAAGAATTGCCGGAACTGACACCGCAAGTTTTAGAATAGCAGAAGCTCTTGTTGATAGAACTGCTTTGGGGCTTGACTGGAGATTAGATGCAGCAAAAGACGTTATGGACATGGATGCTGTTCGTAATGAAGATGACACCTTTGATGACAATTGGGATGACGCGATTAAATTCTGGGGGAAATTCGTTCAGGCTGTTAAATCTGAAAATCCTAACGCTTATATTGTAGCAGAGCTTACGGATATCCCTGATTTGATGAAAGATACTTATGGTTTAGATGCACATCCTTTCCAAAATCTTACCAATTTAGGTCAGAAATTTAACGGTGAGCCGGATGCGTTTGTTAAGTTCTTTAACCAGACCGGTATAACCTCAGAAGCCGGATATTCTTACTTCTTTACGGATTTACTTACAAACTTTGCTCCGTCATTTGATGAGGGAAACGGTACAAGAGAATCTCACGACAGATTTAAAGACCGTTTTGACCTTTTAATGCAGACAAGAAGTGCAGATTATTTAAGAAACTTCTATACATTTATGGGTAACCACGATAAGCCGAGAATGCTCCACGGTTTATCCGTAGATATGGAATTATTCCATTCAAATCTTTTGAATGATTATAATGATTTCTCTCAAAATCATAAATACAGACAGGATGCAATAAGAGTTCTTTCAGGTGCAAAAACTGATGCTGATATTCCGATTGAACTCAGATTAAATGTTGATAACAATGATTACTTCCTGACAGTAAGCCCGAGAGCAGTTGCGAACAGCAAACTCCTAATCCCTGTTATTTATGAAGATAAAACGCTTTCTGATGAAGATAAAAAACGCCTTGTAGATGCGATTATTGATTTAACTTACGGCAACTATCTCGGAGAAGGTGCTACAGAAAATTTACAAAAAATCAGAATAAATGAAATCTCATCACTGGATAATGCTTTTGATGAAATACTTTATCTTGCAGGTAATAACGGGTTAACGCTTTCTGCTGATGAAAAAGCTAAATTAAAAGCAGCTGTTGTAAAACAAGCTAACGAAATGAATTTGTCTAACTATCTTGTTCACGGTGACTTAGATTGGAGTACTCTGCCTGACGGTGTAAAAGCTGAAAATGAACAATATGCGGCAGAAATCGTCGGAAATCAGTCTAATTACGCTAACTACAGCTTATATACAATACAACTTGCAAGACTTTTGAAAGAGGCTTACAAAAAAACGGGGCTTAATGCTAATGCAAAAGAACCTTTAGATAAAGCCTTCAAAGGTTTTGCCGAAAAATATAACAAAGATATGATTGCTTCTCACACGGAAGAATTTAAGAAGATTGAAGATCCTGTAACAGCTATGAGAAAGAACGGTTATGCTGCAAGAGATCTTAAAGTTGCTCTTGATATGGCTGTTAAGCAGGCTGAGTATAAATCAGGAAAACCTGTTGCGGACAAAAAGGATGTTGTTGACAGATTATTCAAGTCAGCAACCGAGCCGGGTGTTGTAAAAGAAGCAATGATTATGGAATTTTTAAAGGCTCTTCCGGGTATTCCTACTGTATATTCCGGTGACGAGCTCGGCATGACAGGGTACGAAGAAAAGGCTAAAAACGTTTACTTACAAAACAGAAACGCTCTTCCTTGGACTGAAGTTGATGAAGATTCCATAATCGGCAAATACAGAAGAACAGTAAGAGATACAATAAACGGAACATTAAAGGACCGATCTAATCCTGAACTAGCTCCTCTCAATAACGGTACACCATATCCGCTTGAAGTTGCTACTCATTCAAGAACGCGAAGCGAAATCAGGCTGAGAATAAACCAGATAAATGAGGAATATGGTAAAATCGATAAGCAAAAAGAAGAAGGCAAAATTACCGAAGAAGCTGCAAAGAAACAAAAAGCTGATTTAGCGGAAGAACAAAGAACTCTTACAAAAGATTTGGCAAAACTTGCTTATCTTATGCAGAATGCTAACGGCGATATGACCGTATCCGTATTTAATGTTGGAGATATAGAGTTTTCTAACAGATTTGACTATTTCCAGAAGTATAAACTAGATACTGAAGAAAAACGCAAAAAATTCTTTGCTGAAAACAATATAGAATCAATAAATCCGGATAATCCTTATATTCCGATTCTTCCAAAGTCTGATTTGGATATGATAATGCTTGGTGCAGGAGTTGCAATACCTGTCGGAACGGTATTTATGAACGCCAATGCTAAAGATAAGACCGAATATGTAGTCAAACAGGTCGGAGACAAGAAAGCAATCGTAAGAAAAGATGGCGGTAAAATTGTAATGGACGGTATGACTGCAAAAAACGGTGTTATGATATTGAAGAAGATTAAGAATATAATATTTAAGGGGCATCAAAATAAATATTCTCAATATAACTTTGTATCAAACCCTTACAAGCACAGCGAACCGGCAGTAGAAGGACAAAATTTGTCTATAATTTCAAAATAATAAAAGGAAAGAGAGTATGAAAGTCAGTGCAGTAGGTATAAACTGCGGTTATTATAATAAAAGCCGGAATATAAAACAAAATAGAATCCCTATTATAAATAAAGCAGATACAGTGTCTTTTAAAGGTTTATTTGATTCCGAACCGGATTTGCCTGCAAGATTCAAATACGGTTTGGAAGCTTTGGACGGTCAGTCGGTGCTGGTTGTAACCTCAAATGAAAAAAGCTCTAATATGATGCTTGAATTTTATGCGGATAAAATTGATATTCCGGTGATGAAAAAATATACACTGCTGGTAAAAAATGGAGAGCTTAAAAACAGAGATGATTTAGAGGCAAATTTTGCTGTATTTAAGAAAGGTGATGATTACAATATATTGTCGCTTTCCGATAATCAAATAATGGGAATACTGGTAGCGAATCCTAAAGAAGAATATAATTCTAAAAATAAAATTTTCTCAGGAGAAAAGAAAGTTCTTAAAGACGGTATGGCAATAGATACCGGAGAAGTTTTTTATTCGGAAAAACCTAAATTAGTATTTAATACGCCCGCGAGATATTATACCGGTAATGCGAAAAAATATCTGGCGTTAAGCACTGTTGATGAGTTTAAGGACTTCAATAAAAGAACTATTTCTGCTCTGAATTCTTCTAAGAATGTTGAGCCAAAGACCGGATTTAGATTTAGTGATATCGGCGGTTTGGATAATATAATTGAGACTCTGAAAAAGTATGTAGTCAGACCTATAAATTATCCGCAGGTGTTTGAGAATATAAGATTAAATAAGGGGATTCTTTTGTGGGGACCACCAAGGTGCGGGAAAACTCTTCTGGGTAAAGCATTAGCAAATGAATCAGGTGCAAAGTACAGCGAATACAATGCAAATGAATTTAAATCATCAACGGTCGGCTCTTCAGAAGCTTCTATACGTCAGATGTTTAAAAATGCGGTTGCTAATGCCCCATCTATAACATTTATTGATGAAATAGATTCGATTGCAAAAAAACGTGACGGCTCTTCTAACGCCCGATTTGATGATCCGATGGTGAACCAGTTTTTGGGCTGTATGAGTGATTTAGAAAAAACAAAAGTTCCTGCATTTATTATTGCAGCAACAAACAGAAAAGATTTACTTGATCCGGCTCTTGTTGCTTCCGGAAGATTCGGCTTGCATCTGGAAGTTCCGATGCCGGATGAGAAGGGCTTAAAACAAATTTTCAATATACATATAAAAAATAAGCCGGTAATGGAGGATGTTTCTGTAGATGAACTTGCTAAGATGATGGCTTCGCATAAATTTAACGGCTCGGATGTCGCCGAGGCAATAACAAATGCTTATTTTAACGCGCTTGAACGGCTGGGCATGTTCGAAAAAATGGATAGCAGAACCTTTACTTACGCAGACTTACAAAAAATTGCAATCAGTAAAGAAGATTTCTATATAGCAATGCAAAAAATTGTCAGACAGAAGATTTAACCAGTTCTTTTGCTGCTTCAATAGCATTAACCTGTGCATCCATATTGTTCCAGAAATCATCGGTGTAAATGTATTTTTTTACAATTTTTCTTGCCCAGGAACCTATTGCGATACCCCAGTAATTTATGCCGCAAAGTTTTGCAAGTTCAGCAGTTTTAGAGTTCGTTCCTCCTGAAAGGACAATATAAACAGGTAAGTTTGCATTCTGTATGATTTCTGCCATCGCTACAGCCTGCAGAGTCGTTTTATAACTGTCATCCGAGCCGCTCATCGGTATGCCGTCGGCCTGAACGATTGTTGTATACGGCTTTCTGTGTGCAATCATACTCCTTACGCGGCTTATTGCTTCTTTGTTTCCGAAATATTCCCTATCAATACAAATGGAAGCATATTTTGGATTGCACTCATTAATTACTCCCCATTTGTAGTCCAAATCCTGTCTGTCCTGCCCCATAACATGAAGTTCAAGCATCTCAACGCCGTTTTCTACCATATACGGTAAAATTTCTTTTACGTTAACATCCTTTTCGTACATTGTTAAAGCGCCTGTAGGGCATTTTTTTGCGCAAGTTCCGCAGCCGACGCATCTTTTATCATTAATCATTATTGACGGATAAATTGCGTCATTCGGACAATTCCTCAGGCAATTTCCGCATTTTATACAGACACTTTCTTTGATTCGGGCTTTTGTAATATGCGGGTCGCCTTTTATGCCAACACTTACGCAAAAATGAGCTTCTTTTAGCCCTGCAAGACTGACGGCTTCTTTTGCAGCTTCTAAAACATCTTTTCTGGCTGATATATCAAAATAATCGCATCCGGCTTTTGCATATACATAAACCAGACGCTTTACACTTTCACAATCTTCGTTTCCTGCACCGCATACAATCTTTAGCATATATTAAAATCCTATCGCATAATTAAAAATTTTCTTTTTAGTCAAATGCTTGCTTGCTGTGGTTGCATCAACTGTAACTTCCGGTGTCTCAATTACCTGACCTGCTCTTTGCAGCATGTTGTTTTCCTGCAAAGTCTTATCAACGTTATTGAAAGATTTTAAAGTGTCAAGTTTGTTTTGCAGTTCTTCATTTTCATTGTTAAGAATTATTGTTTGTCTGCTTAAATCGTTTAATTTCATTTCGCAAGAGATAACAAAATAGTAGCTTACGATAACAACACCTATAAGCAGGCTCAGGATAACGCATAACATTTTATTAACTCTTTTTATAGCCATTTCTTTAACCAGATTTTCTTTCGGAAAGTACCCTTCTATTATACTATTAACAGCTAATTTTTGAACAGATTTATCAACAAAAGATTTTTTTGTATTTTCCTTAATCTGATATTCTTTTTTATATTCCCCTGAAAACTTTTTAATGAAACTATCTAACCCTGATTTGTTGTTGATTTTTAAAGCCGAAACCAAAATATATACTCCTCTGCTCCCCGGATTCCGGCCGTCATTATTACTAAATAGCTCTAACAACCCTCAATTTTGCACTTCGTGACGGCGGATTCTCCAAAATCTCCTTTTCACTCGCCATAATTGGCTTTCTGTTTACCAATTCTATTTTTGGCGGCGGGCATTTGCAAATCATATCGTTGCATCTGCACTTCTGGCTTTCAAATTTGAAGAATTGTTTTACAATTCTGTCCTCCAAAGAATGAAAACTTATTACAGAAATTATACCATCTTTGTCCAATAAATCCAATATGTCATGTAGTACAATATTTACATTTTTTAACTCATTGTTAACTTCTATCCTAATAGCCTGAAACACTCTTGTAGCAGGGTGTATATGAGACTTAACCCTAGGAGTCGCACTGATAATGAGATCAGCAAGTTCTTTCGTTGTTCTAATCGGCTTAGTCCTTCTAGTTTCAACAATCTTTTTTGCAATTCTTTTTGAAAAATGTTCCTCTCCATACTCACTGAAAATCCTCACCAGATCTGTTTCCGAATAATTATTAACGACATCATAGGCGGAAAAATCGCTGTCCATGTCAAATCTCATGTCTAACGGGGCATCTTTTGAAAATGAAAATCCTCTTTCCGCTTTTGTAAGCTGATGATATGATGCTCCAAGATCCAGAATTACACCGCCTGTAATTTTTTCGATACCGAGTTTGTGCAGTTCTTCTTTAATATTTGTATAAGAGGATTTTACTATAGTTAAATTAGGGTAATCTTTAAGTCTTTCTTTTGCATGTCTTATAGCTTCGTCATCGATATCGAATGCAATAAGCCTGCCGTTTGGCGAAATCCTTTTTAAGATTAATTCGCTGTGTCCCCCGCCGCCTAAAGTGCAGTCAACATAAATTTTACCGTCTTTACATTCAAGAGCATCGACTGCTTCGTTTAGCATTACAGTATAATGTTTGAAATCATCCATAATAAAATTTTAGCATATAAAGATTTTTACAAAATCTACATTTCCAGCATAAATGTTACCGGTCCGTCATTTATTAACGCAACGTCCATCATTGCTCCGAATTTTCCTGTTCCGACTTTAATTTCCAGTGATTTAATTTTCTCTACAAAATCTTCATATAGTTTATTTGCGGTTTCAGGCGGGGCAGAACCGTCAAAACTCGGGCGGGTTCCTTTTTTGCAATTCCCGCACAGCGTAAATTGCGAAACTATAAGCATTTCTCCTTGAATGTCAAGAATTGATTTATTCATCTTGTCGTTTTCATCCGGGAAAATTCTCAGATTTACGAGTTTTGCCGCCATTTTCTCTATTTGTTCTGCGGTATCTCCTTTTTCAATGCCTACGAGTGCCAGTATTCCGGCATTAATTTGTGAGTACAGTTTGTTATCAATAGTAACGGAAGCTTCTTTTACTCTCTGTATCAAAACTTTCATTCCAACTCTCCGATAGATTTATTAATTCTTGCGTTAATATTTATTATAGCTTTTTCCGAGTTGTCGAAATATTCGGTAAATTTGGTAATCAATGTTGTCATATTATTGGAATCAAAGCTTCTGGACATTTTCATTGTATAATCCAAATCAATACGGTCTTTAGCTGTTATAAAGTCATATAGAGTATTTGAATTAGATGTACTTAATTGTAAAAATATTGAAGAGACTTTTTTCAGGTCTTTTAGAACTTCAACGGTTGCATTTTTGTATCTTTTGAAATCATTATTCAGCGATTTAACTGCATTTTGTCCGCTTTTTAATTCGTTTAATATTTTGTTTAGCAAGCTTGTTTCAAGTTTTAATTTCTCTTTAATATTATTGATATCAAACTTGTAATCAAACTTTAACTCTCTGTTTTGTATTGGTTTTGAATCTTTGAGAGCTTCTTCAAGCGGCATGTTTTCGTATCCGTCAATTTGTGCACCGACTAAAGAGGTATTTATAAATTCTCGGTCATTAAATTTTTGGGCAAATTCGCTTAAAGGTTTTATAAATGCCGCATAAACAGATTCTGTCGGAATTTGTTCCCCTTTAATACTTTTTACGTAATATAGAGAATTGTTGAGGTTTTTAAGTCTGGTCTTTGCTGCCTTAATTCGAGTTTCTTCATCCGGATAGTTACTCAAAGATTCTACAAAATTATCAAAATCTTTTGCTGTAATTTCCCATTTGTTGTTTTCTTTATTGAACCGGCATTCCAAATCCTTATAGGCAGAATCTTTGCTGTAGCATTGACCTTCTATATATGCTAAGTCCTGACCAACCATCACAATCTTTGAGCAGCCTAAAATCCTTGCAATATTTAGCGCGGTATAAGAAACAGTTCCTTTGGAAAGATACTCGTCTGTTTTTTCGTTAATTATTCTGCTCCAGAAAGAATTTACGGGCATATTATCTGATATATGTGAATAAATTTGTTTAAATTTGAACTTTCTTAGGTTGATATTTGAATAAGGTTCCGTTACAAAATTAACCTGAGATAAGTCCAGTCCTTCAAGTTGTTTTGAAGAATCATAAGTCTCAATTATACAAAGAAAATCCGGTGTAATTCCGTGTTTTGCAATGGTTTTCATAGCAGTTCCGACAACTATTAGTACGATATTATTTCTGTATTTTTTGATTGTTTCAATGTTTCTGTCAAGCGTAGGCCCTGCTGATACCACAACCGCAGTCTGACCTTTATAAAAATCTTTTATCGAACTTAAAGGCGGCTCTTTTATAAGATTTGGTATGTTTTGAATCATGGTGCGTGCTATCGGGTAGAATTTTTGCTGCGTATATTTTAAGTCCAGAGAATATGAGCCTACCATACGCTGCAATTCTTCAACCATTTCATTGAACTTTTTGGAATCCATATCTCTATATGCTGCTGTCGTGAGCATAAGCGGTGTATTTTTAACATTTGATTTTTGATAAATGTATTCTCCGGCTTTTGCAATATTATCTGTAATAAAAACATTATTTTTCAGAATATCATTTGAAAAATCAACGAGCGAGAAAGCAACTTTAAGTATATTTAAATCCGGCTCATACAAAATTACCGTTCCGGCCGAATTAGCAGAGGCTACCTGAAAAAGATACCCCAGTCCCAGTCCGTAGATTAGATGTATGGAAACAGGTGTGTTTGTTGCTCTTGAAAATATTTCTTTTGCTTCCGCAAGCGGGTTTTGACTGTTATGCAGATGCGTATTTTTATAAACAAGATTATAAAATCCGTTTTCATTTACAAGCTGCGGTACATCGTCTACAACATGTTTATTAATTCTGTCAGCAAGTTCTCTGTTGTTTTTTGCAAGCGAGATTAAATTTTTTTCAAGTAAATTCACACACAAACTCCCTTTATTTTGTCGTTTTCCCTCTTAACTGTCCGCAGGCGGCATCGATATCCGCTCCGCGCTCAAGCCTTACGGTAACTTTTTTCCCTGAATGCTCAAGCAGGTATTTAAATTTCATAATATCATTGCTTGACGGTTTTTTGTAATCATTTTCAATTACGGAATTATATGGAATAAGATTTATATTGCATTTTAAGTCTTTAAGCCAGTGAGCAAGCTCTTTTGCAACTTCAAAAGTGTCATTAAATTTATGAATAAGAATATATTCAATCGTAATTCTTCTTCCGGTCTTTTCGACATAATTTAAAAGAGCTTTTTTGAGCTCATCGAGCGGATATTTGTTTTCTATCGGCATAATTTCAGCTCTCAAGTTATGAGTTGGAGCGTGAAGTGATATCGCAAGCGTAGATTGCAAATCCATATCAGCAAGTCTGTTTATTCCGGGAATAATTCCGCTTGTTGAGATTGTAATTCTTCTTGCACCAATCTGGAAATCATTATTGAAAATTTCTAATGCTTTTAGGACATTATCCAAGTTTAGCAGAGGTTCTCCCTGCCCCATATATACTATATTTGTGACTTTTAAACCGGTGTCTCTTTGAATAGTTAAAACCTGCTCAATGATTTCTTTGTAGTTAAGATTTCTTTTAAACCCGCCTTTTCCCGTTGCACAAAAAGAACAGTTAACGGCGCAGCCGACCTGTGAACTTACACAGGCGGTGAGGTTCGCTCTGTTATCAAATCTCATTAAAACAGTTTCAACACACTCTCCGTCAGGGTATTCAACTAAATACTTTAAAGTTCCGTCTTTGCTTGTCTGCTTAACTTTAATTTTTGTCTCCGAAACAGAGGCGATTTCTTTTAATTGTTCGCGGAAATCTTTGGACAAATTTGTCATCTCATCAATAGTAGAGACCGATTTTGTATAAATCCAGTTATGAATTTGTTTTGCCCTGAATTTTGTAGCCCCCAGCTCTGCCATTAAATTTTCAAGTTCTTCAAGACTCATTCCCGATAAAATCATTACTGGAGCTTCTCCTTGTAGAAATCAATAATATCAACTTTTGCTTTTAAAAGCATTGCATCATGGGCAATTTCATTCTTCCATTCATTAAAAGAACAGGTTGACGGAAGAAGTTTGAGCGGATTGTGCGGGAAATCTTTGCAGATGTCAGGTCTGTTTTCATAATCAGAACATAAATTGTCTTTTAGTTTCGGGCAATAATAGTAATAAATTTTTTCGTCTTCTACAAGCTCATTAAGGAGCTTAAAATATTCCGGATTGGCTTTTTTAGCTTCTTCTTCCGTTTCATACGGCACAAAAACAGATACAAAATCTTCCGAAAACTTGTCGTCTCTCATTGCTCTTTGTTTAAGCTGATTATAGGAATACTCGCTGGTTGCAAGCTTACAGCAGGCTGCACACTTTGAACAGGAATAGTTGTTCTTTTTGTCCATCATGTTTTTGTAAATTGTTTTTAACTTCTGCCTGTAATCTCCTGAGAGGAAGGTTAAAATTTTTAATTGCCAGTCTCTGTATTCGCAATTCGGAGGGTATGGAGTAAATACGTCTTTTTTTTCTATTTTGCAGTCTTTTACACTGCATTTTGCGCAAGGATTTTCAGGCTTAAATTGATTAACTTCCCGTCGTATGCTTTCCGCAGCTTCAATAAATATTGTCTCATAGTTATCTTTCATATTATTAAACTGCGAGTTTAGCGAATTATCAGAATTGTTATTATTGCTGCTTTGTCCTGTTGAGAAAAAATTATTCATACCCTAGATAGTATCACAAATAGCCTGTCGGGGCAATGATAATCACGAATTAATAAATAGAATAAATAAGTGATAAAAAGGAAGGGGTAATTTATGGCAACAGAAAAATTGCAAATCTATAAATGCGAAGTTTGCGGCAATATTGTTCAGGTTCTAATTCCGAGTTATGGAGAACTTGTTTGCTGCAATCAGCCGATGAAGCTTCAGGAAATTCAGCATGATAAATCAGAGGTCGGAGAAAAACACGCACCGGTTATTGAGATGAGAGAGGACAAAAAGTTTGTAACCGTAAAAACTCATCCGATGTTAAAAGAACATTATATTCAGTTTATTGAGGTTTATAAAAAAGACAAATCCGAACTTCACTTAAAGTACTTAAATCCTGATGAGATTGCAGAATTTAATATAAATTGTATTCCTGAAGAGATTGATGCAATTGAATATTGTAATATACACGGTTTGTGGGGAGAAAATAAAAATGATTAGCGACAAAATTAATGAAATTATAAATGAGCAGATTAATAAGGAGTTTTATTCCGGATATTTATATCTTTCGATGTCTGCGTATATGAAAGAATTGGGTTTATTTGGCTTCTCTTCGTGGTTAAAACATCAGGCAAAAGAAGAGGTAGAGCACGGGCTTAAATTATTTGATTATTTAATTTCCAGAAACAGTTTTGTAACACTTAAACAAATAAGAACTCCTGAATTTGAGTTTCATGGCATAGTTTCTGTTTTCAATGAAATATATGAACACGAAAAATGTATAACAGAATCAGTTATGAAGGTTGCAAAACAGGCGGAAGAAGAGTGCGACAGAACAACGCTTTCTTTTATTGACTGGTTTATTAATGAACAGATTGAAGAAGAGCAAAATGTAAAAGACATAATTAAGCGCCTGGAACTTTTTGGAGATGATAAAGTTTCTCTATATCTTATGGATAAAGAATTAGGAGAACGGCAATAAATGAAAAAGGACTATATTAGTCCTTTTTCTTGTATTATTTTTTTGTTTTTGGTAAGTTAATTGTGTGTGTTTTATATTTCTAAAACATTGTAAAAAAATGTAAATTTCATGCTTTTTTAATAGCAAAAAATATTTTTTTAAAGACTTTTAATATATAGGTACCAGATGGGGTTCGTATGATTAAAGCAGTTAATTCAGCAGATAAAAATGTGATGTTTGGAGCTAAGTCCGAAAAGAAAGAAAATAATTTCGAGATGGAATCCCGAATACTTCCTAATACTTTAAAAACAAGACTTCAGCAAAAATATCAAAAAACCTCCAATGCTTTTTTGCAATATCCGGTAAAGGGTTTAAAGGGAGATGTAAACTCAGATTTTTATGAATTTTTATCAATGGGTATAATCCCGTATTTAGTTGGAAGCGGTATGTTTATGGGATTATTTAATCTTGTTAATAAACACCTGTCCAATCCTAAATCAAGAGTTATAGCAGGTATAAACGGCAAGAAGATGGCTCTAGGCGTTGTCTTATATGGTTTGATGAAAACCCTCTCTCCGGATTTGGTTACACGTCCTGTTTACTGGGGCACAGGTGTTGATATAGAACTCCCGATTGAACACGTATACTACCCGCTTCCGAAAGAACCGGGCGAAGCTGCAAGAATTATTCCACAGGTGCAGCAGAGAAAAGTTTATGACAGCAGAGAGTTCTTTAGAAAAGATTTGATACAAAAAGATATTGGTGTTTCTTACTATGATAATGTAGCTAAGAAGTTAGGACTTGGCGAGGATTTAAATGACTCCGTAACCGAAACGACTCCGATTATTCAAAATATAGTATCAACAACGAAAACTGCAAAGAGTTTATCATCATACGCATGGGCAGGTTTGGGTGTAGGTCTTGCTGCTCAGGATTGCTGGGAAGACTTCTTTACATCAATTACAAATAGAAAACGCCACATTGCAAAACCTGGTGAAGGCTTTGGTACAAAGATGGCATCCAGATTAAAGAATTTTGGTACTAATACGGTAGAAATATCAAAAACGTTCTTAAAATCATTTGGTAAATCGTTCAAGACTTTGTGGACAGGTGATCCTGGAAAATCAGGATTTATGAAACACGCCGGCAAAGCCTGGATGTTGTTTACAGCAGCGTTGACAGTAGGTACAACGGCAAATGTAATATATAAAGCAAGACATATGGGAAAATTGGCAAATAAAGACATTATGGATAAGTCCAAAGAAAGTACGGTGATTTAGTATGGCTATAACTCCAGTACAACCGAATATCGAAAATACTAAGTCTCACAGACCTTACCGAGAAGCTAAAGGGGCTGTTAAAACAACTGATAATACAAAACCTTTAACTCCGGAAGGACATCTGGTTCACGATTCAATAGTTACTGTTCCTAAGTATTTTATAAAAGACAGAGCTTATGATATGAAAGCTGTCAAAGACGGTTTGCAGGGAAATGCCAATGACCATCAGTTAGGTAGACTGAATGATGTCGGATTGGCTATGGGGGGGCTGGGTATTGCAACAATGCTCGCAGCAAGAACTAAGAATCCAATGCTTAGACTTATGGAATATGCAGGTTTAGGTGCTTTTATTGCTTCCATGTCATTATTCCCGTTAATAGCAATTAAAGCTCCGTCAAGAATTATTCAGGGTTTTGATATCGGTAAAGAATATATCGATGATCAGGGCCGTAAAAAGTCTGTATTGCAGGATCCGAATTATATTCCTTTTGATATGTATAAAGGTGAGTATCCTGGCGAAGATTTAGATATTATAGGCGACAGAATGGGGATTCCGAGAGGGATTAAAAACCGTCATGATTTAATAAAAGAACAAATGAGAAAAATTGGTATTCAGACAAACACTCTCTGGATGCTTATGGCAGGCGGTGCAACTCCAGTTCTGGCAGCTTTAATGTGCTGCGGGCTAGAAAAGCTTGTTGGCCCTGCAATGGAAAAAGTAAGAAACCAAGGTTATAATGCAAAGATTACTTATGCATTAAATAAAACTGCTGAAATGTCAGATCAGGTTGATAATTTAAAATCTAATAAACTGAGCAGGGAAGTTGAAAAGATTTTAACAAACTATAAAGGAAAGCAGCTTCCGAAAGTAGAATATGATAATTTGTTGAAACTTTTGACAAAAGGTATAGATGCTAATGCAAAAGAAGGTATTGAGGCTGATCTTGCAAAAATATTCTTACCTGACGGCAATAATGCATATTCTATAAGTGATAACTTTGCAGATGAGCTGGTTAAATCTTTAAAAACCAATATGCCATCACGCAACAAGGCTGTAATGGAAAGAGTATTTATTCCGACATCTGATGAAGTCGCTCAAATAGTTAAAAAATATAATTCTGACGGCATTACAGAAGATGAACTAGCAGCTATTAAAGGTGAATTTAAAAATTTATTCGATTCAAAAATTAACGTTGAGTCAGGTATGCCGAAAGAGGTTTTGAAGACCTATGAAAACGAGGTTTTAGAGAATATTTCAAAGAGTATAAAAACAAATAAAGCAAAGTTCGTAAATGAAAGCAATATTAAAGATGTTACGGATTTTGCCAAAGTTTTAGGCGAATTTAAGCAGAATCAGCAACTTCTTGATAAATGCAAATCCTTTAAAGTGGAATATGCTCCTGAAACAGTTATAGCACGCTCTTATTCAAAGTTTGAAAATACTTTGCTGGATGTTTTAGGTATAAAATACAAAGACTTAAAATTGATGAGAGAATCTCAGGACTACGCAAAAGAGATTTTTGAAAGACAGTTAAATAACTTAACAAAAGATGAAGCTAAATATCAAGAGGCTGTAAACAAGCTTGCAAAGGTAATGTCAGAAATGGACGTTAACCTGAACGGCAAACATAATACAGAATCGCATCTAAAGGATTTGATAACGGGTATTGAAAATAATTACAATAATACGGCAAAACGATTAAATACAATCGGAAAGTTTAGCAATACGATTGATAAACTTGTAAAGGAAGATGTTGCAACGCTTTCTAATTCCGTTGAATCAAGACAGGAGCTGTTTGATATATTAGATGGTGTTAAAGCAGATAAATATGCAGATAAAAATTATTGGAGCCTGTCAAGAGCAGAACGTGTCGAATACGCAAAATATAATTCAAAAGGCGTAGGCTCTTCTAAAAATCAGGAAATTTCAAGAATAATTGAAAGGTATCAAGGGGCTAAAAACTCATTTAACAGAATTTTACACGTATTTGATGTATATAAACGTCCTTTACCGGAAGGCGAGTACGATAAAGAAGTCGCAAAATTCGGGCGGAATGCGGTTATGGGAGCAAGCTGTCCTGATCATACAATGAAACTGAATACGCCTAATAATTCAGAGTTTTATAAAGATGTAATGAAAAGAACGTGGAGTACTGATCTTACAGCAGCAACTGAAAAGGGGTTAGAAGTCTCGAAAGATGTCGCAACAGGCGATGTCCATGGCCGCTTTAAGAAATATATAAAGAGATTTCAGGATATAATGGGCAATAATAATATTGATTTTACAAAACCTAACCACATGTTAGATACTTCTGTATTAAAACATTATACAAAATCAGAAAAAACAAGAATGTCTAAATTCAATCTGGTAGGACAGAATTCTCTCGATATGATAAAAAGTGCTGCCGAGAAACGTTACGGCAATCAAAAATGGCTGAAAATAGCTTCGGCAATAGGCGGCAGTGTAATTGGTGCAACGATATTGGCTCAATTTGGCTTTGGTAAAATTAGAAATCCGCAAAATATATTTAAGAAGGTGAATGAAGATGCTAGTAAGTAAAGTAATACCATTAAATTTCAGAGCAGCTAATCTGCAAACTTTACCGACAGAAAAACCTGCTGATAATAAAGCCCTGCAGGAAAAAGATAACGGAGTTACTGCCGGTTATCTTGATAATCTTGCAAGAATTAATGCTCCTAAGGTTAAAAAGGTTGATCTGGCATCTCAAAATGTAAAGCCTTATAAAAACAACTTAAGAACAATGGTTCGTAATAATCAATCCGTAATGCTTGCAATAGTTCCAAGAACATTTACCGCACAGGATTTAAACGGTGATGATAAGGTTACTTTATCAACAGGTGAAAAGAATGGAACCCTTCTCAGTGCAATATCAAGATTAGATGAATTGAAAGCGGATGGTATTAACACAATACATATTTTGCCGATTCACCCGCCAGGAAAGAAAAATGCAATGGGAACGGCAGGTTCTCTATATTCTCCTGCAAAATATGTTACAGAGGACGGACATCTTGCAATAGATCCAATGCTTATTGATAAAAATGACCCGAGAACTCCGGATGAGCAGTTCAAGGCTCTGATAGACGAATGTCATAAACGCGGAATCAGGGTAATGTTAGATTTACCGAGTTGTGCTTCCGTTGACATGTTTGAAGCTGAGCCTGAGTTAATGGCTTACGGCAGAAACGGTGAAGACAAAACCCCGCAGGGCTGGGCTGATATCAGAATGTTCGAACCGTGGGCTGATGAAGCTGACAGAACGCTTAATCCTAAATTATTGGAAATGCATAAACAGTATGTAGATGCGTGTATTGATTTGGGAATTGACGGTATCAGAGCCGATGTTGCAAGGGCTAAACCGCCTGAATTCTGGGATATTCTTATCAAATATTCTCACAAACGCGATCCTGAATTTGCATGGCTTGCAGAAAGCTATACTTATGAATGTGCTTCTCCGATGGTAAATATGCCGTATGACAGACCGGAAGATTTGCTAAAAGCCGGATTTGATGAATATTACGGACAATATCATATATTCCATGACTGGAAGAATGCTGCTGAATTTAATGATTATGTTAAATTTAATTTAGATATGTCTCACAGATTGCCTGCAGGAAAGAGTGTTATCGGGTCATTCCTGACACATGATGACAGCTCTTCTATGATTCATGGCGGTGAAAATTTCTGTAAATTAACTACAGTCCTTCAGACAACAATACCAATGTGTAATCCGTACTTTATTGACGGTTTCCAAACCGGCGACTATTATGACTATAAATACAGAGATACTGATAATATAGAAACTTATACCGGAAAAACATTGATGAATGAACACCGTTATCGTTTAGCATTGTTCAATTTATCAAGAAAACCGGGCGGTGATCATCCTGATATTGAACGTGTAATGAAGGGCGTTCTCAAGATGAGAAGTGAAAATCTGGACGTTTTGGCTGATAAAAACAGCAGTTTTATAGAATTAAACAAGCGTGAAGATAAAAATGACCAGATAATTACTTATGCAAGACACAATAACGGAAGGACACTTCTTGTAGTCGCTAATAAAAATCCGAACAGGAACGTAACCGGTATAATAGAGATACCGGAACTTAAAGAAGATCAAAAATTAAAAAATATGATTCCTGAATACGGTGATACAAGTGAATTTCAGGTTTCAAAAGGCGAACTCAGGGTAAATCTGGCACCTGCTGACGCTTATGTATTTGAGATCGATACTCCAAATATTGAAAAAGACCGTAAGGGACACGTATACAAACAAAAAGTCCAAGATTAATCAATGCAAACATTAAATAAATTGCGAAAACGAGCCGGTTAAACTGCCGGTTTTGTTTTGTAAATAAAAAACGCCCCGAAAGATTTCGGGGCGTTTTTTTGAAATACTTAATTAACCCATATATGCGCCGGCACTTTGTGCTGCAGCAGCTTGTACATGAATACTGTTTTTCTGCAATTTCTCTTCCATTGTCATTGGACGAGCATTACCACCATCGCCTTGATTAAAATCAAAGACGCCCCATGTACCTCTTGTGCCATGCATACCACTTGCTGCTTCTGGTCCTGTCATATATTGCCATCCTTTCTTATATCATCGCATCTATTACTTATATATATATAAAGTATTTTTATGTGTTGCGATTTCAAAAGGGATAATTTTCTTTACAAAAGTTTACACTTCTTTTTTCTTTTTTTGTTTATTTTGGAGCAGAATAGTAAGAAATATCGCAACTCCCATTAATAGTGCAAGCATTGCAAAAATGTCAAAAAATGAAGCAAGACGTGCTTGTGACAATAACTGTTTATAAAGTGTGCCTTCGGCTTTTCTGGCTGCAACTACAGATGGGTAATAGATGGCAAATTTATGCTGCAGTGCGGCTAATTTTACTTGATACATATGATTATGCGGCGCAAGATTGCTTACAAAGTAGCCCTGATAAACTTGTGAAACTCTTGCGATAAAGGTTGAAGCCGCCGAAGTTGAGACTGCTGTTAAAATGTTTTTAAAGAGAGCATGTAAAGATGCTGCATCAGCGTTTTTTGATGCCGGAAGTGTTTGAAAAGAGAGTGCCGTTATAGGAACAAATGCTGTCGGGACACCAATACAGAGCAATATATTCGGCAGAATAATGCTTTCCATTGAAGAAGTGGGATTCATTTGTGTAAGCATTAATAGCGATGCTGCAATAATAAGGAAGCCAATAATTGCAAGAATTCTTCCTTCAACATATTTTGAAATTTCACCTACTACAAGGAGCATGATTAAACAAATTATAGCTCTTGGAAACATCAAAAGTCCTGACATTGAAGGGCTGTAACCAATAAGACTCTGTACAAACATAGGAACAAGAAGCAATGTCGAATATATGATTACATTTATAAAAGAGCTTGCAAATGTTCCGAAAAGAAAGTTTCGGTCTTTAAAGACTCTGATATCAATTACAGGATACTTATATTCAAGTTCCCATACATAGAAAAATACAAATGAAAAAATGCAAATCCCTGTAAGCCAGCATATCCAGGTTTCATCAAACCAGTTATGCTGCTGTCCTTTGTCTAATACTACTTGCATGCAGCCCATTGCAATAACTATTGATAGGTATCCGAAAATGTCAAATTTCTTGTTGTACTTTTGTTTCTCAGTTGGTTTATCGTCTGGAACGAGGAATTTAATCATAATTAATGACAATATACAGAGCGGTATATTAACTATAAAAATCCATTGCCATGAATAATAATCCGTGAGATAACCTCCGATGAAAGGTCCTGCAAGAGGGGAAAACATTGCTGCAACCCCGAATAACCCCATTGCGACCCCGCGCTGCTCCGGCGGAAAAACTTCCAATAGAACCGCTTGACACAAGGGCAGTATGCTTCCGCTCCCGATACCCTGTATAAGTCTTGCAGCAATCAGCGCTTGCAAATTTGGAGCAACTATGCAGAGAAAGCAGCCAAGTGCAAATACTATAATGCTGTATATAAACAAAAGTTTTTTGCCTATATATCGAACAAGATATCCTGTTACAGGGAGCATAAGCCCGCCTGATATAATATAACAGGTAATAACAGTGTTTGTTTCATACTGTGTAGCACCATAAAAACCTGCAATATGCGGCTGGCTTACGTTGGTACCTGATGATGCCGCAAGCGAAAGAAATGACGGCAGTAATACTGCCATTGCTATAATATAAGGGTTAATTTTCTTTTCTTCCATCTTTGATTCTAACCTTTGGAACAACTGACATACCCGGGACAATGTTGTAATTTGAAATATCTTCGTCAAAAAGAATTTTTACAGGTACTCTTTGTACAATTTTTACGTAACTTCCGACTGCATTTTCAGGCGGGAAAAGGCTTGATTTTGCACCTGTTGCCCTTTGAATACTTTCAACATGCCCTTTAAATCTTTTGCCAGGATAAGTGTCAACTTTGATTCTAACCGGCTGGCCTTCATGCATGTGTGTCAGCTGAACTTCTTTAAAATTCGCAACAACCCAGACTTGTTCGGGAACAATATTCATTAGCGGCTGTCCGATGTTTACATAATTTCCCTTTTCAACGCTTCTGGCTGCAATTTTTCCGTCTTGCGGTGCATAAATTTTTGTATATTGCAGGTTAAGTTTTGCCTGCTCAACTTCGGCTTCCAATCTTTTTATGAGAGCTTCATCAGCCTCTGTTTTGGCTTTGCTTGAATCCAGAGCGTGCTGTGTAGCCTGAGAAGTTTCCATTGCCGCATTATAATCTGCTTCAGCAACTTCTAAGGCTGTTTTGCTTTTTTCGTATGCCTGTTTGGAGACAATACCGTCTTTGTATAAATCTTTATATCTTGCAAAATCTTTTTGTGCAAAATCAAGTCTTGAAGAAGCAGAAGTTATGTCTTCAAATGATTTATTTACTCTTGAACTACTTTCGTCAACCTGCTTTTCTGCAATATTTAAGCTTGCTTTTGCTTCCGCAAGCTTTGCTTCTGCCTGCGCAAGTGCAACCTCAAAGTCTTTCGGGTCTAATTCCACAAGCAGCTGTCCGGCTTTAACTTCCTGGTTATCGTCAACCAGCAGGCTAATAACAGGTGCTGCAACCCTTGGCGCAACTGAAACCAAACGACCTTCCACAAATGCGTCATCTGTTGACTGATAATATGTGGAATGAATTGCTGCAATAATACCCATTATTGTAAGAATTATTGCAGTAAGAGTCGGTACTATAACTCTTTTCTTTTTATATTCCGGTCTTCTTTTTTTTAATCTTGCTTTTGCCTCTTTAATAAATTCTTTATCATGTTTGTCTTCGTGTCTTTTTGCCATAATTTCACCTAGTTTTGCATTATTACCTTTTCTTTTAAATTTTCTTCAAGCTTATCTAATGTAATTAAAAATTTATCAATTTCCTCTTCCGGAATATTTTTAGAGATATTCTCCCACATGTTTAATATTGTAGGCAGTGCCTTACTGCAAACTTTGATTCCGGATTTGGTAATATATAGTTTTTTTACCATACGACCTTCTTCTTTATCTGTTTCAACAGTCAGGTAGTTTTGAGACTCTAAAATCGAGACAATTCTGGTCATATTCGGTCTGTCTTTCAAGGTCTCTTGAGCAAGCTGTCTTAAATACATTCCGTTATTCTCTTTAAGTGTATTAAGTACAGTAAATTGTTCCGGCGTTATCTCAAATTTGTTCAATACAAAAGTCTGTATTGCGAAAATCTTTGACAGAAGCCCAATGCGGGATAACCTCAACCCTATTTTTTGTCTTGATAAAATTTCTTGTTTCATAATTTTCTTTGTGTTATCATGATAACACAAGAAGGATAAGTGTAAATATGACATTTAAAAAAATCTTAACAATATTGATTTTAACCCTGACAATTCCTTGTTCTGCCAAAGAATCAATAGATAAATTCAGCTATGTAAATATTGACTGGTGGAAAAATTATAATGACGAATTGTTAGTGGAACATTTGCAGACATTATATAATAATAACCATGATTTAAAAATTGCGGCTCTGAAGGCAAAACAGGCTGAAGAAAACGTTCGTCTTGCTGGCGCAAATCAATTACCGCAGGTAGGTTTTGACGGAACATTTTCAAGGGTTTTCAGAGGCCCTCGAACGCAGTTCGGCAATACGGTAATACCTAAGTATATTCAAAATGAAATATTTTTGCCTCTGAATGCCTCTTATGAAATTGATATCTGGGGACAAAATTATTTGAACAGAAAGAGTGCAAAAAAACAAAAGGAAATTATTGACCAGCAGGAAAGAGCTGCTTATATTTATTTGACTTCGAGTTTTGCTGCTAACTATTATAATTTAATTAAGACTGATGAGATGAAGAATACTCTTGAAAAAATAATAGAGTTGCAAACGGATATTGTAAGCATGACCGAAAGAAAATACAATGCAGGTCTTGCATCAATTAATGAAGTATTAGAAGAAAAACAGGCACTTGTTAACTTTGAAAAAGATTTAAATAAACTCAATGAAAATAAGAAAGTTTTAAGCGACGAAATAAACGTTCTTTTAGGGCTTAATACGGATAAAGAAATTGAGCATGCAAGTTATGAAACCGTATCTTTCCCTGAGGCTCCTGATTCAATTTCTACAGTTGTTGTTCAGTATCGTCCTGATCTTATATCAGCAGAAAGCTATATTAAAAAAGTCGGTCTGGATGTGAGAGTTGCAAGAAGGGAATTCTTGCCAAAATTCATTTTATTTGGCAATATCGGCTTCAATGCATATAATTGGAACAGAATTTTTGCCGGCGAAACATTCCTTGCTAATGCGGGTATAGCACCAACATGGGATATTTTTTCAGGCGGGGCAAAGCTTGCAAGATACAGAATAAATAAATATGAATACAAAAAAGCTGTAGAAGCGTACGAAAAAACAGTTTTAACTTCTATACAAGAAGTAAATGATGCTCTTATAGAATCAAAAACAACTAGAGCAAACTTAGCAAAGGCTAATGAAGAGTTCGACATAGAAAAAGAAAAACATTCACTTTCAGAAAAGCAATTTAATATAGGCGATTCTTCTAAATTAGATGAGATGAAGTCTGAGGTAAATTTATACCTCATAAAACAGAGAAACATTGCCGCTAAAATCGACAATGTTATCTCTACAATTTCATTATACAATGCCGTAGGCGGTATTGATTATACTCAAGCAGAAATACTTAATTTATAAAGAATTTGAGCTTTTCAACGAAGCAAGCATCATCTAAAATACAATCTTTTTGTAAATATCTTGAAATTTTACCGTTATCTTTATATAAAAGTACATAAGGTAAATTAGGGTAGATGTGATATTTTTTATTGAATTCTTTTGTATCTTCTGATGCAATATCAAGCAAAATAAAGTTGTATTGTTCTCCGTATTCTCCACCTTGTTGAGCTTTAAATTTTCCAATAACATCAGCAATATCGTCTGCCCAGTTAGCATAGATTAATAGCGCCATCGGTTTGCTGTTGTTCATTCCTTCTGCATAGGTCATTGCTTTAGTTACTTGCGTGCCTGCTGCAAGAGTTAATAATGTAAGTAATGATAATAAAACTTTTTTCATATTTTTCATCCTATCTTTTAAAATACGGATTTACACTAAAGCAGTATAAATCCGTATATAGTAATAATAATTGTTATTCACCTTTGGATAATAAATCCATTTCATCTGCAGAAGCGTATGCAGAGTGGCAGCCGCAGTCACAGTAAATTACTTCACCCGTAGTGCCGCTTGATAAGTCTGAAGCTAAGTATAATCCAGCTTTACCGACATCTTCCAATGAAACGTTTCTTTTCATCGGTGCTCTTAAAGTAGCAGCTTTAAGCATTTTAGAAAATCCGCTTATGCCCATAGAAGCAAGTGTTTTAACAGGGCCTGAAGATAAGCAGTTAACACGGATGCCTTTGCTTCCTAAATCAACAGCCAGGAATCTCATTGCTGATTCTAATGCAGCCTTAGCTACACCCATTACATTGTAGCTTGGAACAGAAAGAACAGAACCGAGATATGTCAGAGCAAAAATAGAGCTTCCTTCATTCATAATAGGTTCAGCGTGTCTGCAAATTGTAACTAATGAGTATGCGCTTACTCCAAGAGCGATATCCCAGCCTTCTTTTGAAGTATCTACAAACCTGCCCATTAAATCTTCTTTAGGAGCAAATGCAACGGCGTGAACTACAAAGTCTAATTTACCGTAGATTTTTTCGCATTCTTTGAAAACAGCTTCAACTTCTTCTTCTTTTGTAACATCGCAGCTCATAATAAGCTTAGCATTCATGCTTTCAGCAATAGGTTTAACTCTTTTTTCCATAGCTTCGCCTGCGTATGTAAAAGCGATATCAGCACCTTCGTCAAATAACTGTTTTGCAATACCGTATGCGATACCATGAGTATTTGAAACTCCGAAGATAATACCCTTTTTCCCCTTCATTAATTCCATAATAAAACTCCTCTTTACCTAATATACTAACTTATAGTATCAAAAAAATAAAATCTTATCAAGCATTTTAGGGCAACTGCATAAGTAATAAAAAGAGCTTGAATTTCATCAAGCTCATATATAAGTACATATCCCAATCAACAACAAATTAATTTTTATAATTATAATAAGTTCAAAGCTATACTAGGCAGCTGGTTTGCTGTTGCAAGCAGTGTTGCTGATGCCTGCTGTAGAATTTGTGCCTGTATATAGTTTGAAGATTCTTCCGCAACATCAGCATCTCTTAAAGTTGATAATGAAGAGGTTATATTTTCTGACTGAACATTAATAGATTCAATTGCAGAATCAATCCTGTTTTGTGCGGCTCCGAGTGTTGTCGTTCTGGAAGAAATTTCATTAATAATCTTATCTATTTCATCCAGCATTGTTGCCTGACCGCCTGTAATTTTTGTTCCGTCGTATCCTGCACAGGCTTTTGCAACACCATCAATTGAATTATCACCGCCCGGGACTGTTGCGTATGTTTGGAAAAGAGTTTCTACATCCGCAGCATCAAAAAGTGCTTGATCAAGAGAAATTTGGCTGTTTGCATCACTGTATAACCCTATTTGTAAAGCAATATCTCCCTGTATGCTTCCATCCATAAGCTTTAAACCGCTAAACTCGCAATTCGCAGAAATACGGTCAATTTCTTCAAGTCTTGCCGTTATTTCGGATTGAATAGCTTTAAGTGAATCAGAACCATATGTTCCGTTAGCTGCCTGCTCTGTTAAGTCTCTAACACGTTGAAGATGCGATGTAATTAGTGAATATGTATCTTCTAGTGTAGTAAGCATATCCGCGCCTGTTGCAGCATTATCCGCGGCAACATCCAGCGAACCAAGCTGTGTTGCCCAGTTTGTAGCTATAGAGTAGCCGGCCGCGTTATCAGCTGCGCTGTTTATTTTATAGCCGGTTGTCATTCTTTCAATGGCTTGATTTAAGCTATTAGTTGCAGTGTTTAAATTTCTTTGAACAATCAAAGACGAAATGTTTGTATTTATTGTAAGAGCCATTCCCTAACCTTTCTGACTCTGTGCTCTCCCGCACATTGTATCCCTAATCTTGAGCGCTTAATATGTAATAGATTTATTACAACTTATATACCACTCACATATCCTTGTATACAAACATTATAGAATAACTAAATAAAAATTACACCATGCTCGTCTTTGATTTTTACAATTTTTTACATTTTAATATTTTGGAAAAATGTTTTAACATCATCTGCCAATGCTGCTACTTTATTCTTTTTCAAGGATTCTGAAAAAGATTTAACAAATTCTCCGAGCGGGTTGATTTTTCCGTATGGAACATCTTTTGCTTGTAAAGTTTCACCCAGTTCTTTGGTTAAAGCTTTGTCTGCAGCTATTTCTTTAATAGCGGTATTGAATTTGCTGTCTTTTGTGACCATGTCTGTATAAGCATTCAAAGCACCTTTTGCTTCGTAAATTTCTGCTTCGCGTCTCATAGGGCGCGGTCCGAAAGCATATGAACGATTGAGCTCAATAGTTTTAGCCTCCTGTGCAGCTTTTTTTAGACCGTAAATAATTTCTTGCTTCCCTGTAAAATTTACATTTGTTTTTGCAATATTCATCTTTTACCTCCATACTGCTATTATAAAACTCATAAATATATTTTTTGCTATTTGTATTAAAATATTATTAAATATAGGAGGAAGTTTATGTCAAAGGTTTTAACTATTGGTAGTGCTACTATGGATGTTTTTGTAGAGTGTGATGAGGCAAATATTGTTTCTGTATGTTCTAAAAATAAAGATTCTGAATTTATGAGTTATCCTTACGGGGCAAAAATAGATATAACAACCTTTTCATCAAATGTCGGCGGAGGCGGGGTTAATACGGCTTGTAACTTCGCTAATTTGGGTTTTGAGACTTCTGCTATTTTTAAAATAGGTGAAGATATTTATTCGGAAGGTATTTTAAATTCTTTTAAAACAAAAAATGTAAATTTAGCACATATTATTCAAGACAAAAGCACATCTACAGGATTTTCAATTATTCTTGTAAGTTTTCAGGGAGATAGAACCGTTCTGGCGCATAGAGGTGCAAACGCTCAGATAAAAGAAAGCGAAATAAATTTTGAGGCTATAAAAGATGCCGATTTAATGTATGTTGCGCCTTTAAACGGAGAATCAAACAAAGTTATAGAGGCTATTGTTGAATATGCACATAAGCATGGTACAAAAATATGTTTTAATGCCGGTTCTACAAGCTTGAAACGCGGTTTTGAACATATTAAAACTATTTTAAAATCAGCTCATATAGTGGTTATGAATAAAGAGGAAGCCACAATGGCAACCGGTATTCAGGTAAGACCTGACACTAAGACTGAAAAATTTTCACATGAGCTTATACATCAGGATATTAAGAAAATGCTTACCACGCTTAAGGTTATGGATTATCAGGTTATAGTAATAACTGACGGCGGAAATGGTGCATATGCCTATGACGGTAAAAAATTCTATTATTGTCCGGTATTTCCGTCTCCGGTAGTTTCAACTTTAGGTGCAGGTGATGCTTTTGCGTCTACCTTCTGCGGAGCTTTAGAAAGGACAAGACTTAATGTAGGCCGTTCCTTAATGTATGCGTCTGTGAATTCTGCTTCTGTTGTTTCTCAGTTCGGAGCAACAGAGGGGCAAATTTCTTTTGAACAAATTGAGGAAAAATTAAATCAAAATCCTGATTACACATATTTAGAAGGCTAGGGGTAAGGGGTAAATATAGGAGTCAACCAAGGGGTAGATGGAGAATAACTTCTCATTATATTCGCCAAATATGCTCAAGACATTTCAGCAATGTCCGAGAAAATTCTATTACAGGTATGTGAAAAATATTTCCATGCCTGTAAATGATTCTGTATTTGAGTTTGGTAAAAATATCCATGCTCTGGCTTCTTATTATTTGAGAAAAGAAAATATCGACAAAATGGAACTTTCTTTGAGTGAACGGGAAGCAGCTGTTTGGAAGTATTTAAAGAGTATCAAATATTTTTCTTATGAAGTTATTGAGACGGAATACAATCTTGCAGTAAAACTGGAGGATGTTTTTTTCGGCGGAAGAATTGATGCTCTGGTGAAGGAGGGTGACGAATATTATATTCTGGATTATAAAACAGGCTCTATTCCTAAAAATGCTGAGTATGATTTTCAAACGATGATATATATTCTTGCAGTAAAGGAGTTTTTTAAAACCGAGAAAGTTAACTTTATTTATATAGATTTAAAAAACAAGGATGAGGTAAAAGTTACATATACGCCGGAATTGGGTGAAGAATACAAAAAAGCTCTCTTAGCTACAGCAGATAAAATAAATAATAATGACTTACCGGATAAAAAGCTCGATTGTACTTGTGAATATTCTTCCGTGTGTTTTTAGCGTGATATAATCATTTTATGAAAGATTATTTGATAGATACACATGCCCATATTGATATGCTTGAGCTTCCTGTAGAAGATGTTATGAAGCAAATGAAGGACTATGGCGTCAAAAAAGCTATTATTCCATCTGTAGAAGCGGATTTAATGGATAAGGTTATATCGGTTGCGCAGGCGGATGAAAATTTGTGGGCTATGGTCGGGATTTATCCTTCAGAAGCTAAAACTTACACAGAAGAGGCTGAAAATCATATTATTGAACTGGCAAAAAATACAAAAGTTGTTGCCTTGGGTGAAATAGGGCTTGATTATTACTGGGACAAATCTTTTGCTGATTTACAAAAAGAAGTTTTTGCAAAACAAATCCGGCTTGCAAATAAATTAAACTTGCCAATTGTAGTGCATGACAGGGATGCCCATAAGGATACGTTTGATGTACTTATAGAAAATAATAAATCTTCTGATGTATTATTTCATTGCTTTTCGGGTAGTGTAGAATTTATGCGTGAATGCGTAAAACAGGGCTGGTATATTGCGCTTGGCGGGGTTGTGACATTTAAAAATGCCGTAAAAATGAAAGATGTTGCGCGTGAAGTACCGCTGGAAAAACTTGTATTGGAAACGGATTCACCATATTTGACTCCGGTACCTTTCAGAGGGAAAACAAACTCTCCTGCTTACGTTAAATATGTGGCGGAAGAAATTGCAAATATAAGACAAATGCCTGTTGAGGAATTAATTGATATCACAACAGAGAATGCAGAAAGGTTTTTTAAGATTTGAAAAAAGAACGTTTAGACAAACATCTTGTTGATTTAGGCTATTTTGAAAATAAAAGTAAAGCTGCTGCTGCAATTCTTGCCGGTAATGTTATGATAGGAACGGAAGTCGTTACAAAGGCAGGTTTTCAGATAAATCCTGAAAAAGAGTATGATTTTAAAGTAAAATCAATGCCTTTTGTCTCACGGGGTGGCTTTAAGCTTAAAAAAGCTTTAGAAACTTTTGATATTACTGTACAAAATAGAATTTGTTTTGATGCGGGCGCTTCAACCGGCGGGTTTACTGATTGCCTGTTGCAGAACGGGGCTAAATTCGTTTATGCGGTTGATGTCGGTTACGGACAGCTTGATTGGAAAATCAGAAGTTCTAATCAGGTAAAGCCGATTGAAAAAACGAATCTGAAAAATTGTTCTTTCAATGATATTTATTCTGATAATGAACCTGTTGCGGATTTGCTTGTTTCGGACTTGTCCTTTATATCGCTCGAAAAGGTGCTGCCGAATTTAAAAACGCTTATGAAACCGGAGTTTCATGAAATGATTTGTCTTATAAAACCCCAGTTTGAAGCAGGAAAGGAACTTGTTGAAAAGGGTGGGGTTGTAAAAGATAAAAATACGCATAAGAAAGTTATTGAAAATGTGCTAAACTGCATTCATTCACTTCAATATTATATAAAAGGGCTGACATATTCATCAATAAAAGGACCTGCGGGAAATATTGAATACCTTGTATGGTTTTCAACAGATGGCGAAGCTATTGAAGTCGACATAAGTTCTGTAGTAGAAGAGGCGCATGAAATTTTAGATTAAAAAAGAACCGGCCAAGACCGGTTCTTTTTTGTTAATTTTAAATAAATCTTAAACAGCCTTTTGAACTTTACCTGCTCTTAAGCAAGAAGTACAAACTGTCATTTTCTTAGCTTGACCGTTTACATTAACTCTGATTTCTTGTAAATTAGGTGACTGTCTTTTTACAATTTGTTTATGAGAGAATGTTAATTTAGCAGCTTTTAAAGGTGTTTTACCACATACTTCACATTTTTTAGACATAATTATATTCCTTCTTTCTACCAGTGTAATTCAAGTTTACATTAAACCTTTTTATTTGACAAGTCTTATTGTAAACATTTTGTTACCTTTTAACGTGCAAATTTTATATTTACGGGTATTATATAAATATGAAGGTTATTAATAATAAAGTTACACCGGCTTTTGGGGCAATACCCATTGCCAGAACGAAGAATAAGTTTAAAGGGCTTACAACAAAAATTGATTTGTATGAACTTACAAAATTTGACAGAAGATTTATTGAAAATTTGGCTGAGAATTCTGATTTTAGTACAAATCTTGCAAAAATGGAGGAATTTGACAGGAATAGATGGAAAAAGGTTTTTGATTACACAATTGAATCTGCCCAAAATACTGAAAACCAAGCTGTTATAGCTTTTTCTGGACATAAACCATGCGGAATTTTATCATTTTTTGATGAAGTAAGTTCGATTTTTCTTGATGCGGTTTGCGCCATTCCCCAACATGGAGGGAAGAGGGTTAATCTTGGCGGAACAACACTCATTTACCAGTTATTCAAATTTGCTGAAAGCTATAAGGTTAAAAATATAACGTTATCAGCAGTAACAGACGGACCTTTTGATGTAATATCTAAATACAAAAGGCTTGGGTTTAAGGATTTAGGGATGGAAGGTGATTACGTAAAAATGAGCTGCAATCAATACAAAATCAAGGAAAAACTAAAGGAACTTTCCTCTGTAATTGAGTATGAGCCTGTTAAAAATCCGGAAAAGGTTAATCTGGAAGATTTAATAGTCTGATTGTTGATAGTCATCATCATCTTGAAGAGACGAGAGATCCGAAGAATACTTTGTATCAAAATCTTCCGGCAGATATTCATTATCCGGCCAAGCGGTTTCTTCATCAAATCTGCAGGCGCTAAGGTTTTCTGCCATTGATAAATCAGAGTTTGCTAAATCTGCGCCTTGAAATACTGCGCCGGCCATGTCTGCATCTGAAAAATTGCAAAAATCAACTTTCGAATAACTGAAATCAGTTCCGTTTAAGACAGATTCATTAAATGAGCACTCGACAATTTCAGCTCTGGTAAAATCTACTGATGTTAAATCGCAAGCTTCAAATTTTACTTCGCTAAGGTGACTGTCTGAAAATGTTGAAGAGGTTAAATCAACATTTATAAATTCAGCGCCTTCAATATTGGAGTTGCTAAAATCTGTTTCGCTCATATCAATACTGTTTTTTGAGCTTTTAATTTCTTTATTAAAAGCTTCTATATCTGTAAGTGCAAGATCTACTAATTCTTCTTTTGATAACATTAACTAACTCCTATATTAGCTGACTAAATTAATCTGCATTGCAAGCAGCACGGCCTGCGTTCTGTTTGCTACTTTTAACTTTTTGAAAATACTGTTTAAATGAGTTTTAACCGTAACATCTCTTACGCATAATTTATCTGCAATCTGCTGATTGCTGGCTCCTTTTGCAAGCAGCTCAAGTACTTCTTTTTCTTTTGGCGTAAGCAAATCTATATTGACATCTTTGTTTAATGTAATTGAACTTGATTTTTGCGCTGATTCATTCTGCCATCTGCATCTTCTCAGAACAGCTTCTATTCTTGCAAGAAGATTCGGCAGAATAAAAGGTTTTACGATATAATCATCTGCTCCGATTTTAAGGCCGGATACAATTTTTTGGTCTTCGCTTACTGCTGTAATCATAATAATCGGGATATATTTTATTTTTTTATTGCTTCTGATAGCTTTTAAAGTATCCCAGCCGTCCATATTAGGCATCATTACATCTAAAAGGATTATATCAAAACTCTGGTCTTTATCCAGAATCTTCAATGCTTCAAGCCCGTCCTTAGCCACAGTTACGTTATAACCGTACATCGGAAGTGCATCGGCTAAAAATTTCGGGTTATCATCTACGACAAGTATTGAAGCTATTCCGTCCATATTATTAAACCAATCTTTCTTTTAATGCTTTTAGTGCTGCTTGTAGTCTATCATCTACTTCAAGTTTTTGCAATATGCTTGCAACATGAGCTTTCGTTGTATTAATGCTTACAAAAAGCTCTTTTGCTATTTCTATATTGCTGTAACCCTCTGTAATAAGTTTTAAAATCTGAGTTTCACGTGATGTTAAACCGTAATTTTTCTCCGGCTTAATCTGAGCTGTTTCTTGAGATTTTGTTGCCGCCTCCAGCACTATGTGTGATATTGAAGGATCAAACCAGGCCGCACCGTCTAATACAGACTGTACAACCTGAGTAAGACGTTTGGTGTTTATTTCTTTGGAACAATAAGCATTCGCGCCGGCCTTCAGACTGTTTAAGACTTCCTGTTCATCATTGTGTGAAGTTAAGACAACAATTTTGATATCTTTGTTCATGTCTTTTATCTTTTTTGTGGCTTCTATACCGTTCATTCCCGGAAGTCCCAAATCCATGATAATTAAATTAATATCCTTCTGTTCGGCTATTTCAATACCTTTTTCTGCCGATTCAGCTTCGTAAATGTTTTCTACATAATCACAAGACTCAAAAGCTGTTTTAAGTCCAAATCTTGTTAATTCATGATCTTCAATAATTAAAATACTATTCTTCATACACACTATGCCCCGGATTTACGTCTGCCGCATAATCAGAATTTAACCTTGAGCATCTGATTAAAGACTGATTTGCAAGTTCTATGTCCCCTTTTGCTCTGAGTACAAGACTCAGGTAGTAATAATATTTAAAGTTATTTGCGTCAATGTAATACGAGTTGTTTAAATATGTTGCTGCCATATTAAAATTGTTGTCTCTAATGGCTAAGTTTGCCAATCCCAGCCATATATCATTATTAGAAATATCAATTGATGCAACTTTAGGCAGATAGTAATCTGCTTTTTGCGGGAACACCTGCAGAGATTCTACCAGGAGTTCTTCATTTGCACTATGTTTTTTTAGTAGTTTTTCATACATTTTTTGTGATTTCTTGTCTTTTTCAAGAGCAAGATAAGTTTTGGCGACACCGACATCAGGTTCAGCATCTTTAGTCAACTTTTGAGCTTTTTTATAATATTTTAAAGCATCTTCGTACTTTCTGTTATCATAGCTTATATCAGCCATAGTAATTGCTGCAAGATAATTGTTTTTATCTTCTCTGTATGCGCGGGACGCAAACTCATGAGCTTTTAGCGGCTCGTCATTTTCATAATAGATTTTTCCTAATAAAGAATAAATCATAGGACTGTATTGTTTTGCCTGCAAAACAGCGGATTGAAGAACTTTTGTTGCTAAAAGACTTTTTTCCTGCAGGTGATAATAATAAGCAAGGTGATAGTCCTTTAACGGCTCATCTTTTGCCGTTTTATACAGAATATACTCTTCTACGGCTCTTACTTTATTTTGGAAATCAATGGTTGCAAACTGTGTCTTTTTTATTTTGTCAAGAACTTTTAATGCTTGTTTTGGCTTATTTAGATCCGCCAAAACTTTTGCCTTTAGTGTCAGATAATTTACATTGGTATCATTTTCGACAATTGCATTATTAATGTATTTTAATGCCTGCTGCAAATTATTTGATTTGTAATATCCGAGTGAAATCAAATAATTTTTATAATCGCTTTCGGAAGCTTGATTGCTGTTTAAAAGCTCGGATGTTGTTTCAATTGCCATATTGTTATACATTATGTTTGAATAGGCATCAGCAAGGTAAATTATGTCTTTGGAATTAACCAGAGCTGATGGATAATAATATTTTCTTATGTCTTGTACGTAAGATGACGTAAATACATTGGAATCGAGTTTGTTAATTAAGTTATCTGACAGGTCAAAGAATCCGTACTCTGCCATTTTCATTGCGTATACAAGAAAAACATAGTCATCATGCGTTGCTCTTTGTATAAGGTCATTGAAATCATCGTAAGACGCTTTTATATTATTTTGTGCAAATCTGTTTTCCGCAGAGGCGTATTTTGATTTAACAAAATTGTCCTTAATTACCATATCCATATTGGCAACGTTAGTTTCAGCTTTAACTTTAAGCTGCTTAACTTCTTCAGCACTGCATATTGAAACTGAAGCCAATATTAATGTGGATATTAGTAATGTATTGAACGTTTTACTCATGCTCTAAATCTACACCTACATAATATTTGTTAAACACTTGTAATAACTTGTTACTACAATTATTTACTATTGAGTAATATAAATCAAGTAGGTTATATTTTTCCAGTGTAATTAAATCTTCCGGATCAATTGTCATGTGGTTTTCCGTAATAAATACACCTACAATTTTATTAAGCTTAATTGCTAAAAACTTATCGACCACTTTCGGGTCAAAATGAGTTCCCGCACCACTTTTAATAATGTCAATAACTTTTTCAATCGGCATTTTGTCTCTGTAGTGTCTTTTGGATGTTATTGCATCGAAAACGTCAGATACAGCTAATATTCTTCCGCCAAAAGGTATTTCTTCGCCTTTTAAATGTCTGTAATAACCTGTTCCGTCGTACTTTTCGTGATGAGAGCAGGCAATTTCGGTTATTTCCTGAAAATCTTTTGACATGTGGATTTTTTCCAGAATATGGTGGGTTATCTCCACGTGTTGCTGAATATGTTTATATTCTTCCGGTGTCAGCTTGCCTTCTTTCTGTAAAACTGAATCTTTAATACCGATTTTCCCGATGTCGTGCAATGCAGCGGCTTTTTCAAGGATATAAATATCTTTCTTTACCATGCCAAATTCCTGAGCAATCAAAGAAGAATACATTTTTACTCTGGAAGAATGACCGGAAGTAATCTTATCTCTTGCATCAATAGAGGTTGCTAATGTTTCAATGAAACTGTCAAGAACGACTTTTTGTTCCTCAAGGAGTTTTCTTTGCTTTTCAAACAATTGAGCATTCTCTAAGGAGATGCCGGCGCTGGATGCAATAGCAACAAGCAAGTCTTCATCGTCCGGTGTGAAATACTCGTCAAATTTGTTTAAAACTTGAAATACACCGATTATTTCCTGATTAAAATTTTTAATCGGCATACATAAGATTGTCTTAGTTCTGTAACCGGTTTTTTTGTCTACATCAGGATTAAAACGTTTATCTTTATATGCATCTTTAATATTTATTGTTTCGCCTGTATGAAGTACATGTCCTGCAAGACCTTTATCTGCAGGAATTCGCAGCTCCTTTGTGTCTAAACCGGTTGCAACCTTAGAATAGAGCTCATTATGTTCTTTATCATACATGTAAACAGTGCATCGGTCAGCGTTTAAAGCGGTTTTTGTTTCTTCCGCGATTTTTTTGATTAATAAATCAATGTTTTTTTCTGCGGCAACTGCCTGACCGATGTTTACGAGCGCAATCAGCGGGTCTTTGCTCTGGTTGTGATTACTGTTATAATGCGTTATCGGCGGACACTTTAAAATCGCATTCAACCTCTCAAAAAAGTCCGTTTTCTGGTTTTTGATTGAAAGTTTTCGCGCCTGATTGTAGTTAATTGCATATAATGTAGTATTTTTCTCCGTAAAATTAATATATCCGAGAATCATTTCATGCAAAATATGCGTAATCGGATCTTTTGTCTGCTCAACAAGAAAAGCAGCATCATTCATAAACTGATAGAATTTTGTATTATCTTGCTTTAAAAATGCAGCTAATGCAAGCATACTAAAACATATAGCAGTATCGTCTTTGTATATATCTTTGTGTTTTTCTATGCTGTTTTTTACTTCTTCATACCCGCCGTTGAGTATTTCTGAAACTGACTCATAAATGAAATTTTCTAAAGTCATTTCACCCTCTCTTATTATGTAATATAATATAATAAAATTGGTTTTTTGGCAAAGGGAGGGGTAAATATATTTGGTTGGTCGGTCTAGCTTTCTCGCACTTTGCAAGTGGGGGGATATATTGAAGTATAATTGGGACCTCCCGAAGGGGTGTTGTTCTATGAATGTTTTGCCTGAAAATTTTTACCCCCCTGAAGTGTTGATGAGGGGTAAATGTATCTGGCGGGTAGTGAGACTTTAAGATAATTTTCAAGTGTAACATTTTTGTGTATAATATAAAAGTGTTTAAAGAAGGGGAAATATGAATAAGATATCAATACTTATACCGGTTTATAACGAGAAGGATTTATTATTGGAGATTTTAAAGCAGGTTGAAGCTGTCGATTTTGGTCTTGAGAAAGAAATAATTCTGATTGACGATTATTCTACAGACGGTACAAAAGAATTGTATAAAAATTTACCGTATAAAGTATTGTACCATCAGCGTAATATGGGAAAAGGTGCAGCACTCAGAACAGGACTAATGGCTGCGACCGGCGATATTATAATAATTCAGGATGCGGATCTGGAATATAATCCGAAAGATTATAAGCCTCTTGTTCATTTAATTACAACAAATGCTGCTGATGTTGTGTACGGTTCGCGCCTTGCAGATACAAGAAACAGCGGGAACTTTTTAATACTGAGTTACCTTGCTAATGTGTTTTTAACTCTTATGACACGTGTTCTTTTCGGTACTTATATGACTGATATGGAAACCTGCTACAAGGCTTTTCGCGCTGATGTGCTGAAGGGAATTTCAATAAAATCGAATCGTTTTGATTTTGAGCCTGAAATAACTGCAAAGGTTTTGAAGAAAAATGTCCGCTTTATGGAAGTTCCGATTTCATACAATGCCAGAAACTCGTCAGAGGGTAAGAAGATCGGTTGGAAGGACGGCGTTCAGGCTGTATTTACATTGCTAAAATATCGTTTTTTTGATTAATAAATAAAGCGGCTTTTAGCCGCTTTATTTATTTCTTGTAACCCAGTTTTCAAGAATTCTTAAAGGCGCTCTGGTTATTGCAAGTGCCCATGCAGGAATGTTTTTGGTAATAACTCCGACAGCTCCTACATTTGCTCCTTCTTCTATAGTAACAGGTGCAACAAGAACCGAGTTTGAACCTATTTTAACATTGTCTTTTATGATAGTTTTGCTTTTGACTTTTGTTAAAGGGTTGTAGTTTGCAGTAATTGTGCCGGCACCTATATTTACATTTGAGCCGATTTCACTGTTGCCGAGATAAGTTAGGTGGCAGGCGTTTGTGTGAGATTTTATTGTTGTTTTCTTAACCTCAACAAAGTTGCCGATTTTAACATAATCTTCCAGAACGACATCTCCTCTTAAGTGTGCAAAAGGGCCAATTTTGCAGTGCTTACCGATTTTATTTTTGCCATTTATATAGCAGGACGGGTAAATAATTGTATCAGGGCCTATTTCGGTTTCCGGACTAATCCAGGTTGTTTCAGGGGCTACTATTGTAACTCCTTCTGATAATAATTTGTTTATAGTCCTTTTATTCAGCATTTTTGACGCTTCTGCAAGGTTTGCTTTTGAATTGATTCCGTATATTTCTTCATTATCGGAAAGCGTATATGCATTAACAGAGAGGTTGTTGGTATTTCCCCATTTTATAATATCAGTTAAGTAATATTCACCCTGTGCATTGTTGTTTTTTAATTCTGAAAAAGCTGATTTTACCTTGCCCCAGTTTATACAATAAATTCCGGCATTAATTTCTTTAACAGCCTTTTGCTCTTTATTAGCATCTTTTTCTTCAACGATTGAATTTACTGAACCGTCTTGATTTCTGATAATTCTTCCGTAATTAGCTGGGTTATCAAAATAAGCACTCATTACTGTTATATCAGAAGCTTTTTCTTTATGAAAATTGATGAATTCTTTTAAAGTTTCTGATGTTATTAACGGAGTATCGCCGCATAATATAATAACTTCGCCCTCAAACTCCTTAAGATATGGTAATGCCATACTTACTGCGTGTCCGGTACCGAGCTGGGGTGTCTGCAGAAGGCATTTTGAATTTTTATAATTATTATTGATATATTCTTCTACAAGTTCTGCCTGATGCCCGACAATAATATAATTCTCGTCAACAAGCCCTGTATTGCTTGCTGCGTCAATGACATACCCGACAAGAGGTTTGTCAAAAATTGTATGCAGCACTTTTGGCATATCTGACTTCATTCTTGTGCCTTTCCCGGCAGCTAATATAATAGATTTAATCATTTCACTCTCCTTTTTAATTCTAATTTTATCACAAATTAAGCTATAGATTGACAAAAAAAATATATGGTATATAATATATATATAAGGATATATTGATTTGGTATTGTCGTTAAACACTAATCATTTAAGTAATCTTGTACAAAATAGTCTTGCGTCTTCAACTGCAGGGCTAAATATTGCTATTGAAAGATTAACGACAGGTTTTAAAATTAATCATGCCAAGGATAATGCGGCAGGATATTCTATTGCAACTCAGTATTCAAGCAAGCTGTCTTCTTACAATGTTGCACAGGACAATACTGCAATGGGATTAGATTTGATAACAACAGCCACAGATAATTTAAGTCTTATAACCTCTCACCTCCAGAGAATGCGTGATTTAGCGGAACAGGCTTCTAACGGCACGTATGGCGCGGATTCCTTGAAGGCTATTCAAACAGAATTTAACCAACGCACAGATGAAATAGATCGTTTAATGGCAACTACTGAGTATAATGGAATAAAGTTGTTTAAAGAGTCGGGGAGTGATTTTATACAGGATGTAGATAGTTTATCATACGATGAAGCAATAGCTGAAGGCTATACAGTAATTACTTCAGCAGATGAGCTTCAGGATATTAATAATAATTTGGGTGGAAAATATATCCTTATGGCGGATATTGATTTGTCTGGAGAAAACTGGACGCCAATAGGTAATTTAAATAATCCTTTTACGGGTGAATTAAACGGCAATGGTTATACGATAAGCAACTTGGTTTTAGATAACAATACCATGAACTATTACGGACTATTCGGCAGAATTCAGTATGCTGAAATCTCTAATTTAGGAATGGAGAATGCTAATGTTACAGGAATGATGTATGTCGGATTATTGGCAGGATATAGTTATCAAAGTACTATATCAAATTGTTTTGTAACAGGAAGTGTCTCAGGTTTAAGTGATGTAGGAGCTTTAGTAGGGTATAATACGCACAATTCCTCTGTTGACAGCTGTTATTCTATATCAGATGTTACAGGAACAAGCTACAGAGTCGGCGGGCTTATTGGATATAATGCGGATAATTCATCTATTAATTTCAGTTTTGCGCAAAGTGATGTGTACGGAAATCAAAATATCGGCGGATTTGTAGGACAGAATTCTTCAAGTACAATAAGCAACTCTTTTTCTGATGGAATTGCTAACGGTAATTCTCAGACAGGTGGTTTTGCCGGTTTTAACGAAAGCGGAAATATCAGTTCCTGTTATTGGGATACTGAAAAGTCTAAGTCAAGTGCCGGGGTAGGGCAGGGTTCTGCAACAGGCATTACAGGAGCGACTTCTGCAGAGATAGAAGAATTAAAAATTGAAAACAGGCTTCCGGGGTATAATATAATGCTTAATGAAGAAGAGACGGAAATTGTTTTTCAGGTGGGAATTAATAGCGGGGCTTCCTCTCAAATCTCAATAGACACAGAATTTAATATGAGGCTGTCAGCATTAAATGTTTCAACATCTGAAGCTGCGAGAAAAGCTCTTGCTAAAATAGATAATTTACTATCTATTGTTACATCAAAGCAGACAGAATATGGTGCTGCATATAACAGATTGGAATCTGCAATGGAAACAATAGGAGTAAGTATAGATAATCTTACCTCATCTCTTTCAACTTTAAGAGATGCTGATATAGCAGAAGTTTCCAGTGATTATATACGCCAGCAGATTCTTCAGCAGGCTTCCGCAACCTTGCTGGCAACCGCAAATCAAACTCCGTCATTTGCATTGCAATTATTATAGGATTGAATAACAGGTAATATAAACTTTATATTACAAAATCTTCACAATTATTTGCAATTTATTTATGTTTATTTTAGGATTAAAACATACGCCGATTTAAAAGAAAGAATGTGTTCCGCACATTCTTTTTAAAAAGGTAAAAAGGGGTAAATTTAATACGGTAAATTACACTAGATTACTCCAAAATAGCATTAAAATTAAGTTATAAAGGAAAGTCAAAATGGGTATCAAAGGTAAAAATGACAGAATGGTAGTTCTTGCTTGTGAAGATTGTAAAGAAAGAAACTATACAACAGTAAAAAATAAAAAGAACACTAAGGACAGATTAGAACTTAGCAAATATTGTCCAACTTGTAAGAAACATACAACTCACAAGGAAACAAAATAGTAATTGTGAATAGCGGCTGGCCGAACGGCTCTTAGTCACTATTCACTAATATGCGTCCTTAGTTCAGTTGGTAGAACGTCGGTCTCCAAAACCGGATGTCGAGGGTTCGAGTCCTTCAGGGCGCGAATT
>CALUQE010000013.1 GCA_944322845.1 Candidatus Gastranaerophilales bacterium
AAGAAACGCTCGGGAGGGCGCCGCCGCTGTCAGAACTAACAAGCTTTCGCGCCGCGAGCGTGTTATGCGTCAGCATAACGATAGCGAGCGTAAGAGTGCAGGCGCTGCCTGCTGCAGCCATTAAATCTCACGCTCGTAAGAGCGTAGAAAACTTTTGCGTTATTTCTCTTTCTTTTGGTATCTTTTCGGGGTAAATGTATTAGGTTTGTAGGTATGACTACAAGCTTGAAAGTTTTTTGAAAAACTCTTTATTTTCGCAACAAAAGAGAAAGAAAAGTACAAATATTATCTCTTCATTTTTTCTTTAAAAATAAAAGAAAAAGTATCGGTGGGCACGCTCATACTTTGCCCACCCTACGGTTCTACAACTAATATTAACTTTTGTAACAATTTTTCTAAAAAACCTAAAGTTTTCAAAGAAAAATGCCGTAATTAATATTAAAATAACAAAATTTTTGGAGGGATTATGGCAATTCAAGACTCATTCAATCTAAGTAACGCATTAAGTTCGCAGGCATATGCCTACAAATGCTGGTATAACTATAATTACGGCAATAATACAATGGGGATTTCTGCACAGGATATGGGAGAAATAACCCAGACCTGGAATAGTGAGCTGCATAATTGGCAGGCAACCGCGATGGATGACGAGAATGCCTATGAAATCGAAGACGACGATTTTTCAACAGCCAAGAAAAATGGTGAAAATCAGGCAAAAGATGCAACAGGTTTTGACGGTAAGCAAGGCGGGCAGATAACCAGAACGGTTGTTGACAGTGTCGCCGGTGTTGCCGGCGCTGTAGTTTCTTCAGGAGTAGCAAACTCCGTCGGTAAATATGCAATAGGTAATATTGGGAGTAAATTGGTTGAAAGTAGTGCTAAAAATATCGCTGAAAAAACAGGAACAACTGCAGCTAATAAGGTAGCAGACAAAGGGATGGGCTCTTCAGGAAGTTGGATTATTGGAGCACCACTCGCACTAGCAACGGGGACTGCATATACAGCAAAGAAGCCTAACAAAGATGAAAAAGAAGCCTGTGATGCTTTGCAGGATGAAATGATAAATTCACAAAATGCTCTATATTCAGCACAGGATGATATGAGTGCTGCCGGAGATGAAATTACTGCTTTATCAGATGAAGCGCAAACATACAATGAAGATGCTAATGAGAACATAGAAGAACAAAAATCTGAATATGACACATATAAAGCTTCTTATGATGCTTTAATGGAGAAAATTAATGCCGGTGAACCGCTGACAGAAAGTGAACAAGAATTGTTCAAAGAACTTGTTCCTTTGATGCAGGAACTCGGCGTTGGTATACAAACAACTCAGGAAGAAACGACAGAAGTTGCTGAAGATATTTATGATGAAATGGGTACATATCAGGCAGATTATGACAATGCCGCTTCAACTGTCGGAGAAGTTCAAGGCGTAACTGATTATGCGGAAAGCTTTGACGAATCTACAAGAACAATGTGCTATGTAGAAGCCGGAGCACAAACATTAAATGCCGCTTCCGGAGCAACAGCTGCATATAAAGCTGGAAGTTTTGCAGCATCAGGCGGTATATTTACAGCCTGGGCTTGGGGCTTTGCCGCAATGGGTGCAGCCGGAGCCGCAATGAGCGGCGTAGGTGCGACCCAGCAGTTCAAATGGGCAGGTGAAGTCGGTACCGAAATTGATATGAGAAAAACAACTCAGGATATTAATTCACAGACCTCTGATATTTATGACGAATCTATCGAAGGATACGAAGGCGCGATGGTCGGTGTCGAAGAAATGGAACTGGAAATGCCTGAGGATATGGAAAATCCGGAAGAAGTTCTGGAACAGCTAGGAGAAGAATCATCAGAAGCACTCACAAAAGCAACAACCCAGGGCGTTGAAGAAGATTCCGGAAACGGTACGGGCAGCGGGCTTGCAGCAGGCATTCCAACAGATAATCAGGACGGCAAAGGTGCAGGCGGCAGCTTCGGTTCAGCAACAGGCGGGACAAGAACTGCCGGCGGAAATGGAACCGGAGGTTCAGCTGGCGGAGTCAATCCGAACGAAAAAGACAAAGAAGAAAAATAATATACAAAAAAGAGCATCGAAAAGGTGCTCTTTTTGTTATACAATTAAGTTATAGGGAAAGGAAGGGGATATTTTATGAGACCGGACGGGAGAGAAAATAACCAGCTTAGAGAGATTAAGTTCACACACAATTTTACAAAACATGCATTAGGCTCTATTTTAGCAGAATTCGGAGATACAAAAGTTATTGTAACAGCATCTGCCGAACTTAAAAAACCTAAATGGATGGAGGAAAACGACAACAGAGGCTGGGTAACTGCGGAATATTCACTGCTGCCGGCTTCCACAAATACCCGCTGCAAAAGAGAAAGAGAAAAGGTTTCTGGTCGAACACAAGAAATCCAAAGACTCATAGGAAGAAGTCTTAGAGCTTGTGTAGATTTAGAGAAAATGCCTAATATGACTATTACAATTGATGCTGATGTCATACAAGCCGACGGGGGAACCAGAACGGCAAGTATTTGCGGCGGTTTTCTGGCACTTAGAGATGCTGTTAATAAACTTCTAGAGTCTGGGGAATTAAAAGAAAACCCTATTATAGAACCTATCGGCGCAATCTCTATTGGCATTGTTGATGGTGATATTAGATTAGATTTAAACTATACAGAAGACTCACACGCACAGGTGGATTCTAATGTAGTTTTAACTCAGAGCGGTAAAATTGTAGACTTCCAAACAACTTCAGAAGGCGAACCTTACGAGTTTAACAAAATGATTGAACTTTTTAACATTGCGAAAAAAGGCATCGATACTATTATCAAAATGTATTAAACCTCTATCAGGCAATATATTGACGGAGCTTTTTGTTGCTTGTAAACTTGTAAATAGATGTGTGGAGAGACAAAATGGAAGAAAATACTTTAAAAAAGTTTAGTACCGCAAAATTTTTAAGTTTTGCACTCGGTTTTTTCGGGCTGCAATTTGCCTGGCAGATGAGAATTATCCTATCAGGGCCGGTTACGGAAGATTTAGGAGCATCTCCTCTTTTGTTCGGTTTAATCTGGCTTGCAGGACCATTTACAGGGATGGTAGTTCAGCCGGTAATAGGAGCATTTAGTGATAGAACTTCATCACCCTTTGGCAGGAGAAGACCGTATCTATTGGGCGGTGCGCTGCTTTCTGCTGTTGCTCTCTGGGCTCTTCCTAATTCGGAACTTATTACAAACTTTATTTCTTCAACTCTGCACATAAAATTTCCGGAACTTGCAGCCTTGTTCTTTGCAGCCGTTATGATCTGGATTCTGGATGCCTGCGTAAACATTGCTCAAGGACCGTACAGGGCATTAATTCCGGACGTTGTTCCTCCTGAACAGCATTCAATTGCAAATTCTTACATAAGTCTCGCAATTGGTCTCGGCTCTGTTGTTGCAGCAGGAACAGCACCTTTCTTAAAATGGGCTTTCAATTACCAGATGTCTATAAATGCCCAGTTTATTATGGCAGCACTTGCTTTCTCACTCGGCATGATTTGGACATGTCTCTGTATAAAAGAGCACAGATATGTTCCTAAAACAGATGAAAAGAAAGAAAAATTTAATATAGTAAAAGCTTTAAAAGAGTTTTTTGCTCTCTCTCCGGAAGTCGGAAAAATCTGCTGGATGCAGTTTTTTACCTGGATTGGCAACATGTGCATGATGATTTACTTCACACAATATTGTGTTCATACAGTATTCGGCGTACCGGATTTATCAGATGTATCGGAAGTGGTTAAAGCAAGCTATGATCCTGCCGTGCTTGCAGGTACAAATTTTTCTTCCGTATGTTTTGCAATATTTAATCTTGTATGCTTCCTTGTTGCAATACCTATCGGAGTTCTGTCCGTAAAATACGGTAACAAAAAAGTTCATATAATATCAATGCTGTCTATGGCACTGGCTTTTCTCGGGATGGCAGTATTTACAACAAATGTAAAACTGGTTGCACTGCTTATGGCAATTTCAGGTATCGGCTGGGCAAGTATTTGTGCTCTTCCGTTTGCAATGCTTTCACAGTTTATAAAACCGGGAACGGAAGGTTCCGTTATGGGACTCTTTAATATCTTTATCGCAGGACCGCAGGTTTTTGTCTGCACGCTGGTTTCATGGATAATAAACAAATGCAGCTTCAATGTAATCGGCGGAATTAATTATCACTGGGAATATACTTTCTTTATTGGAGCCCTTTGTTTAATTACGGCTGCATTAATTGCTTCCCGTGTCAAAGAAAAAACTGTAGAAGGATAAGTGAATGAATAATGAAAAGAATAAGGGGAAAGTTTTTTTAATTTACCCCCCGTCTCCGGTTTTAAACAGAGAGGACAGGTGTCAGCAGCCGACAGAGGATTTGCTCGTTATTCCGCCGCTTCCGCCTACGGACTTAATGTATCTGGCAGCTATTGCAGAGGAGTGCGGTTTTGAGGCTAAAATAAAAGACTACAGTCAGGGCGGAGATTTCTTAAAAGACTTAAAAGAATTTAACCCGCATTATCTTGTTGTAAATATAGCGACTCCGACCTTTTTATCCGATATGGGGTGGATAAGACAGGCAAAAGAAGCCCTGCCGGCTCTTAAGACTATTGCAAAAGGAGCGCCGTTTTTAACTTATAATACAAATGCAATTTATGAAAATCCGTTTCTTGATTATGTAATTATGGGTGAAGCGGAGTTTACTTTGAGGGATATTTTAAACGGAGTTCCGGATGAAGAAATTTTGGGAATCTGTTACCGTAAAAATTTTCAGGCAGAGAAAAATGAAAAACGTCCATTTATAGAAAATCTCGATATTTTACCGTTTCCGGCAAGACACCTTGTCGATAATAACATATACAGACGCCCTGATAACGGAAAGGTGCAAGCCGTTATAAAGGTTTCAAGAGGATGTCCTTTCCATTGCTTCTTCTGCCTTGCAACACCTGTTTCAGGTGCAAAAGTAAGAGTTCGCTCTGCAGAAAACATTATTGCAGAAATTAAAGAATGTGTTGAAAAGTACAATATCAGAAATTTCCTATTCTGGTCTGATATATTTAATCTGAATAGAGATTGGACAATTGATTTATGTCAAAAAATCATTGAAAGCGGACTTAAAATAACATGGTCATCAAATACAAGAGCGGATACTATGGACGATGAGATGGCGCAGATGATGTACAAAGCCGGCTGCAGGCTTGTAAGTATCGGAGTCGAAAGCGGTTCGCAAAAAATGCTGGATTGTATCGGGAAAAAGGATTCACTTGAAGATATCAGAAGAACCGTAAAAATACTCAAGAAGAATAAAATAAAGATTTATAACTATTTTGTAATCGGGCTTCCGTGGGAAACTGAAGAAACCGTTGAGGAGACTATTAAGTTTGCGATTGAGCTCGACAGTAATTTTATAAGCTTTTACACAGCGACACCGCTTCCGGGAACTAAGTTTTTCGCTTACGCAATGATGAATAAGCTGGTTGAAGGAAATATGGATTTTAAAAGCGCATATTATGCGCCTGTTGTAAAGTCTCATGAACTTTCAAAAGAAAGGATTTTTGAACTTCACAAGCAAGCTGTAAGAAGGTTTTATTTGAGACCTAAATTCATTTTAAAAACGCTTTTATCGCTGAGAAGCTTAGCCGAGTTTAAAAATTATTTTATGGCAGGGATTAATCTTTTAAAACACAAATAAGGAATTGAATCTTTACCCCCTTTCCCAAATGGGATAGAGATAATACTTGATAGTCTTAAGCGGAACAGAGAAGCGGAAAGTTTTTCGAAGCGATAGCGGGAGCAGCGCGGGAGCGTGTCTGAGAAAAGCTTTCCGATTCTCCGCGGAGTGATAACCTCATTTCAATCTTAATAAAACACGCCTAATCTTTATTTAAGCCCCGGCTCTGCATCTGAGCCTGTAACTTTCTTTCTTAGAACAAAAGTAAGTTTTGGAAGAGCAACTGCAAGCAATATACTGCTTATTCCGACATTTGCAAGAATGTTTGCCGATTTAACCTTTAGAGCTTTCTTTGCGTATTTATCGATGTTATTGGAAGCTTTAGCCTCTTTTGCGAATTTCTCAACTTCTGCCAGAAATTTTTCTATACGTTTTTCATCAACATAAGCCCTCGGATCTCTCACTCTATTCTTTAAGAACCTCACACCGCAGTATTTTTCGCATAATTTTGTAATCTGAGAATCGTGATTTTTATCAAGATAATCAATATAATTCCCCTTTGGTATATCCAGAGTTCCCTCTTTGATAGAGTTTACAAAGTTTTTATCATTCATTAACATCGGATCAAGATTTACATTTGTATTAAATAATTTTCCTGAAAGACTGTCAAATCCCTTTGCAATCCAAATCGGAGCAACAAAGTTTAAAAACATCATCATTGTCATCTTGAACCCGTTTTCCATCTTTTCATACTTATTTCTTGCTGTCCCGACACGACCGATAGTTAATCCTCCATCTGTTACAGCCATTTTGTTTACTGTAGACATATTCGCAAGAGTAGAAACAACCCCCTTAAAAGAAGGTTTACTTGAATCTGTTAGCTGGTATGTTCTCTCTGCCTTCATTGTATCTTCAACAATCGGTTTTACGGCCTCCTGCTTCTTTTTAAGCTTTGCAGTCAGAGCAAAATTAGATTTTGGAAGAATATATCCCATTAGTAATACAGGGATTGCGGTTGATAGAACAAATTTACCTGCCAGAAGTTTTTGATAAGCCGACTTATTCTTCAGTACTTTCTCAAGACTTTTTACCTCCTCCGGAGCGGACTTTTTAAATTTATCAATGTTATATTTTAACCCCTGATTATCCGTTTCTTTTAGTAAATTAATATTTACCCCCGGATCATAGCCAAACTTCTTAATTAACCAATCACAGATACCGTTCATTACAGGGATACCGCCCAGCCAGACAATAGAAGAGCCATATTCATCTATAGTACGTTCTCTTAGTGCATTGTTTGCCATTTGTTTAGACTCTTTTAAATTCTGGTTATAAGTCATTCCGATTTTGACAGGGTTTTCAATACCGCAATCACGTACAATAAGAGGGTAAATACTTGAGTTATTACCTATTGCCGATATTACATTTATTAATGACATTTTTTTAAAATTCTCCTTTACAATCGTACTCTTTACATTCTCTCTTGAATATCCCGAAAGAGCCGAGGGGTAAATAAAATAAAGGAGCCTTAGAAGAGAAGCACCAAAACTCCGAGCCCTTTCGGGTTCGCATGAGTATGATGATGTTTTCTTGCAACTAATGTCATTTTTCTTTCCTTTTTCTCAATAATAACATGAAGAGTTTAATTGTAAAGGGCTACAATGTATATACATTGTAGCCCTTTTTACCTATTTGATTTTTTTCAATATTGTGAAACTATTCGGAGCTAAAGATAAGTTTTGATTTCTATAAGTTATATTTTTCCTGCCGGCATTTGAATATCCTGATCCGCCGTATTCTTTTGCATCACTATTGAATATTTCCTGCCATGTTCCATATTTAGGGAATCCTGCATAGCCATAGCTATTACTATGGAATCCCTGACCAAAATTCTTAATTATCAGCAGTTCTTCGTTATCTAATTTTAACTGATGAGCATGCACCATATGATAATTATCTTTGTATGTTGCAATCATTTCACCCTTAGCAAGAACCGGATATTTTTCAAGCAAATCTCTCAAATCAGCATTAAATTCAATCATTTGCTCATCTATGTCCTTAAACATACCTTCAGGTTCAACAGTTCCAAGTGTTGATTCCGGGCGGGCAACAGATTCTAAAGTATCATAGCCCTTTTTCTTAATTTCATCTTTTACAGCCTGAGGATTACTTGCTCTCTTCATTTTATCATCTGATAATTCTCTAAAGAATTTAAAATAAGAGAGATCCATTTCGTCATCACCCTGGAAGAACATTTTCGGACCAGGAGTAGTCATTATCGTACCGAGCATTATTTTCTGTTTTGCATAAGCGGTCTTGAACACATCAGTCAATTCTTTCTTTGAAATAAATCTGTTTATACCGCATGCTTTTTCAGCTTCTGCAAGTTCAGAATCTGACATTCCTGCAAAATCTTTGGAAACAATCAACTCTGCCAAATCCTGAGCTGCTTTTGCTGCATTTTGTCCCTTTTCGGCGTCATCAATTCCGTTAACATTGAAGAAAAGTCCTAGATGACGAACAATGTATTTAGGAATAAATCTTGTACCGTCTTCATTACCGATTTCGTCATGGCTGTACGCATATTTTACACGGTAATGCGAAGTTTTAATATAGTTGTCCAAATCATCAATTGTAAATCTGTTCGGTTCTAATGCAGCGCGGCTGACAGCATCTTTGTATTGAGAATCCCATTCGCTGTCAAAACCGATACTCCACGGATATGTTTTCCAGCCCTTTGTAATATTTTCCACACTGGAATCAATAAAGTTAAGTTCACCGGCATGATCAGCATTAGGGTTTTTGTAGTAACTTGTAATAGAGTGACGTTTTTTCTCATGATCTTCTGCAATTAAAAATACATTTGGAGCATGTTCGTTCAGCTCAACTGCAATTTGTCTAAGCAAATAGTCAGACCCTGTCTTATTTGTAAGGTCAAATCTTAAACCGTCTACCTTAAACTCTGTTGCCCACCATAAAGCAGCATTAGTCATCCAGTCACGAACATAACGGTTATTGTCACCTTCGTAATTCAAAAGGTTTCCGAATTCGCCCGGTCCCTTGATATAAGGACCTGTTTGAGCAAGATAATCACCATCAGGTCCCATATGATTCGGAACCATATCAATAATAACGTTCAACCCTTTTCCGTGAGCGTGGTCAATCAATTCTTTTAATTGTTCAGGAGTTCCTAAATTTGAATTAACCGCAAATTTGTCTACACCGTCGTATCCCCATTGTTTAGAATATGTATTTTCAATAGGCATAAGCTCAATTGCAGTTGCAATACCTTTTTCTGCAATTGTATCAATTCTTGCTTTTGCACTCTCAAAAGTACCCTCTTTTGTTAAAGTAGGAATATTGACTTCATCTATAATAAGTTTTTCCAAACCTCTTAAAGGTTCATTTTCCTTTCTTACAATTCTTCTTGGATCTTTGCCCTCTAACCAGTCAGTATTTTTCCATTTATACCCGTCAGGATTATAAACAGTACTCCAGCCATGAATATTATCCTGTTTTTTGGAATACGGATCTTTTACCATGTTAACCTGATCATCTTTGGTAACTATGATATAACGGTATTTATCTCCCGGTTTTGCCTCGATATTCTCAGCCTGAAAAACACCATCTCCCATTCTTTTCATAGGGAAAACCTTAGATTTTTCATCAATAGGCTTTGCCTCAATGCCGCTTGCAGCTCCTGCGGCTGCTGCAGCACCTGACAATCCGAGAATTGTAATGAACCTTTCACGTATATTTGCCAATTTAACGGCAGCTTTGTCTGCAACTTCCACAAAGACTGCTTTTGCATCAGGGAAAGAGAACAACTTAAAATTCGTTGTACCTGATTTTTTCAAATAATTAGCACCCCAGCTAGCATGTTCCGCCCAGTTTCTCCTAAACGCAGGGTAACTGTAATTTTGATTTTTTGATTTTCCGATTGTCCGATTGTTTGTTCCTAATGTAACACCAATGTTTTCAACTTTCATTCCAAAATCTCCTAACACACACTATTAATTTTTTTTTGATTTGTTTTGATACTACACATTTTTATCTTTTTCACACACTTTACTTATAATAAAACATATAAATATTCTTTTTGCTATTAATCATCGGATTTAAATCCGAATTCTTTTAATAATTTATCTTTTTTTCGCCAATCTTTTTCAACTTTTACCTCTAAATTTAAATAAACTTTTTTTTCTGTTATCTCTTCCAATTCCAAACGCGCCTCTGTTCCGATTTTTTTCAACAAAGAACCATTTTTTCCTATCAGAATGCCCTTTTGGCTTTTTTGCTCACAATATATAATTGCGTAAATTTTATCTATATCCACACACTCTTCATACTTATCTATTTTAATAGCAACAGAGTGGGGTATTTCATCCTCCGTATGGAGTAGAATTTTTTCTCTTATAATTTCTTCCGCAACATTCCGCATACTTTCTTCTGTCACAATATCGTCAGGATAAAGCTTTTCACCTTCAGGCAGTTTCTTATAAATATTGGATAAAAGCGTATCTTTATTTCTGCCTGTTTTTGCAGAAATTTTAATAACAGGAATATTTTCTTTAAAAAGGGTTTTATATGACATCAAATTCTCTTCAATTTTCTGTGTTTGTTTAACTTTATCAACTTTGTTCATAACTAATATCACTGGTATTTTAATACTCTCGAGAATATTTTCCACTATCCACTTGTCACCCTTACCGGCGGGTTCTGATCCGTCGACAAGAAATAATACTAAATCCGCGTCCGGTACTGCAACTTTTGCTTCATCAAGTAAAAACTCACCCAGCTTATTCAAAGGACGATGAACGCCCGGAGTGTCTACAAAGACAATTTGTCCGTTCTCATCAGTTAAAATTCCCTTAATTCTTTTCCTCGTAGTTTGCGCCTTGTCTGTTGCAATAACTATCTTCTGTCCCAGCATTTGATTCAAAAGAGTAGATTTTCCAACATTAGGACGCCCTAATATTGTTACAAAACCACACTTCATAAACTTATTCTATCCCAAACATTAATAATACACCATATCTAAAAATAAGTTTTTATGTAAATTTTTGTTAAGAAAAAGCAATTTTTCAGCCAAAAGAGAATTTTATGTATATAAGGGATATAAAATCGGGAGATATCATGCCATATAGTTATAATCTTAACAAACCATTATGGGATCCAAGTAATTTCACGTTTAATAATTTTTCTCCGGCATTTATGCCAAATAATACCTTTGACGGCATGCAAATGCCATGGTTCGGGACATCTTCAACGAGTTCAGACTCTTCAACCAGTACTGATTCTTATGAGAGGTGGAAACAAGAAGAGTTAAAAAGACAGGAAGCAAATGCAAAAAAAGCAGTATTCTTAGAGGAACGCTCAGAAGAAATAAAGAAAACAAAAGATTTAATTGAAGCACAGGAACAAGCTATTAAAGATATAAAAAAAGGCAAAAAAGCCGACGGGACTTATGTAGTAGAAGCGGCAGCACTCAACGGTCCTCAATTAAAAGAGGATGGTACAGTTGATAAAGAAGCTTCCAAACCTAAAAAGAAAGGTTTTTTGCAAAAAGCAGGGGAATGGGTTTGTTCAGCCGGTGCCGTATTAACAAATATGGGTAAAAGTTTATTGGGATATGACGAAAATGGCAAATGGAGCTTTAAAAAATTACTGAGAAATGCTGTTATCACGGCTGGGGCAGTCGGAGCAACATTTATTCCGGTCATAGGTCCGGCTATAAGTTACGGACTTCTGGCATACGGTGCTGTCAGCGGTACTGTTGGAGTTGCAAAAGGCATATCAAAACTCAATAACGCAAAAACAGAAGAAGAAAAAGAACAGGCGCGGCAGGATATATGTACAGGTGCATTTATCGGAGTATCATCGGCTATAGGTCTGCGAGGGCTTGGCAAGAGTGCAAGCACTGCTGCTAAAGCAGCCGGAACAAATCCGACAACAATGGGTGTCTCTGCGGTAGCAAAAGCAAGAACAGGAATCGGCAAACCTGTTGAAGTAATTTCTCAAGCCGTAAGAGATATGACAGTTAACGCATTTAAGGCAACAACTAATGCAATGAAAGCCGATAAAGCGCTTATTGCAACGAGCGGCGGCGGTCTCAAAGGCTTTGGAAAAGCTTATACATCAAAAGTCAAGACCGTTGTTAAAAATACAAGCGACTGGGGTAAAAAATATCAAGATAAATTTAATGAGATGGAAACATCTTTAAATAAACAAATCAGCGAATTAAATAACAAAATTGCAGCTGAAACTAACGCAGCCAAGCGCACATTGCTTCAGGAACAAAAAGCTATGCTGGAAAACAACCTGAATGAATTGCGTACAATTTCAGGATTTAAATCAAAAACAGAGTTTGACAGGTTAAAGACCGAAAATTCAGGGGTTAAAAATCAGGAGCAGCTTTCATCTTACACTCAAAACTCCAGAGGCGGATATGAAATTAACGGGCAGTCAATTTCAGAGCAAAGGTTTAACGCTTTCAAGAAAGAAATGGAGGCTATGCAAAAATCTTATATGAAAGATTTGCAAAAATTAAATCAGCTTAAAGAAAGTCAAATGCGTAAATTTGCAAATAAACCTGATACACACAGAAGAGAACTCAATGAATATACGGATGCAACAATCAGAGCAAAATATAATACGAAAGCTAAACTCAAAGCAGGTATAGAAAATTTAAGCAACAAGCTCAGTGATTTAAATACAAAAATAGCAGAAATTGAAGCCAAATTAGAAAGAGCAACGAGCCCGAGAAAAATTGCATCTTACAGAAGAGCACTTCAAAACTTCAATACACAGAAACTTCAAGTTGAAAACGAGCTTGCAATATGTAATTCAATCAAATTCAAATCTTTATTTAAAAGCTCAACATGGTTCAAAAATGAATACAAAAACTATATTGGAGGCAGCAACATGTCCTTCGGAGCTTTAAAAAGCTATGCAGGAAAAGCAATTACTTCTCCGGCAGCTGTAGCACCTATGACTTTAAGCCAGTGGGACAGAAATTATGAATTACCTCTATTCGGTTCATTAACACAACTAACCGGAGAGCAGGCAGAAGAATACATAACAGCGCTTGAACAGCAAAAAGAAAGCTATGAAAAAGCACTGGAAAGTTTAAATGAAATTGACACAGTTGAAGAGTGGGAAAGCTTAAAAGCCCAGTATGCAGCGCAGTTAAAGGCACAGGAAGAAGCTCAGGCAGCTGCACAGGCACAGGCAGAACAACAGGCCGGTGAAACCAAGTAACAATTATTTTTTTAATACTGCCATCTCACATTTTGAGCAGTCAAATTTAAGCGGATAGAATTTACCGAATTCATCTTTTAAAACAAGCTTTTCAGGAGACTTGCACATATTTAATGCGTATTTTATACAATGTTTTGTACGCATTAATTCAACCTGATGAGAAGGAACTTTTTTCTCAAAAGACATTTCAGAAACCTCTGCTCCGCATTGTTCATAAAACTTTCTCGCCTGAGTATTATGAACATTTGCTCTGTAGTCAAGCTCTTTTTTATAATACGGAACATATTCCATTGTTTTTTGCTCTGCTCGCTTATATTCCGCAATACGCTTTTCCATAAGTTTATTCAAAATATTCCGCCGGAACTCATTTACCGCAGATACGGGCAAGAACGGAATTTTAGATTTAATTTCGATATTTTCTATATAGAAATCACTTTCACCTGTTTTTGAGAATTGTTTTACAAAACTCTCCTTCATTTTCTCTGGATTATTTGCTTTTTCGCCCGCCGGCAGAGGAAAGTCAACAGAAACATTATCTTCATCCGTAAGTTTGATTATCCCGTCTTTTACGAATACATTTACCCCTATTTGGCGCTTAGCAGGTTGAGTCAAAAGTTTTTCAAATTCAGAGTCCGAATTTCTGTATATTTTATCGCCAAGCTTAAATGTAGTTGATTTATTAGGATAAATATAACCGTTTTGAATTTTATTAACCAGAAATCCGTCATTACCGTCTGTTAAGCCGTCCTGCGGGTGTATTGCTTTATCAGTCTTAATCTTAAAAGCACCGTTTCTAACTTCAACGATTTTCCCCAGATACTCCCCTCGTGATTTCGGAGAAGTAAAATTAAAACAGTCCTTTCGTTCTTCTAAAAAATAATCCGTAAATCCCCGGTTAAAACACTTTTCCGGATTTGGCTCAAAGGGGTAAATGCTTTTGCCGGAAGAGGATTTCTTTGAGAATTTGTCCAATTCATGCCGGTAATACGCAGTTACATTTTTTACATAATTAGAATCTTTAAGCCGCCCCTCGATTTTAAAAGAATAAATTCCCGCATCTATCATTTCTTTTAAATGATTAGATGCATTAAAATCTTTGAGGCACAGGGCGTAAATATCTTTTGCAATCACTTTGCCGTCTTCAGTCTCAACAGAATATTTTTTTCTGCAAGGCTGCGCACACTCTCCTCTGTTTGCGGAGCGCCCGCCTATATATTGACTCAAATAGCACTGCCCGCTGTATGAAACACAAAGAGCGCCGTGCACAAACGCCTCGAGTTCCAAATCAGGATTCTGCCGGTGAATTTCTTTTATCTGTTTTAAAGATAACTCTCTTGCAAGTACAACTCTTGAAACCCCAAGATTGTTAAAGAAAGAAACCTTTTCAGGCTCTCTGTTGTCGCACTGCGTACTGACATGAACCGGTATTTTAACGTTTTCATCTATTAATCGTTTTAATAAGCCCATATCCTGAATAATTACAGCATCGACGAGCATTTCATCAAGCTGTTTTACAAGTTTTACAGCCTGTTCCAGCTCTTCATCAGTTAAAATAGTATTTACGGTAATAAAAACTTTTACCCGAAACTTATGCGCGTAATCTATAACATCTTTTATATCCTCAAGCGAATTACAGGCATTCTGCCTTGCACCAAAGGCGGAAGCGCCCATATAAACGGCATCGGCTCCGCAGTCTATCGCAGCAATAGCCGTTTCTTTATCTTTGGCGGGTGATAAAAGTTCTGTATAATACATAAAAATCAGACACCCATTTTACGACCGAAGATTTTTTTCAAAAATGCTCCGAATCCGCCATTTTCTGCCTGTTCTTTTATTTTTTCATAATTGTCTTTTACAAACTGATTTCTCGGATCAATTTCCTTCAATCTGTCCATATAATCTATTGCGCCGTAATTATCTCCGATAGATTCTCTGAATATCGCAAGTTTCTCCAGTGCAAGCTTGTTTTTCGGGTCAACATCGGCAAGTCTTTCGTAAAACTCTGCTGCTTTTGTCTTATCCCCTTCCGCTTCCAGTAACGCCGCTATTGTTTCAATTAAATCAATATTTTTATCATCAAATCTGTAAGCGGTTAAATACTCGTTTAATGCAACATCTTTTTCACCGCGGATAATATTGTACTTACCCCAGTTTACATGTTCATTAAACGAATCCCCTTGTTTTTCGTAAATCAGAGCTCTCATCTGATAAATAAGCGGAGAATTCGGATCAATTTTTGCAAATTCTTCAATCTCCTTGAAAGCGTCTTCAAACATATCTTTCTGGAAATAATACTGGGCTAAAAGCGAATGGAAAATCTTTTCTTTTGAATATTTATCCTTAACTTTCATAAGGATTTCATACCCTGCATCATTTTTCCCCATATCAAACAGGGCTCTTGCCTTTGTTAAATCGCTTTTTGCAAGCTCGTAAGCTTTTTCCGGCTGAGAATTTCTAATGTAATATCCGGCAAGAATTTCTTCAAAATCCTTAAAGCCTCTTTCTTTACGTCCCCTTTCCAGTGTCTGTATCGCAGCAACCAGACCTTCGGTTTTGTCATACAATTCTGCAAGCTTCAAGAAAACAACAGGATTTTTTTCGTCATAATCGGAAATTTTTAAATACTCGTCTATAGCTTCGTTTAACTTGCCCTGCCCTTCGCACAAACCTGCATACAAATATCTTGCAGGCAGAGACTCCTGAGGATCTTTGGCATTCTCAATAGCCTTTTTATAATCATTTCTTGCATGGCTCATCTGCTGCTGCAGGGCGTGCATATTACCTCTGATTAAGTAATATTTAAACCTGTCTTCGTTTGCAAAAATATCAATCAATTGTTCATGAGCCATAATATTTGCAGGATCTATTTCCAGTATCTTCGCATAATAAACTTTTGCATCCTCTTTTTTCTCAAGAATCAAAGCTAAATGTGCCAATTTTGACAATATTTCTACATCAGAAGGTTTTTGTGCCAGTTGTTTTTTATACTCAGCATAAGCTTCGTCATATTTTTCATTTTGCTCAAGTTGTTCTGCTATATTCATTTATAAATCCTTTCTATTTAGTAAAAACAGATTTTTTTAATTAAATTTATTTTGTGCTGCCGCCATTCCTTCTTTGAAATAACAGGCAATTCCGTCCTTTGCTTTCCCTAAAGCATTTTTCAAAGTTTCCAGTTCTTCTTTTGAAAAATTTTGCAGTACATAAACTTCTGACGGCAGGTTTGGCTGAGGTCCGATTCCTATTTTTAAACGTGCAATATTGTTAGTACCCAGATGCTGAATTACGGATTTTATACCGTTATGCCCGCCATCAGACCCGTTAGGGCGGAAGCGTATGCGCCCCAAATCCAGAGAGATATCGTCATATACAATGAGTACATCTTCGATTGGTATTTTATAATAATCCATCACGGCTCTAACTGCCTCACCCGACAGATTCATAAAAGTGGTCGGTTTTATCAAAAGATAATCTTCAACACCTGTGCGCAGATTTGTCATAATACATTTCAGCCTTGAATTTTCACGGAAATTCAAATTTGCATTCAGAGCAATACTGTCTATGAGCATAAACCCTGCATTATGCCTTGTAAAAATATATTTGTCACCTACATTTCCTAAACCTGCAATAAGTTTCATATCACTCCTGATATTTCCGGATTTTCACCTCACCCTAACCCTCTCCTGACAGGAGAGGGAACGATTATCGAAATCTCCGCATATTTTTCATCATCTGATGGGCGGTAAGTTTCGCACCTGCCTGTCCCATCTTGCCCATCATAGAGCCCATATTTTTCTTAACGTCAGAAAAACCTTTCATCATCTTACGCATTTGCTCAAACTGGTTTATAAACACATTCAACTCGTGTATAGGAACCCCCGCACCCTGCGCAATACGTTTTTTTCTGGAAGAATTCATCAACTCAGGATGCTCGCGCTCTTCCGGCGTCATACTCTGAATCATAACTTCAATCTTTTTAATCTGTTTTTCACCTTCGTGAGAAATCTTCTGCCTGTCATCTTTTGACATTTTAAGCCCCGGAATCATACCGAGAAGCTGGTCCATAGAACCGAACATTTTCATCTGAGACTGCATCTTTAAGAAATCATTGAAAGAAAATTCAGCCTTTGCCATTTTCTTTTCCATCTCTTTTGCGGTCTTTTCGTCAAAAACCTCCTGTGCACGCTCAACAAGAGAAACAATGTCGCCCATACCGAGTATTCTTGTTGCCATTCTTTCAGGATAAAAATCTTCTAACGCGTTGAGTTTTTCTCCGGTACCGGTTAATTTTATAGGCTTATGAGTGCAGTATACAACACTTAATGCAGCACCGCCTCTTGAATCGCCGTCAAGTTTTGTAAGTACAAGCCCTGTAACTCCGAGCTGTGCATCAAAGTTTTCGGCAACATTAACAGCCTCCTGCCCTGTCATAGAGTCTATTACCAGAAGTTTTTCAGCCGGATGAAAAACTCTGTCTATAAGCAGAAGTTCAGCCATCATATCGGTATCTATCTGCAAACGGCCTGCCGTATCCAGAATAAGTGTATTAAACCCTTTTTCTTTTGAATAATTTATTGCGTTTTGTATAATAGCCTGAACATCTTTTGAGTCCTCGGAATAAACCTCTACTCCGATTTGCTCGCCGAGAGTTTTTAATTGTGTAATTGCAGCCGGTCTGTACACATCGCAGGCAACCATCAGCGGATTCCTGCCTTCTTTTTTCAATTTAACCGCAAGCTTAGCGGAAGAAGTTGTCTTACCGCTTCCTTGAAGCCCGAGCATCATTATCAAATTCGGATGTCCTGAAAAATCAAGCGGAGAGACTTCTTTGCCCAAAAGTTCAATAAGTTCGTCATGAACGATTTTTACAAGCTGCTGCGAAGGATTAACACCCTGCAAGACATTTTCGCCTTCAGCTTTGTCTTTTATATTGGATATAAAAGCTTTAACAACTCTCAAGTTAACATCCGCCTCCAAAAGCGCACGTCTGATTTCTCTTAAAGCCTCCTGCATATTATCCTGCGTAAGCTCTTTTTGCCCAGCAGTTTTAGCTATAATATCCTGTAATTTATCTGATAACGAATCGAACATTTATTATAATCCCTTTATACAAAACAATATAAAGGAATCATAACATAAAAATACAACTATGCGAATATACCGAAAGTTCTTTCGGTGTTATCATTTCTTACAGTCTCAATGCCTTTAATCATTTCATTAATTGCAGACTGTTCAGTTTGCAGATTTTGCATTCTTGTATCAATTCTGGATTCTTTTTCGTTAATCACGCTCTTTTGATACTCATATTCAACAAGAGCTTCGTTTTGAGCATCAGAATCATTTACGGAAAATACGTTATCAAAGTTGGAAGCGATATCCGTATTGTAATCGAAGTATTCTTCGCCTTCGCTGTTTACTTCCGAAGACATAGTAGTTATGTAGTACTGGTTGTTTTGCAGCATGTTGTTTAAGTAATCATTATCTTCGACCTGACAATCAGCTGTCCATCCGTTATCAGCTATTGCAGAAAACATCTGGTCATAGAATTTAATAGAGTTTTCTTCTTCTGCGGTTAAAATTTGATTATCAGTATCAACTGCGCTGCTATATTCTTCTTTAGCTGCTTCCAATTCTTCCAGCTTAGCGATGTAATCCTGATATGCCTGAGAATTTTTATCATACCAGCAGTAAACAGTGTCACCTCTTGAATTAGAATCCGTAGTTCCTCCGGCATTTCTGTAATTTCTTAATAATTCAGTAATTAACAGGTTAATATTTACAACATAATGTCCTGAAGCAGCACCACTTGTATCCCAAGAAGTTTGACAAGTATCTCCACACTGTTCTCCTGATGTTTCGAGATATGTATTGTAGTTATTTATTGTTGTCTCGCAAGCTTCCTGAAAAGCCTCAATATCCTCATCTGGTAAATAAGCACAAACACTTGAGCTCATTTGGTTAATCATAGAAGCTAATTGTGATTTTGATGAATTCAAATCTGTTCCCAAAACCCAGCATCTTTCGCCGTTGGCATCTTCATAATCATTTTGTACAGTTGAGGCATTATACAATGTGGTAGCCATAGATACACTCTGCCAGCTGCTTCCGAAACAGCCCAGAAATTCTGTTTCTGTACCGGATATTTCAGCTTTAGCCTGTAATCTATCAACCTCTTCCATCAATGCATTTATATTATCAGCAGCAGTATCTAAACCGCTGGATGAAGTTGCCGCACTATCGATTTTTTCGGCAGAAATGCCGGTTAGACTTGACAGAACTTCTGTCCTTACTGAATCCCAATCTCCGCCAGCATTACCATCAGGGGAAATCATTTCTGCATATTTTTGATACTTGCTGTCAACAACGACCTTGCCTGCGCTGTTTGTAATCAAGTACGGGCTGTTCTGGTTTGAACTGCTAGGCCGCATCAAATTAGCATAACTCAAATCAACATAAGAAGCCCCGCCATTATTTGACCACTTTAAAGTCTTGGTATTCAAAGCGTTCTGATAGTTTCTAGTAACCTTCTGCATATCCCTGGAAAGCGCAGTTTTTTGCAAAGACAAGTCCTGAAGCTGCCAGCCGATGGCATTTTTTCGGCTGGTAAGCTGCAATAATCTAACTTGTGATGCTGCCATTCCCATTTTGAGTTTCGCTTTCCTTTATAAATTTTCCCTTATTTAATATGTATTACGGCATTTTTAGGGTAAAACTTTAGAAATTTGAAAAAAATTGTTACAAAAATTTACAAAAGTATTAAATTTTCCGACACAAAATAAAAAAAGTAAAAAATTACCCCATTCGGATGATTTACTTAAAAATTGATTAAAGAAATAAAACTCTGTGTCGAAATGCATGTGTATACACGAGTTTGGTTCGGAGAGAAAAATGACAAATACCCCAGAAATGGCAATTGATAATAAAGCTGCGATCCTGCTTGAAGAAGCAAGAGCAGCGCACGAAAATTACCTGATTAAGCAGCAAGACGCGGATTTGGAAAAAGCTATCGAATATTATATCGATGCGATTAAAGTTAACCCGTCAATTTCCGAGTCTTATTACAGGCTTGCAAGTTTATTGTTATTGAAAGGACAAATCTCTGTTGAAGGGGCTCTTGAACAGTGCAAAACAGCACTGACTCTCGAGCCGGGAAACGTCAATGCACATATTTACACAGGGTATTTTCAGTGTCTGAACGGCAATTACGACGAAGCGGAAAAAGAATTTAAACTTGCAGTAAACAGTGCAGGTAAAAACTCGGCACGACCAAGATTATTCCTGTCAAAAGTTCTATTCTCCCGCATTCAGAACCACAACTCTTCTGTTAAAGATGTTATGAAATTTTTGTATTATTTCTTATCAGGGAGCATGATGATTATGTGGGACTGCCCTTCTATAAAAATGTTTTGTAAGTTTCTTGCAAACGATTTCTCCGTTTTTTCATACAAAACACTCGGTGAAACTTTTGAAAAAATGAAATTATTTCCTTCAGCGCTGGAAGCTTACTCAAAGGGTTTGGAAAAAACATCTCAAGGGAATCTCTTCTATCAAAAAATGGGAGACCTTTCACTTGAATGCAACGATATAGAAGCCAGCATGGAATGCTACAAAAAAGCTTACGAACTTAATCCGTCAGACAGAGAAGTCTTAATTAAGCTCGCAACAATTTGTCAGACATATTTCCCTGACAAAATTAATGAAACGATTGATTACTACAATACGCTCCTGGAATTTGGAATAGACATGGATAAGATTTACTACGAACTTGGACATCTCTATCTCAACAAGTCTGATAAAATTAATGCAGTGAGCGCATTCAAGCTTGCACAAGAATTAAATCCTGAAAATCCATACTATAACAATTCACTTGCTTACGCTTACATTAAAGCTGAGCTTTATGACGATGCAATAGAATATTACCAGCAGGCAATTAAACTTAATCCTGATGCTGAATGGACTTCTATTGTTTGTCATGCGCTCGGCGCTATTTATGCGGAAGTAAAAAACAACTATGATGCCGCTGAAGCAACCTTCAACGCAGGCATGGTTTTAGATCCTAATAATATTGATATACAACTCTCTCTCGGAGATTTATACATGACTCAGGGAGATTTGGATAAAGCAATTAAAACATATTGCGATGCAATCACAACCGATCCTGAAAATTATCTTTCATACGCAAAAACAGGGCTTGCGCTCTGGGAAAAAGATTATCTTGAAGAATCAATTGTAGCTTTCCACAAATCAATAGAACTTAATCCTGATTTTGAAATTGCACAAAATAATCTCGGCGTTGTTTATCTTGACGGCCTCGGTGACCCGAAAGAATCCGTTGAATATTTCAAAAACGCAATCAATATTAATCCGAATTATACGCTGGCTTATTTTAACCTCGGCAGAGCCTATCAGGCAATAGGCGACAAGGCTCTGGCTGCAGAGTATTACCAGATGACTATGGATTTGAATAAAATCACAGAAGAACTCTCTGAAAAAGAAATCAGAGACAGGCTTTATGATTTATTTAACTAAAATTCTGCAAAAAGAGCCGGAATTTAAATTCCGGCTCTTTTTTGTATCTTAACCTTTAAAAGTTAAATCAGGATGTCTCGCAGCCTGAGTTTCATCAACTTTTTTAACAGGAGTCGTTTTAGGAGATTTTAAAACCTCTTCAGGGATTTCCTCAATCTCTTTTGCTATCTTAAGCATTGTTTCTATAAACTCGTCCAAAACTTCTCTGGATTCAGATTCCGTAGGCTCAATCATCATTGCTTCGTGCACAATAAGAGGGAAGTAAACCGTAGGCGGATGACAGTTTGAATCCATCAAACGTTTTGCAATACCGAGAGTAGACACACCCTGCCGATGCTGTTTTTCGCCGGACAGGACAAATTCATGCATGCAAGGCTCATCATAAGGAAGCTCATAAACACCCTTTAACTTTTCCTTAATGTAATTGGCATTCAACACCGCATCAGCACTTGCAAGCTTTAAATCATTACCCATCATTAAAATATAAGCGTAAGCTCTTACAAGTACACCAAAATTACCGTAAAAACTTCTGACTTTACCGATGGAATGCTTTACATCATAGTTTCTGTAATATTTTTCACCGTCAAACTCAATTGTCGGCTTTGGCAAAAAGTCTTTCAAGAAAGCTTTTACACCTACAGGTCCGGCTCCGGGTCCGCCGCCGCCGTGCGGAGTTGCAAAAGTTTTATGAAGATTGAGGTGCACAACATCAAAGCCCATTAATGCAGGATTAGTCCACCCCATAATTGCATTAAAATTTGCACCGTCATAATACAAAAGCGAACCGTTTTTGTGCATCAAATCAGAAATTTCTAATACTCTTTCTTCAAAAAGCCCCAATGTATTAGGATTTGTCATCATAATTGCGGCAACATCTTTATCAAGAATTTCTTTCAGGGCATCAACATCGACCTGTCCGCGCTCGTTTGACTTAATTTCAACAATATCAAACCCGCACATTTTTGCACTTGCAGGATTTGTGCCGTGTGCAGAGTCAGGAATAATCACTTTTTTTCTGTTCGTCTCACCCTTTGTCTCAAAATATTTCTTTATAATCATCATGCCGGTAAGTTCGCCATGGGCACCTGCAGCAGGCTGAAGAGTAATTGCATCCATTCCGGTGATAATTTTAAGCTTTTCCTGAAGCCTGTACATAAGCTCCAGTGAACCTTGAGAGTCCTCATCATCCTGCAGCGGATGAAGATTAACAAAACCTTCCAGAGATGCCAGAAGTTCATTCACCTTAGGATTGTATTTCATTGTGCATGAACCCAGCGGATAGAAACCTTTTTCAATACAGAAATTTCTGTCACTAAGCTCTTTATAATGACGCATAACTTCCAGCTCGCTGAGTTCCGGAAGCCCGATAGGCTCTTTTCTCAGCATTGAATCCGGCAAAAAATCACCTAATTTTAGACCACCTGACGTTACACCGGTAGTATTAATTTCATCCGGGACACATTTACCCCTACCCCCATCAGACGCTAAATTTGTAGACTCAATACCGTCTACAATACATTCCCCCCCCTCATTAGACACCCGACTTGTAGGCTCAATGGAGGTTGAAATACATTTACCCCCCCGTTCAAAGATTGTTTTCATCGACTTCTTCCTGTTTTAGTAACTCTCTTTTAATTTTATCCAAAGCATTTTGTATGATTCTTGATATTCTCGACTGCGATATATTAAATTCCGCAGATATGTCTTTAAGCTTTTTATCATAAAAATACTTGGCTTCAATTAAATCCTGTTCTCTTTGCGAAAGCTTTTTCATAACCTCGCAAATCCTGTTTTTAAGCTCTACGATTTCGGCTTTTTCTTCCGGGGTTCTGTGATTGTCTTTAATTATAGTCGGATTTTCCGCATCGGCCATTTCTTCTATTGAAAGAATTGTCTTATAAACAGCGTCTTTAATCTTCTCCTGTTCGGTGTTTTCCTGATTTTTCATCACATACCACTTGTATCGGCGTCTCATTTCATTTCTTATAGCCCATTTTATGGCTTTTGTAAGATAAGCGGTATTATACAAGTCCTTATTTTTTGCATTGTTAACCAGATAATATACGGTATAGTTAGCAAGCCCTATAACTTCTGATAAATCAATCAAACCTAAATTGGAAAATTTCTTGTATTCGACTTTAGATATAGTTTCAATTAATTCTTTATACTGGGAAAGATTAGCCCTTCCTTCCCTCTCACGGTTTATAGATTCTAAATCTTTCATACCTTATAATATACCAAAAAAGGATGTACAAATGCAAGAATGTTCAGAATTTTACATTCATTCTAAAACGTGGTAATATGTAACGTAAAAGAGAGGTTTATTATGAAATTTTATAGATATTTTAAATCCGTTTCACTGGTTTTATTAAGCGCAGGTATTTTAACGACAAGCGCCGTATGCCTTGAAAAAGTTTCAGCACAGCCGGCAGCAGCCCCGGCAAAGCCTGCTGCAGTTCAAACTGCACAAACAGCAGCTGTTACAGCCACTCCGCTTGCAATTGTTAACTCACCTTCAACTTACCTTAATAAAAATGTAATAATGAAAGCTAAATTTGACAAGTTCTCTACTCTGGGACTTGATTATAAACCGGCATTTAAGTCATCCGAGGATTACATTTCTTTCTTAATAAAAAGAGACGACACTACACACGACATTCCGCTTTCAGAAATGAAATTATTCTTAAAACGCGAAATGGCTGAAAAGTTTATTGAATTAAAAACTGATGATGAGATAGAAATTAAGGGAAAAGTTTTTTCTGATGCGCTCGGAGATGCATGGGTTGACGTAACCCAGCTGACAATTCTTAAAAAAGCACCGGAAACTAAGAATAACGGAGAAAAATAAATTATGCCGGATAATAAAGCAGAGAATAAGCAGGAAGCAAAACAAGATAAAAATAAGGTTTTCCTGACGGTACACGGACATTTTTACCAGCCGCCGAGAGAAAACCCGTGGTTAGAAGCAATAGAACAACAGGACAGCGCCCAGCCATTCCATGACTGGAATGAGAGAATTAATGCAGAGTGCTATAATCCTAATTCAGTTTCAAAAATTGTTGATTCTAAAAACCAGATTCTGAACGTAGTCAATAATTATGAGTACATGAGTTACAACTTTGGTCCGACGCTTCTTTCCTGGATGGAAGAATTTGCGCCGCTTGCTTATGAACGAATTATTAAGGCAGATATTAACTCCCGAAGAATGCACTCCGGACACGGTAATGCAATTGCGCAGGTTTATAACCACATGATTATGCCTCTTGCAAATGAAAGAGACAAGCAGACCCAAGTTAAATGGGGTATTAAGGATTTTGAATACCGCTTCGGCAGAAAGCCGGAAGGGATGTGGCTTGCAGAAACAGCCTGTGATGATGATACTTTAAGAGTTCTTGTTGAAAACGGAATCAAGTTCACAATTCTTTCGCCATATCAGGCTCAAAGAATCAGAAAAGAAGGAGAAAAGACCTGGCAGGACGTAAGCTGGGGTAACATTGATCCTGCAAGATCATACAGATATTATATTAAATCAGCTCCCGGCAAATATATTGACCTGTTCTTCTATGACGGCGCAATATCACGTTCCGTTGCATTTGACGAACTGCTAACCGACGGAAACAAGTTTGTAAACAGATTAAAGGACGGTATTTCTACTATCCGTAACTACCCGCAGCTGGTTCATATTGCAACAGACGGTGAAAGCTACGGCCACCATACAAAATTTGGAGATATGGCATTAGCTTACGCAGTTAAAGTAAAAGTTAAAGATGCCGGATTTGAAATTACAAATTACGGCGAATACTTAGAAAAATACAGAAGCGACTGGGAAGTAGAGATTAAACCTGTATCATCATGGAGCTGCTTCCACGGAGTCGGAAGATGGTGCGATGATTGCGGCTGCTCTACAGGCGGACATCCGGGCTGGAACCAGAAATGGAGAAAACCGCTCAGAAATGCGCTTGATTTTCTGCGAGATGAAATGTCTGCTCTCTATCACAAACAGGGCAAAAAATACTTCAAAAATCCGCAGGATGCAAGAGAAAATTACATAAGCGTTATCTTGGACAGAAGCGATATAAGCGTTAAGAATTTTCAGGAAGAATATTTCCTGCCTGAATTAAGCGATGAACAAAAAGTCAGAGCAATGGAACTTCTTGAAATCCAGAGACAGGCAATGCTTATGTATACAAGCTGCGGCTGGTTCTTCTCTGAAATTTCCGGTATCGAAACGGTTCAGATAATGAAATACGCTGCAAGAGTAATGCAGCTTGCAAAATCTTTTATGAGAAAAGATCTGGAAACTCCGTTTTTGGAAATCCTAAAAGAAGCTAAAAGCAATATTCCTGAATTCGGCACGGGAAAAGACGTGTTTGAAAAATTTGTTAAACCGTCAGTTGTTACAGCAAAGCAGATGGTAAGTCTGTGGGCAATATCTTCTCTTTATACAGAAATTGAAGATGAAGAAACCGTTTATTGCTACAAAATCCGTAAGCACTCTTACAAAACTGTTACCAAAGGAAATTCCAAGCTGGTTATCGGCCATATTGAGGTTGAATCAAAAGTAACTCTGGAAAAATCCAATATGATTTTTGCAATGCTCCAATTCTCAGGCGGAGATTTCCACTGCGCAATTAAAGAATTTTCAGAAAACTTTGAAGACATTCAAAAAGAACTCGTAAGAACATATCTTGTATCACCGCTTACTGAAATAATCAGAAGCATTGATAATTACTTCGGTTCAGAATACTTTACACTCAAAGACATATTTATCGAAGAACGCCGCAAAATTCTTCAAACAATGCTTAAAGGCAAGTTACAACTGTTTGCAAACACATACGAATCTATGTACAACGAAGGAAAAGGTTCTATCTACCAGATGCAGACACTCGGACTCGAAATTCCGAAAGAATTTAAAATTTCAGCACAATATGTACTTACCAAGCAGTTTAACGACCTGTTCGTAGATTCTAGAGGATTTTTGGATAACGATATTATTCAACAGGCCTCCGATATTAACTTTGAAGCAAAAAGAATCGGTATTGAAATTGATAAAACACCTACTTCAAAGATTTTCAGCAAAAAAATTGCACAAAATATCAACAGACTTTCCTATGCACTTGACTTACAGCAGGTAGAAGCAACCCTTGAACTGCTTGACTGTATTGCTAAACTGGAAATTAAAGTAGATATTGCAGAAGCACAAAATTACTACTTCTCCAAAATTGTTACCAACATTGAAGAGTTAATAAACAGTGTTTCATGCCAGGCAGACAGGGACTTGCTTGTAATGCTTTTTGAAATAGGCGAAAATCTGAATATTAACATGGAATACTACAAGCAAATGTTCAACAAATCGCTTGTCAGCAAAGCTTAATAATTAATTAAAAGCAGCAGAAACGTTAAATATCACATAAAGATTATGTAAATATTTGGCGTTTCTGCCGTTTTTTGTAATATACTTGAATTGTAAGTGATAATAGTATGGAGAAATTAAATGACAAATTCTGTTATTGAAAAATGTTCAATTCACCCATCTGCAGTTATTCATCCGTCTGCAGAAATTTCAGAAGGTGTAACAATAGGACCAAACGTAGTTATCGGAGAAGGAGTTAAGCTCGGAAAAGGAACAAGAGTTATCGCAAATGCTTATATTGAATTTGCAGAAATCGGCGAAAATTGTACAATTTCTCCATTCTCAACAATCGGTTCAGAACCGCAGGATCTCGGATACAAAGGCGAACCTACAAAAGTTGTTATCGGAAATGAAACTATCATAAAAGAAAACGTAACTATTCACAGAGGTGCAGCATGTGGAGATTTTACAACAAGAATCGGTAACAAATGCCTGTTAATGGTCGGATCACACATCGCTCATAACTGTGTGCTTGAAGATCAGGTTATCTTAGCAAACCTGGTAACTTTGGGCGGACATGTTCATGTCGGATTCGGAGCATTCGTAGGCGGCATGAGCGTATTCCATCAAAATATCAGAATCGGTGACATGGCAATCATAAGCGGTTTTTCCGCCTCAAGACAGGATATCCTTCCTTACTCAAAAGGTGAAGGCAGACCGCCTGTTCCGCGCGGACTAAACGTTATCGCAATGAAACGCAGAGGAGTACCGCAAGAAGTCAGAACAGCCACCAATGAAGCCTTCAAACTTCTTATTTCCGAAGAATATAATACAACTCAGGCAATCGAAAAGATTAAAGCTGAAATACCTATGAATGAATACATAGAGAAAATGATTGAGTTTATCAAAACTTCAAAAAGAGGCGTACTTCTTAAAACCCACAAGTCAGGATATCAATCTCTGGCAGCTGAAGAATAAGCTTCTTGAAAAATTATATATTTAATATAAAGGGTATTAATTACAATTATTAATACCCTTTATTATTTTACCTAATATTAAGTTTTGTAAAGCATTTAAACCCGCTTCCCATAAACATTCTTCGGATTTTAAAACATTTTTTAAAAATATTTATATTCCCCCCTTGACTTAAAATTCTTATGTGCAATAATATAATTACACACTTTAAGTGTAGTCGAAACACTAAATAGCAAAAACTAATAACCCCAAAAATCATATAAACTCCTAGATAATAAACACTAAAAAGACCATTAGGATGCAGAAAACAAAACCCACTCGAGACACACACCGGGTGGTTTTTTTTAGAGGTAAATGTATTGGGACCGGTAAGTAAGACTACAAGTTTAGCGTCATTGATGGGGGTAAATACGGTTAGAATTTAAAACTTTAAACAACTGTTCCGTAGCTCATCAGCATATTCTGAACTAATAGATTTTGCAATAACAAATGAAATTATAAATATTGTATATGTAGTAAAAATTGTAGGTATTAAAATCTTTATAAACATGCCTGTATTCTTAAATACCGCAGATAAAATGTAATTAATCACTTCTGTTATTACAAAAACAATAATCATTATAATTAATCCCTTGCAATATTTTCCCATATTATTTTTTATAAGATTCGTAGCTTTTTCAAATTGAAGAAAAGAAGTAAAAGCTTCTGTATTAGCAAAAATAAAAGCCAGAGCATTAAAATATGCTGCCAACAAGAGTACAGTAATAGCATGTTGATTATAACATTTGTTTTAAACAAAGATACCAACTATATAATGTATTTGATATAAAATAGAATCATGTTTTATACTTGTCTTGGCATATTAATCAGAATCCTTTCTAACTCTTATCTTAATGTCTTTCAAAAGATTTTAACAAACAAAGGGCAGAGGTCTTCTGTTGTTAATTTTTATACATATCTGGGTTTATGCCTCAGCTGTATCTGGTTTTTAAAAGACATTTCAGCCGGTATAATCCCGCTTGTTTTAATCATGGGAGCATTGGGTGCTGCTGGCAATTATTTTATCATCAAAGCCTTATCAATCGGAGAGCTCTCAACACTTGCGCCGATTAATTCCTATAAGCCAGTTGTAGCACTTATATTCGGAATATTTTTTCTAAAAGAAATACCCTCCGCCTCTGCGATTTTAGCCATACTGCTGATTATTGCGGGAACATATTTTGTACTGGATATTCACGGCAAAGCTGACAGAGTTGCAATTCTATACAGGGTTCTTGCCCTAATCTGTTCCGGAACAGAAGCTATTTTTATTAAAAAGATAATACTTCTCTGCGGCGCTGTGAATTGCTTTATTCTCTGGAGCATCTCAGGACTTATATTCTCCTCTTTATTTGTTTTGATATCTAAAAATAAGCCTGTTATCAAAGATTACAAATACCAGATTTTACTTATTTTAGCGGTTGGTATTATGCAGTATTCGACAAATTTTGTATTCGCAAGAATGAACGTAGCTTACGCGCTTGCGCTATTTCAATTATCGACTCTGCTTAGCGTATTTTTAGGGGTAAATATTTTCCATGAACAAAACTTCAAAAAGAAAATTATCGGCTCGCTGATAATGATATCCGGCGCAATGATATTAATTCTTTTATGATTTACACCTCCGGCAGCATTTCATCAAGAATAAATAAGCCGAGGCGGCCTTCTCTAAAATCTTTCAAAACATAAATAGCAGTTCTCTCTGTATCAGGAGATTCACCCTTCAGAATCCATTTACGTTCAAGCGCAATATTTTCAAGTTTTAATTTATCAACTTTGTAATAATCTTTAACTTCCTGTTTATCAGCCAGCATATCCAAAAGCGCCTGTGCAACAGGTTCGGGAGAATAGGCATTTTCTGACACAGAACTTACAAAAGCCAGCTTTACAGCCTGCTCCTGATTATCCTGACGTGTAGGAATTATCCCCGGAGTATCCAGAAGTTCCAATTTAGGATTAATCCTTACCCACTGTTGCTGACGCGTAACACCAGCCTTTGCTCCGATTTTTGTCTTTGATGATTTTGTAAGTTTATTAATAATACTTGATTTTCCGACATTCGGCATTCCGACAACCATAGCTCTTGCAGGACGTCTCAAAAGCCCTTTTGCCATAAGAGCTTGAATCTTTGGTTCACTAAGCTCAACCGCCGTTTTAACAACCTGATTCAAATCTTTGCTGCCCTTAGCTTCTGTAATTATAACAGGGCATCCGGTTGTTTCTCTAAGATAATCCACCCACTTTTTTAATTCGTTTTTATCAGTCAAATCCGCTTTATTCAACAAAAGAAGCCTTGGTTTATCACCCAAGAGCTTCTTTATGTTTGAATAACTGCTTGATATAGGTAATCTGCTGTCACGTACTTCTATGATTACATCAACTAAATTTAATTTTTCTTTAAGCTGACGCTCTGCTTTAGCAATGTGACCGGGATACCAGTGAATATGTAATTTTTCTTTAGCCATCACATTTCACCTTATTATTTACCCCTTACCCATTTACCTCTATCTTTTTTCGATTTTTTCCTTAATACGTGTAGCTTTGCCGGAACGTTCTCTTAAATAGTATAATTTAGCACGTTTTACATCACCTTTTCTCTGAACAGTGATTTTTTCAATACGCGGAGAATATACTAAGAACACACGTTCAACGCCAACGCCCTGAAATACTTTTCTTACAGTAATAGTTTTATTGATACCTGAACCGTGTTCAGCAATAATAGTTCCTTCGTAAGCCTGTATTCTTTCTTTGTTACCTTCTACGATTTTAACGAATACACGAACTGTATCGCCGGGATTCATATCCGGTAATTCTCTTGTTGTGTATTCTGCTTCTAAATTCTTAATAATAGGATTCATTTTTGCTATTCCTTATATTTTGACTATCTGTACTAATTTTACATTAATCATAAATAAAACAAAATCTAAATACAAGTAGTTTTCAAGTTTTTTAAGTTAATTGTAAACATTTTTTTACTTTTGTAACATTTTAGCTTAGAATAGACAAAAAGATTTCTTCACGATTTTTATACTACTGACCGAATATATAAATGAAAGGGTTTTATTTTGAATCCCAGTACTGTATCAGGAAAATTTTCAACAGCACTAACCAAGATGACAAAAGCCGATGCCATGGCACCTATTGTAGCGCTGGAAGGAACAGTCGTCGCAGGGAGAACCTATCAAGCGTATAAAAGAGGCAAGTGGGATGAGGCAAGAGAAAGATTTATAGAAGAGACAATGGGCTCTATCGTTTGGCTTAGCGGAGTCGGAGCTATGAACAAACTTGGGGATAAAATTGTTGCAAAGATTCTCAAGAAACCAAATGCATATTTTGATGTCGGAACTGACAAAGTTTTAAGAACACCATTTGAAAACTTTATGACAAAAGTTGCACCAAAGGGTTTTTCACCTAAACAGGTTGCATTAATAAAGGGTGCTAAAGTTCTTTCAAGTATTATTATAACGAACTTATTTATCGGATTCGTTGTACCAAAAGTCAATCAGGCACTTACAAGACACGTTATACATAACAGAAACCGCCAGCCGGAAACAAAAACAGGTCAGAATCCGTCCTTCAAAGGTGCAGGTATAAACGCAATAAATGCATTTACAAATGCTATCGAAAATACTAATACAGGTAAACTTCTTTCAAGTGACGTAGGTATCGCCGGCGGGCGTATGTATAATGCAAGACGCAAAGAAGAAAGAAGAGAAGTTGCAATTAGAGATATCGGCTCAATTTACTTCTATATGTGGGCACAGGGACATGTCATAAATCTTATGAACCTTATTGAATCAGGGAAAGCTACAAGGCTCAACCCGTCCACTGCACAGCTTCTGACAGGGCGGCTTTCCGAATTTCTGCAAGACAGAGAAATGAGTGTTGAAGAATTCAGAAAAGCAGTTCTGGGACAAAATATAACATTGCCTGAAGGTTTAGAATTTGAATCAGCAAAACAATCCGGGTGGGAGAAGTTTAGAAAAAAACAGCCGCTGGAAGTTATAAAACTAAGTGAAGTTGAAAAAGTTGTAAAAGATCCGGAAATTCTAGCAAGAGCAAGAGAAATGTCAAAACTTCAACCGGAAAGAGTCGGAGAAGCTGTTCTTACCAAACAGCAGCTTATTGATTCGTTTAACAAAGCGGAAATCAATGATCCAAAATTCCTTGATAAAGCGTTTACCGAATTCACAGGCGGTACACATAAAGAAGAATTCAGATACATTTCCAACAAAAAACTTTACAAACTAAAATCTGAGATGGAACACTATGTTGAGACCATTTGCAAATCAGCCAAGGACGGAAAAGTTACACAGGATATTCTGGCAAAAGCACAGAAGAAAAACCTTGGTTTAAGCTGCCTCAATTTTATTGCAGGCTTTGGTTTTGCAGCCGCAATGCTCTCCACTTATATTCCTAAAATACAATATTACGTAACGAAAAAGACTACAGGCGTAGATGCATTCCCCGGAACATATGATTACAAAGAACACCATGAAGTACAGGCATAAAAAATAATTGTTAACAATTGTAAAGAAAAAAAAGAGTTCTGAAATTAGACTCTTTTTTTTTACTTTATATATATGTAAACACAATTAGTAAGGATTAAGGTTATGCTAACAATCAGTTCATCAGACGAAAAACAAAGCACCTGCTTCAAATTCATAGGAGCAGACTCAACACCTAAGACTACTCATTTAATTTCTAATAACACATCACTTATCACACCTTCTTCGGGCGAAGGCAGCGTTGATACCTGCAGTTTCTACTCAGGTCCGAGTGATGCAGCAATCATGGCTTTTGGAGAAAGCTGTGAAACAAACGGAACAATTGCTTATTCAGGCTCAGAATCTTGCGGATCAATTGCTTACGCAGGCAGCGGCGAATCTTGCGGATCAATTGCATCTGCATCAGTATCAACCGGATCTGTTTCATCAGGCGGCGGCTTCTCAGGAGGAGGATGTAGTTATTCCTGCTAATGAATAAGACTTCTAATCAACTTAAGTTAATTATAAAACCGGCTTTAAAAAGCCGGTTTCTTTTTTTTTGTAAAGTTATTGTCAAAATCAATTAATAATGATACGATTTTATTATGTATAGAGGAGAGAATAATGGAAGAGATTTTTAGCATAATACAGTTTCTAAAACAGGCTGTGAAAACCGGTGCTTCTGATGAACACTTAATGGTAGGGCATTCTCCGTATCTGAGAATTAACGGATTTATAAAGAAAGCAAATACTGCCCCTTTAACAAAAGAGGATATTGATAATGCAATATTAGATATTGCACCTACTACAATCAGAGATAAGATTTTAACTCTTCTGGATGTAGATTTTATGTACGAAATTAAAGGTTATTCAAGATTCAGAATCAACTATAACAGACAGCTTGGCATGCCAGCCCTTGTTATAAGAAATATTCCTTATAAAATTCCGTCTCTCAAAGATTTAAATTTACCAGATGTAATGCCATCTATTATTGATCACCCTAACGGAATTATTCTTGTTACCGGTCCTACAGGATGCGGAAAATCCACAACAATAGCTTCATTAATTAACTATATTAATGAAACAAAAGCAAAGCATATTATAACACTGGAAGATCCGGTCGAATACGTTTTTGAATGTAAAAACAGTATTATCTCACAACGTCAATTGGGAGTTGATACAAAATCTTTTGCTGACGGTATTAAGTTTGCACTAAGACAAGACCCTGATATCATATTTATCGGCGAAATTCGTGATGAAGACACAATGGCAGCAGCATTAAAAGCCGCTGAAACCGGACACCTTGTACTTTCTACGCTTCACACAAATGACGCCGTTCAAACAATAAACAGAGTTGTAAATATGTTTGATGAAGCAAACAGACACCTTATAAGACGACAATTATCCGAAACATTAAGAGCTACCATTGCACAAAAGCTGGTATATTCGGAAAGGCTGCAGAAACGATTCCCAGCATGCGAAATAATGGTTGTAACATCAACTATTAAAGATTACCTTATTAAGGATAATACTGAAAAGATTTACGATACCTTAAGAGAAAACACTCTTGATGATATGATTACAATGAACTCTTCACTGGCAACTCTTGTAAATAAAGAATTTATTTCACAAGAAGAAGCCATCAATAGTTCTAACGATGTTCCGGAACTTGAAAAAATATTCAGAGGAGTATACCTGGGTACAAAAGCTTATTATGAATAACAATTACGTAACGGAAGCAATTAACCTAAAATCATACAATTTAAACGATGCAGATAAAATAATCGTAATGTATTCCAGAGAAAACGGGCTTATCAAAGGTGTTGCCAAGGGTATAAAAAAGCCTAAAAGTAAGCTTGGTGCCAGAATGGATTTGCTGGTTGCCAATTCACTGCAGCTCATAAAAGGGCGTTCTATGGATACGATTGTTCAGGCACAAACCGTTAATCATTTTAGAAAAACACGGGAAGATATGGATAAATTAATGCTATCTTCTTACGTTTCTGAAGTTGTAATGAATTTTGGCGAAGGTTCTGAATCCGTCTCTGAAGAGATTTATAATCTGCTTTACAAAGCTCTGGCGAGAATAGCTGAGGCTAAAGAAAAAAAGGACATGCTTATTGCTGCAATTAAGTTTCAACTAAAAATTCTGCTTATTATGGGCTTCTGCGTAGAGCTCGATACTTGTCTTTGCTGTAGAGAACAGGTTCTTGATGAAGAAATGTATTTTTCATCATCAATGGGCGGCATTATTTGCAAAGAATGCAACGAACATCTCGGTGTCCGCTTAAAAATGCACAATAAAATCAGAGATTTTATGCAGGCAATGCTCCAATTTGATTTTGATTACGAAAGCGATTATGACAGAAAAGCAACAGAAAAAGTTTGTCAGGTATGCTTTGACTTGCTTGATGATTATATAAAAATTCATACGAATAAACGTCAAAAGTCCGTAAAGTTAATTCACGAAATGGCGGGATAAGATGAAAAAACTGAAGCTTGCACATCTTTATCCGAAACTTTTAAATATTTACGGCGATATCGGGAATATTATTACCCTGAAAAAGCGGTGCGAATGGCGCGGTATTGAATTAGAAATTGATGAAATAAATATCGGCGATAAAATCGGAGAGCATGATATTTATTTTATCGGCGGCGGTCAGGACAAGGAGCAAATTGAAGTTTCTAAAGAGTTACAAAAACACAAAGAGTTTTTGCAGTCAGAACGCGACAGAATGGCGGTTTTTCTCGGAATCTGCGGCGGATATCAGCTTATGGGACATTATTACCAGCCGCATAACGGCGAAAAACTTTTAGGAATAAGTCTTCTTGATGCATATACCGTTGCAGGGAATAAACGTTTTATCGGAAATGTCACGGTAAAAACGGAGCTTGTAGAGCCTGATACGCTCGTAGGGTTTGAAAACCACAGCGGACTTACTTATTTAGAAGGAAAAACAGAGCCTATTGGGAAAATGTTAACCGGCAATGGAAACAACGGTCGGGATAAGACAGAAGGTGCAAGATACAAAAATGTATTTGGAACTTATATACACGGCTCATTCCTGCCTAAAAACCCGCAATTTGCAGACTATCTTTTAGAGTTAGCACTGGGTTCAAAACCTGAGCCGCTTGATGATACAATAGAAAATCTGGCTCACACCTCACTTGTCGGAAAGAAATACTAATTTTTTATATATCTTAATTCAACCTGCGTATTTACACTATCACCAGGAAATTTTGCAGGCAGAGGCTTGTAAGGCGCAGCGGTTTTAACGGCATTAATAACAGATGAATTTGCTTTTTCGTTAGTTGATTTTACAATAACAGGATCTGTTATTTCACCGTTTTTCTTTACTCTGAACTGAACTGTTACTTCATAATCCGCATTGGCCTTATAAGGAGTCCAGTTGTTATGTACGGCATTTGGAAGGTATTCAAAATACTGATTCAGGTTTTGAATTTCAGCAGGCTGCGCAGTTTCTTTAACCTTTTCCGCCTTAGGAGGAATAATAATATCTTCAGCCATTACAGAAAACGGCATTATTAAAGCTGCTGCTAATAAAATGAATTTAAATTTTGACATAACTTCCTCCTTTGGAATCCTATCTTACATATATTCTCGGCAATCTTACCTTGAGCCGGCAGGTTAGTTCATAATTAATAGTATGCAATATTTCCGCCCAACTATCAAGGGATAAATTTTTATCATCCAGAAGAGTTATAACATCACCGACCTGAGCGTCAACTTCTCCAAGGTCAAACATCATTTGATCCATGGTTATGTTACCGATTTGTCTGACCTTTTGCCCGTTAATAAGTCCGTAAATCTTATTTGAGAGGTTTCTTGAGACTCCGTCTGCGTAGCCTATAGGAATAGTCGCAACTCTTGCCGGTTCGTAGGCTATGAATTTATGAGAATAACTTACGCCTTCTCCGGCTTTAACTTCGTGAATATTAGTTATTCTGCCTTTCAAACCCATCACCTGTTTTAATTTCGGTTTATAGTTTACTTTTTCCGGTAAATCAGGATAAAGCCCGTACAAAGATATTCCGACTCTTACCATATTGGATTTTATGTCGTATGCAAAAGTCGCTGCAGTATTTTGTATATGAAGAATAAGCCCTGTAGTGTCTATGTTGTCGACAACACTATGCCACCTGTCGATTTGTTTTTTTGTTTCTTCAGGCTCTTCTGCTGAGGCAAGATGTGTAAACACACCTTCAAAGCTGACAAAATCAGATTTACGCACTTTTTCTATGTATTTCACTCCGTCTTCCGAGCGCACGCCGATTCTGTTCATGCCGGTATCCAGTTTGACATGCACCTTTGGCTTTATTCCTGTTCTTTCGTAAACATCTTTGCAGGCTTCTAAGTGTTCGGCGTTGAATATTGAAAACGCAATGTTGTTTTGTGCAGCAGATTCAATTGCCCAGAGTGGAATTGCTCCGACCACAAGTATCGGAGCTTTTATTTTAACTTTCCTTAAATCCAGACCTTCATCTACCGAAGAAACACCAAAAGCATCAACACCGGACGCCAGCATCGTTTGCGCAAGCATAGCAGCACCGTGCCCGTAAGCGTCAGCTTTTACTATTGCCATAAATTTTTTATCCGCAGGAACCCCTTTTTTAATTTCAAGAATATTCTGCGCCAGTGATTCCAGATTAATCTCAACCCAAGCATCTTTGTGAATATTTACATTAGATTGTCTGACATTTTTCATAAAAAATCCTTCTATTATTTAAACTTACCCCTCTCCCTTTGGGAGAGGATAGAACACTTGGCAAGCGAGAACGCGCCTTAGTGTTCTTGGTGAGGGATATGAGCTTCTATCGTTTTCAACACCCCTTCTATATTTTCATATATCTCACTATTCCAAAATCTTATAACATTATAACCACAACTTTCTAAATACTCTGTTCTCTTTTTATCATTTTCAAGACATCTTGATGTATTGTGCTGTCCACCATCAATCTCAATTACAATCATAGCCTGTACACATACAAAATCAACTATATAATTCCCTATTGGATATTGCCTTTTGAACTTCAAATTATGAAATTGTCGATTTTTCAACAAATTCCATAACCTTCTTTCTTGTATTGTTGAATTTTTTTCTTAAATTTCTTGCTATATTTGTTTTGTAATTCATGTACCCTCACCCGCATCTGTACGTCACTTATGCTCCTACATCTGCGTCCTCTCCCGGAGGGAGAGGGGAATATTAAATTATTTTACTAAAAATTTTCTTATTATCCATACAAGATACAGCATTATGCTGCACAATACTAGAAATGAAAAAATTTCTTGATGGGTAATTATTCCTCGCCAACGAGGATATTCTCTGCTTGAGACGACTAAAATTGCAAAAATTCCGCAAACGAGTATCAAAAGTTTGTTTTTTAGACTCACTTTATCATCTCCCCTCTCAGGTACCAGGTACGGGCGGAAGTTATTTTTACGTTTACAAACTCACCCGTAATATCTTTATCATAAGGAATGTGGACTATTTTATTATTCCTTGTCCTGCCTGTAATAATATTTTCTCCCCTATCATTTACCCCCTCAAATTTTTCGACAAGGACTTCCATCTCACGCCCTACATATTTCTGATTGGATTTAAGACAGCACTCCCTGTTGTGTTCATTTAGTCTGGCAAGACGCTCCGTCTTAACATCTTCCGGCACATACAAATCTACCCACTTTGCAGCAACAGTCCTTTCTCGTGGAGAATATGCAGCCGTGTTTGAATAATCCAGTTCCAATTCCGTCATTGCTTTTAGAGTATTTTCAAACTGCTCTTCCGTTTCTCCCGGGAATCCCGCAATAAAATCACTCGTTATCGTAACATCAGGAATGCGGCTTCTTATATTGTCGCAAATCTTTTTATAAGTCGCATAATCATACCTGCGGTTCATCTTCTTCAAGATATAATCATCGCCGGACTGCATCGGAATATGAAAATATTCGCAGACTTTATCCAATTCAATCACCGTATCAATCAATTCCTCCGTTATATCCGTCGGATATGAAGTCACAAAACGAATCCTGAATTTGCCCTCAAGAGCGTTAATCTGTCTCAATAACCACGATAAATTTTCGCCCTCATTTTCACCTTTGTAGCTGTCAACATTTTGTCCTAAAAGCGTTATTTCTTTAAAACCTTCATTTAGAGCTTTTTTAACTTCACTTATAATAAGTTCAGACTTTCTAGAACGTTCTCTACCTCTTGTATAAGGCACAATACAGTACGTACAAAAGTTATTACAACCTTCCATAATAGGTATCCAGGCATTTACACTTTTTACTCTATTAATCTTTATATCTGATTCTTCATAAGGTATTTCTTCAACAGAAACGAGCCTTTCTCCTGCTTCAATCCTTTTTATAAGTTCAGGAAGCTCATAAACTCTTTGTGTTCCCAAAACTAAATCTACATAAGGAGCTCGTTTTAAAATATTTTCACCTGCCTGCTGCGCAACACAACCGGCAAATACAATCTTCAAATCCGGCTTATTCTTTTTCCATTTGCCCCAGACGCCAATTGCACTATAAGCTTTATCCTCGGACAATTGCCTTATTGAACACGTATTTATTATTAGTAAATCTGCCTCTTTAGGATTTTCAGTCTCTGAATATCCCAAATATTCAAGCATTCCGTACATTCTTTCTGCATCAGACTTATTCATCTGGCAGCCCATTACTTCTATATAAACTTTTTTCATAATTCCCCTTAATTAAATGTATATAGGTATTTTATTACAAACAGGGGCGGGGGTAAATGCATCTAAGTCAGAATAGAAACTACCCATCCGGAAGTACTTAGGGGTGGGGGTAAATGCATTTGAGCCAGAATAGAAACTACCTGTCCGGAAGTACTTAGGGCGAGGGGAAATTTAAACTTTAGTAAGCAAAGCTTCTGATCCTGAAACAAGGGCTTTTTCATTAAGAGGAAGCAAATCCTTTTTCTTTTCTCCGAGAACCTTTGCAACACCCTTTGCCAGAAAATCTTTTGAAACAATTTTACAAACAGATGAGAGAACACCTAAAGATACTACATTTGTAACTTTACTTGTACCTAAAGAGTTAGCAATATCCCCCATCGGCGCAAAAACATAATTTATATCGTTTCTTGGCTTTGACTGAGCAACAAGCGTTGAATTTGCAATAATTGTACCGCCCTTTTTAACCCTCAAAACAAATCTGTCAAATGACTGCTGATTCAAAACCAGTGCATAATCCGTATCCTGCTTGTGTACCGAACTTACTTCCGTATCAGAAACAACAACCTCACAGTTAACCGTTCCGCCTCTCATTTCTGCACCGTAACACGGATACCAGGTTACATTTTTCCCCTCAAGCATAAAAGCATTTGCAAGAACCGTTCCCGCAAGCAAAATACCCTGACCGCCAAAACCTGCTAATATGAAATTTGTCTCCATTTACTTACTCTCCGTTACATCTTTAAATACGCCGAGAGGGAATACAGGAATCATTTCTTCTTTTACCCTCTTGTGAGCATCCTCAGGAGAAAGATGCCAGTTAGTAGGGCAGGAAGAAAGGATTTCCACAAACCCGAATCCAAGCCCGTCAAGCTGAACCTGAAAAGCTTTTTTGATAGCTTTTTTAGCTTCATTTATGTGTGGAACGGAATCCAGCGCAACCCTTGCAGAATAAGCTGTTCCGTCGCACAATGCGATATGTTCCGCAACCTTAATCGGATATCCGAAATACTCTTTGTTTCTTCCGGTCGGCGAAGTTGTCGTAACCTGCCCCATCATTGTTGTAGGCCCGAGCTGACCGCCTGTCATTCCGTAAGTTGTGTTATTTATACAAAAACTTGTTACTTTTTCGCCTCTCAAAGCCGTATGCATAGATTCCGCAAGCCCGATTGAAGCGAAATCACCGTCTCCTGAATATGTAAATACAACTTTGTCAGGTCTTGCTCTCTTAACACCTGTTGCGGAAGCAAGCGCCCTTCCGTGAGGAGCTTCCACACAATCTATATCAATAAAGTCGTACAAAAATACCGCACATCCTACAGAAGTTGAAGAAATAATGTCTTCTCTGATTCCAAGTTCGTCGATAACTTCTGCCACCAGCCTGATAGCTATACCGTGGTCACAGCCGGGGCAAAAAGTATATCTGAAATCTTTTTTCATTGATTTAGGGATACTGAACACTTGCTGCATATTTTTATTTTCCTCTTTAAGCTCTTGCTGTAGCATAGCTTACCTCCTTTGCACTGCCCGGTTGAATTGATTTAGAGGTACCGGAAGCCATAATATCTTCTACAGCGTCAACAATTTCTTCCACACTCAACCACTCTCCGCACGGTCTGCTTACAAAACTTACATTAACCTTGCCTTCTACCGCATACTTAACATCTTTAAGCATCTGCCCCATATTCATCTCGACAACGACAAGGTCTTTACCTTTATTTGCAAGTGATTTTAGAGCATCATAAGGGAACGGAGAAAGTGTAACCGGTCTAAAACAGCCGACTTTCTTGCCTTTTGCTCTTAAAACATTCATAGCAGCCTTTATGTTTCTTGTCATTGAACCAAATGCAACAAGAACAATATCAGCGTCTTCCGTATTGAACTCTTCATAAGTCGTTTCATTTTCAGCAATTACTTCAAATTTTTTATGCAAATCATAAATATGCTGAATTTGTTTTTTCTCATCTGTTGCAACGGAATAAATTTTTCTTGCAGCCCTTCCTTTTGCTCCTGTTAAAGCCCACGAAGAGACATCCACTTCCGGATACGGATATTCGCCGAAGCTTGCCGGCTCCATCATCTGCCCCAGAAGTCCGTCTGCCAGAATCATGGTCGGATTTCTGTATTTTTGAGCCAGATAAAATGCCCGATATGTTAAATCCACACATTCCTGAACCGTAGACGGAGCAAGAACTATAAGTTTGTAATCCCCGTTTCCGCCTCCGTAAACAGCTTGATTATAATCCCCTTGAGCAGGATAAATATACCCTAATCCGGGGCCTGTTCTCATAACATTAACAAGCACAACAGGAAGCTCATCGGAAGCTGCATAGGATAAAGCCTCCTGCATAAGTGATACGGCACAGGAAGAAGATGAAGTCATAGCCTTCACTCCCGTAGATACGGCGCCCATAACCATATTAATCGCGCCGAGTTCACTCTCTGCACATACATAAGCTCTTCCAAGCTCCTGCATTTTTCCGCTCAAATACTCGCCGATTTCTGTCTGCGGCGTTATCGGATAGCCGAAATAGCACTGGCAGCCTGCATTAATTGCCGCCTGAGCTATTGCATAATTTCCCTTAATTAAAACTTTTTCTTTATTATCTGTCATCTGTACTCCGTTACCTGTCTAGCGACCGGACACTATCTGTAAACTTCTGTTATTGCCAAATCAGGGCATCTTTTTGCACACATTGCACAGCCGATGCACTCATTATTCGGATCAACAAATTCCACCATATAATCACCAAGGCGGTTTGTCTTATCACTCTTCTTAATAAGCCCCTTCGGACAGGTCATTGTGCATATATAACAAGATTTGCAACGATTATTATCTATAACTATCTTTCCCATCTATACGACTCCCATCTATAAGATTATAACATTAACAAGCATTTTAGCCCCTTAATGTAACAATTTGTAAATTTATTCTCCCAAAAGCGTTATAAATTCTGAAAGTGTGGAATTAAACAATTATGAAAGACAAATGCAAGGACGCATTCGTAGGATGTGACGCCAGAAAGGAGTAAAAAATGGCAATTACAATTAACACAAACATTTCATCCCTCATCGTTCAATCAAACTTGAACAAAGCTACAAATTCTTTGAATCAGGCAATTGAAAGAATGACCACCGGTTACAAAATTAACCACGCAGCAGATAACGCAGCAGGTTATTCAATTGCAACAAACTGGGAAACTCAGCTAGGTTCATTAGACGTAGCAGCCGACAACGCAGCAACAGGGGCAGACATGTTAACAACTTTGGAAGATACTTATGCATTGGTATCATCTCACTTACAGCGTGTAAGAGATTTGACCGAACAGGCTGCAAACGGAACTTACGGTTCTGATTCATTAAAAGCTATACAATCAGAAATTACAGCAAGGCTTGAAGAAATTGACCGTATCGCTGCTAACTGCGAATTTAACGGACTTCACATGATGGATGGTTCAATGAAAAATGATATAGCATTACAGGTAGGTTTATACGGAGATGCTTCCAGCCAGATAGCACTTGATGCATCTTTATTTAAAGAAGGCGATGTTGAGTCATTATTCACAGACTATGCAACTGTACCTGGCGGTGATAATACATTGGAAGGTATTGCAAAAGCTTGCGCCGGCTATGACGGCACACAGATTACCGGCGGTCAAGCAGCTATGCTTGATGAAATCGATAAGGTTATTAATGAAATTTCTGCAAGAACAACAACCTTAGGTGCTGCTCAAAACAGAATTGAATCAGCTATCGAATCAATTGGTGTTCAATCAGAAAACATTACATCTTCATTATCAACATTAAGAGATGCCGATGTTGCAGAAGAATCTTCAAATTATATACAGGCACAAATCTTGCAGCAGGCATCAGCAACATTACTTGCAACTGCAAACCAGACCCCAAGTATTGCATTGAACTTGTTATAATAAAGATTTGGGAATACATTACCCTGAAAAAAGCAAGGAGAGTTTACCCTAAAAGTTTACCCCCTCCTTGCTTTTGTGTTACAATTAAAGCGAGAATAGTTAATAGAGGTCTTATTTATTCTATGTACGAATTTCCTTTTGAATTGGATGATTTTCAAAAAGAAGCATGTAAATGTATATCAGAGGGTAAAAGCGTTGTAGTATGCGCTCCGACAGGCGCAGGAAAAACTGTTATTGCACAGCACGCCATTCACTGCGCGCTCGAAAAAAATGAAAAAGTTTTCTACACAACACCTCTAAAAGCTCTCTCTAACCAAAAATATAATGATTTTGCAGAGAAATACGGCAATGAGAAGGTTGGTCTGCTGACCGGAGACACCTCTATAAACAGAGGTGCACAAATTGTCGTTATGACAACAGAAGTTTTCAGGAACATGTTGTACGGTACAAATTTCGGCTCGGTTACTGATAACTTGAAAGATGTAAAATACGTTATATTAGACGAAGTTCACTATATGAACGACGAACAGCGAGGAACAGTGTGGGAAGAAAGCATTATCTACTGCCCGACAAATGTTCAAATTGTCGCCCTTTCGGCAACTGTCGCAAACGCAGACAAATTAACGGAATGGATTAATACCGTACATTCCAGAACAGAACTTATTAACACTGATTTTCGTCCTGTTCCTTTAAGATTTTATTACTTTGATTCGTCCCAACCGCATACACTGCTTCCGCTTTTAACACCTAACGGAACTTTAAATAAAAAAATTAAGCCCGAAAAAAAAGAATTTAAACGAGGAAAAGCTGTACAAAAAAGAAATACTGTTAAAGATGTTGTAAGAAATCTGCACGAAAAAAATATGCTTCCTGCAATTTATTTCACATTTTCAAGAAAAAAATGCGATGAGCAGATGGAAAAATGTGCATCTTTATGCCTGGTAACTCCGCAAGAGCAGCAAGAAATCAGGCAAATTATTGATGAATACATTGCAGAGAATCCATATTTATACAGAAACAAACATATCGAATACCTGCTTCTCGGCGTCGCTTCACACCATGCAGGGCTTCTTCCGGGCTGGAAAATGCTTGTCGAAAAGCTTTTCCAAAAGGGCTTGATAAAAGTAGTTTTCGCAACAGAAACGCTCGCAGCAGGGATTAACATGCCAGCTCGTTCCACTGTTATAAGCTCAATTAGCAAACGAACCGATTCCGGACACAGAACACTTACCCCGAGTGAATTTCTGCAAATGTCCGGCCGTGCAGGCAGAAGAGGGATGGATGAAATCGGATATGTTGTAATTGTAGGTTCACCGTTCCAGACACCTGAAGAAGTTGCGGAACTCGTATTGAGTGATGCTAATCCGCTTGAGAGTAAATTTTCGCCAAGTTATTCCATGGTTTTAAATCTGCTTCAAAGATTTACACTTGAAGAAGCTAAAGAGCTGGTATTAAAAAGTTTCGGATATTTCTCTTCTAATACAAGAATAGAACCTTATCTGGCTCTTAAAGCCGAATACGACGAAAAAATTAATGAATGCAATTCTTTTGAATGCTATTGTAAAAAAACAAACGAGGATTTACTTAAATACAATAAAGTAAGAGAAATGTACGTACAAAACAGGCGGGTATTCAAAACAATCCAAAAGCAGGAGAAGAAGAAAAACCGTCCATTGAGCGCAGAGGCTGCAGAATTTGGACGTCAGACAAAAATGATGCTGCAAAGAATGCATTCTTACGAGTGCGATACTTGCAAATTATTCAAAAAGCACATGAAAGTCATCGATGTTCTTGAAAGATACAAAGCTAAAGAAAAAGCCTTAAATAAAGAAATCGAAAAACAGAAAGATATTTTCTGGAACAAGTTTTTATCTCACAGAGCAGTATTAATAGATTTTGGTTATATAAAAGATGATTATCCGACCGAACAGGGAGTGACAATTTCACAACTACGTTCCGAAAACGAACTTTTCTTAGCCAGAATTATTTTCTCCGGCGTTTTAGAAGGACTTACTCCTGCAGAACTGGCAAGCGTTGTCTGTGCAATTACAACAGAAGATATGAGAGCAGATTTATATTCGCAGCTCCCGCTTTCTCCAAATGTAAGAAAAAAACTTAATAAAATCAAAGACATAAAAAGGGATTTAGACAAAAAACAAAAAAATCACGATGTAGAAGATCCTATGTACATCAATGGTTTTTATTCTCCGCTTATTGAAATGTGGGTTAACGGAGCCGAGTGGGAGAGTATCGTTGATGAAGTTGACATGGGTGAAGGAGATATTGTAAGAAGCTTTAAGCGTGTAGTAGATGTATTAAGGCAGTTCTGTACAATCTCAAATATACCTGAAGATTTGGTATTTACGGCACGTGAAGCAATTGAACTTATACAAAGAAGCCCGATTGATATAGATTAAAATTTATCTCGGGAAAATGATATTAACAATTCTTCCATTGACTTTAAAATATCCGTTTTCTTCTCCGGATAAATCCAGTTCAACTTTTGAAGCTTTTTTAAGCTCTTTTTGTAAATCCTTTTGAACAGGTTTATTAGCCTTCGATTTTACGGATGCAGTTAAAACTTGCGGTTTTATTTTAATCATCAGATACCTCACTATATTTTATGTATAGTGAAAACCTTCTAAAAATAAAATTTGCTATTCTTCAGGAACTTCTATTTCAACATCATCAACATCTTCTTCCTTTTTGATGATATCAATAACATTTTTTGCCATTTCTTTAGCTATAACCCCGCGCGTTGATTCAGGGCAATTTTGGAGTAAACTGATTGCGGTTCTTAAAGTTCCGTCCAAATCATACCAGCGGCCGTGCTTAGACTCATCCATAACATCTTCCGCCGCAGAAACAATATCCTCAACTGATTCATACTCAGTATTAGATAGATGATGTTCGGTAATAATTTTAATGAGGTTTAATGCGACTTTAATCTGAGTCTCATCGTCAGACTCTTCTAAAGTTTTCATTGCAGAAGATAAAACCGGATCCTTATCATACCAGCGTCTTGAATTTGTTGTAAACTCTTCCTTCATAAAAACCTCCTGATAACCTCACTACCTGTTTAATTATACTATAATATTAAGGTTTTGTAAAATACAAAAAATGATGTTGAAAAAGAGTCAACATCATTTTGTTTTTTTATGAAACTTTTGCTGCTTTATCATACATCAACCGCTTACGTATAGAAATAGGAAGCGTTCGCATTTCTATATTTTTTTCTATCATTTCTGTTGAATGATTTTCTAGAGATTTATCTCTTGCTGTTCTAAAGCTTTCAGCACTTCCAAACAAATTAGCAATTATTAAATCCAGATCATCTTCGCTTGTATAAGGTTTTTTGAGCATAACATTATCCACATAGCTTGTATTTTTTACCGTTGAGCAATGACCGTTCAGTGTTATACGTGTGCATCTATACTCTTGTCCGATAAAATCATTATCTATCTTAATATTATTACCCATTTTATCAGTTATTACATAAGATATCAACTCATTTTTTTTACCTAGCTTACTTACAACAATACGCTGGTTATCATCGGTATATGCGGTTATTCTGTCCAAAATATCATAACCGTAATGCTGCTCCAACACTTTTTCACTGTTTAAAAATATTCTGCGCTTTACAATCCTGCCGAAATCGTCATATTTATATACGGCCAAAATTTCTCTGCCGTCTGATTTCTTACAGATACTCAGAACTTCGCCTTTTTTACCATGTTCATATTCATATGTATGTACAAGATTACCGTTGCGCAGATATACATTCTTCAAAGAAATATAACCATCCTGATATACCTCTTCAGAATATAAAATACCGCCTCTGTAATGATTAATCTTGCATATTTCACTGCCTTTATAACAAACTTCTTTGGAGAGCTCTCTATCAGGAGTATAGTACTTAATAGATGCTACACATCCCGCATCATCTCGTTCAATAACTAAGTCTGAACAAAAATTCACATTGTTCTTATCTTCTGTCCTGTTTAACACATTAGTTACACGATAGTACGCCGCTAAATCTGCCGGAACCTCAAATCTGAAATAAGAATCCAACATAAAATTCTCCTATTTAATATATTTTATACCGCCATCTCCTCGTATACTTATAAAGTATATACAAAATAGCGAATTTCAATTTTGTTAGATTCTTTTACAAAAGTTTACATTAAATGTTTAATTTATATCCGCCGCCGTAAATTGTTTCTATGTATTTTTTACCGTCGGAAATTTTATCGATTTTGCTTCTCAAATGACGTATGTGAACTCTTATTGTTTCAACATTATCATCCGGCTCATATCCCCAGATTTCTTTAAGCAGCCTTGCTCCTGAAACCATATTGCCATGATTCTGAAATAAAAGATTAAAAATATCATATTCTATCGGGGTAAGTTTTTGTATTTTATCATTTATTTTTACACTGTATGCTTCTGGAAGCAGCGTTATTTCTTTGTAAGTTAAAAGTTCACGCACCGCAGAAGACTTAGGAATCTGGTTTGTTCTTTTTAACAGTGCACGAACTCTTACTATCAATTCATCAATTTCAAAAGGTTTTGTCAAATAATCATCAACCCCTATATTAAACCCTTCGACTTTATTATTGAGTTCTGAAAGAGCGGTGAGCATAATAATCGGAGTTTCGGAAATTTCAGGGCACTGTCTTACTCTCTGCGCCATTGTATACCCGTCAACATCAGGCATCATGACATCAAGAACAATCAAAGAGGGTTCTTCCTGTTTGGCTTTTGCAAAGCCTTCAACCCCGTTATACGCCTGAACAACAGTGTAGCCTTGAAGTTCCAAGTTTACTTTTATAAGTTCATTTATTGCAACATCATCATCAACCACAAGAATTTTAGCCATTTGCAAAAACACCTTCCAAACTATCTTCGTCCTCTGTCTCTATTAACAATTTTTCAGGAATTTCTTTATTCGTACTTATCCCGAAATCTTTAAGCGCCTCAACTTGAGAAAACAGGCTAGGCTTGTTTTTGTTACCGCGCCTGAACCGGTTTATTGTTGTATTTAATTTTTTGTTTACATCATCAAAACGTTTCTGCACATCAATCAAATCTTCACAGAATTGTACAAATGTTTCGTACAAATTTGTACCGGCATTCACTATCTGGCTGATGCTTTCTTTCTGCTTCTGCTGCGCCATAAGCTGATTTACAAGCCTTATTGTTGCAAGAAGAGAAGAAGTCCCAACAATAATAATATTTGCTTTATATGCGCTGTTTATCAGGTCAGAATCTTCGTATAAAAGGTTAACTGAGGTCTCAACCGGCATGTACATAAGAACAAAATCCGGCTGGGAAAGATCTCCCGCATTCTGGTAATTTTTATTTGCAAGATCTGAAATTCTCTTTTTAACCTCGGTTTTAAACTCTTTCAGCTTTGTTTCATCTTTAATGTAGTCCAGATAACTTGTAAGAGTAACTTTTGAATCGATAATTAAATGGTGGTTGTTAGGCAAATTAATTACTACATCAGGCCTTACAATATGCTCTTCATTATCTCTAAGATTAGCTGAAGTCATAACCATCTGTTTAGAATAATGGATACCTTCCACCATGCCGCAGGATTGCAGAATTGTATCCAGCAGATTTTCGCCGTAAGAACCTTTTACATTCTGATTCTTTGTCAGAGCTTCAACAAGATTCTTTGCTTCCTGTTCAATAATTTTATTATTCTTTTCCAAATTCCCTATTTGTTCGACAATTTTTGTAGTATTTTCAACACCCGAGAGATTGAATTTTTCTACCTTTGCCTTAAATTCACCTAATTCTTTTGTTAAAGGAAGGATTTTCTCTTCCAGAGTTTCGCGGTTTTGCTTTCTCAAATCCTCCTGTTCATTCTTTATCGTTTCATTTGCAAGCTGCACAAAATCCCGTTTGATAATTTCCTGCAATTCTTCCGTAGACTTTGATTTTGCACTCAGAGTTATTAATTCTTCCTTCAGAGAAATTATTTTCTTTGAGTAAATTATATAAACAACAGCACCCGCAATCACTGCGCCCAATATAAAAGCTAAAACTTCCGCCACTTTTACCCTCCTTAAAAAACAAGCTTCTTTTATTATAAAAGAAGCTTGTTAAAAAATCTATCTTCTATCCTGCAATTTTGCAAGCAGTCTTAATATTTCCAGATACAGCCAAACAATTGTAACCATAAGGCCAAATGCGCCGTACCATTCCATATCTTTCGGCAGATAATTCTGTGCGCCTCTTTCGATAAAATCAAAATCAACTATAAGATTCAATGCTGCAATAATTACAACAATAGCACTGAAACCTATTCCAAAAAGCGATGAAGAATTAACTAGCGGCACTGCAAAATGGAAGAAACCTCCGATAAAGTTAACCAGATAAATAACCGCTATGGAAGCTGTTGCAATAAAAATTACACTTCGGAATTTATCCGTACATCTGATAACATTCATTTTATACAAAGCAAGCATAGAAAATAATGCCGCAAATGTTCCGACAACCGCCTGTGCTACGATTCCCGGATAAGATGCTTCAAATACGGCAGAAATACCGCCGAGGAATAGACCTTCACAAGCTGCATATACAGGTACTAAGTATTTTATCCTCGTAAATGCAATTATTAAAGCAACCACGAACCCTGCTATTGCACCACCGCCTGTAAGCTTCATTGCCATGTCAGTGTAACCGAGCGTAAAACGAGACCAGACAAAAGCCGCAGCCGCAACAAGCAAAATACCGAGAAATGCGGTAATTTGAATAGTTCCGTTAACCGTCATCGGTTCTCCCTGCAAAACTCTCTCCTGTTCTGCAAATCTTTCATTTAAAATCGGATTAGCCATATTCCCTCCTTCTAACCTTTAATAAGATTATAACATACAAATCAGCCGAACCGGTGAAATTAATTTTTTTTTAATGTAATATTTTAGTGTGAGAAGATTCAGAACTTTTTTTAAATATTTTAAAAACAATAAGGCTTCTTTTTATAAATATTCATGCCTGTCTTTTCTTGTCGGAGTACTGGAATTATTCGGCGTTGCACTTACTTATCCTTTTATAATGAAACTTCTCTCAAAAGAACCTTCAGAAAATTGGATAACTTCTCCTATTATTATAGGTCTCGGAATTATTATCCTGTTTCTTTTGAAAAATGTTTTCATGATTTTCTATTCATATTTGCAGGCAAGGTTTACCAAAAGTGTAGAAGCTGAGGTTAACCTGAGCTTTATGAAATATTTTCTTGCATCTTCCTATCAGGAAAGTTCAAAGATTCCGCTTGCACAAAAAGAAAATATTCTTGGTTTTTTAATTCCGAATGTTATAAGCAATTACATTTTAAGACTGCTTAATCTTGACGTTAACTTTTTCATCTTTGCACTAATCTCACTGTTTTTGATAATCAAGTTTCCTGCTGCAACAATAATTACACTGATTTTTGCAGGATTACTTATCGGCATACAAAACTGCATATTCAAACCAAGACTTGCAAAAATTTCAAAAAAACTCAGCGAAACTTCCGCTATGTATAATCAAAGAGGAAACGAAGCAATACTAAATATAAAAGGTGTAAAAGTTTCAAACAACGAAAAATTCTTTTTTGATAACTATAAAACCGCTATTTACAACTTCTTTAAAATCGGTCAGGAAACACTTTTCTTAAACACAATCCCGCCTTATATAACAGAACCTTTTATAATAATATTATTATTTGTTTTATTATCGGTCATTTCAATAGAGAACTTTTCTGAACCTGACAGGCTGGTCGCATCTTTTGCGGTAATAGTTTCGGCAATATTCAGACTCTCGCCTACAATCGCAAGAATACAGGTTAACCTTAACGGCATTAATTCGACCTTACCTATCGTAGATGAGTTTTTATCTCTTTGCGAAAAATTTGACATCTCTCACATTAAAGAGCTTCAGAAAAAAGAATTCTATCATCTGAAAGACAAAATTGAATTAAAAAATATCAATTTTGAATACGAAGTTGGAAAACCCGTTCTTAAAAATATAAATCTTACAATCAACAAAGGAGAGTTTATAGGAATTGCCGGGCTTTCAGGTGCAGGAAAAACAACTCTTGCCGATATTATATCAGGACTTTTTAGTCCAAACTCCGGAGAAATATTTATTGACGGAGAAAAAGCCAAAATGCCTTTAAAAATCGGCTATATTCCTCAGGAATTTACCGTAATAAACGGCACGATAAAAGAAAATGTCACTTTCGGCGGAGAGGAACAGAGTGACGAAGCGATAATTGAAGCTTTAAAAAAAGCACAGTTATATGATTTTATAGAACAGAATTTTAAAGACGGAATTTATACAAATCCGTTTATAGATTCGACAGGTTTTTCTCACGGGCAAAAGCAGCGTCTGGCACTTGCAAGAGCTTTATATTCAAACCCTGATATTTTAATTCTTGATGAAGCAACTTCATCACTTGATTTAAAAACAGAAGATGAGATATGCAATGTTTTGAAAGACCTGAAAGGTCAAAAAACAATTATTGCAATTGCGCACAGACTTTCCACAATCAAATTTGCAGATAAAATCGTATTTATGAAAAACGCTGAGATATCAGATATCGCAGCGTTTGATAAACTTGTCGCTAATAATGCGGACTTTAGAGAACTTGTTAATCTTGCATCAATAAAAACAAAAAACTAAATTGTTCTTACTTTATCCATTAACTTTGTAATTCTGTCTTTGAGCGCATGATCAATAGGACAGGTAAATCCGTCCAATCTTGCGGATTCTTCTCTTCTAATCATCTCCTGCTCAATCATAGCCAATTTTCTCAATGCAATGTTCATAGTAACCTCCTATCTACTTACCTTATTTCTTAACCATACATATATATAAAGTCAATTTTTCTTAAAGAATTGCCTTTCTGTTAAGAAATATTACAAAATAAAAAAGACTGTAACGGTTGCGCACAGCCTTTTTTAAGTTTTTAGAAATTGCAGCGTATTATAACGGTAGACTTGTAGGTACACTTTTGACCGAATACATTTACCCCTACGATGACGCAAAACCTGTAGTTTCACTTAATAACCCAATACATTTACCCCTACGATGACGCAAAACCTGTAGTTTCACGTAATAACCCAATACATTTACCCCTACCCCTACCATTTTACCTGTTCAATTAATTCGATTTCATATCCGTCGGGATCTTTTATGAACGCAATTTTTGAACCTTTACCGGTTAAATCAAACGGCGGGTAAAGATATGAATAGCCTAATTTCTCAATTTTTTGTGTAAAATCCTCCAGAGATTCTACGCCAAAAGCAAAATGTCCGAAACCGCTTCCAATATCATAACCGCCTTGAGGAGTTTCGTCATTGTAGGTTAATTCTATTTGACAGCAGCCGGATTCATCGGTTAAAAAGTATAACCAGCAGTCTTCAAGTCTTTTTTTGTGGTCGAGTTTCATATTCAAAACTTCGGTATAAAACTTTAAAGACTCATCAATATTTTTAACTCTAATCATTGTATGCAAAAATTTCATATTGCCCTCCTTACATTCTTGATTATATCATGGTAGAATAATCTTATGAAACATACATTTGAACAAAAAGTTTATTATTCTGATACCGATTCTTTCGGAATCGTCTGGCACGGCTCTTACTTAAGATGGCTTGAGATGGGAAGAGTTGACCTGTGCGAAGCAGTCGGGCTTAATATGCTTGATTTGGAAAAACAGGACATCGTACTTCCGGTTACAAATATGAACATCAGGTACAAAGCCTCCGGCAAACTCAATGATATTGTTATTGTCGAAACCGAAGTCAAGAAAATAACACCTGTCACAATTATTTTTGAGCAGACAATAAGAAACAAAGAAAGCGGCAAGTTATTTTTGCAGGCTGAATTTGAAGTTGTAGCGGTTCATAACGACGGCAGACTGCACAGAAGAATGCCGGAAGTTTTGAAAAACGCATTTGAAAAGGTTTTATCATGCCCCGTTTAAACAAATACATAGCATCAACAGGAATTTGTTCCAGAAGAAAAGCGGACGAACTTATTCTGGAGGGCAGAGTACGTGTTAACGATAGGGTTGTGGAAGAACTCGGTTTTCACGTAAGAGAAAAGGACAAGGTTTATGTGGACAACAAACTCGTAAGACCGCAGAATCTTGAGTATTACAAATTCTTTAAACCGGCAGGATATATTACAACATCCGAAGACGAAAAGAACAGAAAAACTATTTATGACATAATTCCTGCGGAATTAAGACATCTCAAGCCGGTCGGACGTCTTGATAAAGACTCAACCGGGCTTATTATACTTACAAATGACGGCGAGCTTATAAATAATATGACACACCCGTCTATAAAGGTTCCGAAAGTCTATCTTGTTCATATTAACGGTAAGTTCACGCCTGATAATGCGAAAAAAATGTTTGAAGGTATTGAAATTGAAACTGATACCGGAGAGAAGAAAACAGCTTACGCAGAAACTCTGCCTGTTGAAATAGAAACAAATTCTTCCGCAATTCAGGTAACGCTTTATCAGGGAATAAACCGCCAGATAAGAAAAATGTTTGCAAAATTAGGCTATGAAGTCGAAAGCCTCAAGCGTATACAGCACGCAACGATTACGCTTGAAGGTATGAAAAGAGGTCAGGTTAAAGCTCTCAAACCTAAACAGGTTAAGGAACTCAAAAATTACATTGCAAAAATAAAGAGGGAATATGCTCAAAGCGGCAATAACGGGTAATATAGCTTCAGGCAAGTCTCAGGTGGAAAAAATAATTTCCGAAAAATATCCCGTATATGATGCAGACAAAATCGCACATAAAATTCTTGAAAACCTAAAGGATTTCTACGGATATGATGTTTTCACAGACGGAAAAATTGACAGGAAAAAGCTCGGAGAATTAGTTTTTTCAAACCCTGATTTAAAAAAGAAGCTGGAAGAAATCATTCACCCTCAGGTAAAACAGGAGATTTTAAAGATTTTCGAACAGGATTTGCCGGTTGTTTTTATATCAATACCGCTTCTGTTTGAAACCGGTTTTGACAGTCTTTTTGATAAGGTTATTTTTGTTTCTGCCGACTCAAATATCCGGCTTGAACGTCTGATGAAACGGAATAATTTTACAAAAGAAGAAGCACTAAGAAGGATTCAATCACAGGGAGCAGAGGAAGAAAAAATACAGAAATCCGACTTTGTGATTTGCAATAATTCAACCCTGACGGATTTAAAAACTCAGACGGATTTAGCACTCGCCAAGATAATTAACGCATAAAACACGAAGCTTGTTAAGCAGATATTCATTCTGAACAATAATTGAGTCATATGCGCCGTACGAACGATTTCCGCTGCTTTCGAGCCAGCGTTGTGCATATATTGAAACTTCAAACATATTCATAATATCGTTAAAATCTTTAATAAAATTTTTATCCATAATTTTCTCCTATACTTACGCATGTTATAATACGTGTAAGTATAAAGTATCAAGCTCATAATGTTATAATCTATGTTATTATAGAGGTAGTAACATGATAGAAAAAAAATTGGTTCAAATAGGGAATAGCTGGGGAGTTGTCGTACCAAAAGCAATCCTTGACGGACTCAGAATAAATCCCGTTCTTGATAAAGTAGAAATCTACATCGAAAATAACGAAATCAGAATAAGAAAAATTACAAACTGATATTTGTCAGAAGTACCGCGTCATTCTGAGCCCGATAATAATTCAAGGGGCGAAGAATCTAGGTAAAGTCTGACCTACAGATTTTTAACAAATCCCGTTGTCTGAAATAACAAACTTTCGCGCCACGAGCGTGTTATGCGTCAGCATAACGATAGCGAGCGTAAGAGTGCAGGCTCTGCCTGCAATATCCATTCAATCTCACGCTCGTAAGAGCGTTGAAAACAATCGCGGGGGTAAATGTATTGGGTTGATAGGTGTAACTACAAGCTTGAAAGTTTTTTGAAAAACTCTTTATTTCGCAACAAAAGAGAAAAAAAGTACAAACAAATTATCTCTTCATTTTTTCTTCTTTAAAAAACAAAAGAAGAAAAAACGAAGCAAAAAAGAAGAAACTTTATTGTTTACAATGCTCTTACGAGCATAAAACCAAATGGATGTTGCGGGTGAACCCGCACATTGCCCCTCGCTAAGAAACGCTCGGGAGGGCGCCGTCACTGTCAGAACTAACAAGTCTTCGCGCCGCGAGCGTGTTATGCGTCAGCATAACGATAGCGAGCGTAAGAGTGCAGGCTCTGCCTGCAATATCCATTCAATCTCAC
>CALUQE010000014.1 GCA_944322845.1 Candidatus Gastranaerophilales bacterium
TTAGCGAGGGGCAATGTGCGGGTTTACCCGCTACATCCATTTGGTTTTATGCTCTCAAGAGCATTATAAACAATCAAAGTTTCTTCTTTTTTGCTTCGTTTTTTCTTCTTTTATTTTTCAAAGAAGAAAAAATGAAGAAATGATAATTATGAAAAAGCAACCATCCTAACCCGCTTGTTTGCCGGCGTTAAACGAGTCTTCGGATTTTGCTTACGCAAAAATCCTTCGCTCTTTGCCGGCAAGCCGCTTCCCTCAAAAGGGAAGGAACGCGCCAAGTTTGCAACTCTCCCTTCCCGCATGAGGGAAGGCTGGGGCAGGTGATGGTATTTCTATACTAAAACCTCTTTTTCATTTTTATAAGTAACATATCCCAAAGGGGCTGCCGGAGGTTTACGAAGGTTCTTTGCTCTGGTGTAAATAATTCCGACCTTGGATGGCTGAGCAGCAGAAGAATATTCTCTCGCAAGTTTGCAGCATTCAAATAAAATTTCTTCATCAGGTTCATTATTCTGAACTTTTAAAAGTACGTGCGAGCCGGCGCATAGCCTCGTATGGAACCAGTAGTCATTATCTTTTGCAAGTTTTGAAACTATATAATCATTCTGTTTATTGTTTCTTCCTATATAAACATCAAAACCTTTGATATTTAATTTCAGAATGGAATGTTCCTGCTGCTTTTTCGGTTTTGATTTTTCAGGTTCGATTTCGGATTCAATATCCTCAAACTCGTTTATATTTTGCGCTTGTTCAATGCTGTATAGGATATTTTCCAAATATTCTTTTTCTATTTTTAGATTATTTAGTAATTCTTCTGATTTTTCTTTTGTGGATTTTGATTTTGAATACAGTTTAAAATATCTCTGTGCATTTTCGTTAAGCGTTTTAGTATTATCAAGCTCGATTGTAATATTCCGGTTATTAATGTAGTCAAAAACTTCAATCTGAGATTGGTAGTCACATTTTTGATAGAGATTTGCCGTCAAAAGCTCTCCGTATAATTTATACTTTTCTGTATTGTCGCGTTTTTTTAATAAAGCTTCTATTTTACTTACAGAATTTTTAACCTTTTTTAATTTAGGAAGAATCATTGCAGTAAGCTTTGTCCGTTCATTTTTTATATTATTTTCTTCCTGAATATCTGCAAAATAATTATCAATAAGTTCATTTACGGATTCCGAATTATTCTTTTTTGAAATCAAAGGTTCGGAAGGTATATTTGGAGTTGTCGGCGGGTAAATATACTTTAGCCCGCCTTGAAGTTCTCTGTATCTGCTTTTTTCAGCTCCGACATTATGCGCACAGCCTATAATTACGGAGGTTTTTCTGTCATATAAAATTATGTTGGAATGCTTGCCCATAAGTTCTATGCACAGGCAAAGCGAACGCTCCTCGGAAAATTCATCCATTGTTTCAAAATGAAACTCTATGATTCTCTCATTTTCAATCACTAAAGCGTCAGAAATTTTGCATCCTTCAAGATATTTCCTTAAAAGCATACAAAACATAGGCGGATGTTTGGGAATTTTCAATCCCCTTCTCGCTTCATTTACCCCCGACATAAAGCAGGTGTGATAAGTCTGCGGATTAATGTTGATATAGAGTTTGCGGCTTTCTCCGTTATTGCGCAGAGAAAAAATAAAATCACGCCTTGTCGGTTGTTGAATTTTTTGCAATCTTGCGCCGATTATAAAATCGATATTTTCTTCAAAAAAAGCTTTTAGTGTAATACAGTCAAAATTTATCACCACTGGCTCCTGTAGTAATTACTACTGCTTGAGTTTTGGGAATAATTATATTGTGTATTCCCATAATTATTATATATTTTGTTTCTGGTAGTGTAATTGGATTGTGCCTGCCAGTAAGGAATTTGTTTGGCTCTTTGCTGCCGGTAGCGGCTTCTCTGGTATTGCTGCATTTGCATTTGTCGGTAAGCGACAGGGTTAATCGAGGCAGCATAAGCGGCCGTCGTGAACAGTATTAAAAGAGTTGTGATTATAATCTTTTTCATAGATATAAAGTTTATATGCCGAGTGCTACTAAATCGGGATGATCGAGAACTGAGCGGACATAGTTGTAATATTCATTTTTGTATCCGTATTTTTCAATCTTAGCCAGTAAATCTTCTTTAGAGATAAATCCCTGATTAAATGCAATTTCTTCCAGACAGGAAATTTTAACTCCTTTATTTAATTCCATTGTTTGTACAAATAAGCTTGCCTGCAGCATAGAATCGTGCGTTCCCGTATCAAGCCAGGCAAATCCGCGCCCGAGGATTTCGACATTCAATTGTCCGAGTTCAAGATAAATTTTGTTTAAATCTGTAATTTCCAGCTCACCTCTTTTAGAAGGCTTGAGAAGCTTTGCAAATTCGCATACTCTGCTGTCGTAAAAATACAAACCGGTTACTGCGTAATTAGATTTAGGATTAGCCGGTTTTTCCTCCAGTGATATAGCCTTATTATTACTGTCAAATTCAACGACACCGAATCTCTCCGGGTCTTTCACAGTGTAGCCGAAAACAGTTGCACCGACGTTTTTTCTGATAGCATCTTTCATTATTGTGGAAAATCCCTGACCGTGGAAAATGTTATCACCAAGAATAAGTGCAACATCATCATTGCCGATAAAATCTTCTGCAATTATAAATGCATCAGCAATTCCTCTTTGAACATATTGGATTCTATATTGCAGGTTTAAACCGTATTGCGAGCCGTCTCCGAGAAGTTTGATAAAATTATCATAATCGGATTCATTAGTTATTATAAGAATATCTTTAATCCCCGCAAGCATTAGAGTTGAGAGAGGATAATAAATCATAGGTTTATCATATATAGGAAGCAGAATCTTTGATATCGGCTGTGACGCCGGATATAACCTTGTTCCTGCACCTCCTGCTAAAACGATACCTTTCATAATGCCACCTTTTCTATAAATTCCTGAACTTTTCCATACTTTTTTCCATACATTTTAAATCCATCAAACAATCGGGAGTAATTTGCCCTGCAACTTTCTTTTGAGAATTTATCATTACTACATAAGGAACAAACGTTCCATTGAATTCTCGCATTAAACTTTTACCATATTTAGTAGATGCATCAACTTTTATAAAAACAAACTGTCCGTCATGATCTTTTGACACTTTTTTGTAATTAGGTTGAAACATTGTGCAGTATTTGCATTTTGGGGAGTATAAATACAAAAATACATTATATCCCTTTTCCATTGACCTTTCAAATTCACCGGAAAACACCGGAAGTACCCAAAAAAATGAAAATAAAAATAACAAACACTTCTTAAACATACTAATGATGATATCATTATAACAAACCTTTTTCAATAGGTAAAAACATATGCCTGCATTTATGTTGACAAATTTTTTCCAATCATTAAATTGATGATATGACTAAAGATTATTATAAAATTTTAGACATATCGGAGTTTAGTACAACAGAAGAAATCAAAAGCGCTTACAGAAAGCTTGCGCGCAGATGGCATCCTGATGTTGCCGGAAATTCTCCTGATATTATCGAACACTTTAAAGAAATTAATGAAGCGTATGAAATCTTGTCTGACAATATAAAAAAGGCTGATTATGACAGGGCAAGAAGATTTTATAATTACAGTTCTTCAAATTCTCAAAAAGAAACAAAATCTTACAATAAAACATCTACAAATCCTAATAATTTTAAAGAAACAACTCATAAAGAGGAGAAACGGAACTCTTTCTGGGAGGATATATTCAAAACGCATAAGGCGGAAGAAGTTAAGTCTCCAAAAAGAGGAGAGGATATTTATTCTGATGTCGAAATTTCTGTTTTTGAAGCAGTCAGCGGAGCCACTAAAGTGATAAATATGCTTCAAACGCAAATTTGTCCGAAATGCGGCGGAAGAAAGTTTGTCAACGGTGCAAAATGTTCTTCCTGTAACGGTAAGGGTGAGACTTCAGTATATAAGAGATTTAAGGTTAAAATTCCTGCAGGAATTAAAAACCTTTCCAGAATCAGATTGGCGGAAGAAGGGGAAAAGGGGCAAAACGGCGGAAGAAACGGTGACTTGTATCTTACAATTCACATAAGAGAAACTCAAAATTACAAAACAGAAGGTATGAATATTTTGAAAAATATTCCGATTGCACCTGAAGTTGCAGTTCTCGGCGGAGAAGTTACCGTATCAACTTTAATCGGTAATGTATCTTTAAAGATTTCTCCGAATACAAAAAACGGTCAAAAAATAAGACTTGCAGGATGCGGAATTAAGCAAAATGACAAAGTTGGTGATATGATAGTAACTGTAGAGATTCAAATTCCTCAGGACTTGACTGAAGAAGAGCTGGAATTATACAGAAAACTCCGTCAGTTGAAGGGAAGGGGAGTTGTATAGTATGAGGAAAGAATATGGAAGCGGATATAAAAGAGGTTTTTGCTTCAATTCAGGGCGAAGGACCATATCTAGGGTATAAACAGCTGTTTATAAGATTTTGCGGATGTAATTTAAAATGCAATTATTGCGATACGGATTTTGATACTGCACATGCAGCAAAATATTCCGTAAAGGGACTCTTGAAACTGGTTGATTTAAATTTAGACTGTCATTCCGTTTCACTAACCGGCGGTGAGCCTCTGCTTAGTTCCGCCTTTTTGAAAGAGTTTTTACCTGAATGCAAACTTCCTGTTTATCTTGAGACAAACGGCACTATGTATAGGCAGCTCGGGGATATTATTGATTATATAACTTATGTTTCTGCGGATATTAAGCTCCCCAGTTGTACAGGATTAAAACCTCTCTGGGATTTACATGATAAGTTTTTCAAAATTGCTTCTAAAAAAGAGCTTTTTGCTAAGATGGTATTTAATAATTCTATTACAGACGATGAGATAATCAAGGCCTGTTCTTTATGTAAAAAATATGATGTAGAGCTTATTCTCCAGCCTGAAATGCGTGATAATAAGCCTTCAGTGGATTCAAAACTTATGGAAAATGTTTTGGATAAGGCACTCGTAAATTACCCAAAAGTAAGGCTGATACCTCAAGTGCATAAATTTATTAACGTTCAATAACTAAGCTAAATATTCAAGAATTGCACCGCCGATTTCTTCATTTGGATCGAAACCTGCTTCTTTGGGCGGATTGATAGAGTTTTGTATAAGCATAGAAACAAGAGGACCAAAAGCATCCGGAATTTTTGTTTTTCTGTAAACTCCGGCGAGAAATGTCTGAATATTCGGTGATTTTGTATTATTGTATTTTGAAAGCTCAGGATAAAGAGTTTCAACACCCTTTTCACCGTCGTCAAGCATTCTGTTTAGAATATACAAATCTTCAACTACTTCATCTTCAGATTTCGGATTTTTTAGTGAAGCTTTTATTTCCTCAAGATTTTTTCTTTCGGAAATACGTTTTTCATCAAATATACAGTAATTTCTATATTGATTCGGATACGATACACTCATAGGTGAATTATATTATAAAAAATAAAAAGATTAAAGCGCCAATGGCAAGAGCCGGAACATAAGGAAGATAATTCCTCTCTTCTATATGATTGAGGTTTTTCAAAATCGAAAATGCCAGTGTAAGTCCGATTATTGCAAAAATGGCAAGTGTATAATAGTTTTGCAACGTTTGAAATATTACAAAAGCAAGTCCGAAAATAACACCCAGAATACAGGTGAGTTTGTTGTTATTTTTGAATTGCTTATAGAAGAATACCGGTAGTATGAATACCATCGAAGTCAGGAGTCCGAGAAGAAGCACAACGATAATATCCTGTCCGAATATTGCGCCTAAAGCTCCTGCGACATAAGTGTCGGCTTCTCCCATTGCTCTCGAATCCGTAAAAAGATATCCTGCACGAGCAATTAATTCCAAAATTAATCCCCCTATTAATATGCCTGTTAATGAATGTGCAATTCCCATTGCTCCGGCATTTATAATATTGAAAATAATACCGCTTATGCCCATTATTATTGCAATATTACAATCTACAAGCTGCTCTTTGAGATCAGTTCCGGTCATTATTATCAGACAGGAAACCCAGAACATTGCAAAGAGGGTTGTTATACTGATTCCGAATTTTACAAATGCAAATGCAAATAATAGCATAGCAGCCAGTTCTACTAACGGATATTGTATGCTGATTTTTTCTTTGCAAAAATAGCATTTCCCTCTTAGCAGAATATATGATAAAACAGGAATATTATGCCAGAATAATAATTTATTTCCGCATTTCGGGCACTTGGACGGTGGAAAAACAATACTTTCTCCGGATAATGACCTTAAAATTACTACATTGAAAAAGCTTCCGAAGCAGAGTCCTAGAATGCAAACCCAGAATAAAAAGTAGTAAAATGTATCAATCATTTTCCACCTCTGTGTTATCTGCAATCATCCTGTATAACAAAGTGAATGCTTTTTTGAGTCTTCTTGAAACCTGCATTTGTGTAAGGTTGAATTTTTGAGCAATTTCCTTCTGTGATAAATCATCATAGTAATATGCATTAATAAGTGCTTTTGATTCTTCAGGGAGTTTTTTTATAACATCTCTTAGTACGATTTTAGTATCTTCAAGTTCTCGCACATCTTTATAATTACCTTTGCTGAAAACTTCTTCAAAACCAAGATTGTCAGAATCGTTGGTAAATACGTCTTCTAATGAAAGTGCTGGGCGCCTTCTGTCCGCTTGAAGAGCGTAATCAACCTCTTTGCGTGATACTTGAAGTGCTTCTGCTACATCTTCATTGGTAAGTTCATTTAATTCTTCAAGAGTTAATGTTCTTATAAAGCTGTTAATACGATATGCGAGTTCCTGTATATGTCTTGGAACGCGTATAGTATTCATCTTATCTCTGAGAAAGTGCTTCATTTCGCCGATAATGTAATAACCTGCGTAGATTTTAAAATTATCATTTAAATCTTCTGAATAGGTATCAATTGCTTTTAAGAGTCCTATTGCACCGGCTTGTACCAGATCTTCAACAGGGTCATAAGAACGTCTTGCGATTGTTTTGGCAATCTTTTTTATTATCGGAAGCATTTTGGTAACGATTAGGGCTTTTGCTTTCGCTTTTTTGTACTTATCAGAAGCAGAGTGGTACTCATTAAGCCACTCTGTTACTAATTCATAAGTTCTCTGTTCGCTATTCTTATTTACCACAATAAAACTCCGACTCATTAGGTATCATAACATGAGAACAGCTCTTTATCAATTATATTTTCTTACAGGTAGAATATCAGATTTATTAAAAAGTCAGCCATAAGCATATATACGGTTGATAAAACGGCTGCTTTTGTGGTGGATTCTCCGACGTCTTTGGCTCCGCCCTTTGTTTCATAGCCTTGAGTTGCGCAGACAAGAGCAATCAGGACTCCGAAAATAAGACCTTTCAAGAGGCTTATATAAATATCTTTAGTACTCAGCCAGAGCCATACAGAGTTTATATATCTTGCGGGACGTAGATGTATTGTTGCGTGCGAAACAAACAGACCACCGGAAATTCCTACAAGTTCTGCAATAAGAACGACCATCGGAACCGTGATAGCTGCGGCAAGGAGTCTTGGTGCAAAATAATAACCTACGGGATCGACTTTAAGTGTTTTTATTGCGTCAACTTGCGAAGTTACCTGCATGTTGGCAATCTCTGCAGAGATTGCAGTTCCGGCTCTTGCTCCGATAGCAAGCGCAACAAAACCCGGCGCAATTTCTCTTATCATAACAACTGCAATTGAGCCGCCGACATAGGCTTCCGCGCCAGACATAAGAAATTGTTTTGAAACCTGTATTGCAATGACTGCAGCAGAAACAAAAGCTATGACAAGCGAAATTAACAGAGAATCATAACTGATAGCTGCGGCCTGAGCAACTACGTGTTCCCATCTTGAGCGTCCCGTAATTAAATACTTGATGCTCGTGTAGAGATTCTGCATACATTTTCCCAAAAAACTAATCATAAACAGGCAGACACCATTTCTTAAACTTATCGACTTTACCTTTTACTACATTGAAGTAGAGCTCTTGTATTTGTTTTGTTATGTTTCCGATTTTACCATCACCTACAATACGGTGGTCAATACTTTCAACAGGAACTATTTGTGCTCCTGTTCCGCAACAGAAAGCTTCTTCTGCCGCATAAAGTTCTGTTCTGTCTATAGAGCGTTCTTTTACAGGGATTCCAAGTTCGTGAGCTAGTTCTATTACTGTATTTCTTGTAACACCGACTAATATATCATCTGTTGTACTTGAAGTAACAAGCGTTCTGTTTATTACAAGGAATATATTCATGGCAGAACCTTCCGTAACCTGCCCGGATTCGGAGAGAACCACTGCATCATCAAAACCTGCTTCGTGGGCATCTGTTTTTATAAGGGCAGAATTAGCATAAGCACCACTTACTTTTGCTCTCGGAGGAATGGCATTGTCAGAAGTTCTTCTCCAACTTGAAACACAAAGTTTTAAGCCTCTGTCACCTTCAAAATAATCCCCGAACGGTGTTGTGAAGATTAAAAAAGAATCCTCATTATCCGTGAGTGTCGGCCCGACTTTCTGAGAAGATTTATACAGAGTCGGTCGAATATACACATCTGTTTTGTATCCGTTAAGTTTTAGTAAATCTTTTGTAATATTTTCGTACTCTTCTATTGTATAAGGGCTTTTCATCCACATAACTTTTGCGCTGTGTAAAAGTCTTTCATAATGCTCTTTTACTCGAAATGCGTAGAGCTGGTCTTCTTCCTTGTTATAATAAGCCCTAATTCCTTCAAAAACGGAAGTTCCGTATAAAAACGCATGTGTTCTTACGGGTAAAACGGCTTTGTCCGCTTCTATATACTCACCGTTCATAAAAACATGTTCTGTCATTACTCCTCCTGTTTTTATTATTTTACTACAAGAATCCGCCGGCTATTAAATTCGTTAAATTTTGTAAACTGCAAAATCTCTTAAAAAGCAATTTTCTTCCTGTTCGTGTTTTTATATAAATATAATCAGTGTGGAGGCGTTTTATGTTTGAAGTTAGAAACGGTGTAGCAAATATTGACGGTGCAAAAGGTAAGTATGAAAATAAAGTTTCGGACGATTCCGTAAAATACGGAAGAAATGCTGTAGAAAATTTGTATACATATATGGAACACCCGCTTGTCACTGACAATATGACAACCGCTCCGATTCTTGATTTTGGCTTAAATCCTGACGCTCCGCAGAAAAATATTGATAAGCTCGATAAATTTCTAAAAGAAAATGATGAGTACTTAAAAGCTTTGCCGCCGCTTGAGTTTGAATACCGTTATATGCCTAAAATGCCTAAAGGGCAGGTTGACAGAAAGGCTGTTTTAGGTGCTGCTTACGAAGAAATGGGCGAAAATGAACTTTCAGTAAAAGAATTAGACAGCAGGTTCGCCCCTGATAATACATTTACTTCAAAGGCTTTAGATATCAATAATGACGGCAAAGTCGATATTGCTGAATACGGTTCAAGTATTCTGGCTGCAGATATGCTAAGCAAATCCGATACTCCAAACCCCGCAAATATTGACGGTACAATAAATAAAAAAGGGTTTGATGCTGTCTTAGCTTATACACAGAAGAGTAAGGCGGAAGCCGCAGCAAAATTATATTCAAGCATTTATAATACCTACAATCTGGGTGAAGCAAAGAAAGATTTTAAAGCAGAATAAAAAAGACCGGTTTAATACCAGCCTTTTTATTGTATAATTTTAAGCTATTTCTTTAATCCAACCTTCAGGTGCTTCGATTCTTCCCATCTGTATACCTGTTAAAGTATCATAAAGTTTTTGAGTAATTTCACCCGGCTTTTCCATTCCTGACGGGAATAGAATCGTTTCATCGTGGTTAACAACTTTTCCGACAGGAGAAAGGACTGCTGCCGTTCCGCAGAGTGCGCATTCTTTAAAGTCCTTAACTTCGCTGAAGAGAATTTCTCTTTCTTCTGTTTCCAAGCCCAGATAATGTTTAGCAACATACATTAAGGAGCGTCTTGTAATTGAAGGCAGAATTGTTTTTGATTTCGGAGTAACAACTTTGTTATCTTTGGTTACAAAAATTATATTAGCTCCGCCTGTTTCTTCAACTTTGGTTCTTGTTGCGGAATCCAGATACATATTTTCGTTATATCCCTGATTGTGTGCGTCAACTATAGCATGAAGGCTCATTGCATAGTTTAAACCTGCCTTAATGTGCCCTGTTCCGTGAGGAGCAGCCCTGTCAAAATCTGGAACTCTGAGTGTAATAGGTTTTGCACCTCCTTTAAAATAAGGACCTACTGGAGAAGTAAATATTCTGAATTGAAATTCCGTAGCCGGCTTAACTCCCATAACAGGATTTATACCAAACATGTAAGGTCTTATATACAAAGATGCACCTGAACCATAAGGAGGTACATAATCTATATTTTTTCTTACTGTTTGAACAACTGCATCAACGAATCGGTCTTCAGGAAAAACTGCCATTTCAAGATAGCTGCACGAATCAGCCATTCTCTTTGCATTCAAATCAGGTCTAAAGCAAACAATTCTTCCGTCAACAGTTCTGTATGCTTTCATACCTTCAAAACAGGTTTGAGCATATTGTAAAACGCAGGCGCATTCATTCATTACGATATTTTCATCGGTAGTTAAAGTCCCTTCGTCCCATTTCCCATCTTTGTAATTAGCTACATAACGGTAATCTGTTTTCATATAGCCAAAACCCAAATTAGCCCAGTCAATACTTTTTGCTTCCAGTGTTTTCATTATATTTACCCCCTTGATTTAAGTTTATTATATAACAAAAACGGGAAACGTTAAGTCTCCCGTTTGTATAAATATTTATGGTAATTAATTTTAATTAATTATATCTCCATATCCTTCCGGATTATTAAGTAAATCATAATTAATTTCGTTTTCGTTATCCGCTATTGCTGCTGCAACAACTGCGTCTGAAGTTACGTTAAGCAGTGTCCGCATCATATCTGTAATTCTCTCTATTGTAAATAAGAATGCAAATCCTGCAACAAGCTGTTCAGGACTCAAGCCCATTCCGTTAAGCACAAGAGCTATAGTAATTAATCCGGCTCCAGGAATACCTGCGCAGGTAGAAGAAGCTACGATTGCAAGAAGTGCAATTTGAACTACAAGAAACGGGGTTAAAGCAACGCCGTAGGCCTGAGTTAAGAATATAACTGCAATTACCTGAAGCATTGCTGTTCCGTCCATATTTAATGTTGCACCAAGAGGAAGTACAAAGCTTGAAACTTTATGAGAAATACCTCTTTTTTCGCAGCAGGCAATTGTTAAAGGTAAAGTAGCTGAAGAGCTTGCCGTTCCAAATGCAACCATCATAGCTTCTGCCATTGCTGCATACAGCATCATTACCGGAACTTTTGAGAAGATTTTCAAAAATACCGGATATACGATAAAGAATTGAATTGCAAAACCTAAAGCAAGAACTCCTAAATATTTAGAAATACTCATAAATATATCAATACCGAATGAAGATACTGCAACGGCAGTGAGTGCAAATACGCCGGGTGCCGCAAAGCACATAATCCAGTCGGTAATTTTCATTGTTGCTGCAAATATTGATTCAAAGAAGCTTACGAATGGTCTGTTTATGTCACCAACTTTTGCAAGTGCGATAGAAAACATTACTGCAAATACGATAATCGGAACCATATCGCCACTGGCGATTGATGCAAGCGGATTTTTCGGAATAAAACCTAAGAATATATTAAGCAAATTGCCTTTCTGAGCTTCAATAGTGGCTGCAACCTGTGATTGAATATCAATAGCCGTATCGATATTTATGTAGTGAGCGGCTCCTAACCCGGGTTTTAAAAGCAATGCCAATGCTGCTCCAATTGAAACGGCAACTACGGTAATAATTGTGTAGTAAAAAATCATCTTAGTTCCGAGTTTGCCAAGCTGTTTACTGTCTCCGATACTCGTTATACCGATTACTATAGCTGAAATAACAAGCGGAATAACAACCATTTGGATTAATCTGATAAACACCTGACCGATAAAAGTTAGGGTTGTCATTATAATCGGACTTGGCTCATTATGAAGCCAGATGCCGACTAAAACACCGAGAATCAGACCCGCAAATATGTGCCAGTTTCTCTTTAACCCCAAGCCAAGTGCAATCAACACTTGCATGTGAAATTTCATATATAAATCCTCTCATATAGTTATATTAACTAGTATATCTTACTATTTTTTGGCATGAATGTAAATAGTATCAACGGTGTGTTTTTGCAAATAAAGGCGCCGCTTCCTAAGAAGCGGCGCCTTTATTATTTAATCTACTTCAATGAATCAATTAATTCTTGTATAGCTTTCTGCTGTGTTGAAATTTCTTCTATTCTGGCATTTGTCTGCTCAACGAGTTCTTTAGGCGCATTAGCTACAAATTTCTCGTTTTTCATTCTGCCTTCCAGTGAATTTCTCTCATTGGTTAATTTTTCCAGCTTCTTTTCCTGACGCTTAACTTCTGCATCTAAATCAATCAAGTCTGCAAGCGGAACTATAAGTTTCGAAGCGGAAACTACCGCAGAGGCAGACTTAGGCGGTGTCAGTGCATTCATTGCTGCGTAAGAAATATTATTAACTTTTGCAAGTCTGTGAATATACGGTTCTATTTCTTCAAATATTTCTTTCTCACTTCCTTCCGCTCTTATTTCAACATCAACAGTTGCAGATGTCGGAATATTGAAGCTTTGCCTTACGTTTCTTAATGAGGTAATTGTGTCAAACACGAGCTTCATTTCCGCTGCTTCTTTAGGGAAACTCAACTCTTCTGTATAAACCGGAAATTCTGCTATAATTAAAGCTTTCGGGTTTACACCTTTATGAGCAAAAGCATTCGCTTCTTTGCTTCCAGGAATTAAGCCCCAAACTTTTTCCGTTATATGCGGCATAATCGGATGAAGCATTCTGAGCGACATATCAAGTACGTATCTCAAAACTCTCTGAGTGTTAGCCTTGAGTTCGCTGTCCTGAAGCTGAATCTTTGCAATTTCCACATACCAGTCGCAATACTCGCTTCTGAAGAAATCATACAGCGTATGCGCGATTTCACCTATTCTGTATTCTTTCATGTACTGGTTAACGAGTTTTGCAGTTTCATTAAGCTGATTTAAAATCCACTTGTCAACCAGAGTCAGTTTATTTTTATCAATCGGCTTATCGTCAACACCGTCAAGGTTCATAAGTACGAATCTGGAAGCATTCCAGAGTTTATTTGCAAAATTCCTTCCGTATTCAAATCTTTCGTCGGAAATTTTAATGTCCTGACCGCCGTATGTGCAAAGTGATGTCATTGTGAATCTTAAAGCATCACAGCCGTATTTATCTATAATTTGAACCGGATCTATTGTGTTGCCTTTTGATTTAGACATTTTCTGACCTTTTTCATCACGAATTAGGCCGTGAATATAAACGGTTGAAAATGGTGCTTTGCCTGTAAATTCCAAGCCCATGGTAATCATTCTTGCGACCCAGAAGAAAATAATATCAAATCCGGTTACGAGAACTGATGTCGGGTAGAATTTCTTGAAATCATCTGTTTCGGCATTAGGGAAGCCCATAGTTGAGAATGGCCATAAACCTGAAGAAAACCAGGTGTCAAGGCAGTCTGTATCCTGTACGTAATTTTCAGGATCAGGATTTTCCTTGGCTACAACCATTTCGCCGGTTGTTTTGTGGTAATATGCAGGAATCTGATGTCCCCACCATAGTTGCCTTGAAATACACCAGTCACGAATGTTTTCCATCCAGCCTAGATAATTCTTTTCCCATCTTTCAGGTATAAACTTAATTCTGCCGTCTTTAACCGCAGCAATAGCTTCTTTTGCTAAAGGAGCCATTTTTACAAACCACTGCTCGGAAAGAAGCGGCTCAATTGTTGTATTACATCTCTGGCACTTTCCTACGTTATGTTCGTGGTCTTTAACTCTCAAAAGGAAGTTGTTATAGCTAAGCATATCAACAACCTTCTTGCGGGCTTCGTATCTGTCCAAGCCCTGATAATCAGGCGGAACTTCCGCGCAGGCTTTCATTTTGCCTTCTTCATCAATAACCCATATAGGTGAGAAGTTATGGCGTTTGCCGACTTCATAGTCGTTTGGATCGTGTGCAGGTGTGATTTTTACGGCACCTGTTCCGAATGACTTATCTACATATTCATCCGCAATAATCGGAATTCTTCTGCCTGAAAGCGGAATCATAACTGTTTTGCCGATGAGTTCGGAATACTTTTTATCAGAAGGGTGAACAGCAATTGCAACATCGCCGAAGATTGTTTCAGGCCTTGTTGTTGCAACGATAATTGCTCCCGGTTCTCCTACGAGCGGATAAGAAATTTCCCACAAATGTCCCTGCTCTGTTTCGTATTCTGTTTCAATATCTGAAATTGCGCTCTGACAGCGAGGACACCAGTTAACAATATACGCACCTTTATAGATTAGGCCTTTGTTATAAAGTGTGACAAAAACTTCTTTTACGGCTTCCGAGCAGCCTTCATCAAAGGTAAATCTTTCTCTTGAACGGTCAAAGGAAGCCCCGAGTCTCTTAAACTGGTTAAGAATTGCGGATTTATGCTCGTTTGCCCATTTCCAGGTGCGTTTCAGAAATTCTTCCCTGCCTATGTCGTGGCGTGTTAGGCCTTCTTTTCTTAATTCTTTTTCTACAACAGCCTGAGTCGCAATACCTGCGTGGTCTGTACCAGGAAGCCAAAGAGCTTCATATCCGCTCATTCTGTGATAGCGTGTTAAAATGTCCTGTAAAGTTCCGTCTAGAGCGTGTCCCATATGCAAAACGCCTGTTACGTTTGGCGGCGGGATAACAATTGTAAACGGAGGCTTATCAGAATGAGCGTCAGCTCTGAAAAACTTTCCGTCTTCCCAGAACTTATACATCTCTTCTTCTGTTGATTTAGCATCATAAACAGTAGGTAAATCTTCAATTCTTGTTTTAGTTTCTGTCATAATTTGTTATCCCTCGCTCGTGTAAATCTAATATTATTAGAATACCATAAAAAAATGGCGGGTGACATTTATTAAAAAATTGTTATAATAAATACTATGAAAAAATTTTTGATATTACTCACATTACTTTTTTGTCCGTTTGTTTTAGCAGAAGAATATACTCTTCAAGCTGGAGTTTCCATAAATGATGTTCCGAAAGCGTTATTCGGAAGCTGGCGGGTTACTGCAAAGCTGGATGATACAAACAGTTATGGAACTTTTAAACCTCAGAGCGTTGATTTCTGGACTCTGTCAAGAGTCGGTGATAAAATAACTCTTTCAAATCCTTTTAGTGGGGCAAGTGCGGAGGTCTCCCTGAAATCTGTAGAGGGTAATGTGATAGTTTTTTCAAAGAAAGCGCCTTATGATAATAAAATGCTTACTGATACCATTACGATAAGGCTTTCTGATAATACTTTTACAGGATTTAATACCTTAAGCTTGGAATCTTTTTCACTTGTAGATAATCACTTAATGAAGACAGAGACAGCAAGATACAAGATAAGTGGTGAAAAAATATCAGGTGAAAGTGTTTTAAAAGAATAAAAAACTCGAGAGCCCCTCTTCGGGGCTCTCGGGGTATATATATCCGACTGGAATATAAATTAAGGAAAAAGGAAGGAATTTTGTGAGTTTTGTACTAGCCTGAGAATGTTTTGTAAGAAGCTTCGATGTTGTCGTTGATAACTTTTTCAACTGCTTCGATTTCTGTTGTAATCTGAGTTCTTTCGTTATCAAGTCTTTGAAGTTTTAATTCAAGGTTCTTATCTTCCTGCTGGATAACTTCTGTTTTTGCGTTAATTTCTTTGTTTTTCTGGTCGTATAAATATGTATCATATTCATACTTGTTGTATGCATCTTCGTATGCTGCTTCATCTGTAACTGTTTCTGCTGCTACTGAGATTGATGTCCAAGATGAAACTGTGCCATCTGCTGCATAAGTAGGGATTGCAATTTCAGTAATTCTTCCGTTTGTAGGGTCGAATGTTAATTGTACATCATCATATGTTGTATTCTTTGTATATTCACCGTTTGCTACATAGCTGTATGTTGTTGCATTATTATTACCGTCTTCGACATCGCTTATTAGAACAAAGTTTGCACTGCCTTTGTCATCATAAAATATATAAAAGTCATCTGTATCATACGGATTACCATTGGCATCTTTTAATCCAGAGTTAGTAATAGCATCGCCGTAAGTTTGCTTTTCTTCTTCTGTAAGACGGTGAACACCTTTGTTACCAACAGTAACACCATCAACATCACCTTTTACAGAATATGTTTTAGCGTCTGCACTGTTTGATTCTTGAATATAAACTACTCCAGATTTCAACTTTAAGATATTTGGTTGAGACGGATCAGTTTCAAAGTCTGTTAATTCAGCTTTTCTTACCTGACCATTTTCTTCAACATAGATATTTTCCATATCAGCTCTTGTAATGAAGTTTTCCTCAGTGCTTGTCCCACCACCAACAGTTGTTTTTTCTGCACTTACTTGTACTGCACCAGTACCAGAAGAAGAGCTTGATAATGCATAGTAAGTAGCATTTCCATCAGGTGCACCAGTAGATTGTGTAAATTTGCCATCTGCACCTTTTACATAATAGGTACCACCTTGAGAAGGGAATGAATATGAACCATCTTCATTCTCAGTAAGTTGAATCGGTACCATATACTGATTTCCCTGTGTATCCTGAACATAGTTTCCTGTAGCAACTTCTTCATCCGGCAATAAAGTAACTGTTGTTGGATCGAGAATAACGCCTTTAAATGATCCAGATGAATTTGTATCTACTAATGCTACAGAAGTATTCTTCTGTAATGAATCACCATGTTTCTTTTCTTGCATTGTAATTGAGTAAAATTCACCATCAGGTTTAATACTGTTTGCATCAAATGTGTATTCTGTTGCTCCTAATGCGCCTGTGTACTGAACTGTTTGATAATCAGCAGTAGATGGCGGTGTTGGAACTGTCATTGACAATAAGCTGTTGTACAATGCAGTTGCCTGTTGTGACAAAATAGTTCTTTCCTGGTTAATTTGTTGACCTTGATACTCAAGGTTTGATTGTCTTGCCTGTAAACTTAACAATCTTGCTTGTGATGCTGACATTCCCATAATTTTGTTCTCCTTTTTCCTTTTTTGTTTCTATTCGCTTCGATATTATGTATTACGGCATTTTTTTAGAAAACTTTAGGATTTTAAGAAATATTGTTACAAAAGTTAACATATAAAAAGTTGATAGGATGGAGTAAATAGCTCTATAAACTAGTAGTATCAAGCTCTTTAACGATTTTAGAAGCGCGTATAAAAAAGTAAACTTTTTAGGCTTGTTTGTAACAAAATTGCAATATTTTGCCAGTTTTCTTATATTTTGTGGATGTCAAATAGTATCATTTTGATTTCTAATGTTCCTTGCGAAAACCCTTCTTTTAAGTTACAATCAAAGAAATAATGAGGAGAGGTTTATGTCAGACGAAAAGGTCATAAAATTAGGCAAAAGAAGCAAAAGTAAACAGGCGGAAGCCGTACCGCATTATCATCACGAAGGTATACAGGAGCCTGTATACTGCAGCTTTTGCGGAAGACCTAATACAGAGGTTATAAAGATGGTTAAAGGGCCCGGAGTTAATATTTGCTCTGAATGTACAATGATTGCCGTTCAGTACCTTATTCTTAATGACAGAATGCTCTCTGCGGAAGCGCAGCAAATTCTGGATGCCTTCTGGGGTAAATGTAAGTAACACGGGAAATTACCGCCCTTTATCCATTAATTATTTTAGTCCGTTCTTGAGAGAGGTTTTATATGAATAAAATCCAAATAAAAGCAGAAATTCTGGCAACATTGACCGCGCTTATGACATCAAGTCAGCCGCAGGCATCTTTGATTACAGATTTAAAAAATATCGAAGATAAAAAAACTGTGCTGGAAGTTTTAATTCGAGAGCTTGTAAGTGCGAATGAGCAAAAGGCTGTTCTGATATGCTGGCTCTTAATGGAACTTATTGATAAAGATACTTTAAATGATGAGCTGTGGAATGTAATTAAAGCTCCTGAATACAACGATCATATCAAAATGATTGCTTTTAATATGCTTAAGGATTTGGGCAATAAAATAGACTATGAGGTGATAAGCGGATATTTTGAACAGTTTAATGAATTAATTAATAAAGAAACAAAACAGCTTTTGGATACGGCTATTATGAATCCGGAAGCGCAGATTGACTTTATGGATTTTTTAAATGCGATTAATGATAATGACAAAATTATCTTGATAAAGTCTCTAGAAGAGGATTATGCTTATGATGCTCTGGCTAATATACTTATTCCGGTGTTCTTGTTTTATATAGATTCTGAGGTCGGGTATACGGCGCTTGATATTCTGGGCAGAACAAAGTCTCAGCTTGCGTATCACGCTTTGGAAAATGCCAAAAGTTTTGCGCCGGAAGAGATGAAAGCCAAGATAAACAAGGCTTTATCAGAACTTAAAATGGCCGGTGTAAGGGTTGATAATACGGAAGAGTTTTACAGAAATATTCTCAAAGAGTCAAAACCGTATAAAATTTATACATCTTTTCCTGACGGACACGGGAATATGGCGATTATTTTTTCAAGAATAAGGGAAAATAAAACTTTGCAGTTTCTGGCAATCGTAATAAACCCAAGATATGGTATTCTGGACTCTTTCGGGTTTAATTCAATGACAGAGAGAGATTTTTATAAGATTGTCGATAAATTTTATAATTATCAGGAAAAATATGAAATCAGTCCGGAAGTCGCCAAATATCTGCTGGCTCAGGCAGAGGAAAATTCACATTTGAACGGAGAGCAAATTCCTTATGAATATATCTGCTGGCAGAGCATTTTACTGGATATAGAAGCTAAAAGACCTGAAATAACTCTGGATAAAAAGGAATTAAACCAGAAAGATATTGATAAACTTTGTTTGAGCGAATATGTCCAAAGCTGGTTTTTTGATGAGATTACTTCTGATGAATTTAAGGCTTTTATTGATAACTTATCGTCAGAATTTAGGGCGAATAATTTCAGCGTGGATTTAGACAAATACATAGCAGATAATTTTGACAGTATTTATACCGCTCAGGAGCTGGCATATAAACTTATAACTTTTAATATTGCGGCATATCTAAGGCTGATTAAAGGAGATAAGGAATTAGCGCAGGTTCTGTATTCACTCGGCTCAAACTACAGTTTCTTAACAAATATATTAAGAAAGAGTATTTATGAGTACTATGTAGGCAAACGCTATATACTTAAAAATCAGAGAAAAGCTTCGAGTATTTTTGAAAAGAAAACTCAGGCGAGTTCGGATGATTTCAAACTTTTGCAGCTTGATATGATAATATCAAGTATAGAAGCAAGGTGGGTAGATAATGCATAAGATTATGGCTTTGGATGTAGGGACAAAGAGAATAGGAGTTGCTTTGAGCGATTATTTGCAAGTTATAGCAACACCTTGTGTTTGTATAGCACGTGAGCCGGAGCAAAATGCCATAGAAGAAATTACCAGAATTGCAAAAGAAAACAGGGTTGAAAAAATTGTTGTGGGGGTTCCTGTCAATATGGACGGGAGTTTGGGCTATCAGGCTCAAAATTGTATAGATTTTTCACAAAAATTAGTTGGTTTTGATATAATATTAGAAGATGAACGGCTTACTTCCGAAGAAGCTGAGGAACGTTTAAGGGAACGTAAGGTCGATTTCAGGAAAAATAAAGGACTTGTTGATATAGAAAGTGCCTGTATAATATTGGAACAGTATTTAGGGAAATGATTATGAGTGATGAAATTCAAGAAACAGAACAGCAGTATGTAGAAATTTTTGATGAAGACGGTCAGATTATTAAGTGTGAAATCTATGATATAATAGATTTTGAGAACAAAACTTATGCACTTCTTCTTCCGTTATCAGAAGATGAAAATGATGAAGATTCGGAAGTTATTGTTATGGAATACGTAGAAGAAGGTGAAGACGGGTACTTCAAAAATATTGAAAATGATACGGAATTTCAAAAAGTGTGTGCGTATATAGAATCATTAGATGACGAAGAAGGTGAATAAGTTTGTTTGAACGTTTTACTGAAAGAGCGGTTAATGTAGTTTGCGAGGCTCAAAATCTGGCTAGAGATATGGGCTGTGAGGAAGTTTTGCCGGAGCATTTGCTTCTTGCGCTTATAAAAGAGGCAAAGGGCGTCTCTTTAAAATTGTTTAGAATGTATAACGTCTCTTATGATACTGCTCTGGAATCGATTAAAGAATGTGTAAAAGAAAGTCCGAAAAAAACGGAAAACATTCCATTCAGCCATTCTTTTAAAGATATTTTAAAGCATACTCTCGATTTGGCGGCAAAATCCGGTAATACGAATATTTTGTTTGAACATATTTTTCTTACTGTAATTACCGAAAAAAATCCTAATATTCAGGAAATATTAAACAAGTTTGGATTTGATGTTTATAATTCAAAAGATATTTTGACAAAGCTTGTTCAGAAAAAAATAAAACGTCTGGAACATCCGGAAGCAGAAGAAGATGATGATAAAAACAGTTCATTTGAAGCTGTATATGAAGGAGAAGCATTGTCGGATGTTTTTGACAGAGCCGTTTCAAAGCTTTCGGCAGCCGGATATGAGATTCTCGGAACAGAACAAATTATGGCATCTATTCTGGAATCAGGCGATACTGAACTTGTAAATACGATTCATAAATACGGACTTGATTCTGAAGTTTTTGAAAAGAAACTTGCGGAACAAAATTCAAGATCTTCAGAGTATGCGGATAAGAAGATTATATTTACACCAAATGCCTTTTTTGTCATGAATTCTGCTTTGCAGACCGCAAAAGAGCTGGGGTCTTCCGTTATTACTCCGGAGCATATAGTGCTTAGTATTTTAAAGCTAAAGCGCGGCCTTGCGTATGATATTATCAAATCTCTCGGGATTAACAGTGAAAAAATGTCAGAGGATATTCTGCGTCCGATTGAAAAACAGATGCCGGAAACGCTTACTATAATGAAGCTTGCAAAAGAAGAAGCAAGAAGAATCGGGCGTAATGTTGTAGGTACGGAAATGTTTCTTCTTGGAATTATTTCTGAAGGAACAAGCATCGCATTTGAAGTCCTGAATGATCTGGAAATTACAATGAAGGATGCGAGAATTGTTGTTGAAAATCTTGTCGGGTATGGTAATGAATACTTTGATAAGGAAATTACTTTTACCAAACGTGCCAAAAAAGTACTGGAGAAAGCATGGCTTTCTGCTAAAAAATCCAATAAGCAAAAAATTGAAGCGGTTGATTTGCTGCTTGCGATAATTGATGAGCCGGATTCTCTCGCGATGAAAGCACTAGATCAGTTAGGTGTTGATGCTGTGGAAATCAGGCATGGAATTCAAAGCCGGAGTAAAAATTTAAGTAATTAGAGTAATAAAATGCACAGTGTTGTCTCAAAGGTTATTGATTTTTTAAAAAAATACGATTTGCAGGATAAAACTATTGTAGTCGGTTTTTCCGGCGGTTTTGATTCAATGTGTCTTCTGGATGCACTTGCTGAAATAAAAAATATGCCGGAATTTTATGATTTAAGTATAATTGCTGCGCATTTTAATCATAACTGGCGCGGTGAAGAATCTATGCGTGAGCAGGAAGTCTGCAGGATTTTTGCGGCAGCTAAAGGAATAGAGTTTTACACAAAAACTGCTAAGGGTAATATTAAAAAAACTGAAAATGATGCAAGAATTGCAAGATATGAGTTTTTTGAAGAAGCACTTGAAGAATATGATGCGGATGCAGTGTTTACGGCGCATAATTATGATGATAATGCAGAAACAGTCCTTTACCGTATAATTAAAGGCACCGGTATTATGGGGCTTAAAGGCATTTCTGAAAAAAGGGGGATTTTTTACAGACCGCTTATTAAGATTAAACGCTCGGAAATTATTGACTATTGTAATGAGAAAAACCTTTCTCCGAACAATGATTCTTCAAATTCCAATACAGTGTATAACAGAAATTATTTGAGGTTAAATATTTTGCCGGCTCTGGAGAAAGTTAATCCGAATGTAAAAGAGGCTCTTTATACTCTTTCTGACATTGCAAAGAGTGATAATGAAATTATAGAAGAGTATTTGACTCCTATAAAAGCCAGAGTTCTGACTGAGAGCGGAAAAATTGATCCGAAGGAGTACGGAAGACTCTCACCCCCCGTAAAAATGAGGATTCTGCATGAATTTATACAAAGCCTTGATTTGGATTATGATTATAAAAAAATATGTGAAATCTTCGATTTTATTGAGGCTAATATAGGGCAGAGAAACGGCAGTACTAAATCACTTGCTACAGCGCGCTGGCTTTATGCGGATGAAAAGACTATTGAAGTTATTCCGCCTAAAAAAGAAGTTCATGAAGAAATAAAAAAGATGCTTGAAGTTGAAGTTGACGGAGAGGGAGAGTATACATTCGGAAGTAATATTTTTACTTTGAGAAAATATGTGGATAAGGAATTATTTGTATTTCCTGAGTCGACTTCAAAATTTGCATATGCAGATCTTTCAAGGGTAAATTCTCCGCTGATTCTGAGGACAAGAAGAGACGGAGATGTAATAAGTCCTTTTGGTATGACCGGCAGTATGAAGTTAAAGAAGTATCTGAATTCGAAGGGTGTTCCGAGGCATTCAAGAGATAATTTGCTGCTCTTGTGTTCGGAAAACGAAGTCTTGTGGGTAGTTGGTGTCGGACTTAGCAATAAAATATCGGTTAAGGATAAGCCGACACACGTGATAGAAGTTACATAAACTTCAATGGAGTAAGGCTATGATAACAGAAAGCGATTTAAAAATTCTTTTTTCTAAAGAAGATATACAAAAAGCTATACAAAACTTGGGAGAAAGAATAAATAAAGATTACGGAAGCGACGAACTTTACCTGATTTGTGTCTTAAAAGGTGCTGTAATGTTTATGACGGATTTGTCCAAACATTTGAAGATGCCTGTTGATATGGAATTTATAAGGCTTTCCAGCTACGGCTCAGGCTTCACTTCCTCCGGTAAAGTAAATGCTGTAGACATTTCCCTTCCGGATTTGAACGGAAAAAATGTCCTGATTGTAGAAGATATAATTGATACCGGACATACGGCAAGATTTTTGATGGACTTTTTGAACCACAATTTTAAAACAAAATCCCTTAAATTTTGTTCGCTGCTGGATAAAAAGATTAAAAGAGAAGTCGATATAGATCCCGATTATTATGGGCTTGAAGTTGATGACAAATTTCTTGTAGGTTACGGACTGGATTATGACGGGTTTTACAGAAATTTACCTTACATTGGTTATGTAGAAATGTAGATTGTTTTTGTTTAAGGTATAATACTCGTAATGAATAGGAGTATGTTATGCAGAATGTCAGAAAAATTACCGAGGATATTGTATATTTAGGCTGTTCAGACAGAAAGCTTTCACTTTTTGAGAGTGCGTATCCGGTAAAGGACGGTATGTCTTATAACTCATATTTGCTGAAAGATGAAAAGACTGTTTTGTTTGATACAGTAGATAAGGTTTGTGCGGAACAGTTTTATGAAAATCTTAATTACGCACTAGAAGGCCGGCATTTGGATTATATTATTGTTCAGCATATGGAGCCTGATCATTGCGCTCTTTTAGGTGAAGTTATCAAAGTACATCCTGATTTGAAGATTGTATGTTCTCAAAAAACCGTGGGAATGATAAAGCAGTTTTTTGATTTTGAAGTAGATTCACGTGTTCAGGTCGTGAAAGAAGGCGAAACTTTGAATACAGGTAAGCACGAACTGCAGTTTCTTATGGCTCCGATGGTTCATTGGCCTGAAGTTATGGTAAATTATGACAAAAAAGATAAAATTCTTTTCTCTGCTGATGCCTTCGGTTCCTTTGGCGCTATTAACGGAAATCTTTTTGATGACGAAGTTGATTGGGAAAGAGACTGTCTTGACGAAGCAAGAAGATATTATACAAATATTGTAGGTAAGTACGGGCTTCAGGTGCAAATGCTTCTGAAAAAAGCCTCCGGACTTGATATAAAAACAATTTGTCCGCTTCACGGGCTTATGATTCGCAAAAACATAAATCTTTTTGTAGAAAAATATGATAAGTGGTCAAGCTATACGCCGGAAGAAGATTCGGTAATGATTGCATATTCTTCTGTATACGGCGGAACGGAAAGCGCAGTTAATCTTCTGGCTTCAAAACTTGCTGATAAAGGTGTTAAAAAGATTAAAATGTTTGATGTATCAATTACACATCCGTCTTTTGTGCTTGCTGAAGCGTTCAGATATTCGCACATAGTTCTTGCAACAACAACTTACAATTCCGGAATCTTTGAGTCAATGGAAACTTTTCTGCATACACTTGTCGCTCATAATCTTCAAAACAGAAAGTATGTTATTATACAAAACGGTACATGGGCGCCGGCATGCGGCGGGCAAATGAAGGAATTGCTCGAAAAACTGAAAGGAACAGAGATTCTGGATGATTCTATTTGTATAAAATCCACATTGAAAAATGAACAGATTGAACAAATGGATAATGTTGTAAATACAATAGCAAAATCTTTAAATCTTTAGTATTATAAAAATACGGGTGGATACCTCACCCCGGCCCTCTCCTCAAGGAGAGGTTACAAGCAACAATAAGGAGGATATAATTATGCAAAAATATGTATGCACAGTATGTCATTACGTTTACGATCCGGCAGCAGGTGATCCTGATAACGGAATTAATCCGGGAACTGCTTTTGAAGATTTGCCGGAAGGCTGGGTTTGCCCGCTTTGCGCAGTCGGCAAAGATATGTTTGAAGTTGAAGAATAATTAATATCACTAAAAGCTTCCAATCGGAAGCTTTTATGTTATAATGAACTTAACCCAATAAACACGATAATATCATACAAACCGATTATTTGTTTAAAGAAATGTGTAATGTATAATGTTATTGTCTTTTATACTTAAATAAGAAAGGAAATTTTGAAAATGAGTTTTGTACCTGTAGTAATTGAACAATCAAGCAGAGGAGAACGTTCTTTTGATATTTTTTCAAGATTGTTGAGAGAGAGAATTATTTTTCTAGGAACTCCTGTAGATGATATGGTAGCAAATTTAATTGTTGCACAGCTGCTGCTTCTTGATAGTGAAAACCCTGAAAAAGATATTATGCTTTATATTAACTCTCCGGGTGGAAGCGTAACTGCAGGTCTTGCTATATATGATACAATGCAGCATATCAGAGCCGATGTTCAAACTATTTGTTTAGGTCAGGCTGCTTCTATGGGGGCATTCCTGTTATGTTCAGGTGCAAAGGGTAAGAGAATGGCTCTTCCTCACTCAAGAGTCCTGATTCACCAGCCTTTAGGCGGTGCTCAAGGTCAGGCAACTGATATAGAAATTCAGGCTCAGGAAATCTTGAGAATTAAAAAGACTTTGAATGAAATTATGGCTTCTAATACAGGTCAATCAATCAAAAAGATTGAAAAAGATACTGATAGAGACTATATTATGACTCCGCAGGAAGCTCTTGAATACGGTATGATTGATAAAGTCATAACCAAAGAAGGCTAGGAGTTAATATAACAATGACAAGGAGAATTTTATGTCATCTAGTGATAGGTTAAAATGTTCATTTTGCGGTAAAACACAGGATCAAGTCAAGAAATTGATTGCAGGACCTGATGTGTTTATCTGTGATGAGTGTGTTGAATTATGTAATGAAATATTGGATGAAGAATTTTTCGAAACTAAAGAAAAAAATAGTGACAAGACGGAAAAAGCTTCTGATGATATTGATGAAAAATCAATTCCGAAGCCTCATGAGATTAAGGAATACTTAGATCAGCATATTGTCGGTCAGGATGACGCTAAAAAAGTTCTCTCTGTTGCTGTTTATAACCACTACAAACGCTTGAAACATAACAGGCAGGAAGATACAAACGGTGTAGAAATTCAAAAATCTAATATTCTTCTTGTGGGTCCAACGGGAAGCGGTAAAACATTGCTTGCGCAGACTTTGGCTAAAATGCTTGATGTACCGTTTGCGGTTGCTGATGCTACAACACTTACGGAAGCCGGTTATGTCGGTGATGATGTAGAAAATATTCTTTTGAGATTATATCAAAATGCTGACTATGATGCTAAAAAGGCTGAAAAAGGCATAATTTACATAGATGAAATTGATAAAATCGCAAGAAAATCCGAAAATACTTCAATAACAAGAGATGTTTCAGGTGAAGGCGTTCAGCAGGCTTTATTAAAGCTTATTGAAGGTACTGTTGCAAATGTTCCTCCTCAAGGCGGCAGAAAACACCCGCAGCAGGAATTTATTCAGATTGATACAAGCAATATACTGTTTATTGTGGGCGGTGCTTTTGTTGATCTTGATAAAATCATTGAACACAGGGTTAAAGACGGTTCTTCAATAGGGTTCGGAAAATCTGCTCCGACCCAGGCTGAAAAAGAGCAGCAGGCAGCTAAACTTCTTAAAAAATTACAGCCGGAAGATCTTCTAAAATTCGGTTTGATTCCTGAATTTATCGGAAGAATTCCAGTTTATGCCGTATTAGATGCTCTTGATGAAAGAACTTTGAAAATGATTCTTACTGAGCCGAAGAATGCGGTTCTCAAACAGTATCAATGCCTGCTTAAAATGGACGGCGTTGATTTAGAGTTTGAACCGGAGGCAATTGATTTGATTGCTCAAAAGGCAATTAAACGGAAAACGGGTGCAAGAGCTTTAAGATCAATTGTTGAAGAGTTGATGCTTGATGTTATGTATGATATTCCAACAAAGCATGATATTACGAAATTCGTTGTTACCAAGGAAATGGTAGAACGTCAGGATGAGATAGATAATCAGGCTGAATTAATCCATCTTCCGCAAAATAAGACAACTGATATTTCCCAGAAAACAAGAGCTGAAATTGCTTAGGGCTAAATGGGGTAAATGAGATATAAAATGCAAGAAAGCGAAAGAGGTGATTTTAAATCACCTCTTTTGTTTATTATTAGCCAACAAGTTTCCAGTATTCTTCTAAGATATCATCAACAAAGTCTTTAAAGTGAATTGCATAAATGTTAGAATCCTTGCCGTTAGTGTCTCTAACGTTTACAATACTGCTTGCAGTGCTTACTCTGTTGTCTTTCATATAGTTGTAACAGTTTGCTGCTGTACATCCGCTGTTCTTTTTATAATAGTGATAATTTGACATATAATTGTTTACAACGGTATTAACTGCAGTATTCAATTTTGCATTGTCAAGACCTGCTGTTGATAGGGCACTTACAACTGCTGTACCAAGGTTCTGTAATCTGCCTTTGACCAGATCCTTAATTCCGCCGTCATCCCAGCCATTGCCTTTTTTGTCTCTTGCGCAGTGTAGAACAACCTTGACATCATTATTATATAAATCTGCAAAGTTTTTGGTTGTAACCTGATCTCCCAGATTGTTTCCATCTGCTTTTTCTAATGCTTCTAAGTGTTCTACTGTTGCGCCGTTCCATCCGGTAACTTTACCGATAAGTTCCGCGTTGCTTGGCTTAACAGTGACCGTGATTTTCTGCGGACTTCCAACTTCCATTCCGTCGGCAAGAACTTGTACTTGGATTGTATATGTACCTGCTGTTGCACCTTTTACCGTCAATGTGTTAGTGCCTTGGTTATATGTACAATTTACACCGCTTCCAGAAGTGTTAATCTTATATGTTATTCTATTAGAGTCTATTGGCGTGTCACCATTCATTACTGTTGCATTCAGTGTGTGAGAACTTGAATCTCCTGTTTCCATAACTAATTCGTTACCATCTATGCCAATGTTGAATGAACTAAGTGTAAATGATGAAGCGTCACCTATTTCGAGAGCTTTTTCTTTTAACTCCGTCATTTTGTCTTCTATTTCTCCTGATAGAAGTTTATTTATTTCTGTTGCATAGTTACTTCCGAAAATATCTTTTACAGCATTAGCTAATTCTGTTGACTTATCGCAAAGTGCATTACAGTATGAAATAGCTGCTTCTTTTATTTTTGCGGCATCTTGCAGTTCTTTTGCTGATTCAACAAGTGCATCATATGTAATATTTAATTCATCAATTGGCATATCTCCAAAGCCATTCGGATAGAATTCTGCCATATTGGCTTTAGCTTCATTAACAATCCAATCGATTAATTTATCTTTATCTAACTCGCCGTTTGCAGTATCAAAGTCGCCATTTTGTGTTTTAGTCAGCGCTTCATTGATTAAATTGTCATAAGCTGTTAATTCTCCTGGCATTATGTTACTCAGTCTTTGAGCAAATGATTCACTTATGGCATTAGTAAGTTCGGCAGTTAATTCATCACTGCCAAAGACATTTTTAACTTCTATTGTTTTTTCAACGGTCTTGTAATTATCACTGGCTTCAAATTCAGTCAAGCCATATCCTTGAAGCTCTTCAAAATCACCGAATTTAGCTCCGGCAAGTAAGTTTGTAATATAATCACTGATTGCAGTGTCGTATAAGCTGCTATTTGCTTCATAGTCCTCTTTATTTTTAACTTCTTCTAAGGCTGTTTCTATATTCTTTTTAATAATGCTTTTTTGTAAATCATTAATTGGTGAATCTTCTGTTGCATTGTAGCCGTAGTCTGCCAAAATGGATGGATCTCCATCTTTTAAGCCTGCAGTAGAAAGATATGCGTCAATAATATCAATTACTTTATCCTTAATATCTTCAAAAGATGTATCAGCAGGTATATTTTGAATATAAGTATCAATAATTCCCTGTAATGTACCGTCATCTGCATATGAATAACTGTATTCTTTTACAAAGTCACTCATTTCATCTTTAAGGTATTCATTAGCGCAGTAGTCAGCCGTTGTTTTTTGTTGAACGGCAGGTGCTTTTTCTGCAAGGTATGCTTGCAGGTTTTCCGCTTTGCCGCCCTCTTTAATATATTGTTCAACAAGAGCACCCAGTCCTTCTGAAACTGATTTTTTCCAGCCGGCTGCGTCTGAAACGACACTTGGAGCGTTTATTGTTGAAGTAAATTCATTCAGAATTTCGTACATTTCAATTCTGTCCTGCATAGCATCAATTTCAGCAGAGTTCAGAGCATTTTTGTCTTTAAGATTTGTGCCTTTAATTTTTCCGCTCTGATCTGTATCAATAGAATTCCAGAAACTGTTGATCAGGTCATTTTTACCGGCATCAGTAGTTTCGCCGTCCCATTCGAAATTCTCTTCCATAAAATTTCGAAATTCGGTCTTGATTACAGCGCCATCACCGTTTTTATCGGCTGCAGATACCCAATCTCCCTGTTTTGCTAAAAATTGATACACTCTTGAAATGCTGTCGTTTGACATAATCTGCTCCTTTTAATTTTCCCATTATTTTATATTATTATTTACGGCATTTTTAGGAAAAACTTTAGGAGTTTTTGATTTTTTGTTACAAAAGTTTACAAAATTTATTTTTTATTCAAAAGTTGTTCAAAGTAAATTACTGTTTGTTTAAGACCGTCATAAATATCGACTTTTGGCTCCCAGTCAAGCTTTGTTTTTGCCAAGGTTATGTCAGGCTGGCGTTTTGTAGGATCATCTGACGGAAGCGGTTTGTATACTATTTTTGATTTTGAGCCGGTAAATTCCAGAATAAGTTTTGCAAAGTCTAATATTGTTCTTTCGGCAGGATTTCCGAGGTTAACGGGGCCTGCAAAGTCTGATTCCATCATTTTTATAAGTCCCTCAACTAAATCATCAACGTAGCAGAAGGAGCGGGTTTGTGTTCCGTTTCCATAGATTGTAATATCTTCACCTTGAAGAGCCTGTAGAATGAAATTAGAAACAACTCTTCCGTCATCAGGAGTCATATTGGGTCCGTATGTATTAAAAATTCTGACAATTTTTGTGTCAAGTTTCTTTTGTCTGCGATAGTCAGTCATTAAAGTTTCTGCACAGCGCTTACCTTCGTCATAGCAGCTTCTTATACCTATAGGGTTAACATTTCCCCAGTAATTTTCTACCTGCGGATGAACTTTCGGATCGCCGTAAACTTCGCTTGTTGAGGCTTGTAGGATTTTTGCGTTATTTTTTTGAGCAAGTTCAAGCATATTAATTATACCCAGAACAGATGTTTTCATTGTTTTAATCGGGTCAAATTGATAATGAGGCGGGCTTGCAGGACAGGCAAGATTATAAATCTCATCAATATTTACATCAAGCGGGTCTATGATATCGTGCTCAATAAGTTCAAAATTTGGATTACTTAGTAATTGTTCGATATTTTCGCGCCTGCCGGTGAAAAAATTGTCAAGACAAATTACATAATTCCCTTCATTTAAAAGCCTTTTACATAAGTGCGAACCGATAAACCCGGCACCGCCTGTTATTAATATTCTCTTCATATTTATAATTCTATCATAAAAACTGTTTATTACATTTTGTTAATTATATCTTTATTAACAGATTTTTTTTGTGTACACTGTACGTGTATGGTTAAAAGGAGGGCAAGTATGCCAAAATTTAATTTAATGTCATATATCATGCCGCCTGAGGATAAAATGTTTTTTACTTTATTCCAGAATAGTGCGGAACTTTGTATAGAAACTGCAAAATTATATTTAGAGATTATAGAATCGGGACTTAATGAAGAGAAGAAGGAAAATGTTCTGAAAGCTAAAAAGAAAGGTTCTTTATCTCTAAAATTAACTCTTAAACAGTTGAACAAAAGTTTCATAACACCGCTTGAGCGTGAAGATATTCAGTATATAGCTGTTAACTTATATAAAATTAATAAAAAAATCGGAAAAGCCTGCTTAAACTTAGATGTATACAAATTAAAAAAGTGTACTGAAGAAATGAAAGAGCAGGCTTCTATTTTGGTTAAGGCTTCCTGTAAACTTGCTGAAATTATTAAATGTCTTAAAAAAGTCAGCGATGTAGAATTGATAACAAAACTGAATATTGAAATGAAAGAGCTTGAAACTTACGGTGACGGAGTTCACAGAAAAGCAATTTCAGATTTATTTTCCGGTAAATATGATGCACTTGAAGTTATCAAGTTGAGAGATATTTATAAAGATATCGAAAATTCTCTTGATACTTGCTACCATATTTCGGATACGATTTTGAATGTTGCTTTGAAGCAAAGTTAAGGGCTGGAATTTTATGATAACGATTTTATTACTAATAGCTGTAGTAGCAATAGCATTAATTTTTGAATTTATAAACGGGTTTCATGATTGTGCAAACGCAATTGCAACAGTTGTTTCGACAAAAGTTTTATCTCCGAGACATGCCGTTCTTTTCGGGGCAAGTCTTGAATTTATAGGAGCATTAACCGGAACTCACGTTGCAAAAACTATAGGTTCAGGGATTGTTAATTCTGAGATGATAACTTTGACTGTAATTTTTTGTGCTCTCTTAGCCGCAGTATTGTGGAATCTTTTAACCTGGTATCTGGGGCTGCCTTCAAGCTCTTCTCATGCGCTAATCGGCGGACTCCTCGGAGCAACAATTGTAAAAGCCGGATTAAGTGCAGTGCACTTTACAACTTTGATTGATAAAGTCATAATACCGATGTTTACTTCTCCGCTTTTAGGTTTTTGTGTAGGTTTTTCTTTTATGCTCTTCTTGATAAGGATTTTTAACCGTGCAAACCCTCAAAAAGTAAATAAACGTTTCAGAAAGCTGCAATTATTTTCATCAGGCTTAATGGCATTAAGCCACGGCTCAAATGATGCCCAAAAAACGATGGGTATAATCACACTTGCACTTCTTGCCGGCGGAGTTTTGCATAAAGGTCCTGACGGTGATTTTGAAATACCTTTGTTTGTAATAATTGTTTGTGCGCTTATGATGGCTGCAGGTACTATGAACGGAGGCTGGAAAATTATTAAAACAATGGGGCATAAAATTATTAAACTCAAACCTATACATGGTTTTGCTGCTGAAACTTCCGCAGCAGGTTTAATCTTGACTGCGTCTCATTTCGGCATACCTTTGAGTACAACGCACGTCATTTCAACGGCAATTATGGGGGTAGGTTCTACCTTCCATGCTCATGCTGTTAAATGGAGAATAGTAGGAAATATTGTTACAGCATGGGTGCTTACGATACCTGCCTGTATGATACTTTCTTCTATAATTTATTATTTGATCTATAAAATAATTTAATTCAATAATGTTTTTGTATATTATTCATTTCTCAAACACGCTCTCGGCTCCGCCTCTCGCTATCGTTTCGAAATAAATAATATACAAAATTTTTAGGACTTTATTATATAAGAAAATACCGGTCTCGTGGTTGAAACCGGTATTTTTCTTATTTTTTTTATTTATCTTTCCAGCGGAGCTCCGATTCTGTGAACCCTGATAAAGTTTGTTCTGCCGGTGATAAGTTTCGGAATAGAACCGATAATTATGATTCTTTCGCCTTTTTTGAAGTCGGTATGAGAAAGAATGTATTCATCAATTTTTTCCAGTAAATCTGCATCAAGAACAGTATCCCATTCTTTGTAGTCTGCAAAAATATCCCAGTAAAGCGACAATCTTCTGCAGGTTGATTCCATATCTGAAATTGCAATAATAGGAACAGTCGGTCTCAATTTTGACAAAAGCTTCGGTGTATATCCTGTATGAGTGAAGGCCATAATTGCTTTTGCATGCAAATCTTCAGCCATTTTTACGGCTGCATTTGAAATTGCCTGCGGTGAAAGCTCATATTTGTCATTCATTTCCAGATCAAGATTTGATAAGCAGAAGTTGCATTCTTCAACGTTTGATGCAATTTTTCTCATCATTCTGACAGCATCTACCGGATGTTTACCCATAGCAGTTTCGCCTGAAAGCATTATGGCGTCTGTACCATCAAGAATAGCATTTGCAACGTCACTTGCTTCTGCTCTTGTAGGAATCGGATTTTCAATCATTGATTCAAGCATCTGGGTCGCTACAATACAAACTTTACGTTCTCTTATTGTCTGGTCAACAATAAATTTTTGCACAATCGGAACTTCTTCCGGTGACATTTCTATACCCAGATCTCCTCTTGCAACCATAATTCCGTCTGCGACTTTAAGAATTTCCTCCAGCTTTTCAACAGCCTGCGGCTTTTCAATTTTTGCAATAACAGGTATATTACCGCCAAAGTCTTTAATGTATTTTTTTGCAAGTTCTATATCTCTGGCTTCTCTTACAAAAGATAGTGCAACATAGTCTGCATCATATTCTACTGCGAATCTGATAAACTCAACATCTCTTTCTGTTACGGCACTCAAGCTGGCAGTTGAACCCGGAAGGTTAATACCCTTTCTTGGTTTAATAACTTTTCCGTAAAGAACTTTTGCATGAACCTGATGATTTTTTACTTCAATAACCTGTAAACCTACGTTACCGTCATCAAGTAAAACCTTGTCTCCCGGTTTAACGTCCTCAGCGATTCCTTCGTAATCAACAGGAATTATTGCCGGATTATTAATATCGTCAGTTGCTTCTAAGACAATTTCCTGTCCTTCTTTAATTTCAACGGGCTCTTTAATATTTCCGACTCTGATTTTCGGCCCCTGTAAGTCAACTAAGATTGGAATAAATTTCCCGCTTTCTTTAGAAATTTTTCTGATAATTTCAATATTTGCGGCATGACCTTCTTCGCTTCCGTGTGAAGTATTGAGACGAAACATTGAAGCGCCCGCATCAACCAATTGACTAATCATTTCATAACTTGAAGTAGCCGGTCCGAGCGTGGCTACAATTTTGGTTTTCACTCTTTGAAACCTGTTCATTTTATATTTCTCCTCTGTAGTGTATAAATCTTATATTTATTTATTATTTGAACATTTCTTTTTCAATGATATCACAAATAAGATGACCTATTGCAATATGCATTTCCTGAATATTATTAGTTATATCAGAAGGGGTTTTGATAGTAATATCGGCTTTATATTTTACGGAACCTCCTGTAGAACCGGTCATTGCAATTGTTTTAAGCCCTAATTCCTTTGCTCTTTCTACCGCACGTATAACATTAATACTTTTTCCGCTGGTAGAGAGTGCAAATAAAACGTCTCCTTTTCTTCCGAGAGCTTCAACCTGACGTTCAAAAATATAGTCAAATGCTAAATCGTTAGCCGCAGCCGTTAATACGGAAGTATTTGTAACAAGTGCTATTGCGTTTAGAGCCGCGCGCTCTTTTTTGTATTTGCATACAAGCTCTGCCGCAAGGTGTTGTGAGTCGGAAGCAGATCCACCGTTTCCGCAGAACAAAACTTTGTTGCCGTTTCTGAAGGCTTCGATACAAATATTTGCAGCCTGTTGAATGACCGGCGCAAGTTCTTTTAGTTGTTGAAAATTTTGAGCAATTGTTTCAAATTCGTTTTCAATATAATTTATCATTACTAACTCTTCTGATTATCCGTAACTCTTCTTTATAATACATCAAAAGAAGAAAAATTTTAACTAAAAGTTGTTTACATAAATGAGTTATAATATAATTTACTTATGTAGAAGGAGAGATTAAATGCTAAGGTATTTTTTAGGTTCATATCTGGTAACAATATTCGGCTTAATAATGGCTTATCTTTGGGGTGAACATGTTCATAACGGAACCGGTTTAACCTGTGTATTTATTGCGTTTGTACTTGCGGTATTAGAAGTTAGCTTGTCTTTTGATAACGCTGTAGTTAACGCAATGAAGCTTGAACACATGTCGGAGAAATGGCGTCATCGCTTTATTACATGGGGTATTTTAATAGCGGTATTCGGTATGAGATTTTTATTTCCGCTCCTTGTCGTTGCAATCTTTGCAAAGCTGAATATCTTGAAGGTGCTTGATATGGCTCTGAATGACGTACATTCTTATGCTCATTATCTGCATTTAACACATGCTCCTATTGTATCATTTGGCGGTGCATTCCTTTTAATGCTGTTTATGGATTATTTTACGGAAAAAAACAAAGATATTCACTGGATAAAAGGCTTGGAAGATTTTCTGCAAAAGTTCCATCGCATTCCGGGTATTTGTACGCTGGTAACTCTTGCTGCATTAGGCTTATTAATGTATGAAATTCCGCAGGAGGCAAGAAGTTCTGTATTTATGTCGGGTGTTTCCGGTATAATCACTTATCTTATAATCGACGGGCTTGCAGAATGGATGGAAAGACGTCAGGAAGAAAAAATGCGCTTGAATCCTGATGCAATAAAATGCTCCGGAATTGTAGGGTTTATGTATCTTGAACTTATTGACGCTTCGTTTTCTTTAGACGGTGTTTTAGGCGCATTTGCACTGAGTAAAGATATTTTAATAATCACAATCGGGCTTTGTATCGGTGCTATGTTTGTTCGTTCTTTAACAATAATGCTTGTAGAAAAGAAAACTCTTGATAGTTATATTTATCTTGAACATGGCGCACACTGGGCAATCGGAACGCTTGCTGTTTTAATGTTTGTATCAACTTTCCATGAAGTTCCGGAAGTTGTAACAGGACTTATGGGGCTTGCATTTATTGTTGCGGCATTCATTTCTTCTCTGATTCACAACAGGAAGGTTAAGAAGAATGCTTCAGGAGAGTAATCTTTATTATGTCGGTGGAGTCGTTCGTGACGGAATCCTAGGCGTGCCAAGCTTTGATACTGATTATTGTTATCAAGGTAATGCTATTGAGTTCGCCAAAAATCAGGGGCTTGATATAATCAAAGAAAATCCTGCATTTGGCACTGTTCGGGTTTTGTATGGCGGAAAGGAAATTGATATCGCTTCTACAAGATGCGAAACTTATCCGAGAAAAGGTCATTTACCGCAGGTTGAAAGAATCGGCTGCCCGCTTGCAGAGGACGTTAAAAGGCGTGATTTTACAATAAATGCTATCGCAAAACGAACGACAGACGGAGAGATAATTGATTTTACCGGCGGAGTAAAAGATATTGAAGCAAAAAAACTCCGAGTTTTACATGATAAAAGTTTTATAGAAGATCCGACAAGAATTGTGAGAGGGTTAAAATTTGCGGTTCGTTTTGGGTTTGAACTTGATGAAAAAACAAAAGAGCTGCAGGAAGAGTATTTGTGTAATATAAATTACGATATGAGTTACCACCGCCTGAAAAAAGAGCTTGTAGAAACCTTCAGTTTGAATAGGCAGGAAGCTCTGGACAGATTTATTACACAAGGAATTTATAAACTTTTGAGTCCTGACAGTGAAGGTATAGAGATTAATGCAAATATAGAATCACTGATAAAGGAAAATCCAGTGAATACTGTCTGGATTGTGTATATGGGATTATTTAACCTTGAAAATCTTGAATTGACACGTGCGGAAAAGAAAATTCTGGATTGGGCTGAGCGTTTAAAACGTGGTGATAAGCCAAATAATAATACTCCGAAAGAAAGTATTTTGCTTAATAAGATTCTGGGTTAATTGTAATTAGATATTGTGTAGTATAAACTTAAAAGTATGCTTAAGAAGATACTGAATTCGAAATTTCATTTGCGTTTTGTTTTTAACCCTTTGATAAGATTTTTCGCTGATAATTTGGGAAATTACAAAGGGGTGAATATTAATGAACGCGAAATTCCGCTGATTGTTTCGCTGACTTCTTATCCGGAGAGATTTGGAGAGCTGCCTATTTCAATATATTCGCTTTTGAAGCAGAAACTAAAGCCTGACAGGATTATTTTATGGCTTGGAAATGACGGAGAATACAAAGAAATTAACGATCTTCCGTATGAAATAACCAGATTTATTAAAAATGGATTGGAAATACGCTTTGTAAAAGATGTCCGTTCTTATACAAAAATTATTTATGCCTTGAAGGAATTTCCGGGGGCTGTAATTGTAACAGCTGACGATGATATATATTACCCTTCAGACTGGTTAGGGAAGCTGTATTATTCTTACGCGGCGCATCCTGAGGATATTCAGGTGCACAGGGCTCACAGGGCTAAGGTTATTCGAGGCGCTCTTGCTCCGTATGAAGATTGGGGAAAGCATGTTGAGGAAGAGACTGCTAGGTTTGATAATTTTCTTACGGGGGTCGGCGGAGCGCTGTATCCTCCGGAATGCTTTACAAAAGAGGTCTTGAGAGAAGACGTGTTTCTTAAAAATTCTCCCAACGCGGATGATGTTTGGCTCTGGGTTATGGCGCTTTTAAGCGGGCGCAGGGTCAGAGTGGTGAAAAATCATATAAAAACTTTGCGCTGTACAAATTTATACAGGCAGATGTTTAAGAAAGGCAGAACTCTTTATGCTTTAAATTCTTCCGGCGGCAACGACGAGCAGCTCCATAATCTTATGAAACTCTATGGTCAAAATGTTATCGGGAAATTAGTGTAGCTGCCTAAAACTCTTTTTCTAAGACTATTTTGTCGTTAAATAGGCTTACTTTTATTTGTTTTTTGGTGAATTTGAAATAAATAAATCTTGTTCTTATATAATTTAGGGTCAGAAATATTCTCTTTAGCCAGAATTTGTTTTTTATTGTTTGTGAATAAATCGAGATACTAAATAAAAATTTTGCAATCCAGCTGCATTTGTCTTTATTAATATAGCTGTCTTTATGCAGTCTCCAGCGGGTGAGCTTTTTATTAATATAATAGATTTTGTTATGTGAAAGCTGAGCCCAGAGGTAATGATCAAGTGAAGATTTGCAGATTGGATTAAATTTGCACTCCTTAATTAATTCTTTTTTTACCATAGCGCAGGAAAATGTCGGGATAATATTGCTTTTTGAAATTATTTGCGGAAAATTTTCAATGAATTTTGAATGATCAAGTTCTACAAGGTATTTGCTTACTTTTCTATAGTACTCTTCTATATTGGCTGCTTTTTCTTTATCCTGAAAGAACTCTACGTCAGTAAAAATTATATCAGCACCAAGTTTTGCGGCTTTTATCTTTTCTTCTATTGAAGCGGGCAAAAAAACATCATCAGATTCAAGGAATGCAATCCATTCTCCGTCAGCAAAGTCTATGGCTTTTTTTAAAGTTGCTGCAAGCCCGAGGTTCTTTTCATTAATGATAAGTTTAACTCTGCTGTCTTTTTTTACGTATTCATTAATAACATTAAGTGAATAGTCGGTTGAGGCATCGTCAATGACTATCAAATCCCAGTTAAGGTAAGTTTGATTGAGAACGCTTTCTATCGCCTGTTTTATGTACAGGGCGTAGTTGTAGCTGGGCATTATTATACTTACTTTTTCATACATTAAATTTACAGCCTTTTACTAGTATACTATAATAAATATAATGAGTTTGAAAGAATTTTGTAAGAAGAGAGCTAATATAATTATAATGATTGCGGTTTTAGCAATCTATATTTGTTTAACGCTTTCAAGTTCCTCTTTTGTGAATTTTAATCATGATGAAGTTCACGCATGGAATATTGCGTCCAACTTTGGCTTTTTTGATATTGTAAGATTAATGCGGAGCGAAGGGCATACTTTTGTCTGGTTCATGCTGATGAAACCGTTTACCGGATTCTCGATATTTGCAATTAAGTGGTTAAACTGGGCATTTACTTTTTCCGCAGTTCTTCTTTTGTGGTTATTTTCTCCGTTTAAGCTTCCGGAAAAAATATTAATAACATTTTCCTGCCCGTTTTTATTAATTTATCCTGTTGTTGCAAGATGCTACGGAATCGGGCTTTTGCTCCTTTTTGCGATCGCAGTTTTATACAAAAGGCGCTTTGAACATCCTGTATGGTATGCTATTTTAATCTTTTTTGCCGCAAATACAAGTCTTATGGCTGCAATACCGGCACTTGTTCTCGGTTTGTTTTTCGGAATTGAATTAATTATTAAGAAGAAATTCTTGCCTGTTTTAATACTTTTCTTAGCACCGCTTAGTCTTTATATTCAGTGGCATAATCCTATAATACCCGCTTATTCAGATGAATATTTATTTCTGCCGAGAGTTATTGATTTTCTGTTTGGGAATTTTAAATACAGCTGGTGCGCAAGCTGGGCTAAAGTTGTTTATCCTTTAATGTTTATTGCTTCTTTGCTGTTTTTTAGGGGAAAAGCTCTGGGATTCTGGCTTCTCTCGTCTGCTTCTCTGCTTGCTGTTTTTGCGTTTGCATATTGCGGGTTTGATTATCATTTTTATTTCTTTTATGTGTATTTGATACTTGCCTGCTGGATAAATTCAGGAAATAAGTACAGAGAATTTTTTATTGCGGTTTTCTGCACGTTGTCAATGCTTTATTGTTTTAAAACGGTTGATAATGTATGGCATTTCAAAACTTATTACAGAGAAAATGCACAGTGTATAATGAGCGCAGTTGAAAAAGGTGCGACTATTTATACAACACTTTACGACCACAACGTTCTGGTTCCTTACCTGGGTAAGGAACCGCTAAAAGACTTTAGCGGTTCTCCCCTTCTATCTTTTGAAAATTTCCGGACAATTTACACAGATAAACGTCAGGAGCTTGATTTAGAGGCATTATATAAAATAGCGCCTTCTAAGAGTTATTTGTTAATAAAATCCTCTCTTGCAGACGGTTTAAAGCTGGATTTTACGGATAAAAACCGTTATAAAGAATGCGGGGATGATATTTTATACAGATTTAAATAATTTCTTTTTAATATTAATTATGTTTTTCCACAGATTAGGGCAGTGTTTGCGCATCAAAACTTTTCGCAGGTTTATTAAAAGTTCATATTCGTTCGGGTCAAGTTCAGTATAGATGTATTTTTTAGAATCAGGAGTATTAAGGCGAATTACAGTTTTTATGAGTTCAAATGTTGATATTTCGTTTTCAATATAAGCTTTTTCGACGTTGTGCCTGATTTGATAGTAGTCAAATCCGAGAAGTCTGTATTTTATATTATCAGGCAAATTTTTGTAGAGTTTTTTATTATGTTCAAAAGCTTTTACTATACCTTTAAAACTCTTATACCCTTCCGGTACAAGAGAACCTTTTCTGTTAATTCTGTAATTTATTCCGATAATATCTGTGTAAACAAGCGTTTTGCAATTGATATACGCAATTGCCGCAGGAATCATTTCTTCTAAAGCTTTGTCGTGTGTGTAAAAAATATTGTTATCAAGAAGAAATTGTCTTTTATGCAGCTTAATCCAGGCATATCTGTCCCAGTTGTCAAATGCTTCGGGATTTTTAACGGGGTTCAATATCCTGTTAGTTATTGTTTCATTTTTAAATTCAACGGTATTAAATTCTTTTGAAATATTATCAAAAGTATTGTATTTAAAGTAAAGAATGTCCGGCTGAGAAAACTCCTGCAGCTTTTTGCACAGCCCTGAATATAAGTCAGCTTCCAGCCAGTCATCAGGGTCTACAAAGTGCACATACTCTCCATTTGCCGCTTTTAGCCCTATATTCCTTGACTCTCCCGCTCCGACATTAGTTTCATTTTTTATTATCCGTATTCTCTTATCTTTTTGTTTATATTCTTCTAAAATTTCCAGAGAATTATCACTGCTTGCGTCATTAACACAAATTATTTCCAGATTGCCGTAACTCTGGCTGATAATAGAATCAAGACATTTTGAAAGATATTCGGATACATTATAAACAGGTAAAATAACGCTTATTAACACTTAATTAACCTCTTTTTAATTTCAAAATATCTCTTTGTAAATTCCGGAAAATGTTCTTTTACAAACTGTCTTGTATTGTAGGAGAAAAAGAATTTAACCTGATTGTATTTTAAAACTTTTCTGCAAAGCCTTACTGCTAATTGAGCGTTAAAAATATTATTTTCTTTAAATATTTCCATATCAATATTTTGCCGGAACATTTCTTTTATTTCTCTAAAAGACATTTTTCCGCAATAATACGCATCAATTGCATTCATGACAAGCATTTCATATATATAGTTTAATATTGCGGTTTTTGTGTCAGAAGGTAAATCCTTAACAGCATTATTGGCCCAGATTGTATCTTGCAGAATATTCCTGACAAAAGAAGTGCGTTTTGTAAGAAGCGAGCCTGTTCTTGCAGCTCTGTAATGCAGAAGAGGTTCTTCTGTAAAAATAATATTTTTTGCTTTTATAGCTGCACGCATAGCGTATTCGATGTCTTCAAGACATCTGTAATCATTGTAAAACAATTGATTTCCCATAATAAAATCCCGCCTGTAAATTTTTATCCAGGCACTGGGACTCCATAGCTTGAAGCATTCCGGATTGTCGTAAATATTCACTTTTTTGTGCAAAAGATCTTTTGCCGGATAGTCAATATGTTCAATTTTACCGGTTTCCTCATTGTGGGATAAGTATGTAAACCTTACTGCTTCAATATCATCTTCAAAGTATTTTAGAAGAGTTTCGTAGGCATTTAATTCTAACCAATCGTCAGAATCAAGGCAGTGAATATATTTTCCCCCGGCAATTTTTATTCCTTCATTTCTTGATAATCCGAGTCCGAGATTTTCGGGATTTTTTTTGACAATAATTCTGGAATCTTTTTGGGCATATTCTTCCAGAATTTTATCCGATGAGTCAGTAGTGCAGTCATTAATGCATATTATTTCCAGATTTTTATAAGTCTGGTTTATGACAGAATCAAGGCACTCTCTCAAATATTTCTCAACATTATAAACAGGTATAACAACGCTTATTAGAGGATTCATAGGTATAATATAGCATGAAATTTATATTTAATGTAAGATTTATATATGAAATTGAGCATTATAACTTTAACTTTAAACAAACTGGATTATACAAAAAACTTTATAGAGAGCTTAAAAAAGTATACTAGGGACTTTGAATTGATTATTGTGGATAACGGTTCTTCTGACGGTACAGTTGAGTATATTAAATCAATGCCCGAGGTAAAATTAATTCAAAACAGTGAGAATCTGGGGTTTTCAAAAGGTAATAATCAGGGGATAGAAATAGCAGAGGGTGAATATATAGCTTTTCTAAATAATGATATATTGCTTTATCCGAACTGGTTTGAGGCTTGTGAAAAGGTTTTTGCAAATGAAAAAGCCGGTTTTGTTTCTCCGAGGCACATTAATCCTCACTACGACAATACGAATCCTGAAAAGTACATCAAGTATTTTCAGGGATTTCATTATGACAAACCTTACGAGAAAAGTTTTGATGAATGCGTATTTTCGTGTGTTATAACAAAACGTGACGTTCTTGATAAAATCGGTGTTTTTGATGAGAACTTTTTCCCTGCGTTCTTTGAAGATAATGACTTGAAGTATAGAGCAATTGAGGCAGGATACGGGATTTATGTTACAAACGAAGCCGGATTTTACCATTTTGGCTCTGTTACATCCGTAAAACATTCTCAAAATATGGAAAAAAACAGGGCTTATTATTATTCAAAACATCCGCTTGCAGAATATCTTTCAATTTCCGGCGCGGAAAAATTCCAATTACAGAGAATGGCGAAACAGTTTAAAGTTTTTCCGCTCAACAAGATTTATGCAGTCCATTTAATGTTTATAAAACTTATAAACAGACTGAAAAAGATTACGGGAGTAAAGAAGGCTTGAAAATCCTATATGATTGTACTGAGCTTTCATATTTTTATGATACGAACGGACACAGAGCCGGTGTATTTTATGTCGCCTTGAATCTCTTAAATGAATTTAAAAAAAGAGGGCATGATATAACTCTCTATTGCGATTTTAGACGATATTATTTTATGAAGAATATAAAAGAATTTGCAGATTTTAAAATTCTGGATTCGCATTCTTTGTTGAATAAGTTTATCGGCAGAATACTTTATTATACAAGGAAACTTCCTTATACTGTAAAGACGGCTTTTACAATACTTTCGAGGTTTTATGATAAGTATTTTTATATAATAAGTTTAAAAGGAATTAAAGAGATTGAAGAATTTGATATTTACCTATCACCTTTTACTCCTCCGTCAGTCGATATTCAAAAAGCTGAAATCCCAAAATTCAGAATGCTCCATGATATAATTCCTATCTTGGAAAAAGGTATGCCTAAGAATACAAAAGACTGGCACTATAAGGTTTATAACACAATTAGCGAAAATGAATTTTATGTTACAAATTCCGAATGCACACGCAATGATGTTTTAAACTATTTTCCTTTTATAAAGCCTGAAAATATTAAAACAACGCTTTTGGGGGTAAATGAAAACTTTAAAAAGATTAAGGGTAAGATAGGGTATAACATTCCGGAGGATAAAAAATACGTTTTTTCCCTTTGTACACTTGGAAAACGCAAGAATGTGATTTTTGCTATCAGAAATTTCATCAAATTTATAGAAAAGAATAAGATTAAGGATCTTGTACTTGTTCTCGGCGGAAGCAACTGGAAAACCTTTGAGGCGGAACTTGACAGGACGCTTAAACAGTATGACAAATCTAAAATTATACTTACAGGTTATGTAAAAGATGAGGATTTACCGGCGTTGTATTCTAATGCTCTAATGTTTGTTTACCCTTCGCTTTATGAAGGCTTCGGCTTGCCTGTTCTTGAGGCTATGAAATGCGGCTGTCCGGTGATTACATCAAATGTTTCATCTCTTCCTGAGGTTATAGGTGAAGCCGGTATTAAAATAAATCCCGAAAATGATAATGAGATGATTGAAGCGTATGAAAAATTTTATTATGATAATTTCTACAGAGAGCTTTGCTCTGAAAGAGGAATGATAAGAGCAAGGACTTTTACCTGGGCGCATTGCTGCGATGAGATTCTGGATTTTATAAACGAAAAATTAAATCAACCTAATATATGATATTAAAATGCCGGTTATACTCTATAATAAAATAGTAAAGAGGTTTTTAATGGTCATTAGAGTCTTATTTCTGTTTTTATCACTGGTTGTTTTAGTCAATTTGTGCATAATAACGTTATGCTATATAACGGGACAAAATTTGTATCAGAAATACGGAAAACAAATGCTGATAGTTTTCGGAAGTTTTGTATTTGTTGTTGCAGCCCTTTATGTAGCTCTGGCTCTTCTGGCTTTAGATTTCTAGTTAGTCGTATTTGTAGAGAAAGGAAAATGATGGACAAAAAATTCTTTGGAATGCCGGTGCTGGTTTTATGCCTGCTGCTTTTATTTTTGATTTTATGTAACCCGTTTGTGATGGTCGGGCCGGGAGAGAGAGGTATTAAAATAACACTCGGAGAAGTTCAACCCGAAAGCTATGGAGAAGGGCTGCATCTTATCTTTCCTTTTATACAAAAATTCAAAACAATGGATGTAAAGACTCAGAAAAATACATATACCACAGCTGTTTATACAAAAGATATTCAACAGGCTAAAATTACTTATGTCATAAATTACAATGTACAGCCTGATAAAGTTAATAAATTGTTTCAGGAAGTAGGTATGGACTATCCTTCAACCATTCTGATGCCTGTTGTTGAGGGTACAATAAAAGATATTATCGGAAAATGGAACGCTCAGGATTTAATAGCAAACAGAGAAAAAGCTACAGGCGATATTTTATTTAAGCTTCAGTCACAACTGGCTGATAACTATATAAATGTTACGGATTTCCAGATGACAGAAATTAATTATTCTGATGTATTTGAAAGAGCCATCGAAAGTAAGGTAACAGCTGAGCAGGAAGCATTGAAGGCTAAAAATAAAACCGTTCAGGTGGAAGAAGAGGCAAAACAAAAAGTTATTGCTGCTGAAGCAGAGGCCAAATCTATGGCAATCAGAGCAAGAGCTTTGAGCCAGAATAAATCTCTGGTACAGTACGAAGCGGTTCAGAAATGGGATGGCAAAATGCCTCAATATATGCTTGGAAATTCCGTTCCGTTTATTAACGTAAGCCCGTCAAAGTGATTTTAAAGGGTATATTCCATTATATAATCATCCATAACAAAGCCGTTGCCTATGTCCGTGACGGCTTTGTCAATTATTGCAAGACGGTACTTTAAATAAGCGTCAATAGTCTTTTTGTTATTCTTATTAACGGTAAGTTTGATTGAAGAATAACCAAAGTCTTTTGCAATTTCTATGACTTTTTCAAAAGCAAGCCGTCCGAGACCCTGATGACGGTATTCTTTTTTGATATAAAGTTTTGATAAGAATAAATAATCTTCTTTTCTTGAAATCCCGAAATACCCGCATTTTATGCCGTCTTTTAAGATAAAAAAGTATGCGTAATTTTCATTTTTTATCTGCTCAATTACGGCATTTTCTGATTGAAATTTTTCCACCATGTAATCTATTTGTTCGGCTGACAAAAGACACGGCCAGTATTCATGCCAGATTCCTGACGCCAGCTCTGCAAGCTCTTTGATATGCTCTTTATCAACAATTTTAAATTCAACCATATAGTAATTCTATCATAAATAGCAAAATTTTATTTTTCACGTTTTAGTATAGAAAAGGAGAAATTATGTCAGAAATAACATTTGGATCTAGTTATAAAATTCCTTTAACCCAATGGGGGATTAATAATTCAAAAAAATTACAGTTAAAATCTCTTATAGGCTCTTACGGCGGAAAAATCGGCGGAAAAGGGCAGGACTCTTTTGCGGTTGTTTCAATGCAGGATAAAAAAGATATGGGATTTATTAGAAAACTTAGAAAAATTGGATATTTTCAGTTTGAAATGTTTGAAAACAGTGACTTTCCAGAAAATTTAAAGAAACTTTTATAAATAAAAGGCGCTTTCAAAGAATTTGAAAGCGCCTTTTTAAATCCATAAATATATTAGTGGCAGAGTGCCAGTAATACACCTGCAGCTACTGCAGATCCGATAACACCGGATACGTTAGGACCCATAGCGTGCATTAACAAGAAGTTTTGAGGATTAGCTTCCTGACCTACTTTATTAGATACACGTGCTGCCATAGGTACTGCAGAAACGCCTGCTGACCCGATGAGCGGATTGATTTTTTCTTTGCTGAACAGGTTCATTATCTTAGCCATAATTACACCGCCTGCAGTTGCAAGTGAGAATGCAACTATACCCAAGATTAAGATGAACAATGTCTGGATTGTCAGGAATTGGTTAGCAGAAAGTTTTGAACCTACTGATAAACCGAGGAAAATTGTTACAATGTTGATTAAAGCATTTTGCATTGTATCTGACAATCTTTCAACAACACCGCATTCTTTACATAAGTTACCGAAAGTTAAAGCACCGATAAGCGGGCAGGCATCCGGAAGCAGAATTACGCAGAGTAATAATACAAGAAGCGGGAATACAATCTTTTCTCTTTTTGAAACTTCTCTCAACTGTGTCATCTGAATTTTTCTTTCTTCTTCAGTAGTTAAAAGTTTCATGATAGGCGGCTGGATTACAGGAACCAGTGCCATATAAGAGTACGCAGCAACAGCGATTGCACCTAAAAGTTCAGGAGCTAATCTTGTTGTAACGAAGATTGAAGTCGGGCCGTCAGCACCGCCAATGATACCGATTGCGGCTGATTGCGGCATTGTGAAACCAAAGAAACATAATGCCATCAATAATGCGCCGAAGATACCGAATTGTGCGGCACCGCCGAGTAATGCGGTTTTAGGGTTCGCAATAAGCGGACCAAAGTCTGTCATTGCGCCGACGCCCATAAAGATTATTAACGGGAATAAACCTTTATGAATACCTGCTTCATAAATTACACCTAAGAAACCGTTTGGACCTGCCATATCGCAAACCGGAATATTTGATAATAAACCGCCGAATGCAATCGGAACTAAAAGTAACGGTTCAAACTGCTTTTTGATGCCTAACCATAACAGGAACAGGCAGATAAGAATCATTATCCAGTAGCCGTGCATATGCAGAAATTGTTCAAATCCGTTTGTAATTGCAGGATCGGCAGGCTTAACGAAGTTCATTATACCCGTTGAATTCCAAAGAGTTACTAAACCTTCTCCTATATTCATTTTAACCTCCTTAACCTACAATTGCCAGAGCCTGACCTGTAACAACCTTGTCGCCTTGATTTACAAGGATAGATTGTACAGTTCCTGCTTTTGGTGATTTGATTTCAATTTCCATCTTCATAGCTTCAAGAACCATAATTACATCCCCAACAGCAACAGAATCACCAGGATGAGCTTCAATTCTCAGAACGTTACCCGGAACACCGGCTTTAACTTCTTCACCTGAGCCGCTTCCTGCTGAAGCTGAAGAATGTTCAATGCCTTCTTTAACTGAAACGTCATAAGTTTTGCCGTTAACAGAAGCTTTGTCACCTTCAAGCTTGATAGCATATGATTTTCCGTTAACTTTAACAGTGTATTCGCTGCCGTTAGCGGAAACAGGAGCACAGGTTTGTGCAGGGCAGTTTTTGCGAACACCGATTTGACCTTTGCCTTGAAGGAACATAATACCTTTTTCTTTGCAGGCACCTGCAATGAAGATATTTTCATCATTAACATCAAGTCCTGCATCCTGAAGCATTTTTGTAGCAGCTGCAATACCTTTATTAGGGTCTTTATCATTCAAGTCAACCACTAATTCTGTTGTAGGCTGCAAGCCAAGCTGTTCTTCAGCAATTTTGATAACTTCAGGATCCGGTTCGCAAGGAGTTTTTCCGAAATAACCGAGAACCATCTTGCCGTAACCTTCTGCCATTTTCTTCCATTTTCCGAACATAACGTTGTTGAAAGCCTGTTGGAAATAGAATTGAGAAACAGGTGTAACTGATGTTGCAAAACCGCCTTTTTCAACAACTTCTTTCATAGCGGCAACAACTTCAGGGAATTTGTCCATAACGCCGTTGTCTCTCATCATTTGAGTATTAGCTGTCAAAGCTCCGCCAGGTAACGGTGAAGAAATAATCATCGGGTTAACTGCCAGTGCTTCCGGCGGTAAGAAGTAATCTTTCATACATTCTTTGAAGATTTCTTCTGTTTCAAGAATCTTGTTAATATCAATACCGAGATCATATTCGGAACCTTTAAGAGCGTGCCACATAGAAACAATATCCGGCTGAGCAGTTCCGCCTGAAACAGGTTTCATAGAAAGGTCAATACCGTCAGCACCACCATCAAGAGCTGCCAAGTATGCAGCTAAGCCGGTACCGGCTGTTTCGTGCGAGTGGAATCTGATGTGAGCTTCTGAACCCAGAATCTCACGTGTTCTTTTAATTGTTTCATAAACTTTTCTAGGAGCAGATGTCCCTGATGCGTCTTTGAATGCTATGCTGTCAAACGGAATTCCTGCATCAAGAATGTTTCTCAAGACTCTTTCATAGAAAGCAACATCATGTGCACCGGTGCATCCGATAGGAAGTTCCATCATTGTAATTGTAACTTCGTGTTTTAAACCGTTGTCTTTAATGCATTGACCTGAGTAAATCAAGTTGTTAACATCATTCAAAGCGTCAAAGTTTCTGATTGTTGTAACGCCGTGTTTTTTGAATAATTTTGCGTGTAAATTAATCATATCTCTCGGTTGGGAATCAAGTCCTACAACATTAACACCTCTTGCAAGGGATTGCAGATTAATATCCGGACCTACTGCAGCTCTGATTTTGTCCATAGTTTCAAAAGCATTTTCATTGCAGTAGAAAATCGGTGACTGGAATCTTGCACCGCCTGCAACTTCAAAATGTTTGATACCGGCAGCTACTGCTGATTTAAGTGCCGGAAGAAAATCGTCAACGAAAACTCTCGCTCCGTAAACTGATTGGAAACCATCTCTAAAAGATGTGTCCATAACTTTAATAAGTTTTGTCATGTGTCTTACCTCTCTTTATTTTGACAATTTATAAAAAATATTATTTTTTTAGTAATGCAGAAAGTATTGCAACGGCAATGTTTTCATCTTCATTTGCCGCTTGAGCAACTTTGCAGGTTCCTGCTGTTTGAGGAACAGCTTCCGGAAAAATTTCATTTAATTTTTTTACAACTTTAGCCATAACAAGCATTGATATAATAGTTGTGCATAAAAATGCAAGCACAGTTCCCATACCAATGAACATTACAGTTAAACTTTGAATAAATGTTTCGTTCATAATATGTCTCCTATCAAAAGTATATGTTCTTGATTATCCTTACCAATTAACCTTAAAGCACCATTATCTGTTATATCTTTTGCTAACCCCGAAATTGTTTTGTCAAAGATTTTTACAGAAATATTTTTATTGAGAAAACCGGCTCTTTTTAAATACTCTTCTTTTATTAATAAAAAACCTGTTTCAATAAATTTATCATACATCAAAAAAAATCTTGCTAAAAGTTTTTTTAAAAAGATTTCTTTATCAATAATTTTTCCTGTTTCAATATTTAAAGATGTTGCAGGCTGGTCAATTTTATCCAGTAATTCTTTTTTTGTATTCAAATTTATTCCAAATCCGAGAATAAGTCCTTTTAATTTACCCTGTTCAATAACACCTTCCGCTAAAATTCCCGATATTTTTTTAGAATTTATCTGAATATCGTTAGGCCATTTTATTTTTGGAATAACTCCGTACTCTTCAAATGTTTGAGCAAGAACTACACACAAATACTGGGTTAAATTGGAATACACTTCTCTCATATCTTCAGAAGGTTTTAGTACAATAGAAGCGTAAATATTATCTTTGCCAAGATAAGCCCATTTTCTGTCGAGTCTTCCTCTTCCGGAGGTTTGATTAAAAGTGTAAACTACTGTTTTGTCGGATAAATCCTGAATATGCTCTTTAGCATATTTATTAGTAGAATCAACCTCTTCTATATAAAATAAATTCATACTTTTATTCTAATATAAAAAAGCTGCTCTGAAAATAAATTTTCAAAACAGCCTGTATGTACACATTAGGTTTGCATTTGTTTTATTAAGCTGACTGCTTATATTCCTTTGCAGGATTTAATTCGATTTCTTTAGCCGTTGCTGCATTATTTGGATTCAGTGCAATTTCTTTTGTTTGTTCTTTAGGAGCTTCGTCTTCTCCAAATAATTTTCTTCCTATCCAGTTGGCAAGCGGAGTAATTGCAACCGGTGTAAAGAATCTGTAAATTAGTGTGAAGGTTAACAACGTTGCAAGAGTTTTGAATCCTTTTAATCGTGAACCTAATCTTGCTTCCAGTTCCGCGGCTTTTTCTGCAGAAATTAAACCTAAAGCTTTTTTCTGTTCTTGTAATCCGGAATATCTGTATTCAAGCTTTTTATTCTTTTCTCTTAATTTAGTATCTACCCAGTAACCAAGGATTGTCGGAACAACAAAACCTAGTCCCTGGTTAATTGCAAGAGTTTTTCTTCTTTTCTTATCCAGATCTTTTTTGGTAAGGGTTTGTTCCATGTACACACCGGAGGTTAATAATGAACCTAGAACAGACATGTGCTGTGTCATTTGTCCCGGGAATTTAGATAACTTGTTAGATGTTTTATGCACCCAGTTTGTGTTATACATTGGCTCTGCATATTTTTCTCCGAAGAATTTACCAACTTTATCCCAGAACTTTGCTTTAAATGCAACACTGTCGTTTACATTGCCTGTATTTTGTGTATTATTATTAAATTTATTTCTATATATATTGTTATATTGCTGATAATTATTAAGAGTTTGAATTCTCATTATGCCACCGCCTTTCTGGCAGAAATATCTTCTTTTTCAGGTCTTAACTCAATGTTCTTTTGTGTATTTTCTGCCTGTTCAGGTTTTTTGTTCTTTTCCAAATGGAATACATTTTTAAGAACAATTGGTATTAAAGCTATGGTTGCTGCTGCAACGAATGGTCTTGTAACGATATCCGGCAGCCAGGTTAGTAATTTATTAGAAATTTCGTTGTCGAGATCTGCATCTAAATATTTTTGTATAACAGGAGAACCGAGTTTGTCCGGAACTCTGCTCTTGTCTTTAATGCCATTGTTGGTTTGATAAGATACATACTTTTCAACCTTATCTTTTGTATCAAATCTCTTTTTACCACTATAAAGAGGTATTGCATCAGTTGTTTCTCTATAAGAAGAAATGTGGATAGAATCCATATCAAGCTTGAATGGAGTTCCGTCTGTATTTTTCCAGAAATCCGTATGCAATCTCTTGCCGTCTTTCTTAATAGAATTCAAATCAACAGTAGGGAATACTTCTTTTAAGAAGTCTTCATCCATATGCTGCAGTGAGAAGAAGTTCTGTCCTACACCATCTTCTTTCACGGAAACAAACATATCTTTTAAATCGATGTGTAGTTTATTGCCGTTTCTGTCAATCCATTCATTGGCAGACTTACCTTTCATTTCTGCAAGATTGATATCTGCTCCTATTGATTTTAAAGTCCCTTCTGAAACTTCTGATATATGTTTTGGTTTTGCAACCTTGATTACATCTTTAAATTCTTTCGAGAACGGATTACCATAGATATCTTTCCATTCATTCATCGGTTTTCTTATATTTGCAGCTTTGTCTTTCCAAATGGAATCAATGTTTAAGTTTGGATACATAGTTTCAAGAGTTTTGGTCTTGAAGTTCTTAACCAGATTTTGCATTGCATACTTTAAGCCCTTTGTAAACGGCATAGCTAGGAATATTGGTGAAATTAAACCGACTACACCTGAAGAAATTGAGTGAGCGGAAGCGTAAATATTATCTTCTTTGCTTTTCTTTGTCGGAATTGCCATAATTGCAAACGGTCTAAGGAATGTACAAATTAAAAATGAAATTGCAGCCTGTATAAATACTTCCTGACTCATAGAATCAAGAACCTTATCAAAAACACCGCTGGTGAGAATCTTATCATACCATTTCTTCTCTTTACCCGCGGTGTTTTTTGTTTTGTCTATAACTTTTTGAATAATCTCTTTTTTGCCCTTAAAAGACACATTTCTCTCATACGTATCTTGTTGGTCATAAAGGTGCTGCTTTCGCATGCGTTCCGAATAATTTAATCTAAGCTCATTAGATGGGATAGGTACATTGTTGGTTGATTGTATTCTCCCTAACGAGTTTAGATTTTGCGTTGTATGAATCTTCATCATAGTTTCCAATCTAAATTAACTGTCTACACATTTATCATAAAACAAAGGAAAATTTTTTTTGCTAGTTGTTTACAATTTTGTTACAATTGTTTTGGAAGCAGAGTTAATTATGAATAAAAATGCCATTATAGCTTGTTTAATATTTATTTTGTCTACAAATTTTGTTCAGGCATTTGATCTGGACATGACAGTAGACGATGAAATCAGAAAAAACTACAATTCATCTAAACTTGTTGACGACACTCATACAGGGAGTTCGGAAGAAGAGTCTCTGCCTTCACTGCCGGAGATTTCAAAATACGATAAACAAAATGAAACGGTAAACAAAGCTATTGATAAAGAAATAGAGCCGGTAAAAGATATCCCTGTTCAAAATACAATCACATCAAACGCTATAAAAATCCGCAAAGGAACCTCTTTTGATGTAGTAAATTCAACTAAAATTTCGGACTGGCTTGCAAAAGGAAATACTGTAAAATTCAGCACTAAAACTCCAATTGTAAAAAGAAAATATACAATTCCCGCCGGAACTGCTTTTACAGGGGAAATTCTTGAAGTTCACAGACCGCAGATAACCTGCAACGGCGGGCTTGTTGTTATAAGAGTAAGAAGCATGACTTATAAAGGTAAAACTGTTCCTATAAATGCATATATTACAAGAGCGGATGATAAGATGATATTTTTAAACAATATAAAAGGGGACAGGACTTTATTAAAAACAATGTGGAAAAAAGGCAACTGGGGAAGAACGCTCTTCGGTAGAATGTTTAACCTGACAGTAGACCTCGGAGGCGACGGAGCAACTCTTCTGCTCTCGCCGTTCCCGCTTGCTTACGGTACAATCTGTCTCGGTCTAAATACTCTAACCTCTCCGATTTGCGCCTTTTTCTCAAAAGGCGGGCATGTCTCAATTCCTGCCGGAAGTGATTTCAGAATTAAATTTTTAGATACAGCTTATCTGCAATAAATTTTTAAAACAGTTTTACAACATTCTGTTCTTCAAACTTCGGACAAGTATTCCATACGAGAGTCGGTATAATATCACCTTCAACCCGTCCCTGGAATTTGCAGTTGCAGCAGCCTTTAACCATGTTTGTAGAACCGTCAATTAATGGCTGAAAATATTTGCAGCACTGACATACTTTCATAGATAACCCGTAATCTGAAAGTTTATCCGACAACTCACGGATTGCATCAACCATTCTCAGGTGATTGTTTTTAGTAAGGTAAGTTTTTCCTCTGTTTATAAATTTTACTTTTGCAAGCCCGTCATCTGATATTAACTCCAGCTGGCATTGAAAGTCTTTTTTGCCGTCTGTCACAATGATGTTTGTTATCATTTTCTCTATATTATGTTTTCGCTTAGCTTTCTTTATGATGTTTCTTGTCCCTCTTATTGGAGGCAGATTTTTAATAATATGTCCGATAGAATAAATCGGATATGCAAACAGGTAAAAATGTTCTTTTGCATAAAGTTTTGTACTCATGACGCTTATACAAAAAGCCAGAGCAAGGACTATAAATGTTATTAAGATTGTTGTATAACTTGTCCAGAACGGAAATGCATAGGCATGGTGAATTAAAATCGCGTAAGCCAGAAGACATACAAGCCAGTTAGGTTGTATAAGCGAACATACATATTCTAATGTCAGAAAATTCGGGCAATGCGTAACATTATTCCAGAATATGTTCGTTCTTTTGGACAGCGATGGAATTCTGGAATCATAGTTAGTAATAGAGGTGTAGACTTTTAAATCATCGATAAAAGCAACATGTACCCCTTCATTTGCGAGTTTAATTGTATATTTAATTTCAGCGACTTTATCCTGAAATTCAAATGATTCAATTTTATCAAGCAGACTTTTTCTAATTATAAAAGAGTCTGTATTAATAAGGTTTGCGAGTTTTAATCTGGTTCTTGCCGTGAATATAAATTTAGAGCAGTATCTTGAGTAAGTAGCTTTGATATTTTCAAGAGGTGTAAATCCTTTTTCTTCAGGGATATAATTTACCATTGGCATGAAAACATCATACTTGGATAAATAATAGTTTACGTTTGTGAGAAAGTCAGAATCTACATAGTTTTTGGCATCAAGAAAAACGTATGCATCAAGATTAGGAGTTTCTGCAAGTTTTTCTGCGAGTATCGAATAAGCCTGACTTTTCCCTATTGGCTCAAGGTTATCAATAGTAATAAAATTTACATCAAGATCGCTCTGGAGTGTAACGTCTGAGGATTTTCTACATTTGTCTAAAATTGCATAAATTGTGTATCTTTGTCTTGGATAATCCTGATGTTTAAGCTGCTGCAGCAGGTTATCAAGAGTATTGGCTTCGCCTGTAGCATAAACAACAACGCAAATATTTGAGTCTTTAGAAGTATATTTATCTCTTACTTTTCTCAAAGGTTTTATGCTGACGAGAGCCAGCGTAATAAAATAGATGGTAAATAAAGTAATATAAATGTATAAAATAGTCATTAATTTAGTCTCCAAGAAAAGTTTACTCTAAAAAAAGCAAATTCTCAAATAAAAAAAGACTTGATTTAAAAAAATGTCTATGATAGATTTAGTAATGTCGGAAGTAAATAGCAGTTGAGAGATTTACACAGAGTCCGGCTTGACAATGAAATATTATGGGCTGCTAGCTCAGGTGGTTAGAGCGCACCCCTGATAAGGGTGAGGTCGGTGGTTCGAGTCCACTGCGGCCCATATAAAAAGGATGATGATGTTGTTATCATCCTTTTTATTTTATGCAGTAATGCTTTTCCACCATTCTAATAATCTATTATAAGATTCTTCAAGCTCTTTCGTATTATAATTTTTAATTGAATTTCTAATAGGTTTCTGGGACATTGAGACAGGGAAAATTTAATAAAAAATCAAACAGACAGCCGATTTGAGGCTGTTTTTTAGTATTGAGATGTAGGGGACATTTTTTGCACTCAACTACTCATTTCTTGCACTCTTTTGCACTCCGTTTGCAAATTTTTAAGACCACATTAGGCTCAAATCGCCTTGGTGTTTGAAGTTAAACCCTGTGCAAGAAAGTGCAAAAAAGTGCAATTTTATTTTCACTTGCAATTTAAGATACCCCAAATTATCAATGAGATTAGGATATTTACGCAATTTCTAATTCATAACCTAATTCATGGAATATTTTTACAATGGTTGAAAATTTAGGTTCTTTTT
>CALUQE010000015.1 GCA_944322845.1 Candidatus Gastranaerophilales bacterium
AAAGCTTCGCTTTGGGTTCGACCCGCCAGAAGAATTCTTAGAAGAATTATTCTGAGAAAAATGCCGATGGCCGGGGTCGAACCGGCACGTAGTTGCCTACACCAGATTTTGAGTCTGGCACGTCTACCAATTCCATCACATCGGCTTATTTAGTTGTCAATTTTCATATTTTTGTTATGTGATGGAATTGGTCTGTATCAGTATTCGCTGGAATTTTTACCAACTTCATCACCTTTTATAATTGCCTCTGTTGTACCTGACTGCACTGTTTGTTAACACTTACCCGCTCGGGCATCACATCGGCTTATTTAGTTGTCAATTTTCTTTTTTCCCCCTACCCCCTTCGGGTACTTCCCCCGCAAGGGGGGCAGATGCGCCCGCGTTTTCCCCTCGCCCTTAGCTTGCGTCGGGTTTGGAATTTTACGCTAGCCTTGGTTACTGGGAGAGGGTAGAATTTCTTAGTGAGCCTTGAGGCGAACTTAGAAATTCGGGTGAGGGGTTCTGGATTGCTTCGTCGCTAACGCTCCTCGCAATGACGCTACCTCACTTTTACCTGCTTAGTCACTCAGTCACTTAATCACCTAGTCACTAATTGACATCACCCCTCAAATTAAAACAAAAACATAACTAAATTTCAAGAGGAGTTTATGCTAAAATACTGTTCGGAGGTTTTTTTAAAGTGACTGCATACAATGTGCTTATTATCGGAGATGAAAATGCAAAATCACTCCCTCTTGTTTTTAAATCAAAATATCTGAATAAACTGTATACCAATTTTGAATGTCCGGATATTGCAAGTATTAAATTTAATACTTTTAAAGAACTTGCTCAAAAATGCAAATCACTCAAAATTGATATTGTTTTTGTCGAAAACGAAAAATTGATTCTGCAGGGCATTGTTGATGTTTTGAAGAAAAATTTTGTTAATTGTATCGGTGTTACAACAAAATGGACAAATCTTGTTTTATCAAACCAATTTGCGCGAGAAATGACCTCTAAATATGAAATTCGCACACCCGAAACTTTTCTTTATCCGAAAGAATTCCCGCTTATGGTTAAGGCTGACGGATTTACGAAAAGAGCAAATTCAACAGAAGAAGTTATTAAAATCAGAGAAGAAATTTTTAATTATTCTCCTGAAATTGCAAAATCTGTTTTTCTTGAAAAATTTATTGAAGGCGAAGAATTTACTCTAACCTCTTTATACGACGGGAAAATTGCCGCTGCCCTGCCGGTTGAAGGTTTATCGCAGGAAAAAATTAAAGAATACAATACTAAACTGCAAAAAATGCTTGAAGGCGAAAAAGCGGATTTTATCGGATATATAAATTCACGGGTAATTTTTTCAAACAATCAATTATACAATATCGGCTTTAATTTTGATTTCCCAAAATTAAATGCCGATATTCTATTTGTATTCAGTTCTATGATTTATCAAAAATTAGAGGAATTAGACATCATCAACATCGTTTCCAATTGAATTAACCCAGTTTTTAAATCTTTGCCACAGACCCGGTTTCTTTTCTGTACCTTCAATCCAGACTCTTTCGTATTCCCGGCGATTTATTTTATCCTGCTCCTTAAGCCATTCTCTATTACGCTTATCACTGGCTTTTACGGCTGATTTATATTGTTTGTCCATAGCTTTAATTTCTTTATTGATTCTTTTCTTTTCACGTTTAAGCGCCCGATCCAGTTTATGTTCATACCACTTAACCTGAATTGCGTTTTTCATACGTGTAAAGAGACCGCCGCGTTTTGCTTTTGCTTCTTTTTTAGCCTTTTTAGCATCTTGTTTGTCTGATTTTTCTTTAACATCGTTTTGCGGTTTCGGCAATTCTTCATTCTTTTTTACATCAGCAGCTTTTTCAGTTTCAACAAGCTTTGTACCTGATTTTTTAGAATTTTCTTCATATCTTGCTTTATCCGCACGAATATCTATAACTCTGCTATTTATATTTTTTTCTTTTACTTCCTGATTGTTAGTATTTACTTCTGCTTTTTTTGTTGAATCAGGATTATTGTTTTTTGCGTTCTTTTTATCAGATTTTTTCGTAAAAACATTTTTTATTCGGTCAAATAATCCGACTTTTTTCTTCTTTTCCTGTATATTTTCTTCCGACGGTTTATTTGCTTTAAGTCTTTCAATTTCCTGTTGGGCTTTTTTTAATTTTTTCTCTAATTTCTTATTAGATTTTTCAACCTGAGAATTGTTATACCGGTTATCTGTTTTTACAAATTTACTTTTTATATTATTTGTTATAATACCAATTTTTTTGCCGGTTTTCTTAAAGAATTTTCTTGTTTTCTTTACGGCTTTTTTACCGGTTTTTTTCAACTTCTTGCTAAATTTGCCTGTTTTTTCTTCTTCTTTAACAACAGAAATTTCATCAAGTTTTTTCTGTGTTTCGGCAATTTTATCTTTCGCAGCGTTCAAATTAATTTCAGTCTCTTTAAGCTTTGTAAAAGTATCTTTCAGAGCCTTACTCGTTTTGTGATTTTTATAAAGCGCAACACCTGCAACTGCTGCAGAAGCTGCAGCTACCGTTCCCAGCAATATACTGCTTCCGCCGCCTGTTTGTCCGCCGGTTTCGTTTGCCTTAAAAGACGTTACAGAGGATTTTTGATAATTTTGATAATTCGGATAAGTTGTTGTTTCTAAAATATTCATACGACTTCACTTCTTCTACACTACTTAAATTAAATAAAACTCCTGACCGCTTAAAATTGCCATCAGGAGTTTTATTGTGTTACAAAAGTTTACATAAGTTGAAGTTTATCCGCCAGAGGTGATTCCACTTTACCGTTCAGTGTTTTGGAAACTTTCTTAATATTATCAGCCATAGTCTGCATTTCAGGCGTCCAGACGAAATTATCCATAACGTATTTTTCGCCCCTTGAAAAATCACCTTTCATTTGAACCTGAATAATTTCTTCAAGCATTTTTCTTGCAGTCGGAACCATTTTGTCTATGTTAACGTTCAAAATTCCTTTCGGAGTGATTTCCATCGCACCTTCTTTTATAAAATAGTAATTCTGCATAACGGAGCGGACTCTGTGCGCCTGACTCAAAGTCGGCTTTGAAGTCATCATATTATCTGCCGCATAAGTTACAATAATTTGTTTTCTCTGCTCAGGAGTGTACATTCCCGCATCTGTAAGAATATCAAGCATGGCAAGTGATATCATGTCAGCTTTATTTTCTTCAATAATTGATTTATATTTTCCGAGTCCTTCAGTTCCTGATTTTGGCCCGAGAGAATGTCCGTTTTCGTGTCCTACGGTAAACCAGTGGTCTGCTTCGTCATTATAATATTTATGCAAATCCGGATTAACAGTCGCATTGAGTCTTTTTCTCATTTTTTCTCTGGCATCTTCTGATGTTATTAAGCGGATTTGTCTGTGATAAACATTTCTTCTTCCGCCGTCAAGTTCTTTTATGGAAAGTTTGTCATCGTTCGGAAGGTTTTCGGCAAGTGTAATTCCCGCTCTGAATTCTCCGACATCACCGGTTACCGCAACTAAATCCACATCAACCATTGTTTGTTTGGAATCCTTACTGTCAGGTGTGATATTTTGAATATAATCATCCTTAAACGGCATATTCTGAGCCATAAGCGGAAGGAAATTTTTTACGTTCAAAATTGCCTCCGTACCTTTTTTATTAATAATTCCGACTCTTCCGCCGAGAAAATCTTTAGCGGTAGGAACAATTCCGTTTTCGTCAAGAAGTTTTTTAAGCTCCGGATTCTCAACAACAGTTTCAGTTAATTCGTCAGAATAATTTTCTCTTGTTATTGTAAATTCAAGAGGCGTATCCTGAAGTGTTGCCCATTTTTTGTCAGCATAAGCATCAAGCATAGGGTCTGCCGTTCTTAATGCTTTTGCCTGAAGGAGCAAAAATTCGTTAAAATCTGCGTTTGTAGAAGTCTCTGCAGCCTTTTCGAGTTCTGACGCCATATAAGCAAAATCGTCTTTGAATTTGTCAACATAATCCGTTGCAACAAGTTCGTTACCGACTCTTTCAACAACAGAGCGCTGGTTAAGGATTTTTGCAACATCGTCAACTTTTCCGCCTTTAAGCATATTAATCAAAATCTGATGAAATTCTTCTTTCTCCAAATCCTGCGGATAAACTCCCTTTCCAGGTCTTTCGGAAACGCCTTTTGCAAGTTCAATCATATTGCTTTCTCTATCAAGAGAGCAGACGCCTTTTTGCGCATCAAAAAGAATTTTTGTTAATTCGGCCTTCTTATTCCCCTTAGCGATTTCTGATTCAAGATACTCTTTAAAAGGCAAATTGTTAGGATTATCAAGCTGCATATTTACTTTATCCAGAACAACGGCAGCCTTAACAAGGTGTTTCAAAGCTTCTTTGTCTCCGTCTGCAAGTTCAAGATACTCAGGAGCATCAACAGCAAGCATTTTCTTTGTTGTCAAATAATCTTTATGAGTTCTTTTCTCAAGCTCTTCCATTGAAAGATTCATTTCATAATCTTTCTTGTTAATATTAACATTATTAATCATACTCATCTTATCAAGCTCCTTTACCAACTTATTATCATCAGGACAAACATCCGCATTTTGAGCGGTTTTTTTAGGATTATTTTTAAAATTCAAATTGTAATTACTTATATTATTAATTGGGTTAATATTCATAGTCTGATTATAGCATAAAATAAAACATTGAAAAAACCTAAAAATATGTTAGAATAATGATATAGGGAAAAAACCCTATAAGGTCTCACTCTCTTAAGGTCTTTCTTAACTTCCCTGTATGGTTTTATATTTTTGAGGCTACTATTATCGCAAAGACAAGTAATAGTAGCTTTATTAATATATCCATACTTTCACCTCCTTTCCACTTTTGTCCCTTAACTCGTGTGTTGGAGGAGGCACTCTTCAGGGAAGCTTACCCGAAAATATTATATCAGAAAATACATTAAAATTCTACACTTTATCGCGGAATACCAATTCCATCTCAAGAGCTTCCGCTATTAGCTTCATTTCTGAATATCTGATTGTATTCGAACGTAATTTGTTGGATAAATTGTTAATAGAACAATGTCTGCCAGTATGCTCAGACAAATACTTTGCTAAATATGTTAAAGTCAATCCTTTTTTAGCAGCCAGTGCTTTTACTTCATTTATAGCGTTCATATTCTATTATTATAAATTATTTTCTAATTCTAGATAACTACTCTGAAATTCAAGATATTCTTAATATCGCATACTAAAGTACAAAATTTAAAACAACGGCAGCAACGGATAAAATCAAAGAAACAAAAGTAAATTCCTTGACTATTCTTATCTCTGAATGACCGCAAAGCTCAAAATGATGATGTATAGGAGACATTTTAAAAATTCTTTTTCCGGTTAACTTAAAACTCGTAACCTGCAAAATTACCGAAAGAGTCTCCATTACAAAAACACCGCCGAAAAGTGCAAGCAAAAGTTCACACCTTCCGATAACGGCAAGTGTCCCCAAAAGCCCGCCCAGCGCCAGAGAACCGGTATCACCCATAAACACCTGAGCCTTAGGCTTATTGTATTTTAAAAACCCTATCAAAGCACCAATAACTGTTGCCGCAACAATCGCAGCCGCATTATGACCGTCAACAAAAGCCAGAAAACCACACGCCGCAAAAGCAGGAATTCCAGTAGAAGCCGCAAGACCGTCAAGACCGTCCGTTAGATTATAAGCATTAGAAGCTCCCGTTACAACAAAAACAGTAAAAACAGGATATAAAATACCCAAATCAAACGTATGTGAACCGAGAGTTATAACTGTTCCATAGGTCTGCATCGCATAAACAGTAGGAATCAAAGCAATAAGAATCTGTCTTACAAGTTTTCCCCTCGGGCTTAATCCCTTATTTTCATGGCCTTTAATCTTCAAATAATCATCCTGCAGCCCTGCAAGAGCCATAAAAAGAAATGTTATCAAAATTATCCACGCAGAATTGTCCATCTGCTGATCCATAAGAAGAGTAATAACTGATGATATAATTATCGCAAGTACTATAAAAACACCGCCCGTTGTAGGTGTTCCCGCTTTCTTGGCGTGTTCCTCCGGCGCAACATCAAGAATGTACTGCCCGATAGTTTTTCGCCTTAAAAAATCTATATACGGAACGCCAAATAACAAGCATAAAACCATACTCATCAACAATGCTACCGCAAGCATTATCATAATTACTTCTCCTTCTGTTATTCTCCATTCAATATTAACGCAAAAAGAAGCAGAATAGAATAGTATTTTTTATCCGAATATCAAATGTTAAGTTTTATTAAATTTAGACTTTAAAAACGATATAAGATATTATATAATTAGTGTATATAAGTATATTAATATTTCATTCAATATAAGAGAAACGGTATGAGCATTGAAAACTTAGCGCCGTATTCGCCGACAACAGTCTATGGACAACTGACGTCGCCCTTTACGCCAAAGACAATTACAATAAATGCGCACACGCCTTATGACAAAGTTGATGAATCAACAGACGAGTCTAAGGTATATTCCCGTGCTTATTTTGAAGGAAAGCCGCAAGCCAGAAATGTTTATGACGGAATTTATGAATACGAATCTTATTATCCTGATGATTTTCCGCCAAAACCTTCAAATAGTAATTCAAATAATAACAGTTTTAATTCTCAAGATGTTCAAACAACTAAAAAAAACTCACAGGAATTATCATCATTTTCTGTTTCATCATATTCCGATAACCAAATTTTAAAAGGAGCCCTAACTCAAGGTTATTCGGTAAACGAATCAGTAGTTATTCAAAATGCATATAATGCTTATCAGAGAAGCGCTCTTATTACAAAAAATGCTCCTGAAGTTTTAAGTACCTGTTCTTATAGAGTTTTTTAGAGATAAGTTACTTTATAATTAATATTATTATTATTAATTATTTATATATATAAATTAATCATCTTCATCATAAGCTCTAACTATTTGTTCAAAACTATCTGAAAGTATTATAAATACTGAGTTTTTCATGTTCAAAAAAATGTAGAAAACTTGTAGAAAATTTAAAAGTTTTTGACATTTTTCTACATAAAATGATGAAGAAATAAAATAACAATAAAAAAGATGTAGAAAACTCAAAAGTTTTCTACATCTTTTTACACACTTATTGACATTTTTCTACACAGTTTTGAACAGGTTTATTTGTGATAGAATATGCTTGTACATTGTTTCTTTTTTCTGATAATGATATTTTTTAAAGAATAACAGATGTTTTTTTATTTGTACTTGTTTTAATTTTTTTATAAGTGTTTTTTTATTTTCTTGTTGATAATCAAGAATAGGTAAAAATTCAGCGTTTAGAAATTTTTTATTTTTTGATATTGTAAGATAATCAAAAATTATTGATGATATTTTTTCTGCAATATAACCTAACATTCTGGATTTGTCATCGTAATTTTTTTCCTTTTGAATATCATTTAATATATTAAATAAAAGTTCGCAATATTCCATGAAGTCTTCTTTTTTCAGAATAAACATATTTTTAAAATGAACACCTCTATTTTGTTTAAAATAATTAATAGCCGGAACTAATTGCGGATATTTATCATTAACTATATATAAGTAATCTTTATAAGTATTTTCGATAACATTTTTGTAATCTTCAATTTTTGCAAATTTAGAAATGTTTACTAAGTCTATAGATTTTGCAATGACACCGTCATAAGATGACAGTATATAATTAAAGAATTCTTTATTATAAAAAAAGTTATTTTCTATATCTTTTAATTTATTTATCTTTGCAAATTTACAAAAATCAAAAAATGTTCTATAGTGCATTAAACCTACATATTCAGGATTGCCAAGTTTATCATAATTTTTCCATGCCCAGTATATTGCAGTTAATTCACAAAAATTTCTATTAAGAGATGATATATTATCTCCTGTGTTATCGCCTATAGTATTTTCTATAAGCCAATTGTAATCTTCTTTATTGATAATTCCGTCTTTATTTTTTTCAAAAGCAATTTCACGTCCTACATGTATCGGCGCAAACAGTTCGCTTTTTACAGTAGTATATGGTTTGTGAAAAGCAATAAGTATCTTTATATTTTTATCTTCCATATTTATTTCCTATTCTTTTGTAAAAATCTTCTTTAAATCATTTATAAAATTTTCCTTGTCTTTAGATATAAATTCTCTATATGACTGAAAATCGTTAATATCAAAATTGTAATTGTTTAAACAATTCCTGAGTACTTGAACAATATTATCAATATTTGAAATATCATCATCAAATTTATAATTTTCAGGTATAGGAACATCTTCAAAAAATTTAGCAGCACCTCTTTTATTTGTAATTACAATGTTTCCTAAAATAGCCGCTTCTCTCGGAAAACGATCTTTACCGGGATGAGTGCCAAAATCTATATAAATCTTACTCTTTAAAAGTAATTCTATTACTTTATCATAAGATAAATTTATTAGAGGAATAAATGTCAAATCAGGAGCTTTTTCAATTATTTGTTTTGTAAATTCATACCCTTTTTTAGGATTATAAAGAATAATATTTTCTTTTTTATTACAATCATATTTGTATTTCCAAATTTCATCCGTTAAATAATCCATTAAAAAAGCTGTATTCTGTGCATTATTTTGTTTCAAAAAGTCCATGGCATAATACGATTGGGCAAGATGAATAATTTTATTATCATTAAAATTAACTTCATACGTCCGTTTTGGAAAAATTTTTCTAAAGATTTTTTTGAAACCTTTATACTTCTTTCTATTAGTTGCTTTAAGATAATTATCAACTGACAGCCACCAGAATCCTTTTTGAATTTTCTTGTATTTATACAATAAATCAGGACTTGTTTCAGGTATTATCAGAATATTATTTATATCATCTTTTATTTTGTTAACAAAAGGCATATCAAATTTTTTATACTTATCGACAACAGGATTATTTTTCAGGTTTGAAATTTTGTAAAACATATAAGCTTCAAAACCAAGTTTTCGAAGTTCATATCCGAGTGTATATAAAGCCTCAGGTCCTCCTGTTTCGCAATTTGCCGGACAGACAATGTATATTTTTGTAGTTTTTGTTATTTTAAACATTTTGATTATTTCCTTTCTTTTATTTCTTCAAATAACTCAATAGCCCTTAATATAGCCTTATCCATATCATAATATTTATAATCTCCCAGACGACCTAAGAAATATACATTTTCCAGCTTTTTGGACTCTTCAAGATATTTGTTATAAAGTTTTGTATTTTCGTCTTTTGGTATCGGATAATACCTTTCATTTTTTCCGGGTTCAAAAAATTCTGAATATTCTTTTGCTATAACCGTTTTTTCAGATTTGTCATTCAAATAGTATTTGTATTCATGAATACGTGTAAAATCATAATTACATGGATAATTTACTACTGAATTATTTTGATAAAATTCCCTATTATATTCTATAAGCTTAAATTTAACACTTCTATAAGGAAGCTGACCTAATTTGTAATTAAAATATTCATCAATAGCACCTGTATAAAATAATCTGTCAAAATTTTCTTTTACATCTTTATAATCTGTATTGAGTCTGACTTCAATATTAGGATGATTTAACATATTTTCGACAAGTTTTGTGTAACCTTCCAGCGGAATTCCCTGATATTTGTCCTGAAAATACCTGTTATCTCTGCTTAAATAAACCGGAACTCTTGCCGTAACAGCTCCATCTACTTCATCAGGATTTACACCCCATTGTTTTGCTGTATAGTGTAAAAAAACTTTCTCATAAACATAATTTGCCAGAAATTTCAGGTCCTTGTCATCCTGCTTTTGAAATTCAAGAATAGGAACTTTTTTATTATATTCAAATTTTTCTAAAAGCTTTTCTTCCAGTTTTCGTGCTAAAGTGTGCGGAAATACATCGTATAATGTATTAAAGTTAAACGGTATTGTAGTTTCAATTCCGTCAATAACCGCAATAACTTTGTGCATATATTGATTAAAATCCCCGAATTGTCTTACAAATTTCCATACTTTTTCGTTATTTGTATGAAAAATATGAGAACCGTATTTGTGAATCATAATTCCGTTTTTGTCACGGTAATCGTAACAATTACCTGCAATATGATTTTTTTTATCAACAATAATAACTTTTTCATTTAATTTACTTGCTATTAAATTAGCCAAGGTAGCTCCGGAAAAACCGCATCCGACAATTAAATTATAATTCATAAAAATATCCCTCTAATTTATTAATATTTATACCATTTACCTAAAAAACAAATTAAACGTTCTTTGCGTTTTCTTCTGTAAAAAAAGCGTCTGTAACTTTTAAAGCCGAATTTTATGTGCTCCAATACTGTCAGATATCTTGCATTATTTATTATATCATTTTTGATAAAATTATAATCATATTTAGTATATTTTTTTATTAAGTCTTTTACAAAAACAGGGTAAAAACTCTCTGCAGCTCTGTATAATGTTATTTCTCTTTTTAAAAACGGCGATTTGTCATTTTTAACCAAACTTATATATGCAGCTGTTTGTGCTGATGGAACAATTTTGCATAGCTTGCAGTAAAAATCGTATTTGTAACCATTTTCTTCAAGCAGGTGAGTCATACCCATTTCATATTTTATAACAATTTCTTCTTTCGTTTTTTCCCGTTTTACAGAAGTAATAAAATTGTAAAAAATTTCAGAATTGAAAACCTGTGGTTTAAAAACAACAAAATACGATTGCAAATGGTTAAATCTGGAACATTCTATGCTTTCATCCGCATTTTTTATTCCGGAATCGGAAAATGTAGCACCCCAGAAATCCAACGGTTTTACAGACATTTCAGAGAACATATCTTCAAAAGGGTACAAAGGAGCATAACAACTGTCATTTGCAAAAATTAATTCTTCGCAGTCTTTCAACAGTTCATTTTCTTTTGCATACAAAAAGCCGCGTTTGTATGAGCCAAAATCGTATTCTTCGTGCCTGCCAATAATAGAATGATAAACAAGATTTTCTATTTTCTTTAATTCCTCCGGCAAGACATCAGAATCTGAAACAAAAATTATTTTTTCTGCACACTTTTTTAATTCTGACAAATAATATACAACATAATCCTGTATTAAATTATTTTTGTCATAATGGGCAAAAATAGCAATTCTATTCAATTACTTTCTCCTTATCAAATATTAAAGTTAATCTTTCCCATAAAATTTTTGAATTTCATTATCAGAAAAAATATTTCTGCCGCCACTAGCCTTAAACAAATCATAAGCTTTTACAATATGACCTAAATCGAGAGCCTGATAACCTTCTTGGGCTAAATCATATGCCAAAACAGTAGCCGTAGGACCAAGAATAATACATACAATTCTATTCTTATCAATCTTTTTTGCTTCCTTTAATATTTCATCATATTTTTCAAAAGCATCTACGGTTGGAGCATTAATGTATTCTATAGATTTTGCACAATCAAAAACATTATATTTGATATCTTTAAAAACTCTGTCACCTGAAATTATTGTTATATCTTTATCTCTCCACAAATCCCTCATTATTTCACAGCTGTCTTTTATATTTTCCATTGAAAAAATGCATGCTTCAATATAAGTTCTATTTTTCTGAATTCTATTTATAATCCAGTCAACATTTTTTCCACAAAAATCATACAAAAATCTTCTTGAAATTTTGTTTTTATAAGAAATTACGTCATTTATACTGTGAAAACAAAAATATGGAATGCCCATTATTATATTTTCGTCCGTTGAATCAAATATTTCATTTAATCTCTTTGTTAAAAGTTTATTTTTCTTTTGAAATATTGCAACATCTCCGGTCATTATTTTAAATTCGCCATCACCAAAACGTACAAGACTCTTTCCTTCTTTAAGAATGTATTGGGCACTTTCTTTGACAGATAAAATTTCCGGAATATAAAGATTTGGAATATCATCTTTTAATTCATATTTTAAAAAATTTATGTGATTTTCTAAATATTGAATATCACCCTTTAATTCTTTTAAATTGTATCTTGAAAGATATCTCAGATTTTTTAATAAAGTTTTAATTCCCATAAAATTTCTCCGCTAAAAAATTATCAACCCTGAATCAATATCAGACTTAAAATCCAGACTTTTCAACACGACAAATATTCTTTATATTCACCTGTTTCAATCCACTTCTTATCCTTCATATTTTCAAAATTTATACATTTTCCTGCTCTATCAAGCTCATCATATACTTTAATATCTCTGTATCCTATAATCCTGGCAGGATTTCCTGCTGCAATTGCACATCTGGGTATTGATTTTGTCACAACACTTCCGGCGCCTATAATTGCACCCTCTTCAATCTTAACCCCCGGACATATTGTTACTCTGGCGCCAATCCAGCAATTTTTTCCGATAATTACTTTCTGCTTGTAATCATATTCATCGTAAGGCAGCATTTCTTTGCTTTTATAGTTATGGTTAGATGTAAGAATTAAAACATCCAGACCTATTTTAGTATGAGAACCTATTTCAAGTCCGCCTTCGCAGCATAATCTGGCATTATCACCTATAAAGATATATTTTCCCAGTTTAAGATTTTCCGATGTGCCAATATAAACATTTTTACCCAACACATTGTAAGGATAAGTTCCGTACTGCAATTTTAATTTGTGACGCAATCTTTTTAGCGGAATCAAACCTATTAAAAAATCTTTTATTCTCAATTTCATACTTTACCCCCTCATTGCATCATTAAAATCCATCTTCAAATAATCTTTGAAGCGCCCGGATAAATCATCTCCGTATTTATCCAGCAGATTATGATTTTTGTAATACTCAAAAATAATCGGAATCAAATTTATATACCTGAAAAGCTTTTTATCCGAATAAATTATAGAATCAGCTCTCTGAAAGTAATTGTAAAACGGTTTATTTATGTAATATCCCGACTTCACCCACGGATAATACATCATCCAGAAAACGTTATCCTCATAGTTATAACCTTTAGGAAAAACACACTCATGCTCTTTTATAATCGATGTATTGAAAATTTTTGACCAGACAGTTACGGGAGTTTTTCTGAATTTTTTGTAATTCATTTTCTGAAACCCGTTAAATGGCAGTTTTTGAATCTCAACTTTTCCATTTTCATACACTTTTTGTGAGGCGAAGCACACAAAATCGGTTTTATACTTTTCAATTGCTTTATACGCCTCTTCAAACGTACGCTCATCAATCCAATCGTCACTGTCAACAAAAGCCGTATAAGGCGCTGAAACAAACTCCAGCCCCTTGTTTCTCGCATCGGAAAGCCCGCCGTTTTCTTTAGATATAACTTTTATTCTATTATCACTTCCGGCATACTTATTTAATATCTCAAGCGAATTATCGGCAGAACCGTCATTAACACATATAATCTCAATATCCCTTAATGTTTGGCATAGAACACTCTCCAGACAGCGCTCAAGATATTTTTCAACATTATAAACAGGTATAATAACAGAAATCAGAGGCATTTGAATAACCTCTTAATCTTATAAACACTATGAAGCAGCATTGCTTTCCCGAAAGAAATCCGATTATTGAAATTAATATACTCCGTGTATTTTTCTGCATTTGATACAAAATAAGCGGGAAAAATATCAGATATCACTAAATTCGCAAAAATATCCCCGCGCTCTAAAATATCTTCATTATTTTGAATTTTTCTTAATAATGCGCTGTCAGTATTGTTATTTATAGTATTAACCTGCTGCTCTACAATAGAATTCATTTTATACTTAATGCTTTTCACATTTCCGATGTAGCTGAAATGCCAGCCGCCATTTTTTATAATTTTTCCTTTAACAAACCGCAAATACGTAGGCAGACCGTATTTTGAATACAGGCAATATTTTTTATCCTTTTCTTTAATACTTTTTTTCGGATTTATTAAATCTTTAAACCTGCAGATTTTTGCACTCTTACAAAAAGGAATAGTTATATATAGAGAATTATAGCTAAACCCAAACCTCAGCTGTCTTAAAGAACATATTCCTTTTCTATATCTTTTTACAGCCTCCGGATTCGGAATTTCATCACAGTCGGAAATTATAACAATATCATCAGGCTTGCAATTCTCTAACCCGCGCATTATTGCATCTCGCTGATAATTTTCATAAAGCCATTTATTCCCGTCAGAACTCGTTTTCGAACTCTCTAAATCCGGCAGGTCATCAACTTTTATGTATATAATTTTATCCAGAAATTTGCTGAATCTTTCTTTATTTTGTTCAAAAAGGTATTCTTTTGCTTTTCCGGTATGGGTTTTATCAGCTTCTGTAATAACAAAATAATCAACTGTTTCATATAATGTATTCAATCTGATTTCCAGAATATCCAGCTCATTAAAAAACGGAAAGCAATCGTATATCATTAATCCTCATTTGTATTTATTAAGAATAAAAAGTAATACATATAACTACTATGCATAATAACATAAATTCTTCGTTTTGTTAATAAGTTTGATTAGTAAACAGGTATTATTCGTTACATATATTGTTTATAGATAGTTAGATGTATTTTATTTTAATAAAAGGTAATAGGTTTATTGATTATGTTAAATATTGACAAAACTTATGTGGGTAAAATTATTCAGCAAAAAAGAAAAGATTTAGGCTTGAAACATCAAATATATCATTTGTTTTCCATAACCACAGCACAACAAGCTCGGGTATCAAATCAGAAATTTACGAAAGAAATAAAGAATATTTTTACAAAAAACACCCGCTGGGCAAATGGATCTGGGAGCACAAACGCTCTAATCTCATCAGAGATATTAAAAATTATATTAAGGAAGGTCTGGAATAGTGAAATTTTTAAATAAAATATTCAATTATCAAATAGAAAAATTTAATACATATAAAGTGTTGAAACTAAAGATTTTTGGAATATCTTTTAAAACTAAATTTTCTAATAAAACTAATGTTAATATTGATGTAAAAAATCTTTTAGAATTTTTATATTCTTCTAATAACAAAAATTTTGTAGAAATAACTAAATATCCTTATGTAAGAAAGGAAAGAGATACAAAACTTATTGCTTTTTACCTTCCTCAATTTCATACAATATCTTTAAATAATAAATATATAGAGCAAGGTTTTACCGAATGGACAAATGTAACAAAAATTTTACCTCAATTTATCGGACATTATCAGCCTCATTTGCCTGTTGATGTAGGATTTTATGATTTAACAACAGATAAAATTATGTACAGACAAATTGAACTTGCTAAAATGTATGGAATTTATGGATTTTGTTTTTATTATTATTGGTTTTCAGGCGGAAAAAGGCTTTTGGAAACACCACTTTTTAACTTTTTAAAAAATAAAGAACTTGATATTCCGTTTGCATTATGCTGGGCTAATGAATCATGGGCAAAACAATGGGACGGTGGTAATAAAGAAGTAATGATGGAACAAAAATTTTCTTATGATGATTGTGACAAATTCTTTTTCGATATACTACCGTTCTGGAAAGATGAGAGATATATTAAAGTTAACAATAGACCACTTTTTATTATTTATAATCCGAAATTATTCAAAGATGAAGAAACAATCTATTTTGTAAAAAGACTACGTGAACTGGCAAAAGAAAACGGACTTGGAGACTTATATATTATAGGAGCAAAAGTTTTTGGAAATACAGATTCAACAATATATGGAATGAATGCCAGTGTAGAATTTTATCCAAACGGACATAAAAATTTAAAAGAAATTGATTTAAATGGTAAAATTTTAAATAAAAGATTTATGTCAAAAGTTTTTGATATGGAGGATGCCATAAAAAATAAAAAATTTATGCCTGAGGTAAATTATCCGATGTATAAAACGGTATTTCCTTATTGGGATAATTCTGCAAGAAAAGCTTTTCAAGGCGGGTGGGTATTTCAAACCACACCTGATTTATACAAAGAGTGGCTAAAAGATTCAATAAATTGGACAAAGAAAAAACATAATCCGGATGAACAGTTTGTATTTATAAATGCATGGAATGAATGGGCAGAAGGTGCTCATCTGGAGCCGGACAGACAATTCGGTTATGCATTTTTGGAAGCGACAAAAGAAGTTTTAGAGGACAGATTATAAAATGAAAAGAATCGCAATATTTGCTCACTATGATAAAAATAACTTAATACAGGATTTTGTTATATATTACTTGTCGGAATTGAAAAAATGTGTGGAGAAGATTATATTTGTTTCAGATTCTGATGTTTTGCCGGAGGAATTAAAGAAAATAGAAAATCTTGTTTATCATTCTATTGTCGGCAGACACGGAGAATACGATTTTGGCTCATACAAACGCGGCTTTTTGTATGCAAAAGAAAATGAACTGTTGAAAGACTGCGAAGAATTAATTTTTGCAAATGACAGTTGTTATGCTCCTTTGTACCCTTTTGAAGATATGTTCTCTGAAATGTCTGCAAAACCGTTGGATTTTTGGGGTGCTGTATTTTGCGATACAGGATTAGAGATCAAGGAAGGAAAATGTATACAAGCAAAAATTAATCACCTTCAATCATATTTTGTTATTTTTAAACCACAAGTTTTTAATTCAAAAATATTTAGTGATTTTATATCTTCAGTAAAAAAAGAAAATACTAAAGAAGAAATTGTCGCTAATTATGAAGTCAGAATGACAGAATTACTTGAAGAAAACGGATTTAATTACGATTCTTATAGTTCTGTAAGTAAAAAAGTTCCGTCAGCACATATAAATGCATATTACGAGATGATAAAAGAAGATAAATTGCCGTTTTTAAAAAGAACTATTTCATTATATACTTTGGCTGAATATCATTACCCTCTTTTTATGAAACATTTAATAAAAAAATATACAAATTATAATTATAACCTGATACAAGATGACGTTAATAAAAATGCAAGAAAACTTACGTTATCAGAACACGCAAAATTCTGGTTTAAAAGTTTTAGACATAATATTTTCAGACGGAAAAGAAGAGACAGATTAGTATGCTTTTTAGGTAAATGGTATTCGTATTAATTTAAAACTTTGTTTAAAAATTCTTCTGTAAATTGTTTTTTATACGTAAGTTTATGCATGAAAAATTTTGATTTTAAATTTTCCCATGCTTTTTGATTAAAATCTTCAAACATCATTCTCTGAAGTTTTCCGCAAATTTCTCCGTCTATATACGGCATTTTGTCCCATTCTGTTTTCAGTTCCGCTGTTTTGTCAGAAAGAATTGTTGAAAAATGCTCAAACATAAAGTAATTTATCAAAAAATCATTTTCCTGCCAGTAACTTTCAATTGCGCGTTTTATTGCCTGAAGATTTGCACTTCCCTTTTTAGCGCGTATAAAATAACAGGACATTTTATTTTCCTGTAAGTCGGTATGCGGGTCTTTTTGTACTGTACAGAAATCTGCCTCCCAAACAGCCTGCGGAATTTTATCCGTCAAATAAATGGTTGCATCAACCCAGCATCCGCCGTATTTTTCAAGAAGGTAAAGTCTCAAAACATCGCTGAATATTGCTATAGGAATTTTTTTTGATTCCAGAAGGTTATAATATTTTTGCGGAAGTTCGACGTAATCTTTTATTGTGTCAAAAGAAAGTACATTAATTTTTTTATCGCTTTCAAATTTCTCAACGCTTTCAAAACATTTTTGAATTAAAAGCGGAGCATTTTCTTTTCCCTGATGCCAGTACTGCCATATAATCTGCTCGCCTGCAGAATCTTTTTTAAACGGTTCTTTTACTGCAAAATCAACATATTTGAGCAGATTCTTTTTAACCCATTTTGCTTTTAATATACTTCTTTTTTGCCTGTTAAAAACAAAAAGTTCTAAAAAAATTTTAACAATGTTATTTTTGATTTTTAAATATTTCATACCTTACTAAATAATTTTTTTCGGAAATCTCTAAAAGTAAATCTTTTCAATTTTTTGGGAATTTTGTCCATGTATTCTTTGTAATCTGCGGGAACATGTTTTCTTCTCCACGGTTTTCCGGGTTTTCCCGCATAATGAAGCATTACGACATTTTTGACCTCTTCTTTTAATGTATCATCAGAAAATACATTTTTCAAGAACCTGTATTCATAAGAGTCTGACCAGTCGTCATTGTAATATAAGCTCTGAAAAACTCCGTAGCGGTAAGGCAGGCTGTAAATCCTATCGCAGGTTATATTTAAGACATCAACATCAAAGAATTTGAGTCTTGTATTGAAGGTTTCTATTGTTTTAAACATTCTTTGTACAAAATTTTCTTCTCTCATGCATTTGGAATTAAAAATAATAAAGCTGGATATAAATGTAAGTTCATTTTTATTTTCCGGAAAATACTTGTGGCAAATCATATTTTCGTTATTTGGCTCCATTGCAACGGCGGCGCACTCATAGTCTGAAATATCAATATTGAAAGCGTCTGTCAAATCATCTTTGAATAAAACATCCGTATCCGCGTAAATTACTTTGTCGTACTGAGGAAGGAGTTCCGGTATTAACAGCCTGTAGTAAACAATTTCTGTCCAGCTTCCGCCTTTATTAATCGGTGCATCTTTGAATTTTTCTTTGGAGATATATTGGAAAGTGATTGAATGGTTTGTTCCTTCGACCATTTTTTCAAATTCTTTTATGTCTTTTTCTTCAATATCCGGATGATAGACATAAATATCGTATGATGTTTCCGCTTTTGCCGTATCAATAAGACTTTTTACTGCAACAGCCGCACCTAAAATTATTCTTTTGTCAAATGTAAATACTACAGGAATTTTTGTCATGTTTTACTCCTTTTTTAACTTTGACCTGTTGTGTAATCTTGGTTACAATTCCTCACCTATTTTGTTCTTTCTGCTCCCGCTCTGCTGACCTTGCTGCAGACTGTCAGCACCGGACGCTTTTGAAGTTATTGTTGGGCAAGAATGCCCAACCTACAATCTAAACCCCTATTCACTATTCACTGCTCACTATTCACTAACCCAATACATTTACCCCCTCCCTATCAGCTTTTTCAAATTTTCCAGCGATTCTTTATATAATTTTTGTTCATATTCTTTTAACTTATTCTGCATTTTTAAATAACTTTCTTCAGGCATGTTAATACCTTCAATCAAGGCGTCGCTGTAATGTTCGTCACCTTTGTAGAGAATTGCATTTTCTTTGTTTAATCCGTTTATCGGTGCGAAACCTTCAGTAATGATACAAGGTTTCAGAAAACCGTACATAAGCTGAAAATTACCGCTTGTGCCGGAAGTATTGTATCTTATATGTTCCGGATCGTCTTCGTTGTAAGAGGTCAGCATAAAATCGGCTTTTTCAATCTCTTCATACATTCTCTTGAAAGATAATCTGCCTTTGACGTCAAAATATTTTCTGATTTCTTTCGGAATATGTTTTATACTGCCTTTTCCGACGACAGTTATTTTAAAGTTTCTGTAACCCTGATTGTATACTTTTTGTACGGCATCGACAATCATTTGCGAATTCTTTTTGTTAGGTTTGATTGCGCCTATGGTAATAAAGTTTGTAATATCTTTATTTTTAGGGGTTATATTAACATTACCGAAGTAGTGAGGATTTATAACTACGGATTTTGCGCCTTTATAATTAAGTTTTCTTAAAGTAATTAACTTTTCGCACCAGCTTCCTTTATCGACCGCAAAACTTGCTTCATGCTCGACAAAGAGGAGTTTTTTTCTGTCAGTTTCAGGATAAAAAGTTGAGTAACACTGGTCATAATGTACACAATCGCATATTTTACCGACGGTCGTAACCATTACACCCTTGATTTTATCAATATTTGTGTGTTTGAAATATTCTTTTATTTCTTTTAAAGTCAGTTTATTGTAAGAAATATTTTCTTCTCCGAATCGGGAAAACAAGCCTTCTTTGTACCTGTCAGGATTCAAAAGTACGCTTACGTGATACCCGAGATCGAGCAGGTATTTGCAATATCCCGGAACAACTTCGGAATGTGATTTGGAGCAAGGCTCCCATACGATGAATGTGTTGTCTTTTATAACAGGTGTTTTGATTGTTCTTTTAAAAAACGGAATAGTGCCGAAAAGCAGATATTTTTCCGTATTTTCAAATTCTTTTACTTTTAAAACCGGAATGTTGAATAAGTATTTTTGTGATTTTACAATGGTTTTGTTTTTGTCGGATAAAGGAAGATTGTGTTTTTCAAAGAAATTTATCATGAATTTTTTTGCATTATAAGAATCTTCCTGTTTTTTCTTAGATTGTGCTTTTTTGACAATTGAGTTTGAATTCGCTCTGTAATAGTAATTTGTATCTGTTACTGTTGTTAAGCTTTTTGTTTTTTCTAGTACTTCAAGCGTCCATAAAATATCTTCAAAATACGCGCCTTCTTTGAATAAAACATCTTTTATAAGTTCTTTTTTATAAAGTTTATTCCAAACGTAGCAGCATTTAGGAATATTACAGATTTCTATAATATCTTTTAGGGAGTAGTAAGTTTTTTCCTCTTCAAATTTAACCCTGATTTTTTTCAGGTTATTATGAACTCTTAGTATTGTTGCTGCTGAAATATCTGCATTTGTTTTTGTTATTCCGTTATAAAGTTTTTCAAAGAAATTTAAATCTATCCGGTCATCACTGTCAACGAATGCAACGTATTTGCCTCTGGCTTCTTTAATACCGCTGTTTCTTGCGGCAGACAGACCTTTGTTATGTTCGTGATTAATAATTTTTATTCTGCTGTCTTTTTCAGCATATTCTTGAAGAATTTCTAAAGAGTTATCAGTAGAACAATCGTTAATACAAAGAATTTCCAAATCTTTAAATGTTTGGTTAATTAAACTTTCAATACACTCTCTAAGATAGTTGCTTGTGTTGTACACCGGCACAATAACACTAATTTTCATAACTTACAGATACTCCCATATTTTATAATGATACACGTTGAATACTTTAAATCAACTCAATTACTGTTTTGTTGAAATTTTCCATTGATTGTTTACAATATAAGTGTAAAAATAACACTAGACGAAATTAAAAATAGGGATTGGAAATATGACAAACAAAAATATACGTAATATAGCGATAATTGCTCACGTTGACCATGGAAAAACAACGCTTGTTGATTGTATGCTCAAACAGAGCGGCGTTTTTAGAGAAAATCAGCAGGTGCAGGAACGTGTGCTTGACAGCAATGACCTTGAACGCGAGCGCGGAATTACAATTCTTTCCAAAAATATTTCCATTAACTATAAAGGTACAAAAATTAATGTTGTTGACACTCCGGGGCACGCGGATTTTGGCGGCGAAGTTGAACGTGTTTTAGGTATGGTTGACGGAGCTTTGTTAATTGTTGATGCGGCGGAGGGTCCTATGCCTCAGACAAGGTTTGTACTTTCGAAGGCGCTTGAGCTGGGAATCAAAATTATTGTTGTAATTAACAAAATAGATAAACCCGCAGCAGATCCGGACGGAACACTTGATAAAGTTTTTGACCTGTTTACGGAGCTTACTGACAGAGAAGATTTGATTGATTTTCCGTATATATATGCAAGCAGTCTTCACGGGTTTGCAATTAAACATCTGGAAGACGAAAAGAAAGATATGGTACCGCTTCTGGATTGTATAGTAGAAAATATTCAGCCGCCTGCAGGCGATGCGGATAAACCGTTCCAGTTTAGAGCCACAACTCTTGATTACAATGAGTATGTAGGAAGAATCGTAATCGGACGTATTGCTAACGGAAGGGTACGTTCTCAGGAGCAGGTTGCGTGGGTTAAGGCTGACGGAAGCGTTGAAAGAGGAAAAATTACAAAGCTTTTCGGGTTTAAGGATCTGGGCAGAGTGGAAATTGAAGAATCCGAAGCAGGCGATATTGTAGGAATTGCAGGATTTTCTGATATTCATATCGGAGAAACTTTGTGCGATCCGAACAATGTTAATCCGCTTCCGTTGATTCATGTTGACGAGCCGACTCTGCAGATGAATTTTTCGGTAAACGACAGCCCGTTTGCAGGTCAGGAAGGCAAGTTTGTAACTTCCCGCCAGCTTAGAAAAAGACTTTATGACGAGTTGGAAAAAAATGTAAGCTTAAGAGTTGAAGATACTGACTCTACCGATTGTTTCAAAGTCAGCGGAAGAGGCGAACTGCACCTCGGTATTCTTATTGAGACAATGAGAAGAGAAGGTTACGAATTTCAGGTTTCCAAACCGGAGGTTATTTATAAAGGCGAAGGTGAAAATCTGCAGGAGCCTTATGAAAATCTTCTTGTTGATGTTCCGGAAGAATACGCCGGCTCTTGCATTGACAGACTTTCCGGCAGAAAAGCCACAATGCTTGAGATGCAGAACAACGGCAACAGAACCTCAATGAAATTTTCAATTCCGGCAAGAGGTTTGATTGGTTTCAGAACAGAATTTATCCGTATGACAAGAGGCGAAGGTATTATGTATCATACGTTTGACGAGTACAAGCCTTATGCCGGCGATATTCCGAAACAAAGATGCGGATCAATTCTTGCTCACGAACAGGGTGAGGCAATTCCTTACGCTCTTGCGCAGTTTGAAGACAGAGGCGTGTTCTTTGTAACTCCTAAGACAAAGGTTTACAGAGGAATGATAATCGGCGAAGGCAACAGGCCGCAGGATATTGTTGTTAATATTTGCAAAACCAAGAAGTTAACAAATATGCGAAGCGCAACTGCCGATGTAATGGTAACTTTGCAGGCGCACAAAGAGCTTTCGCTTGAGGACTGCCTTGAATACATCGGAGACGATGAGCTGGTTGAAATTACCCCTCAAAATATCAGAATGAGAAAACAGGATCTGGTTAAATTCAAGAGTATTTAATTCTTAAGGAAAACTTAGTCCGAATATACAAACTCTTCGCTACCGTCTTCATTCAAAATCAGGGCGCAAAGGTGTGCATGCGGATATTTTCCGCAGCCTAAGTCTATGCATATTTTGCCTTCATCGATATAAGGTTCGTCAAATTCCGTATGTCCGAATATGATTTTTTGCGGGAGATTGTGTTTGGAATAAATAAATTTTCCTCTTATGTATACCAGATCTTCTTCCTGCTGGTCTTCCAGCGGATAATCCGGATTAATTCCGGCATGGACAAAGAGGTATTTGTCGGTTAAGTAATAAAATTTAAGGCTTTTAAAAAAATCTCCGTGAATTCTGAAAATATTTTCAAAGCTTCCGTAGCTTCTGACGGTTGCCGGCCCGCCGTAGTTATCAAACAGATATCTGTAATAATCTTCGTCGGAGTGTAAGAGTGCGTATTCGTGCGAGCCAATCAAATAAACGCATTTGTTTGTATTGCTCTGTTCAATAATTCTATCGACAACTCCTCTGGAATTTGGACCGCGGTCTATATAATCGCCCATAAAAACAAATACATCGTCCGGCCTTGTGTCAATTTTGGAGAGAACGCTTTCAAGTTTGCCGAGTTCTCCGTGTATATCCGTAAGTGCTATATATCTCATTTAAACATTATTGCATAAAAAGAAAAGAGATAAAAAATATAGATTTGAAGTTTTAGATTTTTTCATACCACCGAAAATAGTAAGCCGAATCGCCCAATTTTTTATATGGTCCAATATTTTCAGCCTGATAAGAAAAATCAGTAAATTCATCATAAAGTAATCTTGCATTATTTGTTGCTGTAATGCTATCACATACGATTATATTCCATATTGTTTGATAGTTAAATTTTATTTTAAATTCATACTCATGCTTGCTATTAGTTATAAATATCACCATATTTTGTTCTAAATTTAAATGTTCACAAATAAGATTTTGTAGGTAATCTACTACAAATCTATTATCCATTTTTTGTTCATTAAAGTGTATATCTGTTGATAAAATATCGTAAATAACTCCATCACAATTTATGACTAATTTGTCATCATAAATTTCTAAGGTTTGGTTTGAAGATATTGTTACAGATTTTCTTCTAATTAATTCTGAGATTTTGTTTAAATTTAATTTAAATGTTTTCATATATATTTGTATTCATGTTATTTGTTAACTTATATTTCAAAATTTATTAAGTATAAGAATATATTACTCAGTATACTGAAATATGTCAACTTCAATTCAAAATCCTTTTAAAATATTTTTATGATAAAAAATAATGTTTCTTTATTGATAGGAATGAGAAGAATGACAATAGCCGAAACTGCGAAGTTAGCCGGAGTTTCTTATAACACAATTTATGCACTTTATCATGACAAAACAACCGGTATAGAATTTACAACTTTGAATAAGCTTTGTGATGTGTTGAATTGTAGTACAAGTGATTTATTTAAATACATTCCTGATTAATTTAGTAAAGAAATATTTCAAAAATATTATTTTATAGTGAGTTATATTTCTTCATAATAAGTAAAATCGCTTTATATCATAAAATTTAATAACATTAAATTATTATGATTAAAAACAATGTGTCAGCCCTTATAGGTCAAAGAAGAATGACAATTGCTGAAACTGCTAAAATAGCAGAGCTTCAGTATAATACTGTTTACAATTTGTATTACGGCAAAACCAGCGGTATTGATTTTATTACCTTAAATAAACTTTGCTTTGCTCTTGACTGTACACCTAATGATTTATTTAAATACACGCCTGATAATTAATGCGCTATTCTTCGGATCGGTTTAGTTTTTCTGAAATTTCTCCGAGTTGCGCAATCGAAAGTTTTTCGCCCCTTATGTTTTCATCAAGCCCCAGCTCCTGAATAACTTTTGAAACTTTGTCTCTGTCAAATCCCGCACCCGTCAGGCAATTTTTTAAGGTTTTGCGCCTTTGAGAAAAAGCAGCTTTTATTGTTTTTCTGAAATGCTTGTAATCACCGAGTTTTAATAACGGCTCCCTGCGGACTTTTAAACTAACAAGCGCAGAATTAACCTTCGGCGCAGGATAAAAAGATTTTTTGCCCACCAATCTCAAAATCGAACAATCCGCCCAGAATTGCGAAAGAATTGAAAGCAGACCGTATTGTTTTGCAGGACTTTTTTCCGTCGCAACAATCCTTCTTGCGACTTCTTCCTGAACCATAAGAATTATATCAACAATCTTATTTCTGTTTGCATTCTCCAAATCGTCAATTTCTCCGAGAAGATGCGCAATAATCGGAGAGGTTATGTAGTAAGGAATGTTTGCAACAACTTTAATCTTTTCGCCCGTTAAATCTGCAAGGTTGGTTTTTAAAATATCATTATGGATAATTTCAAGATTGTCACACTCAAGCTTTTGCAGCTCTTTTATCGCTTCTTCATCAAGTTCGACCGCTATAACTTTTTTTGCATGCTTTACAAGCTGTTCTGTCACAAACCCGACACCGGGACCGATTTCCAGAACAACATCATCTTCTTTTATGTCCGCAAACTCAATAATGTCAGAAATTACATCAGGATTAATTAAAAAATTCTGACCTAATCTTTTTTTAGTTCTAAAATATTTTGCGCGTTCAAAATAATCCACCATGGTATTAATAATAGTACAAACAGGGAAATGTTAAAACTTATAATCTCCACTAAAATTATATAGTCTTGTTTAAGATATAATAGGGAAAGGAGAATATCGTGAGTTATTGTCAAACAAAGCCTAAGGAACATTTAGAGTACTCTCAGCTTCTTGAGGAGTTTATCCTCGGATGCAAAACGACAAAAAAAATAGGTATGGAATACGAACGTATTCCGATAGTGAAGGTTACAAATCAGGTTGCGCCTTACGGTGGTGAATACGGAATTTGCGAACTTTTGAGAGAATTTGCAAAAAACGATAACTGGGATTATATTTTAGACGATATTCATATAATAGGACTGAAAAAACTTCACGATACAATCACGCTTGAACCGGGATGTCAGGTAGAATTAAGCCTTGAACCGCAAGAGTTTATCAGAGATTTGAAAAAACGTGTTGAAGAAATTGATGCGGAAATGAGTCCGATTCTGGATAAGTTTGGTATAAAACTCATTAATAAAGGTATTTCCCCGACTACGACTTATAAAAATATAAAACTTTTGCCGAAAAGAAGATATCATCTTATGGCAAATTACCTGTGGGGAATTTTATCCGACGTTATGATGAGAGAAACTGCAGGGATTCAGGTGGGAATTGATTACAAGTCTGAAGAAGATGCGATGAAAAAATTCAGGGCAGCTAATCTTATGATGCCGTTTGTGACGGCAATGTTTGCAAATTCACGCGTCAGAGGCGGGGTAGACACAGGCTACAAATCCTTTAGAGCGCTTGCATGGCTCAATACCGATAATGAACGCTGCGGATTCGCAACAAGATTTCAGGACGGAATGGGATTCAGAGATTATGTGGAACGGCTTCTTGATACACCGATGATTTTTATTAATCGTGCGGGAAGAACCGTAAATATGAACGGCAGAATGACTTTCAGACAGTTTATGAACAAAGGTTTTGAAGGTTTTGATGCGGAAATTGAAGACTGGCAGCTTCATTCAAACCTTTATTTTCCGGAAGTCAGACTCAGAAACTTTATAGAAATCCGCAATCACGACTGCGTCGGAGACGGTCTGGAATACTCAATTCCTGCGCTTTATAAGGGAATTATGTACAACCCGTCCGCTCAGGAGGAAGTAAATAATATGCTTGTTAAGTATTCCTATAACGAAATTAACGAACTCAGATATAATGTTGCAAGATATGCGATAAATTCCAAACTCAGAAAATTTCCTATAATCGGAATTTGCAAAGAACTTGTGGAAATTGCATACTATTCGCTTAAAAATCAGTTTGAAGACGAAGAAAAATTCCTTGAGCCTCTGATGGAAATGTTAAAGAAAAATAAAGTACCGGCGGATATAAATTAAATTTCTTAAACTCATTGTAAATAAAAATTTTATGTTATAATCATAGCATAATAAATAAGAGAGATGAGGTAGGGCAAATGGAGACATTAAACAAAAATGAAGGTTTGATTACACAGATTATCGGACCTGTAGTTGACGTAGAATTTGCGCAGGGGGAGCTTCCGGAAATTTATACAGCTTTAAGAATATATAAAGAAGACGGCTCTTACGTAGTTGCAGAAGTTCAGCAAATGCTCGGTTCTAACAGAGTAAGAACTGTTGCAATGGCATCAACGGACGGTTTAAAAAGAGGAATGAAGGTTGAAAATACCGGCGAACCGATTAAAATTCCGGTTGGTAAACCGATTTTAGGCAGAATCCTTAACGTAATCGGTGAACCTGTTGATAATGCAGGCCCTATCGAAACAAATGACTATTTACCTATTCACAGAGAATCACCTTCTCTGATTGACCAGAATACGGAAATTGAAATTCTTGAAACAGGTATTAAAGCAATTGACTTATTGCAGCCATACCAGAAAGGTGGTAAGGTCGGTCTCTTCGGCGGTGCAGGTGTTGGTAAAACAGTTTTGATTCAGGAATTGATTCACAATATCGCAATGGCACACAACGGTGTATCTGTATTCGGCGGTGTCGGCGAAAGAACAAGAGAAGGCAACGACCTCTGGAACGAGTTTAAAGAAAGCGGAGTTCTTGACAAAGTAGGTCTTATCTACGGTCAGATGAACGAGCCGCCTGGAGCAAGAATGAGAGTAGGTCTTTCCGCTCTTACTGCTGCCGAGTATTTCAGAGATTATTCTAAACAGGATGTACTTTTGTTTATCGATAACATTTTCAGATTTACTCAGGCAGGTTCGGAAGTATCGGCACTTTTAGGCCGTATGCCTTCCGCAGTAGGTTATCAGCCTACACTTGCAACTGAAATGGGCGAATTGCAGGAACGTATTACTTCAACTAAAGACGGTTCTATTACTTCCGTTCAGGCAATTTACGTACCGGCAGACGACTTGACAGACCCTGCTCCGGCTACAACATTCTCACATCTGGATGCTTCAACAGTACTTTCAAGACAAATTGCGTCACTCGGTATTTATCCGGCAGTTGACCCGCTTGCTTCAAGCTCAAGAGTTCTTGACCCGAATATTATCGGTAAAGAGCATTATGAAGTTACCAGAAAAGTTCTTGAAATCCTTCAAAAATATAAAGAATTGCAGGATATTATCGCAATTCTCGGTATGGATGAACTTTCTGACGAGGATAAGGAAACTGTTAACAGAGCAAGAAAAATTCAAAGATTCCTTTCTCAGCCATTCTTCGTTGCAGAGCAGTTCTCAGGAATTTCTGGCAAGTACGTAAAACTTGAAGACACTATTAAAGGCTTTAAGGAAATTATTGAAGGTAAGCACGACGACTTGCCTGAACAAGCTTTCTATATGGTTGGTACAATTGAGGAAGCTGTTGAGAAAGCTAAAACGCTGGCTTAGTTAAAAAGCCGGCAGAGGCTGACGGGGCAGAGTAAAAAATAATAATATGCGCTAATGTCAGCCGGTAATTAGGATAAAAAATATGAAGTTAAAAATAATTACACACGAAAAAATTGTTTTTGAAGGCGAAATTGATGAGCTGGTTATTCAAACAACAAGCGGTCAGCTGGGTATTTTAAAAGACCATATTCCGCTTACAACCGCGCTTGCAATCGGTGTTACAAAAGCAAAACTGGGTGATAAATACAAATATTTTGCAACAATGGGCGGAGTTTTCCAATTTAAGGATAATGAGGCTACAATTCTTACGGATGTTTGCGAAGACGGCTGCGATATCGATGTAACCAGAGCTAATGCTGCTAAAAACAGAGCAGAAGCAAGGCTTGCGGATGCAACGGCTAAGGTTGATGCTGACAGAGCACAGGCAGCACTTGCACGTTCGCTTGCAAGATTGAAGGCAGCATTGAATAAGTAGGAAGTAAGATGTTAAAAAAAAGCTTAATTATTGCCGGTTTGTTTATTCTTGCTGCGACTGTCCTTGTGCAGGCGGCACAGGAAATTAAATTCACAACAGCACTCAGAAATTGTTCTCCGTTTTCAAGCAACGATAATATGCAGATGCTTAATACCACCGTACAATCTTCAAAAAGAATTTCCGGACGTGACGGTGATAAGTGTGTGTATAGTGAAAATGTAAGTTTTATGGGCATAGAATCGAATGTTGTATGCAAATTTACTCAGGCGCAGGCAGATGAACTTGCATCTGTAATTGACGCTTATGAACTTGTTCAGCAATACAGCGGTGAGGCTCCGAATTTTTCAAGTCTTGATACTGCACAGACGAATCCTGTTTCTAAAGTTTGGGGCAAATATATGCAGGACAGCAATGTGTGTACTATAACCACTAATCAACCGGAATGAAAAACTACGATATAACCAAAACGAAATTAATAATCTGGGATTTGGATGAAACCTTCTGGCAGGGTACGCTTGAAGAGGGCGGAGTTATTTTTAACCCTGAAATAATTAATTTTATAGAAGAATTAACCACTAAAGGTATTATGAATTCTATTTGTTCAAAGAATGATTTTGAGCGGGTTAAGGAAGAATTCATAATGAGCGGGTTTAAGCATATCTGGGATTTGTTTGTTTTTCCTTCAATTAATTTTTCTCCGAAAGGTGAAAGAGTTAGGGGAATTATTTCCGATATGAATTTAAGGGAAGAAAATGTTATTTTAATTGATGATAATATTTCTAATCTTAATGAGGCTAAGTTTTACTGTCCGAAAATCATGACGGCAATGCCCCGAAATATAAAAAAGATGTCAGAGGAGCTTTATCTTGTAAATGATTATGATTTTGAGCATACAAGATTGAAGCAGTATAAAATTCTTGAAGAAAAAGCAGCTGCGCGTTCTAATAGTTCCAATGAAGAGTTTTTGAGAGCAAGCGGGATAAAGATTTGTATAAAAACGGACTGTCTGAATAATATTGAGCGCATTAAAAAACTCATCTCAAGAACCAACCAGCTTAATTTCACCAAATTTAGAGATGAGAATCTGGAGGAAACTATCAAAAACAATAATGCCGCTTATATTATTGCGGAGGACAGATTCGGAAACTACGGTATCTGCGGGTTTTATACGGTAGATAAAAATACAAACAGACTTATACATTTTCTTTTCTCCTGCAGGATTATGAATATGGGGATAGAACAGTTTGTGTACTCTTACCTTGGAAAACCCGATATTGATATTCAGGGTGAAGTCGCTTCCAACCTTGAGGGAAACGTTGACTGGATAGAAATTGTTAAAGATTTGGAGATTAAGCAAAAGGAAAAACCGGCCGAGAATAATATCAACATTTTGTTTAAAGGCCCTTGTGATTTGTATTCAACCTTAAGCTATATAGATTCCGACTGCAATATTGATACGGAATTTCCTTACTGGAATAAGGAGCTTGTTTATATTTTAGCGCATACGCATACGGCTTTTATAGAGCAGACTCATAAGTTTTCTGAGGCGAAGCTTAATCAGATTGCGCAGAGATTTCCGTTTCCGAATAAAGATGAGTTTAAGACAAAAATTTTCGACCCTAAGTACAATTTGATATTCTTAAGCCTTCTTACAACCACTCACAGCGGGCTGTATATCAACAAAAATGACGGAGCTTACGTTCTTTTCGGATACGCGGATTGTGATATTACAGACGAAAACAACTGGGAAAAGATTCTGGCTCCGCTTCCCGAGGCGGCAAAAGCGCCGAATTTATTAATGCTTAAAGAGTTTAAGAGGGATTATGCTTTTGCGGGCAATCCGCCTGTTGATACGGTTCTCGGAAATTTAAAATACATTAGAGATAACCTTTCCGGGAATACAAAGCTGGTTTTGATACTCGGAAGCGAGATTCCGACGGATAAAGTTCAGGACGGATATGCAAATATGGCAGAGCGGCATAAGATTTTTAATTCTGCGGTGAGAGAATTTGCGCACAAAAACGAGATTGGGATTATTGAACTTACTGATTTTATTAAGTCTGATGAGGATTACACAACCTGCATAAACCATTTTTCAAGAAGGGTTTATTCTGATCTTGCACAAAGGATAGTAAACGTTTCAAACGATATTTTGAAAAATAAATACCTAAGTTTTAAAAATATTAGTTCCTGACTTTTGGGATAATATTTACCCCCTGCAATGGCGCAAAATTCGTAGCTTCAATACAAATCTAATATATTTACCCCCCCTACTCTTTTATGTTAACAATACTTCCGCTAGCATCAGCGTTAAATTCGTAGGCTTGTTGAATTTTCTGGGTTTTCTGGCTTTTTTTGAGCTCGGCAAGAACTCTTTCCTTGCCTTCTTCCAGTTTTTTTATGTTTTTAATTTCCAGCTCTCTTATTTCATCTACAAGTGCGTCAAGTTCTTTTTGCTGAACCGGTGTAAGTTCAAGGTATTTTTGCATACATTTGCAGCTCAAAAACAGCTTTTCTCTGTTTTTAATCATGGTGATTGCATTGTCGAAATCTTCTTTATCAATCATTCTTGAGATATCTTCCGAGCCGTTTTTAAGCTGTGTGTACTGTAAAATCAATTGTTCAAATTGTTGTTCATCCTGCATCGTTATTATCCTCTCTAAATGCCGGATGCTGAATTTCAGTCTGCGGCATTTCTTTCATCGCGTCTTCCACGGTGATAATTCCGTTTTTGATATCTATTGCCTTCTGAAATCCCCATCTTATGTTTGTAATATCCTGAATAACTTCATCAATTTTACTGCTGTCTCGCTGTACATTAGCTTTAATAAGATTCATAGCCATTTTGTTATATAGCCTGAAAAGTTGTTTTGCAACGTTATTTCCGTTTTCCAAATCAATTGTACGCATAAGCTCGCGGATAATTTTTCTTGCACCTTCAATATTTTCAGATCTGTCTTTAATATTGTTTTCTGCGATAGCAATCTTTGCCTTCTGCAAGAATTGCAAAGCGCCGTCAAACAGTAATATCATTAATTTTTCCGGCGTTGCTGTTGTGATATTACTAGTCTGGTATTGTTTTATATATTTTTCGTAAGGATTTCTCGGAGGCATTTATACCTTCTTGTTTACAAATATTCCGGAGGCCATATTCAGCTTCTGGACTAATTCCCCAAGTTCATTTCCGGATATTGTTTCTATTAATTTGTTTGTTGTACTGTCGTATAATTCTATTATATCATCTTTTACATTTAATTTAACATAAAAATCTTTATTCGGGTTTTCGATATCTTCAATATCGGTTTCATTATCTGCTTCAGAAGCATCCTGCGGTTCTTCTATCAGTCCGTCCTGAAAAGTATCATCATCCTTTTGTTCTTGTTGCTGCTGTCCGGCAGAGCCTTCTTCTTCATCATCCTTTCGCCTTACACGCTGGTTTATTCCGAGACTTTGCACCTGTCTGGAATCATTGATTGCGTCCGATTGGATAGCCTGTTCGGTTTTGTTAGCATATTCTGCAGAAGTTGCCTCTTTAACAGCACCGGTGTTGGCTATTGATAATCCGTCCATGCCCATGTGTGAAGCTTCCTTTACATCTTCTAACTTATTACATATTATGATATAATACTCATAAGTTCATCATATAAAAGAAGGGTATATTTCATGAGCAATAGTTTATTTATAGATTATATGGAAAAAATGCTTGGTTTTCCTCTCTGGATTAAGCAGACAATTTTCTTAAATTTATCAAATGATTTGATGAATTACCTGAGCAGCGAGTTTCTTGATGTACAAGAAGGAGATTTGTTCCATATTTATCGTCCTGCTCTTTCTGAATTGGGACAGAATGAGCTTAAGACGAAAGAATCTAAATATGATGAAATTATTTATTCTTTTCTGAATTGCTGTTCTAGAGGCATGTCGCTTGTAGAAATTGCCATAGAAAGTAATTTTACGATGGAAGAAGTTGCAAAGGCTTTTATGTTCTGCAAAACTTCCGGATTTTTCTCAAAAGAAACGCCAAATATGATTAGTGCTACAGCAGGTTTTATTGCCGGCAAATACAGAACCGGTGAATACTTTATCCGTGCGGGCAAAATGACTATTGAACAGCTAGATGAAGTTTTAAACAAGCAGCAGGAAATGAATGAAGCCGGAAAACACGTCTTTATTGCCGAACTGATGGTTCAGATGGGCTTTATAGAAGAAAAAGACGTGAAGAGTATTATGTTTATAAAAGAAGAGGCAGGAAAACGCTTCTCGCTCAATCCTGATGATATTCCGACAATTGCGATGGAAAAAGAAAAATATGATATCAGGGTGGAAAATACAAAGCTTAAAGAAGAAAATGAAATTCTGCGCCAGAAAATGGATGCAATTTTGACTTATATAAAAGAACATAAAGAACCGGAAAAAGAGCCGGAAGTTCAAGAGTTTTAAGCCATGCGGATAGACTATATCCGTGACGGGCTTATAGAAGAATTTCATGAAGGAATCTTTCTGGATTTTGCGGAAGATAAGCCTGAAAAATGTAGTTACCCTTATTATTTGCGCTCGTGTGCAAAGCCTTTGCAGGCGGCTTTGCTTGCGGACTGCGAGGCTGATTTAACAGAAACGGAATTGGCTTTATGCTGCGGCTCCCATGCCGGCGAGGAATGTCATCTGGAAACGGCGCACGGGATTATGAAAAAATACGGCATAACTGAAGGCATGCTTAAATGCGGTGTCCATGCTCCGTTATCGCGAACAATGCAGGATAAAATGCTTTTGAGGAGCGAAAAACCAACACAGATTCATAACAATTGTTCGGGAAAGCATCTTGGATTTCTTGTTCTGTGTAAAATTAACGGCTGGGATACGGAAAATTATTATGAACTTGAACATCCGCTGCAGCAGGCTGTTTTATCTAAAATATACGGGATGTGCGAAGTCGAAAATCCCGCTCAATATCCTGTAACCACAGACGGGTGCGGTGTGCCGATTGTGAGCATGCCTCTTTATAATATGCTGATTGGCTATATAAATCTTTTAAAGTATGAGAAAATTATTAATGCCATAATGCAAAATCCGTACATTTTTGGCGGAGAAAACAGGCTTGATACGGAAATTATTCAAAAAACCGGAGGGCTTGTCGCAAAAGTCGGCGCTGGCGGGCTTTGTGTTGTTTTAAATGTAAAAAAACGGGACGCTTTTGTGATTAAAATTAATGATTGTTCGATGGAAGCGAGAAGATTTGCGGTTTTTGAGGCAATTAATCGTCTGGGCTGGGGAAATATTGAGTTTGACAATAAGATAAAAACAATTGCAGGCAAAGTTGTCGGCGAAATTGTCGTAAGTTTTTAACCCTTTTCGCACTCTTTTATATGTTTTTCAAGTTTTTTAAGGATAGTGTTATCAATAACGTGTTCAATTTTGCAGGCGGTTTCTTCAGCAAGTTCGTGCTCGACTCCGAGAATTTTTTCGAAGAATTTTGCCAGAGTCTCGTGTTTTTTGATAACTTCTTTTGCTTTTTTAACTCCTTCTTCTGTGACGGAAATTGTTCCGTAATAGCCGTAATTAATAAGTCCGAGCTGCTCAAGCTTTTGCAGTGCTTCCGTAACGGAGGCGCGTGAAACATTCAGCCTGCGTGCAACTTCTACAGCCTTTACTTTTTTTTCTTCCGTAAAAATACTGTAAACCGCTTCAATATAATCCTCTAAACTGGAAGAGATTTCAGCCATTCCATACCTCCAATCATATAAAAAGACCCGCATATTATATTAAGTTTATCCGGAGTTAAAACCGTTTCTTTTTCATACCTTTTTGCCGGATAAGGAGAATTTCCGACAAGTTCATTATACCCTGCAGCATTCGGATAATCAAATTCGTTAAGGTAAATTTCATCTCCTTCTCTAAAGAGTATATTCATCATTTTTTTGTAATCTTTATTTTTAAGACATCCGAAAACAAACCTGCGCTTCTCCTGAGGGAAAAACCAATCCAGATTATCTCTAAGCGCCTGAATCCCGTTCGGGTTGTGAGAAGCGTCTATTATTAAATTTCTTTCTTCAACAAATTGAAATCTGCAAGGGTTTTTAACTTTCCTTAAACCCTCAATAATCGTATTATCATCTATATTTTTAAAAAGATAATTGATTGCGGTAATAACAAGTGCAAGATTTTCGACCTGATGATTCCCTCTGAGTGCAAGCGCCTGAATAAATTCCGGATTAACATAAGGAGAAGCAAGGATAAACATTGAATCCGTCTCGTCGGCTTTATCCCTTATTGCTTCATATCCTTCGGAAGTTATAACGGGACAATGAGGCTTAATTATTCCGGCCTTTTCAAAAGCGATTTTATCTTTAGTATTTCCTAACCTTTCAGTGTGGTCTAAATCAATATGGGTAATTATTGAACAAAGATTCTGCCTGATAACGTTTGTGGCATCAAACCTTCCGCCGAGTCCGGTTTCTAATATCGCAATATCAACTTTTTTGTCTCTAAAATACAAAAACATTATAACGGTAAGAATTTCAAACTCAGTCAGGTGAATCCCAAGATTCACAATTTTTTCCGCATATTTTGCAAAATCTTCTCTTGAAATTTCAACCCCGTCAACTTTAATTCTTTCCGTGTATTCCCAGATATGCGGACTTGTGTAAAGTCCCGTTCTATATCCGGCTTCTCTGAGAACTGAATCAAGCATAGTGCAGACAGAGCCTTTGCCGTTTGTGCCGGCAACGTGGATATATTTCAAATTTTTCTCCGGATTGTCGAGTTTTTCCAGCACGGCGGTAATTCTATCCAGACTCAGGTCTATATAAAAGTTGCTTTTGCTTGTGATTAAATTTATTGCTTCATCATAGTTCATAACTAATTATTATAGTGGAAAAGTATATAAGTTAAAAGTTTTGTTTTTGGATGGAACTTTTTTTATTAAATTTTGTCTATACATGTAGAACAGCTTGAGAGAGGAGAAAAAGATGAGCAGAGCGTTTAATAATGCTGAATATATAGACAGCACTGAAATGGAATCAAATTTGCCGAGGACTTTCAGTACTATTGTAAACAACGATGATATTTTGCAGATGTATTTGAAAGAAATCGGGCGAAAAAAAATGCTTACAAAAAGTGAGGAAGTTGAGTTAGGACGCAGGATTCAGGAGGGCAGCCCGCGTGAGCGCGAGCAGGCCAAAAGAGAGCTTATACAGGCAAATTTGAGGCTTGTGGTGAGTATTGCAAAAAAGTATATAGGTCAGGGAATTTTGTTTATGGATCTTGTACAGGAGGGTTCTCTGGGTTTAATCAAAGCTGCCGAGAAATTTGATTACAAGAAAAACTTTAAGTTTTCGACTTATGCGACCTGGTGGATTAAACAAACTATTATCAGGGCAATTTCCAACCATTCCAGGACTATCCGGATTCCTGTTCATATGCTTGAAAAAATCCGGAAGTATAAAAAAGCTTGCAGTGTTGCTGCTTATGATGAAAATATGGAAGTTGATGATGAAACAATTTCCAGACTTTCCGGTCTGGACAGCAAAAAAATTGATGAGGTTAAAAATGCGCTGAAAAAAGAACCGATAAGTCTTGATACATTTGTAACGGATGATTTGTGCATACAGGATTATGTTGAAGATACTTCCTACTCTTCGCCTGAAAACAGTGCACAGATGAGTTTAAGGAAAAAAGATGTAAAGCGGCTTTTGAATAAGCTTGATGAGCGCGAGCGTGAGATTTTGACAAGAAGGTTCGGAATCGGAAATCAGGAGCCGAAGACTCTTGAGCAGATAGGAAATGATTTGGGGTTCTCGAAAGAAAGGATAAGGCAGCTTGAGAATATTGCGCTGCAAAAGTTGAGGAAAGTAGAGCGTGTTGAGAGGTTCAAAACATACATTGAAGAAGAGGGGGGATAAATATATTAAGCAGGCAGAATTTGTAGTCTCAATACAAATCCAATATATTTACCTCCTTTTGCGAAACTTGAAAAATCCATATATAATCAGACCGATGCAGGCGAGTCCGCAGGCTATTTTTAGCAGAGGATTAGTCTGCTTTTCTTTTTGTCCGAGAATTTTTTTGTACTTAACAATTTTTTTGAAAAGTTCCGGCTCGGTTTTATCCAGACCTTTTGCCTTAAAAGATTTTTCAAGCGCATCCATCGGGTTAAAACCCTCTCCTTTTTCTAATGCCGCAAAATATCTGTTCTGATAATCTTCAGAAATCAGTACTGCATAATTCAAAGTTTTGTCGCTGTTTCCCTGAAATTGTTTATCAATATTGAGCGCGTCTGCAAAATAAATCATGGAATATTTAGCACTCATCGGCTCTGCAAGTTTTGCTTTTGTAAACTCCTTTGGGTCTTTTAAGTTTTCGACCGGAATTTTTAACGCGTCGCTCAGAGCGTTAATTTGCTCCCGGCTAACCTGAATTTTTCCGGAATCGTGGTTTCTTGCGCCGATTACGAAGCTGTCATTTGCCCAGCCTCTTTCAAGAAAATTCTTATTTGTTCCCCAGTTTTCCGACATATGATCAGAAGTGTAAATTTTTACCCTGTCTTTTATATAAGGTTTAAGAATCTGACCGTCATAAATATCAAAATCCGTTTTTGATGCGGCAAATTCGTGCATTATATTTCTTGTATCAAAATCGGCGCCTTTAACTTTCTTGAACTCATCGTCGATAATATTCAAAATTTCATCCGCATAATCTTTTCGGATGGTATTTCCGTTCTTAATTTGCGGCTGATTTGAATAAGTCCACGAAGCGTCAACTCTGATTCCGTCAAATCTTTCGGCATAAAAACGAACTTTGTCTCTCAAAAGCTGCTGTCCTTCTTTTGTCTCAAAGTTTAGCGCAGGCAGACTCCAGCCAATAGTTGTATCGGGAATAAACGCTTTCGGATTCGCCCAGACTTCGTCGTAAGAAAATCCGCAGAGCATGTCGCCGTTCAATTTTATTCCTTTTTTGTTCAAATTTTCTCTTGCATTTTTCAGGCTGTCTTCGGCAAGAAATTGTTTAAAGTAATAAAAATCCATCTGTTCGCCCTTCAAAGTACGGATTTCTTTTACTCTTTTTTGAAACTCTTCTTCCGTTACAACGTCTCTGTTAAAAAGATTTTTGTCCAAATTATTCCAGTCGTTGTAATTGTATGAATGGTTAATTTCTCTTAAAGCTCTGTAGAGTGCTTTAGCTTCAAGCCTTCCGGAGTTTTCTGCTTTAAATTTTTCAAATTCTTTCTGATATTTTCCGCTCTTAAACAGTTTTTTTAAGGCTTTTTCCTGCGCGGAATTGTCTTCCGCAACGTTTGAGAAATTGACACGGTCTTTTATTTTGTTGTTTTTAATAACTTCTTCGAAATCTTCTTTTGAAACGTATTTTTGAATATCAATAACATGGTTTCCGAGATCCATAGAAGAACCGGAATATATCGGATACTCCCCTCTGTGGCTGTGATACTGTCCTATTGGTAAAATCTGGTTTTCGTTAATTCCCCAGTACTGTTTTGCAAAGTCAAAAAATTCCTGACTCTCCGGCGAATTTAAATTTCCGACTCCGGTTTTGTTCGGAAGCGATGAGGCGGGAACAATAAGTATAAATTTCTTACCCTCGGGATTTCTGCCGATACACTTGTCCCTTCCGCGGTTAAGGACGTCGGAATATTCGGCTTTTTCGCTCTGTTTAAGCCGTCTTTCAAAGTTTATGCCTGATATTGCATGAATTTTCATATAACCACACCTGTTTATATTAAAACAAGAAAATAATAAAACTTGCGGAACTTTGCGGTTGAATATGTAGAATTGTTAAAACTCTTTTAGAATCGTTGCAATAACTGCTTATTTAATATACTATGAAGGATATAGGAGATATGATAAGGAGGACTTTTAATGTTCAAAAATTTATTAAAGGGAGTGTTTGCATTAGGTATTGCATTAATGCTCAACAATCCTGCACAAGCTTTTTATTCTGATATGAACGAAAACCACTGGGCATACCAGTCAATCAAATTTTTAACAGAAGTCGGGGTTGTTGTCGGTTATCCTGATGGAACATACAAACCTGATATTCCTGTAACAAGAGCAGAATTTGCTTCAATGGCGATTAAAGCTCTCGGTCAGGAAGATGCAAATGTAACTCAAGAAATTCACTTCTCTGATGTGGACAAAGATTTTTGGGCATACGATATAATCAGAAGAGCTGTTTATTTTGACCTGATTCCTGATGCTGACGGCCAAAGATTCAGACCTTATGATTCGGTAACAAGAGCAGAAGCTATTACAATTGCTGTTAACGCTCTTACTACACAGCAAATCAGCGAACAAAGAGCTCAGGAAATTATCTCCAAAAGTTACGAAGATTACACCCAGATGCCGGCATGGTTTCTGATTGCCGCAGGTAAAGCACAATTACTTGATTTAATTGTTGTTATGCCGGGCAACGAAGGTAAACTGGAAGCTGACAGACCTGCAAACAGAGCAGAAGTTGCGGCTATTCTTTATAAAATGATGCAGGAAGCTAAACTTAATCCGAATGCTAAGCTGGCTGAAAGCATGCAAAAAAGAACAGCAGAAGGTTATATTGTTGATAACGTAAGAGTACAGGGCTCTATCGGTATCATTCCTGCAGGTGCCATTATCCCTATCAAAATGGAATCTGTTGTAGGTTCTCAGATTTCTAACGTAACTGATATCTACACAGCAAAAGCTCCTAAAAATATTGTTACAAAAGATAAATATCTTTTAATCTCTGAAGGCAGCGACTTAAAAGGTCAGGTAAAACATGTTCAGAGAGCAAAATTATTCAGACAAAACGGTGAAGTTATTGTTAAGAACGAACTCCTTGTAACTCCGAATGATCAGGCAGTAATGCTTTACGGTGTTGCAACAATCGATCCGGGCAAAATCGGTTTCTGGAGAAAATTATTTAAAGGCGCAAAAGTTCTTACAATGCCGGGACAAATTGTTAATATCAGACTTCTCGGACCATTGAAGATTGACTTAACTAACGGTTATGTTTATGAATAATTAAAAAACGAATTAATTTAAAAACAGCTCTCTTTAGGGAGCTGTTTTTTTTTGTTAATCAACAATTTCCGGCGGTTTTGTAAAATATTCCGTAAATTTTTTCTTGTAATCTTTAAGTTCTGTGCAATATGCTTCCAAATCCAGCGAAACTCCTTTTTTAAGCGGGTATGATCTGATTCCGACCGCTTTGTACATTGAGCGCATAAATACATTTGAAATAGCGTCAGAACCTCTCATCCACGGGGTAGAATGAGCAAGAAGCCAGCGGATTTCCGCTATTGCGGCATTAATGTCAGCCAGATTTTCCGGTTTAACCTCTTCGTGAATATATTTTGGAAAAATTTCGGCTGTTAAAGCGAAAATTTTATTCAAAGTTTCGTTCAAATGTCTGGAAGGTGCATGAAAAATGTATTTGATATTTTTATCAACAACCGGACGTGAAATATCAACAATCGGCTTTTCATGCAGCGGGTGCTCCGCAATATAATCAAATCTATCCGTGTAAGGTCTATATTTGTTGTTGGCATAAGGTGTGGTTAAATCGCAGTTAAAACCGAATTTCCATCCTTCGCGCGGTGTTCTTAGAACCCCCGTAAAGAATTTTTTTGAAATTTCCTGTGTTAATTCGTTTGCGTTGCGAATGCCGGCGGTTATAAGTTTTAAAACATTTTCTGCGGAAGTATCTTTTCTTATTAAATTAACGGCAGTATCGGCAGTTTTTATAACTTCGTTTGCCCATCGTTTGTTTTTGCCGTAGCCTCTTATCCGGACAAAAAAATCCTCCTGTTTGAATCTTAATTTGCGTGAATTAAGATTTGCATTAAAATTCGGGGAGTATAAATTTGTTATCTGCATACTGTTTATAAATAGTATAAAAAAATTTTTTGCGCATTGACTTAAAATATATTCAGCCTTTATAATTAATATTAAACCAAAGGAGCGTAAAATGGACGATTACAAAATAATAATTACCGTATCAGGTGCGGATAAAGTCGGAATAGTTTCAGGTGTTTCAACTGTTCTTGCAAAGTATAAAGTTAATATTGAAGATATCAAACAAACTCTTATGCAGGGGCATTTTGTAATGTTTATGCTCTGCGATATTAAACAATCGGAATTAAACTTCAAGGAACTCAAGAATGTTTTAATAGAAGAGGGAAATAAACTTGAAGTTGAGATATGGGTTCAGAAGAAGGGCATTTTTGAAAAAATGCATACGGTATAAGATAAATTGGCTGACGAATTAGAACGTTTACAGGAAATAAGAGATTTTTTCAAAAGAACCGGAGCCAAAATCAAACTGATAACTCTTATTAAGAAAGCAAAACAGGAGTACGACAGGTATGATTACAAGTCCGGTCTTGAAACTCTTGAGGAAGCTTATAAAATTGCTCCGGAAAATCCTGCGGTTTTGCGCGGTCTGGGCTGTATGAAGCAATTTAGCAAAGAGTATGATAAAGCGCTTGAGTATTTTTATAAAGCTCTGGAGTTTTCTGATTCAAAAGAGATTGAATATACGCTTATAGGAATGGTTTATTATCTTGAGGACAAACTTGATGATGCGGTTGAGAATTTTAACCTTGCAATAGATGCAAATGAAAATTACACTCAGGCATACGAGGGCAGAAATCAGGCAATGCTTGAAAACCATGTTAAAATTCTTGATTTACAGGAAGCATTAAAAAAATATTTCTGAATTTAACCGCATTATTATTACCGTTTAAAATATTTATCCCTGCAATTTAAGAATTATAAGAAATATTTTAATATTACTATGGGTAATTGGCTGACACCTCACCCCGACCCTCTTTTCAAAGAGAGGGAGCGAATTCAAAGGAGGTTTTATGCAAATAAAAATATTACTTACAGAAGATCAAAAACTAATGCGTATTGGTATAAAATCTTTATTTTCAGATTATCCTGAACTTACAATAATAGGCGAGGCTGTAAACGGTAAAGAAGCAATCGAAAAAGCCAGACTTATAAAACCTGATATTGTACTGATGGATATAGGGCTTCCGGATATATCGGGAATTGATGCTGCAAGGCAAATACTTGAGCATAACAATCATATAAAAGTAATTATGCTTACTTCCCATATATCCGAAAGTGAGTTAACTTCATCTCTGAGTGCAGGCGCGAGTGCTTATGTAATAAAAGATATAAGCACGGATTTTCTTATGAGTGTAATCAGAATGGTAAAAGAAGGTGCAATGTGGATAGATCCTCACGTTGTACCTTTTATCCGCGATAAAAACAGTGTAATTCCTTCACGCCAGCTTTCGCGCAGTGCATTTAAGGAAAATCACTCTAACCTGACCCAGAGAGAGTACGAAGTCCTTAAACTTGTGGTAGACGGACAGTCTAACAGTCAAATAGCAAAAACGCTTACGATAAGCGAACATACTGCAAAAGCTCACGTTTGTAACATTATCCAGAAACTTGTTGTTGATGACAGAACGCAGGCTGCGGTCAAGGCGCTGAAAGAAGGTCTGGTTTAAACCGGACCTTTTTTAATTCTCTGTGTATGGTATAATTTAAATGTTCTGTAAACTAATGGCAAAAAATTATTTTATACGTTTTCATGAAATATGATAATTGTAAAGGAGAAATTATGCCGGGACTATTAGATATTGCTGCAAGGGTTAGTGTTGGAAAACAGCAGGCAGCAGATGCACAAAAAGCTTTGATTGCGTATTCACGAACTTTTTACAGACCGCCTCTTACCATAAAAAATAAATTGAAAACGCAGGTTAATATTGGAGATGAATCCTGTTTGAAAAAATTTGTTGCACCACCGGATAGTGATGGCATATTTGCAAGCTGGAGAAAAGAATTAAACAGAAAACCTGCGGTTGATTATTTTGAACACCAGCCGCTTAACAAAGTAAAAGTTCACGATGAAAAGGATGATATTAAACAATTAGAGCGGGAAATCAAGTATAGAGACTGGCTTAAAGATGTAGATGCCAGAATGAGAAAACTCGGGTTTAAAGCGTAACAAATTATTAAAACATACCCATTCGTATATGTTTGGTGTAAAATGTGTAAGTGGATTTAAAAGGAGAAGGACGGCTTATTTGTAAGCCGGATGTGTATATAATATGACAATACAAGAATGGTTTGATAAACGAAAAGAAGCTCAAATTGAGCGCAGAGCAAGGGATATGAAAGGTATTGAAACAGAAACTCCCGAACTCTGGACGAAATGCGTGCATTGCGGTGCTCAAATGCTGAAAAGTGATCTGGAAGAGAATATGTTTGTTTGTCCTCACTGCGATTATCATTTCAGGATAAATGCCACAACACGTATTAAACAGCTTTTTGATGAGGGTTCTTTTGAAGAAATGTTTAAAAATGTTCTTCCGACCGACCCTCTGCATTTTGTGGATACGGAGGCTTATTCCGAAAGGCTGAAGAAAGCACACGAAAAAACCGGTCTTGACGAAGCCGTAATTACCGGAATCGGCAAGATTGAAGGGCACAAAATTGCTGCTGCGGTTATGGACTTTGATTATATGGGCGGCTCAATGGGCAGTGTAGTCGGGGAAAAAGTTACAAGAATTATGGAAGAAGCTTTGAAGCAAAAACTTCCGATGCTTGCTGTGACTTCTTCAGGCGGAGCAAGAATGCAGGAGAGCGCTTTGAGCTTAATGCAGATGGCAAAAACTTCCTGTGCTGCCGGAAGACTTGATGAGGCGGGAATTTTATACATAAACCTTCTTACAGAACCGACTTTCGGCGGAATTACCGCAAGCTTCGGGACTCTTGGCGATATTATTATTGCAGAGCAGGGTGCAAGAATCGGTTTTGCAGGAAGAAGAGTTATCGAACAGACTATAAGACAAAAACTGCCTGAGGATTTCCAGACGGCAGAATACCTGCTAAAATTCGGTCAGGTGGATATAGTCTCCAAGAGAAAGAATTTAAGAAAAACACTGGCTAATATTTTAGATATGCATGGAGTATAAAAAAGAAAATGGCACAAGTATTAGACTTTGAAAAACCAATAGTAGAAATACAGAAAAAAATAGATGAACTTAAAAAAATGAGCGAAGAGTCAGGCATGGATTTGAACCACCAGATTCAGGACTTTGAAAAACAGGCTCAGGATTACAAAAAGGAGTTGTATTCAAAATTGAAACCCTCACAAAAATTACAAATTGCAAGGCATCCTGAAAGACCAAAATTTTTGGACTATGTAGAATTAATGTGTGAAAATTTTATCGAACTTCACGGTGACAGAGAAGGTATGGACGACAGAGCCATAATAGGCGGTATCGCTAAAATTGACGGCAAACCGGTAATGATTATCGGTATCCAGAAAGGTAAAAATACCAAAGAAAATCTGGAATATAATTTTGGTATGCCGCAGCCTCAAGGCTACAGAAAAGCATTGAGACTTTTCAAACACGCAAATAAATTTAATATGCCGATTGTGACAATCATTGATACTCCAGGGGCTTATCCGGGGATTAAGGCAGAGGAAACCGGACAGGGCGCTGCGATTGCTATGAATTTAAGAGAAATGTCAAAGCTCAATGTTCCGATTGTTTCTATAATTACGGGTGAAGGTTGTAGTGGCGGAGCCTTAGGTTTAGCTGTAGCAGATAGAGTTATGATGTTGGAGCATGCTTATTATACGGTAATTTCTCCTGAAGGCTGCGCTTCTATTCTTTGGAGAGATGCTTCAAGATTTGCTGATGCTGCAGAAGCGTTAAAAATAACTTCTAAAGATTTATTGGAATTTAATATTATTGATGAGGAAATTTCGGAGCCTTTAGGTGGTGCTCACTGTGACTATGATGTAACTGCGAGTAATATGAAAAACTCTATATTAAATGCTTTAAAAGAGTTAGATAAGAAGTCTCCTGAAATATTAAAACAAGAAAGATACAATAAATTCCGCGCAATGGGCAGATTTTTAGAAAATTAATAGGCTATAGTTCTTTTAAATCTTCTCTGTTGTCCCAATAGTACAGCATAAGTATTTCACGGACTATTGCTAAATATTCGCAAAGCGAAGCAATGTCATAACCAAGACTTTGCTCCATTGATTTAAGCTGCTTATAAATTTTTTTTCTGATTTCTTGTTCTTGCATGATTCTTGCTCCTGTAATGTTGTATCTAATTTTGGTATTTTACTTTTCTTACACTGTTGGAAAAGTATACTTGTCTATATGGAAAGTATACATTCTTGTGTTAAGTTTGTCAATAGAGTAGTATACTTTTTATGATGACAAGTAAACTTGATAATATTGTAAGTAAAATTGGTCTAAAAATTAAATTGCTGCGTAATATGCAAGGACTTAGTCAGGAAGAATTTGCGGAAAAAGCTAGGCTAAGTAAAAATTCTCTCGGTGCAATCGAACGTGGCACAAGTGCTGCGGGAATCGATACCTTAGACCGTATAGCAAAAGCTCTGGGAATCGAACTAAAAGAACTTGTAGATGTGTCTAAAATTGATTTAGACTAATAAAGACTTTGAACTTTGAAAAAAATACAGGCTAAAGATTTTAACATATTTTAACTAACGGAAAGGAGGTTAAAATGTTAGTTAAAATCAACGAAGAAGAACTATTACTAATACTAGTAATAGTTCTTACACTCAAAGTCCTTTAATCGGGACTGCGGGTAAGGGTAGTTGCATTACCCTTGCCTGTATTCTTATTATAACGTGTTTTATTAAAAATACAAGCCGGAAGGAAAATATGAACAATTACTACGAACTAAAAATTTCAATAAATCCTGATATGGAAGAAATAGTATCAGATATCTGTTTTTCAAATTTTGACTGCGAAGGTGTGGTTCTTGCTGAAGAAGCATACAAAGATTTGGAAATGACTTCCACAACAAGAGGAACACTCAGAGTATTTTTGACGGACTTAAAAAATAATCCGTCAGAAGTTTTGCAAACCGAGCGCGAATTATTGAAAGAGCGCGGTTTTACTGATGAAGAACTCGGAAGCTGGGAAATTACTCTGGACGAAAAAGAAAATCAGGATTGGTCTAAAAAATGGAAAGAAAAATGGACCGTAACCCGTGTTTCCGAAAAAATTGCAGTTGTGCCGAGTTGGCTTGAATATGCACCGAAAGAAGGCGAGATTACTATTACACTGGACCCCGGCTGTGCGTTCGGAACAGGTACACACCAGACTACACAGCTTTGTATGAAAGCGCTTGAAAAATATATGCCTCAAGGGGCGGAAGTTGCCGATATAGGAACAGGTTCGGGTATTCTTGCAATATGCGCACTAAAACTCGGCGCAAAGTCGGCTTACGGCTGCGATAACGACGAAACAGTCATTGATGTTTGCAAGGAGAATGCAAGAATTAATCATGTAAATTGTACGTTTGAACTCGGAACAGCAGATAAAATTACCAGGCAGTATGATTTTGTCTGCGCAAATATTTTACATAATATTCTGGCTCAGATTATGGGTGATTTGAAAAAGATTATGAAACCTGCAGGCAGAATGGTTTTGAGCGGAATTTTAAACGATAAAAAAGATATTGTACTTGACGCCGTGCAAAAACACGAACTTAAAGTTATGGAAATAATGACGCAGGATCAGTGGGTGGCTATTATTGTAGAAAATTCTTAATTTACTCCTGAAAATTACCTGTTGGTTTAATGAAAATTTAATCAGAATATTTACAATATAAATATGACTGATTTAATCTGGTATGATACTCTTACAAAACCAATGTTTATGCCGCCGGGCGGAGTTTTTGCACCTGCGTGGGTTTTTCTCTACGTCTCAATTCTTGTTGCGCTGTTAATCTTTATAACCGCAAAAACACCGCTCAGCAAAAAAGAGGGATATGTTTATTTCGGGCTTCAAATGTTTTTTAATATTCTGTGGATACCTGTATTTTTTATTCTGCATAATCCGGCTCTCGCGCTCGGAGTAATTATTATTCTGGATATTTTTACATTTATGAACATAAGAGGGTTTTATAAATGCTCAAAACTTGCCGGACTTCTTCTCGTTCCTTATTTCTTGTGGCTTCTGTTTGCGACTTATCTGAACGCGGGAGTTGTATTTTTAAATTAAAAAGACCGGCTTGAATACCGGTCTTTTACTATATATACTAACCTCTACACATATTACTTGCGTAAGAAATCAGGGATTTGAATGTCTGAGAAATTAGACATCGTCGGAGCTTTAGGCTGCTGCGTATTATTGAATGCTCCTGAGAAGAATTCTGCAGCACTGATTGAACGATTTTCCACTTTCTCTTCAATCGGCATTTGTGATTTAAGTTCAAAACCTGTAGCGATAACAGTGATTTGAATTTCACCCTGAATATTATCATCAACAACAGCACCGATGATAACTCTTGCATCATCCAATACTGCATCATTAATGATGTTTGTAGCATCCGTAACTTCGTGAAGTGTCATATCAGGGCCGCCTGTAATGTTAACGATAACACCTGATGCACCGTTGATTGAAGTTTCGAGAAGCTGTGAATTAATTGCGATTTTAGCAGCTTCGATAGCTCTGCCTTCGCCGGTACCGCGTCCGATACCCATCAATGCTGAGCCTGATGCAGCCATTACACTCTTAACATCGGCAAAGTCAACGTTAATCAAACCAGGTATAGTAATTATGTCAGAGATACCCTGAACACCTCTCAAAAGAACTTCATCAACAACGATGAAAGATTCCTGAAGAGAAACACGTCTGTCAACAACATCGAGCAGTTTGTCGTTAGGAATAACGATAAGAGCATCAACAGATTCTCTGAGTTTTTCCAAACCTTGCTGAGCCTGATTTTGTCTTCTTTTACCTTCAAAAGAGAACGGTTTTGTAACAACACCGATAGTTAAGATACCCAAATCTTTAGCGATTTTAGCAACTACAGGAGCAGCACCGGTACCTGTTCCGCCGCCCATACCTGCGGTTACGAAAACCATATCTGCGCCTTCGATAGCGCTCGTAATTTCCTGCTGAGCTTCTTCAGCAGCTTTTTCACCAACCTGAGGTTCACCGCCGGCACCAAGACCGTTTGTTAATTTTGCACCAAGCTGGATTTTATTTTTGCATGCAGAATAATTTAATACCTGTAAGTCGGTATTCATCAACCAGAATTCAACACCTGTCAAACCTGATTTAATCATTCTGTTAACAGCATTTCCGCCGCCGCCGCCAACACCGATTACTTTAATTTTAGCGGGATTAATCCCCGGAGCCGGCTGCAACTCCATATTATCAGATGATTGAATATTTTGAAAACCTTCAACATCTTTTCTTCCAAAAATATCCGGTCCTAAATTGTCCACGATTATTCCTCTTTTTTCTACATTAACTATACTATACCACTATATTAACATACTATTTTAAAGACAAACAAATGTAAAGTTATTAGAGCCAAATTTAATATAAATTTACATGATTAAAACCATGTAGTATCAAGGGTTAGGACGTTTTTTAACAGGCGGGACGGACGTAATATTAAGAAATGTAAATCTTTGAAATTTTATTAGCAAAAAATAGTGTTATACGTTTTCCAATATTTAAGGAAAGTGTGTAATTAATGTCGGCATTTGGAGATTATAAATCTTATAAACTTTATGAACCTGCTTATGACGGCTGGTTTAACAGGCGTGAGTATGTGGATGCAAAGCGAAGGGAATTTTTGCGCCGGAATCCTGATAAGATTGATGAGAGAGATATTCAGCGCGGAAAAACTCTGATACACGCAATTGACGTTATGGATGAGTATTCCCAGAAACGCGCAGAGGATATGGAAGTTGCAACAGAAACCGCAGTAGGCTACGGACTTGATGCGGCAATATTCGGCGGGGCGGCAATCGGCGGAATTATCGGGAACTTAAAACCGGTTAAAAGCGCTCTAAACAAGTATTTTAAAAACAGCAAAAATCAAAAACTTATAACAACGGCTCTTCCGCTGGGAGCGGGGGCGATTGCAGGTATTATAGCAGCTTTTCCTCTTTATGCCTGGGCGGCAAAGGCCGAAATCGCAGCTTCAAGGCGCGGACGGTTCGAAGCAATGAGGAAAGATTTAAAAAATCCGAAGGGATTTGCCGTGCTGACGGATGAGCAGATGAAGCTTGCGCAGGAAAAAGCGAAAGAGGTTGTGCTTGAAGCGGATAAAAAGCCTCATTTTCAGATCGGACAGAGTATGAAAGCTCTTAAAGATATGGCGCTGGACAGCAAAGAATATCTTGCACACAAAAAACAGTTTGATTTGGAATTAATGGAGGCGGAACAGCATTTTAATGATAAAATGACGCCTGAAGAAATTTTGAAGGCAAAAAAAGATCAGCAGTTATTGACAAAGCTTGTTGAAAAAATTGATATTGCCTCTCAGGATTATGCGGAAAATGCTGAACTTGCGACTCAGACGGCAGTTGCCGGAGCACTTGCGCTCGGAACATTATTCAATTTGCTCTTGAGTAAGTCGCTCAAAGCATTAAAAATTAAATCCGAAGGAAAAATTACCGCAATTTCTCAGGTCATTTCAGTAATAATTCCGATAGTTTTTTCGATTGCTGCCGCGCAGATTCAGAAACAGGCGTCCAGAGTCGGAAGGTTCAAGATTAAGCAGGATTTGCTGAATAATCCGGAAAAACTTGTTTATGTTTCTGATGAAAATATTGAAGGGATTAAAGATATTTCTGTTGAAAAAAACAAAAAAGAAAATATTTTTAAGTTTTTAAAAAATGCCTGGAAAAACAATAAGGAATACAATCAATATAAAGCTACGGCAGCCAGAGAAGAAGAAAAATTCTATAAGGCGGTAGAAACTCTTGATTTAACTCCCGAGCAGATAAAAGACGCTGAAACATTACAGAGAAATACATTTAAGACATTTAACAAGGTTGATGAAAAATCACAAAAATATTCTGAAAGTATAGAAGCTCTGGGACAATCCGTTGCACTTCCGATTTCACTTTTGTTTACAGGTGCCGGTGCTGCTATCGGAACAAAATATCTGGTTAAGTCTGTAAATATGAAATCAAAATTAGCGATGGCGTCTAATGTAAGCAAGTATTTGGGAGTTATTCTTTTGAGTACAATACCTTCCATTTTTATAAATGCTTATATTACCCGCGAGCAGAAGAAGGCTTCCCGAATAGCAAATATGCTTGCAATAAATGAAATGCAGGATTACAGGTATTTCAGGTAAAAAGTACTTGATTTCTGTTTTTGGCGTTTTATAATTATTTATATATCGGGATGTAGCAGGGTCGCCCGTTGGCAAGGTGCCGGTGGCACGTTGACAATGGGGCAGGCGAAAGAAGAGCCTCTGGCTCGCGGGAGCCGTTTAGAAGATAGACCAAACTGCGCTTCTCGGAAAAAAAGACAATTTTATAATTTATCGGGATGTAGCGCAGTTTGGTAGCGCACCGTGTTCGGGTCGCGGGGGTCGCAAGTTCGAATCTTGTCATCCCGATATTTTTTTGACTAGTAAAATCAACCACTTCAGCCCTTTACTGTAACGATTTGTAAACATTTTTTCAAAAACCCTAAAGTTTTTGAAAAAAATGCCGTTAACATATCTGTAAGCAAAAATAAAGCAAAACAAAATCGTGTATAAAAAGGGAGTTCGGTGAACTTAATTACCATCCCGCTGTTGATTAAGAGGTATAGTGATGGACGAACATGAAGCACTAATTGAATATTCCGAGATGACATCATTTGATTTCAACTCAAAAGAATTTCAGGAAGTCAGAAGGGATTACATCGAATGCAGAGATGTTGTATCGAACCTTATGCAGTTTATGAAAGGTGTAATTAATACTTTGAAACCTGCAAAAAATTATTAAGGAGTACTATGAGTATTGAAAAAGAATACAGTAATAAATGTTTTTCGCCAAATTGGCTGGAGGTCAGTTTGGACGAGGCAGAAGAAGGGCAGACAGTAAAGGAGGAACGCCTAGAGAGTAAACGACGTAAAGATCTGAATACTTTATTAAAAGAGCTTGATGAAATCAAGCAAAACATTGAAAGAGCTGCAGAAAAGCAGCACCGACTGGCAAACTTAATGAGTTATTACACCGGTGAATTTGCAAAGTAAACTCGTTGGTTCAGCGGGCAAAATTTGAAACGAAAAAGACAGTAGTTATGAGATGCTGTCTTTTTTGTTTTTTTTTTTTTAATAAAATTATCGGCCGGCATAGGTGGTATCTACTAATTAGAATTGTTCTTCCAGGCCAACCTCTGCTGACCTTGCTACAGGCGGGCTGCATAGGGCGCTTATATTTTATGGTCGATTGGCATTGGTAAAATTTACTAATTAGAATTGTTCATCCCTGCCAACCTCTGCTGACCTTACTACAAGCTGGCTGCATCTGGCGCTTATGTTTTCTGTTCGGCTGGCATCGGTGATATCTACTAATTAGAATTGTGCACGCTTTTACAAACCGGCTGTGGAGGCCAATTTTGCAAAATGCTTACGCAAAAAAGACGGACGATGGTATTTGCACAATCCGTATTTATCAATTGCGTCTAAGTGTTCTTTTGTTAAATAACCTGCGTTTTTCGCCCAATTGTACATAGGAAATTCTGCGTGAAGTTTTGTCATATATCTGTCTCGGCTGACTTTTGCCAGAATACTTGCGGCTGCAATTGAGGCGGATTTTGAATCCCCTTTTATTATATATTGCTGATTGTATCCAAAATCCTTAATCAGCTTGTTGCCGTCGACCAAAACCAGTGTATCAGGCTTTGTAATAACTCCGGAACATGCTATATTCATTGCTTTTAAAGAAGAATTTAAAATATTAATTTTTTCAATTTCATCAACTTCAATACATACAATTTTGTTGCGGGTGTTGTTTTTAATAGTTTCGTAAATAGCTTCACGCTTTTTGGGAGTAAGTTTTTTTGAATCATTCAGAATACTTAAATCTTTTACGAGCCCCTCCGTAACTTTTTCAAATTCAACCGCAGCTGCGAAAACTCCGCCTGCGGCAGTGCCTCTTCCGGCTTCATCCGTTCCGACAATACTGCGCTTAAAATTTTTATCGAATTCAAAAAGCTGTTCTGATGTCATAAATGTATTTTAACACGAAGAATATGTATGAATATTTATAATTGTAAAAGAACACATGGTTTGATTTCTTGTTACAGATGGTTTGATTATTTTGGGCAACATAAATTTAAAATATTAAA
>CALUQE010000016.1 GCA_944322845.1 Candidatus Gastranaerophilales bacterium
CATCAACCCAATACCATTTACCCCAAAGATTACGCCAAGTTTGTAGTCTCTCTCATCAACCCAATACCATTTACCCCAAAGATTACGCCAAGCTTGTAGTCTCTCTCATCAACCCAATACCATTTACCCCAAAGATTACGCCAAGTTTGTAGTCTCTCTCATCAACCCAATACCATTTACCCCTTGCAAAAATTTGAAAGTTATATTATAATACATACAGAGAGTTGAATTTTCAACTCACTGTTTTTTGATTAAATCTCATATTGTTTTAATTGATAGGATTGTTTTAAGTAGTGAAATTTTTTTATTGAATTTGGTTAAGAGGCTTTTATTATGTATGTAAACAAGTGCATTAAGTGTGGTGCGGAATTTGAAACAAAGAACCCCAAAAGAGTGATATGTCCTAATTGCTTATATGCAGACAAGGGAAGTGAATCGTCTGATGAAAAACCTATGCAGAGCTACAGCTCTTATAGCTCATATTCAACAGAATCCCGTCCGAGAAGTTATGACAGACCTCAGCAGGGCGGCTACAGACAGAATAATTATCAAAAACGTGATAACAACAGAGATAACAGGGGCGGCTATCAGAGACGCGATAATAACAATAATCGCCAGCAGAGAAGACCTGGCGGATATAAAAATAATTATGCGAGCGCAAGACCTCAGCAGCGCCGTCCGATGAAAAAACAGCCTAAACAGGCAAGACCGCTGCTTATCAGTAAAGAGCAGCTGGAGCAGATAGAAGTTTTGTATAAAGCGATGTTACCTTTACCTAATCCGGATTGCCATGAAGTAATCGGTGCAAAATTAGGTATTGAACCGCAGAAAGTATTTTTCGGAATTAATCTGGTGCGTCAAAAAATGATGCTGCCGAAGCTTCCGTTTCCTAAACGCAAGCTTGCAATTTCTCCGGATCAGATGATGGCAATAAAAGCATTGTATGAACCGTTGTTGCCGCTTCCTCCTATCGGCTGCCACAAAATTATTGCTGCGCAGTTAAAGATGGATGAGTGGCGTGTTCACGTAGGTATTAAATTAATCAGGGCTCAGCTTGGTTTAGACAGATGGAATGAGGACAGAGCAGATAAGCCTGCTGATTATATGGTTGCAAAGCACACAAAACCGACAGTGGAGGAAAAAGTTCCTGTTGCGGTAGAGGCTAAAAAAGCACCTGAACCTGAAGCTGCTTCTGAGACTGCAGAGGCTTCTGCTGAAGAAGGAAAGCCAAAAAGAGGAAGAAAACCTAAGAAGAAAGACGATGAAGAATAATTTTGTCTCGGTAGGTAAAATTCTTAATTTTCACGGCGTTCAGGGTGAAGCAAAGCTCGGATATTCTAAAAACAGAGAGGAGTTTTTGTCTCAGATTAAGGAAGTTTATATCCAGAATGGCGCTGAGTACAAAAGGCTTGAAGTTGCAAGAATCAGGTTTACTCCTAAGTGCGGTATTATAAAGTTTAAAGGGATTGATACTTTAAATGATATTTTAGAATACAAAAATAAATTGATTTTTGTAACAGAAGAAACTGCAAGGAGTTTTCTTGAAGAGGACGAGTTTTTGATAGACGAACTTGTCGGGTTGGATGTTTATGACGGTGATAAGAAAGTCGGCTCCGTGGTAGGTGTTTCCAATAACGGTGCAAGTGACTTGCTTTCTGTCAAGAATCTGGATAAAAAAATCTGTCTTGTGCCGTTTGTTAAGGCTATTGTGCTTTCTGTCGATATAAAAGACAGAAAAATTCAAATAAATAATCTTGAAGGACTGCTTTCATGAGATTTGATGTTTTAACCTTGTTTCCCGAGTTAATACAATCCCACATGAATTTCAGTATCATGAAGCGTGCATCGGAAGACGGGATTATAATTGTAAATACGATTAACCCGAGAGATTTTACTCTGGATAAACACAAAAAGGTAGATGATACGCCTTACGGCGGCGGCGCTGGAATGGTTTTGATGCCTCAGCCTTATGTTGACGCGTATAATTCTGTCGAAAAAACGGAAAAAAGTGTTACTTTAATGATGACACCGCAAGGCGAGCCGTTTTGTGACAGGATTTCCGATGAACTTGCTCAATATGAGCAGGTTATCATACTTTGCGGTCATTATGAAGGTTTTGATGAAAGAATTAGAGATATTATTAAGCCGAGAGAAATTTCAATCGGCGACTTTGTTTTGACTGGCGGTGAGCTTCCGGCATTATGTATAATAGATAGTGTTTCTAGAAAAATAGAGGGAACTCTCGGGAAAATCGAATCTGCGCATGATGACAGCTTTTCAGACGGGCTTCTTGAATATCCGCAGTATACGAAACCCAGAGAATATATTGGGTATAAAGTTCCTGATGTTCTTTTAAACGGAAACCATAAGTTGATAGAAGAGTACAGAATGGAGCAAAAAATTTTAAGAACCCAAAAAAAACGCCCTGACTTGTGGGAAAAATATCTTGAAAATAATTAATCAACTTACTTAATTACTCTCTCATTTTATCCTAATATTTCTTCTTAAATCCGCCGTAAATTCTATGTAAATATTTGTAACAATTATCAATCATCCCCTAAAGTTTTGAAAATAAATGCCGTTATAAATAGTGTTTTTTCTTGAAAAAGGGAATGTAAGATGGAGTTTAATTACTACAATAAATTTAATAAAATCGAAAAATGTCATATTCAAATGGGAGATGAATGGAATTCTTTAAAAGACAAACTACCAAGCCCGCTAAATTCTATCTTTAATTCCGTTGACCTGAATTTTGATGGAAAGGTTGATAAAGAGGAATTAGATATTCTGCAAAAACTTCTGAAAATAGCGGATTCTCAAATTGAAAACACTAAAGGCAATAATATTATTGAAAATGAAGAATTAGATTTATTAGTTAATAAAATTAAGACAAGACAATTGGATACTTTAGAGGGGAATAAACATCCCGGTATAACTATGCCCAAAATTATAAATATACCTGAAGATAAAGATAAATTAAAAAGTTATAAATACTTGGGTACTTATTGTGAATGGGGTGAGGCAGAGGACGGGTCTGAAGATATTATGATGACTCCAGAAATTGTTGTTGATTGTTCTGCAATAGATAATTTAGAAGAAGGTAAATATTATGTAGAATATTGGAAACAGTCCTATAGTGAGGAAACAGGATTTGTTCTTACCCCAGTAGTGCATAAAATACAAGATTCTAACCAGGATGGGACAATAAACTGGTCAGAAGGAATTAATAGAAATATATCAAAAATTCAAGTTGCAAAATCAAAAATAAATTCTGAACTTGTCTCATTTTTAAATAAAGTGGGAGACGAGCAAGGATTTAGTGTAGAGTTGCTGGATATCGACGGAGAAGCTTTATGGGCAGAAGACTTGAGTATAGTAAGGGCTGATAAAAAGCAGCTTATTCCTAATTGTGAGACTGGCTCTAATATAGAAGCCTATAACAATGAATCAAAAATTACCGCAAAAAGAAGACATGTTTCATTGCAGGCACAGGGCAGTGCTTTTCAACGCCAACAAGCCAATGAAGATCCTGTAGCAATAAAGTATTCTCATACGTTATCTCAAGAGGATATTGTTGCTGGCAGAACCTATTTAGAAGGTGGAAATGTCTTAAATACTCTTACAAAAGATGGTGAACCGGGTGCTATAATCGGCGAAGAGTCAATAAAATATTCAATGATTAAATTAGGTTTAGATGATTCCGAAGCTTCTGTTAATATTGCTAAAAAACAAATTGCAGAAGAGCTTGGTATTGAAGAGAAAAATGTTACATATATTCCTCAGTTTGACTTTCATATAGATATGTTTTACAGACCATTAAATAACGGACAGATAGGAATTCCTGATTATGAAGCAGGAATCAAAATTTTGGAAACATTTATACAGGATATAAACAAAAAGCTGGAAGCAAGTTCTGAAACAACAGAGGCTGCCGGTATATTACTTGAAGAAAAGAAAAATTTAGAAAATCGAAAACAAGAATACTTGAAATTAATCGGTAAACTCAAAGAAATGGCAAGCAAAACAGAAGAAATTGCCGCTGATGCAGAAAACAAATTAAAAGAACAGGGGTATGAAATAATAAAAATTCCTTGCTTTACAGAAATTGATAAAGGAGAAGATCCTACTCCGAATGCTACGGGAGTAGAAAATCCAATAAATTACATGAACGCAATCTGCGGAACATCTGCCAAAACCGGAGAAAAATTTTATATTACCAATACTTCCGGTGATGACAATCTGGATGCATATATGGAAACTTTTTTAAAGGATACTGTCGGTTTTGATAAAATATATTTTGCCCCGACAAAAAAATATTTAAGTGCACTTGGGGGGATTGATTGTTTAACTAAAGAATTGTAAATATTAGATAACTAATCAACATCCGTATATAAATGGTGTTCTTTTTTTATCATTAAGCCACACGCTTCTTGCAGTGAAAGCTTACGCATTTCGTCGGCAGTTAGTTTTGTATTTTTTATGCAGTCTGAAGGAAGTTTAAATACTGTATTCTGTACTTTCAATATAGTACCCCTAAATTTCTGAAAAATATAATTCGTGTATAACGGCAATGATTTTATTCAGAAAGTTTTTGTATTTAATTCTGTCTGCAGAGCCCGAAAGAACAATATCTGCCTGTTTTTTGCAAGGCTTGATGTAAACATCGGCTTTTTCATTTGCGTTCTTATAAATAATATCAGCAGAGTCCCCTAAATCTCGCTCTTTTGCTCTTACATAAAATCTGTCTTTTTTTATTTTTTCGTCAATTTCAACATAAATTTTGAAATCAAAAGCATCTTTGACTTTTTCCGTAAGCGTAAATAAACCTTCTGAAATAATAATTTTAGAAGGTTTAGCCAGAGTATGGTTGTCAAAACGTTTTGCAGTTCCGCTCATGTCATATTTAGGAAGATAAGTTGCTTTGCCTGAAAGCAATTCTTTGATGTGTTTATACATCAATTCAAGTTCCAGAGCCTGAGGTACATCCAGATCGTAGTTTTTTGCAAATTCAGAAAAGCTTCCGGCTGCTTTAACCATTTCCGAGCGGTCGTAATAATAATCATCCGTATTTACTCTTGTGATAGCATCTTTGATATCAAATTCTGCGGCAAAAGATTCAATTGTATCTATCAAATCCATTGTAATTGTGGATTTACCGCTTGCGGTTTCACCAGCAATACCGATAGATGCCGGCATTTTTATTCTGCCTGAAAGATAAGCAGCGATTTTTTTAACAACAAACGGGGTATAACTTATAAGTATAGAGTCTTTTGCATTTAGTTCTTTTTCAAAAATATCATATAAATAGCGCTCTATCTTGTCATTTAAAGTTGTTGGTTTTGTAATTTGTGATGTTGTTATGTTTTGCAGCATAATCTTTTTTCTTTCTTTGTTCTATTATACACGAATTAAAACAAAAGAAAAGTATTTATTGCTTAAGTTACAAGGATTTTTTACAAAATTTAACACCTTATTATTCATACCTTAAAGCATCAATCGGGTTGAGGAGTGAAGCCTTGTAGGCGGGATAATATCCGAATCCTACGCCGACAAGTCCGGAAAAACCAAGTGCCAAAATAATTGAAAATAAAGAAATCGATATTGTCATAGACGGTGCAAAAACAGTTATTAAAAACGAACCCAGAATACCGACTACAACACCGATAAGCCCTCCTATCATAGAAAGCAGAAAGGATTCTATCAGGAATTGCCATCTGATATCGCTTACCTGTGCGCCTATTGCCATCCTGATTCCGATTTCTTTTGTTCTTTCGGTAACGGATACGAGCATTATGTTCATAATCCCAATTCCGCCAACCAGAAGCGATACGGAGGCGATTGACGCAAGCAGTATTGCAAAAGTCTGAACGGTGGATTTCATTCTCTCCTGAAACTCTGCAGAATTTCTAATCTCAAAATCATTATCCTGATTTTTACCGATATGGTGGCGTGCAACGAGAATTTCTGTTATGTCTTGCATTGTTTCATCTAAAGTATCAGGATCTTGACCTTTAATTACTATCTGGCTTACAGTTCCGGGAAAATCCGTCCCGAAAACTTTCTTCTGTGCGGTAGTTATAGGAATAAATATTAAATCATCCTGATCGAAAGGACCTGATTGTCCTTTTGTTTTTAAAAGTCCTATAACCTTAAACGGAATATTTCCGACTCTTATGACTTTATTTATCGGATCGACATCACCGAATAACTCTGTTGCAATAGTTGAGCCGATAATAGTAACTTTTGCGCTGTTTTGAAGATCCTCTGGAATGAAACCTCTGCCCATATCAATTTCGTAGTTTTTTATGAACAAATACGACGGTTGGATTCCGTAAACTGTTGTAGACCAGTTCTGGTTCCCGTAAGTAAGCTGCTGGGTTTGGGAGGACATAGTAGAAATCGCAAGGATGCCGCGTGCCATCTTTTTTATTGCTTCGGCGTCTTTAGATGTAAGCGTCGGTTTTGTTCCGATACCCATATGCACTCCGCCGGATTTTGCCGAAGCCGAACGAACAGTGAGAATGTTTGTTCCCATTGCTTCCATATTTTCAGTAACTTTTTTACTGGCGCCGCTTCCGACTGCAAGCATTATAATAACTGCGCTAACGCCGATAATTACACCCAGACTTGTAAGCGCTGAGCGGAGCATATTAACCCGCAGCGAATTTATTGCCATCTTTAATGTTGATTTAAAATCTAACATTCTAAGCCCTGTTTTTATTTCTTTTCTGCAAAAGTTAAAGAGTCGCAGATATTTGTTTGCGGAACATAGTCATATTCAGGCATAGAAATTTTATTAATAATGTTAGAACGTTTTTTGCGGTACAACATATCAATAAAAGCTTCCAGTCTGGTAATAAAACCTGCCTCTCCGGTATGTTCGTCAATTGTCAGCGAAAGAATCGGTTTACCGCTGTCTTTTGCTTTTCTTGTAATTCTTTCTATCATTAAAGAATCCGGTCCGCAGCCAAAAGCATTCAGGGTGACAATACCGTCGATTTTGTTATCTTTAAGATAGTGTCCTGCTGTACCGGTCATTTCGTATTCATTTGCCCAGTAGCGCTTTTGTCCTAATGCGGCAATACCTTCTTCCATCTGTTCATCTGTAAGCTGGAGTGAGGTGTATACTTTTACATCCATTTTTTCAAGTTTGTCAAAAATCTTCATACAGGCTCTGTCATCATAGATATTGTAACCGTGTGAAACCAGAGCAATACTTATCGGCGCAGAGCTGGAAGAATTTTCTATAAATACTTTGCCCTGAAGAGCATAATTCATAGCTTTTTTGTAACTCATACCTGAGCGTGCCATAACAAGGAAATTGTTGTAAACTTTCCAACCCTGTTTTGAAGCTTTTTTGATTTCCTCCAGATTTGTAATACCGAAAGGTCTTACAGCTTCTTCAAGAAATTCGTACAAACCCTGATGTTTTTGAGACTTATCTAAAGTAGGCTCAATTATATTAATATCAGCCTTTATAACGTTTCTGACCAGATCAGGAAGTCCTCTGATCTTAGAGCAGTTGTAAATTTTTGGTGCAATAGATTGCAGGGAAGGTACAAAAATATTTTTTACTCCTTTAGCAATCAAATTAAGTATATGCCCGAGATAAATCTTTATCGGGAGACAAGTTTCCGTAACAACAAGAGCTGAACCATCTGACATAGTTTGTTTTGTTGTAGGATCCGACAATACAATTTTTATTCCTAAACTTGAGAAAAATCCGAACCAGAACGGATAGTTGTTGTAAAATGACATTCCTCTCGGAATACCGATAACCATTTCTTTTTCCATTAAAAAACCTTTTCTTTTTTAATTTACATCATACTTATAATAGCGCGAAAAGATTGTTTTGTCACGAAAGTTTGCGCAAATGTTAAGTTACTGTTATAATTATTTTGATGAAAATTTTGGGAATAGATCCCGGTATGGCAATTGTCGGGTACGGGCTTATAGAAGTAGAAAATAGCGAAATTACACTGCTGACATCAGGTTCAATTCAAACGGATAAGAAGCTCTCTGACTCTAAAAGGCTTCTGGAAATTTATAATGACTTAACAACAATTGTTGAGAAGTACCAGCCTGATTGTGCTTCTGTTGAAGAATTGTTTTTCTTTAAGAACCAGAAAACGGTTATTCCTGTAGCCGAGGCGCGTGGTGTTATAATAACGGTGCTGGAAAAATTTAATATTCCGACATACAGTTATACTCCGATGGTTGTAAAGCAGGTGCTTACCGGATACGGAAGGGCTGAAAAGAAGGAGGTTGAACAGATGGTAAGGATTGCCTTAAATTCTGATAAACTTCCAAAACTGGATGATACTGTGGATGCGATTGCTATTGCCATTTGTCATTCAAGGAGCGCGGTTAACTGATGACAAATTTTGATTTCTTAAAAAAACTTGATAATAACTTATACGATATAATTACTGAGGCTGAAAAACTTTATACTTCTGAATTTTTTGAGCAATGTATCGGGCAGACAAGAAGATTTGGCGAGCAGATGTGTAAAAATATTCTGGCATCAAAACGTCAGTATGACGGAAGTTTTGACGAAATGCTTGCAACATTAAAAGATGAAGCGCATTCAATTCCGGAAAAAGAATTTATTGATGATTTGTATTTCCTGAAAAAACAGGGTAATATTTCTGTTCACTCTTCGACTGTCAAGCGTGACGGAATTCTGGCTTTTGAGTGTTTGCAAAGAGCGTTTGAGGCTTCTATAAATTATGCAGTTTTGTATAAAAAAGGAAGCAAAACTATCTTAAAGAAACAGTATGATATTAACCTTTTAATGACCGGAAAACCTTCATTAAAGGACGAGTACGCAGAAAGAAGTGAAGAAATAAAAAAGAAAAAGCCGTCTAAATCCAAAAAGCCGGCTCCGCAGCAGGTTTATTCAATGAAAACTTCAAACAAAAACAAAAAGCCGATATTCTGGATTTTTGTCGGAGTTTCCACCGTTATTTCCGCTGTAATGCTGCTTGTTATGTTTCTTTTAAATCTTTAATCTACAGAGAAGATATCTTTCAAATCTTCCATTGTCAAAGACTTGGTAATGTTTCTGTCAATAGAAACTACGCTGTCAACAAGGTCGCGCTTGCGTCCTTTAATTTTTTGAATCTTTTCTTCAACGGTATTCTTTGTAATAAGTCTGTAAACAAATACTTTCTTGGTCTGTCCGATACGGTAAGCTCTGTCTGTTGCCTGATCTTCAACGGCAGGGTTCCACCAAGGGTCGTAGTGGATTACATAATCCGCACCGGTCAGGTTCAAACCTGTACCGCCGGCTTTTAAACTGATAAGGAATATCGGTATATTCGGATTGTTGTTGAAGTTTTCAACAGCAGCCTGTCTGTCCTTTGTTTTGCCGGTCAAGTATTCATAAGGAATACCTTCTCTTTCGAGCCAGCCTTTAATAATATCAAGCATATCGACGAATTGGCTGAATAAAAGAACTCTGTGTTTTTCCTGAATAATCTGCTCTAACATACCCTTCAGGTACTCAAATTTACCTGACTTCATGACGCCTTTAACATGCTCTTTGTCATAAAGTTTAGGGTGGCAGCAGATTTGACGGAGTCTGAGAAGGGCTGAGAAGATAGACATTCTGCTCTTTTCAAGACCGTTAAGTTCAATACTCTTAAACAATTCTTCTTTTGTACTGTCAAGAACCTCAAGATAAAAGTCTCTTTGCTCATCAGTAAGTTCGCAGTATGCCATGTTTTCAACTTTATCCGGCAAGTCTTTTGCAACGTCGCGTTTCATACGTCTCAGAATGAACGGGAAGATTTGGAGTTTAAGACGTTTTTCAACTGTCTTGTCCTGTCTTTCCATAATCGGAGTTACATACCTGTAATTAAATTCCGCAACATTGAACAGGAAGCCAGGCATCAGGAAGTCAAATACTGACCATAATTCTTCCAGCTTGTTTTCGATAGGTGTACCGGAAAGCGCAAGCTTATGATCTGATTGAAGTTCTTTTACTGCCTGCGCAGTTTGAGAAATCGCATTCTTAATATTCTGCGATTCATCCAGAATTATGTATCTGAAATTATACTTTTTAAGCTTTGCAATATCACGCCTTACAAGAGCATAGCTTGTAATTACAATATCGTACTCAGGAATATGTTTAAACCAGTCTTTACGATCGGCACCGGTTAATTTAAGACAGCTTAAATCCGGTGTAAATTTCTGAATTTCAGCTTCCCAGTTAAATACAACCGTAGTCGGAGCAACAACGAGTGTCGGCTGAGGTCCGTCAACTTCTTTGGCTTTCTGAAGCAAACTCAATGCCTGTAATGTTTTACCTAACCCCATATCATCGGCCAGTATTCCGTTTAAACCGTATTGATACAAGAACCATAACCAGTGGAAACCTTTAAGCTGGTATTCACGGAATTCCGCATTAACGCCTTCAGGCAATGAAACACCGTCAGAAGTTGTAGAGAATGTCGAAATCTGTTCCCAAAACTTCTGGAACTTTTCGCTCATTACAAGTTCAAATCCCTGATTCTGAAGTTCGGTAATCAAACCTACACGGTATGTTTTTACAAGGAATTTGTTCTCATTATTCCTGTATGCGTCAAAAGAGTTGAAGGAACGCATAATCTGATAAATATTTTGAGCCGGATATTCAACAAAACCGAGGCTTCTTACGCGGGCATATTTCTCGCCGCTCTGAATAGTTTCATAAATATCATCAAAGTTTATGATTTCTTCTCCGACCTGACCGTAAATCTGGATTTCCATACTGTCGATTGATTCTTCGGAGAAGTCAATTTTTGCACACATTTTGAACGGTTCTTCAAGAAGTTTGAAGAAACTCATATCATCATGTTCTTCAAATTTCCAGTCGTCTCCCGCCTGTTTAATATAATAATTGTAAAAATCAATTGCGTTTTCTTTTTCTAATGCAAGGTTGTTAGTCTGCATAGGAACAAATTTGCAGGCAAGCAGCATATTATATGCCATCTGCTCATGCTCATAATCCCGCTTAATCCAGTAAACAAGCCCGTCTTCTTCCTGACTCTTAACAGAAATATACGGAGATTTATCCTTGCTTTTGGAATAAGGAACTCTTACGCCGGAATAATCAAACTCAAGTGAAGCTTTTAAAGACTGATCATAATCTATGCCGAGAGTTACAATATTAACAGGAGGTTTGTGCTCAAGGAGCAGCTTGCTGATATTTTCTGCTATTGTAACTGGCATGATTTCCTGAAGGTGCGGTAAATCTTCGTAAACAAATTTGCCGCCGTCAGCTTCTTTCAAGTCTGTAAACGTTGATTTAATAATACTTTGAGGAAGTTCATTCATTGCAATGTTAATAGGGAATATAATGTTTTTGTATCTGCCCCATTTAATTTGTCTTGAAAAATAATTAACTTCTTCAAAAGGAATGATACCCTCTTTATCCGGACGTGTCCAGAAAAGCTCAAGAACAATGTTTGTAGCACCATTGATACTTGTTGTTGATACATCAAGATTTAATCTCCATACATTGTCAGTAAATTGGATTCTTTCCTTGGTTTTTTCGTCTAAAACTTCTTCCAATTCTGCCATCAACGGAAATACCGGTGCAAATTTTGTGATAGGAATATCATACCAGCCGGCTTTTTTATCCTGTTTTGCAATTTTTAACAAAGTCTGGAAGAGTGCCAGTTCTGATTTTTGTGCATCGTTTAACTCGAAAGACGGATCATTTTTCTGAACATCAATGAGCGCTCTTAAAATATTTTCAAGAGATCTTACAATTTTATTTGTAGAACGGTCTCTTACAAGGATAGAGAAGAAGTTCTGGCGCCTTTTCGGGTTAAAGTGGAAAATATAATTTCCTTTTGGAATTTCTTTTAGTTCCGTATCCGTATCGGAATGATCAGGTTCTACACCGTATTTATCAAGCATCCAGTTTTCATAAGCTTCATCTTCAATAGCTTTTAAAGCTATTGAAACAGAGTGCTTGCACCATTCTTCTTTTAAAGGACAATTGCACCTTGCTTCGATTTTATTTTTTTTGAAAATTAAATCGGTAACATAAAAATCCTGATAATTTCCTTTAACTTTACCTTTATAAAAGTTTTTTTCAGGGTATGCTTCCAGAATCATGTCTTTCTGGTAATACTCATATCCGCGTCTCCAGCTTCCGGGAGTTGCATTTTTCTTTAAAAAATCATAATTAAATTTAAAATCACTCATGAATGTGAGGTACTCATCCTTTTAAAATACGGCTCAGTTGGTTTCAAATTCTTTGCTCGGAGTCGATGTAACACAACCGGCTCTCAGATACAACAAAAGCATCGTGTTAATTAACCACTTTTCTTTTATTATAGACTCCCAACCTTGTTATTATTATGACATAGAATACATTTTTATGCAAGAAGATTTTTTAGCTTGAAAGATATTTTAAAACTTTTTCCAGTTTTTCATCGGGAGTTATTTCAAAGCTCAGTATTTCTCCGACATACGGGTGCGGAAATGAAAGTTTATAAGATTCAAGAACCTGCTCTTCTGTTTTTATTTTCATCTTGCCGAAGCCGTAAAGTGTATCATTATAAACAGGGTGATTTATGCTGGATAAATGAACCCTTATTTGATGTGTTCTTCCGGTAATTAATTGAACTTCTATAAAAGTTGCGTCATTAAATCTTTTCAGAACTTTTACTATTGAAATACTTTCTTTGCCGCCTTCTCCTGTCATCATTTTATGCGGCTGCTGAGGATTTCGCATAATAGGCTTATTAATAGTAAATTCATCTTCGTTAATAATTCCTTTAACAACTGCAAGGTATTTTTTTTCTGTTTTGCCTGCTTTCATAGCATTCACTAAATATTCGTGGGCTTCGTTATTTTTTGCAATCATCAAAAGTCCAGATGTATTTCTGTCCAGCCTGTGCAAAATGCCGCGCCTGTATTCTCCGTTTATGTCGGATAAGTTTTCGCCGTATTTATACAGGAGCGCATTAACAAGAGTTCCTGATTTTTCTGTCGTTGTCGGATGTGTAAGCATTCCTGACGGCTTGTTGACTACAAGCATGTTTTCGTCTTCCCAAACTATGTTAAGCGGTATATTTTCAGGTAATATTTTGCTATCTTCAGACGGTTCAAACTCAATTACATCCCCTTCTTTAAGAAGATATGAAGGTTTGACTTGTTTATTATTTATAAGAACAGCGCCTTTTTTTATTTCTGATTGAATTTTTGAACGGGATAAACTGCCTTCTCCGATGGCTGATGCCAGAAAAGTATCAATTCTTATTCCTGAAGTAAATTCATCTGCTACAAGTTTCATTATTTTTCTTAAAATTGTGTTTTATGATAATTATAACTATAGCAAAAACACTTAAATTTATAAAAATATCAGAGATATTAAATACAGGAAAATTAACAAAGTTAAGTTTGAAAAAATCTCTTACAAATCCAAGAGTAATTCTTTCGTACATATTGCAAAAAATGCCTGCCACCAGCAAAGATATCCAGAATAGTGCAATGGTAGAGGATTTTTCTATATGTTTGATTGTATAAAAAATGATGAATAAAATGGCTGCTGCAGAAAATATTATCAAAAATAACCTTGCATCCTGAAGTATGCTGAAAGCAGCACCGGTATTTTTTACATATATTAAATCAATTACCGGATTTTGAGGAATAGCTGATAAACTTCTTAAAGTTTCATTGGAAAGAAGCATATCAAAGAATACAAAAAATATGACAGATATTATAAGATAAATAATTTTACCTGTCTTTGACATCAACATCCTCGCTTTTTTCCGGAATAACATTTACACGTACAATTTTGTAGCCAAATCCCGTTAAACTTAACTGAATGCTCAAATCGCTGATATCAGCTTTGGTTAAGCCGATAGAAGCTACAACATACTCATTAACGTTATCACTGTTAGATACAAAAATTCTTTCCAAGATATTATCATCAGGCAGTTTTCTATAAACTTCTTTAGCCTGCTGCTGAGGATATTCAACCTTATCGCTTGCAATAGAAGCTATTGCAATAACATCTTCCGGCGGCGTAAATTCTAAGGAAGCGGTATATTCTTTACCTGCTTGAATTTCCTGAGGAGCGGTTAATTTAATATCCAAATCTCTTGCGTCTCCGTAGAGCAGAGAAGTCGTTTCTGAAAGCACTTTATCAGATGTAACTTTCCAATCTCCGTCGGATTTTTTCAGATAATAAACACTGTCAGCTTCACTTTTTAGAATGCCGTCAAGTTTTGCAGGAGCAGGAATTTCTGCAAAAGAAGTTTCTGTAACAGATACTGTAGCTTCATCATCTTTTATGGAAATATCTTTAATGGTCATTCCGTATTCAATATTGCTGTACGTTTTCCAGGTGTCGCGTATAAGCTGTGAATAGGTGTCTAAATTGAATCCGTCTGCGTTGACATAGTTTTTATCATAAGTAGCAATGAATTTATCAAAATTTGTCTTGTTTGCATACTTTACCTGAGAATTTAAAACAGATTTTATTTCTCTGCAGTCATTGTTAAATATGTGCAGTTTGAAAAAATTAAATCCTTCCTCAGCAATAGCAGCCGGTGATAATAGTATTGTAAATAATAGTAAGCTCAATAAATTTTTCTTCATAATATACGATTATACTCTAAAAGAGTAAAAACTTGAATAATACAAACAAACGACTTACTTTTTTATGAAAAATATGATATAATTACAAATATTAGCGAGTAGGAGAAAGCATGCCAAATATTGACTTAGATGATGAGTTTTTAGAATTATTTTATAATATAACGAACTCTAAGCCTCCGAAAGATTTGCAATTGTTAGATTTGAAAAACCAGCTTATCAATATAGTTGATACGTTAAAAGAGCTTAACGCAAATGCTAAGAAGCCTATATACAGCAGAGCAATAAATCCGCTGCCTCCGCCTGATGAAGAAGAAGATAAAAAGGGACCTGCAATACTGGTTGTTGATGATTTAGGCGTAATTACTTACCAACTGAGAGTTCTTTTGTCTCAGTTTGATTATGATGTTGATTGCTCTCAGGAAATTTATGATGCTGTAAGTAAGTATAAAAAGCGTAAATATGCATATATAGTAATGGATTTATTTATTCCGACGGAACGGGAAGGTTTCATATTGCTGACTGAACTTAAAAAGATGGCGGCATCAGCCGGAGCGAATACCATTATCGGTGTTATTACTGCGTCTCCGAGACGTGAAACGGAAGCCCAATGTAAAGCGAGAGGTGCTGATTTCTTTTTAGAAAAAAATAGTGATTGGCAGAATGCCCTTGTTGCTATTATGAAAAAATATATAGATGCGGACAAGGGGGATGACGGTGATGAGGATGATTACTAAATAATGGAACAAAAATCGTTATTTTCTGTTATTTCACCTATTATGGTCGGGCCTTCAAGTTCTCATACAGCCGGCGCCGTAAGATTAGGGCTGATGGCAAGAAATATTTATAAAAATGATTTCTCAAAAGTTAAATTTGTTTTGTATAATTCCTTTGCGACTACAGGTTTCGGACACGGAACGGACAAGGGACTTCTTGCAGGTGTTTTAGGGTATCATGTTGATGATCCTGCAATAAAAAATATTTTTGATAACGTTAAAAATGTAAGCTATTCATATGATTATGCAGAAGATATTTCCAGACATCCGAATTCTGTGGATATTACATTTGATGACAAAATGACAATTTCCGGTGATTCTGTCGGAGCCGGTGAAATAAGAATTAATTGTATAAACGGCTTTTCTGTGAATATAGACGGAACCTATGATACTTTGCTTTTAATGTATAAGGATCGTCCTGGGATGATTTCTACAGTAAGTGATATTATTCAGAAACAAAAAGTTAATATCGCATCTCTTCATTGTGACAGAGATTCAAAAGGCGGTACCGCTTCAATGTATGTTGCTCTTGATATACCTGTGGGAGAAGATGTTGTAGAAAAAGTAAGACAGATAAAAGATGTATTTTTTGTAACTAATATCAGGAAACTTAAGTAATGGCAATAATATCATTTTCGGAACTTGAAAAAAAATGTGCAGAGGAAAATAAATCGATTTATGAAATAGCTCTGGAAGAAGAATCCGTGCTTTCCGGGGATATTTCTGACGTAATTCGTTTACGTGTGCTGGAAGATTTGCTGGCCATGAAAGATGCTGTAAGGAACGGGTTGGTCTCGGAAGAAAAAGCTGTTAGCGGCTGGTGCGGAGATGATTGCCAAAAGCTCGTTAAAAGTTTTGCGGCAAGGCAGTCTTTATTCGGAAAGGTTTTTGAAAAGATTACTGCGTATGCTCTTGCTACGGCGGAAGAAAATTTAAGAATGGGAAGAATTGTCGCCTGTCCTACAGCCGGTTCTTGCGGGATAGTACCGTCTGTAATTATTGCGGTTGCAGAAGAAAAAAAGATTCCGGAATATCAGCAGATTAACGGTTTGTTGACTGCAGGAATTGTGGGGCTAATTGTTTCAAATAAAGTTCAGCTTGCAGGTGCTGTTGCCGGTTGTCAGGCAGAATGCGGGGTGGCCTCTGCAATGGCTGCCGCGGCATTGGTTCAGATGCTGGGCGGAAATACCGGTGAAATTATTAATGCCGCAGCCCTTGCGCTAAAAAACATATTGGGCTTAACCTGTGACCCTGTGTGCGGGCTTGTTGAAGTTCCGTGCATTAAGAGAAATGCGTTTCTGGCTGTTCATGCTGTTACTGCTGCTGAGCTTGCATTATGCGGAGTGGAAAGCAAAATTCCTATTGATGAAATCGTTGACACGCTAAAAATCACGGGACAATTAATGTCTCCGCTTTTAAAAGAAACTTCTCTTGGCGGTTTGGCAAAAACGAAAACCGCACTGGAGCTTGAAAAAGTTTTGCATTCACAAAATGACAGGACTTAGAATTGTTCTAAAAATCTTTTGTCATTATTGAAGAACAATCTGATATCATCTATTGCGTACTTTAACATGGCAAGTCTTTCGACTCCCATTCCGAAGGCAAACCCTGAGTATACTTCCGGATCAATTCCGACGCCTCTAAGTACATTAACGTCAACCATGCCGCAGCCGAGAATTTCCAGCCAGCCTGTGCCGCCGCAAATTCTGCAACCTTCACCCTGACACATTATACATTGAACGTCCAGCTCTGCAGATGGTTCAGTGAACGGGAAAAAACTGCTTCTGAAACGTGTCGGGCGTGATGCGCCAAAATAAAGACGTATAAATTCATTTAAAACACCCTTCAGGTCTCCGAAAGTAATATCTTTGTCTATATACAAGCCTTCAATCTGATGGAAAAAGTTGTTTTTTCGGGCATTTATATTTTCGTTTCTGTAAACTCTGCCCGGAGCGATAACCTTGATCGGCGGTCTTTGCGATTCCATAGCATGAATTTGAGCACCTGAGGTTTGGCTTCTAAGAACAACACCGTCCATTCCTTTTACATAAAACGTATCCTGAACATCTCTTGCCGGATGGTCTTTTGGAACATTTAGCATGTCAAAATTGTAATACTCCGTTTCAACTTCAGGAGAAAGTTCTGATGATACAACAGAAAAACCGAGATTTTGGAAAATTGATACAATTTCTTCTGTAGTTGATGTAAGCGGGTGAACTTTGCCCTGAGGCATGAACTTTCCGCTTAAGGTAATGTCGATTCTGTCTTTTTGAAGTTTTTCATTTAATTCTTTTTGATAGAAAATATCATGTTTTTCTTTTAGTAAAGCTTCAAGATCTTGTGTTATTTGATTTGCAAAGGCGCCTACAACTCGTTTATCTTCGTCTGATAAATCTTTTAAGCCTTTTTTTATTGCATTAAATTCACCTTTGCGGCTTAAATACTTTAATCTGATTTCATCAATATCACTTATACTTTGAGCGCTTTCAATATCGCTTTTTGCTGAATTGTAAATATTTTCCAATTGTTCTTTCATACTATTCTCCCTTAAAAAAATGATACCGCAGGCGGAAATAAATGTAAATAGGTGCTTATACATTAATAAAAAAATAATTCATCTATATATATGATAACGATTTCTTAACAAAACGTTACAATATTAATGACGTGATATTGGGAAAGAGGAATGGAACAAGACATTTCTTACAATAAAATAAAGAGAGCCTCGAATGAAGAGTTGACAGAAATGTGGACTCGTTATTTTGCTGACCATGATAACAAAGAACTCAGAGATGCTCTTATACTTCAATACATTTACCTTACAAGGTATGTTGTGGGTCGTGTTAAAGTTGCCCTTCCGCCTACTTTTTCGTTTGAAGATATTGCAAGTTACGGCGTAGAGGGTTTAATTGATGCTGTAGAAAAATTTACGCCAAAGATGGGTGCAAGATTTGAAACATATGCTCTTGTAAGAATCAGAGGTAATATTATTGACAAAATCCGCTCTCAGGACTTTCTCCCAAGAAGTGTCAGAAGAAAAATCAAAGATGTTAAAGAAGCACAGGAAGAATTAAAAAAACAATTCGGTCGTGCTGCTACAAATACAGAAGTTGCAAATTTTTTAGGTATAGAAAAGGAAAAAGTCGAACAGCTTTTATCCGATGATACAACTATTACATCAATATATGACAAGAAGGGTTCAACTGACGGAGATTTAGAAATCATTGATACAATTCAGGATTCACATAGTCTCAACCCTCATGAACAGTTAGAAGAAAAAGATGTAAAGAAAGAATTGGAGAACGCATTGAAAAGACTGCCGGAAAGAGAAAGAACAATTATGGTTCTTTATTACCACGAAAACATGACCCTTAAAGAAATCGGAGAAGCTATTAATGTTTCCGAATCACGTATATCACAGCTTCATGCTCAGGCTATTATGAAACTTAAAAACCTGTTGAGCGAAAACAGATCAGAAAGATTAAAAAGAAGCATTATTTAAAGTTTAAAGGATAGAAATGGTTTTAGAAAACAAGCTTGGTATTGAAGATTCAACAGAACTTGCACGAGAAGAAGAAAAAATCAGCAAGAAAAAGGCTCTTGAATTGTTTGAATCAGGAGTTCTTGATTCATATCAAGCCGGAACCTTTAAAACACTGGCACAAATTCATAAATATTTGTTTGATGAAATTTATGATTTTGCAGGAGAAATAAGAAAAGTAAATATTGCGAAAGGCAATTTTCGCTTTGCTCCTGTAATGTATCTCGAACAAGCGTTAGCGCATATTGATGCGATGCCGCAGTCAACTTATGAAGAAATAATTGCAAAATATGTGGAGATGAATGTTGCACACCCTTTTAGAGAAGGAAACGGACGCAGTACACGTATCTGGCTGGATTTGATTCTGAAAAAAGAATTATCTCAGGTTGTTGACTGGAGCAAGGTTGATAAAGAGGATTATTTGCTTGCAATGGAGCGGAGTCCGATTAAGGATGTCGAGATAAAGGAGCTTTTAAGACCGGCTCTCACTTCTGAAATAAATGACAGAGAAGTGTACATGAAAGGTCTTGATGCAAGCTATAATTATGAAGGATATTTTACCTATAAAACAAAGGATTTGGGGGAAAAATAAAAAGAGTAAATGAAAGGTTTTTTATTCAATAAAATCCGCTAAAATTATGTTACTAATGAGCATTCCTTTAAGATTCAAAGTAAATCCTGCGGGAGTTTTTTCAATAAAGTCGGAATATTTTTCAAGAATGTTTCTGTACTTGTTTTCAAAGTCAATTCCGAACTTTTCTTTAATCTTATTTACATTTACCCCCTCCCGTTTTCTGAATCCCAGAAAAATTTCTTCCTCCAGCTTTTCATCTTCTGTAAGAGTTTTCCCGTATTGATGGGTAGATGGGGTTGCCATATATTTTTCAAGTTCAGAGTAATTATAAAATCTTACCCCGTCTGCATATCCGTGTGCGGCAGCGCCAAATCCGTAGTATTCATCATTATTCCAGTAATTTAAATTGTGCTTAGATTCATATCCTTTTTTAGCAAAATTACTTACTTCATACCTGTAGAATCCGTTCTGCTCAAGTATTTCATTTACCCCCTCGTACATATCAGCCTGAGTATCGTCATCGGGGAGCGGGCACACCCCTCTCCGGAAAGCGTCAGCGGAAGGCGGAGAGGGAGAATTTACAATTTGAGCCTCGGCGAAAATTTGTAAATTCGGGAGAGGATAATCCGGTATTTTTAGTGCATTTAATTCTTTATCATATATTTTTCCCCAGTAAGAGCCTTCTTCAATTTTCAAGCCATAGGTTGAAATATGCTGTATTTCAAGCGACAGAAATTTATCTAAATCTTGCCTTAATTTTTCTATTGTCTGGGTCGGAAGCCCGTAAATTAAATCTACGCTTATATTCTCAAACCCCGCATTTTTTGCAAATTCAACCGTTCTTATAATATCCGAAGAATTATGCCTTCTCCCGATTAGTTTAAGGATATTGTCATCAAAAGTTTGTGAACCGATACTCAAACGATTTACGCCCTGTTTTATGAGAGCTTGTAAATATTCCGGAGTGCAATCGTCCGGATTAACTTCTACTGTCAGTTCATATTCGTTTTGAAACTTGAATTTACTTATAACTTTTCCTAAAAGTTCCGCAGGAACAAGCGAAGGAGTTCCGCCTCCAAAATAAAGAGTTCTTAATTCTTCGCCTCTGTAGTTATCGGAAATGTCTTTTAATAGTGCATAGATATATCCCGTAACCATATCGGGCTTTGTATACGAAACAAAAGAACAGTATTTACATTTTGATTTACAAAACGGAATATGTATATAAGCGCTTTTTGTCATTCATAAATCTTAGCATAAATAAAACAAGAAATTTTGTATTGAAGGTATAAAGTCTCAGCTTGCGCACACTTGCCCATCCTACTTTGCTTTAGAAAAAAGTATGTATTATAAAAAAGTTTTTGTCAGGTGAAACTTGACCTACAAATTTTTAACAAGTTCTGCGCCGCGAGCGTGTTATGCGTTAGCATAACAACAGCGAGCATAAGAGTGCAGGCTCTGCCTGCAACAGCCATTCAATCCCACGCTCGTAAGAGCGTAGAAAACAATTGCGTTGTTTCTCTTTCTTTTGGTATCTTTTCTTTCTCTTTATTTTCGCAATAAAAGAGAAAGAAAAGTACAACTAAATTATCTCTTCATTTTTTCTTCTTTAAAAAACAAAAGAAGAAAAAACGAAGCAAAAAAGAAGAAAATTTGATTGTTTACAAAGCTCTTACGAGCATAAAATCAAATGGCTGCAGCGGGTAAACCCGCACATTGCCCCTCGCTAAAAGACGCTCGGGAGAGCCCCGCCGCTGCTACTATTAGAAAAATTTATGTTTATAAAAAAGTTTTTGTCAGGTAGAACCTGACCTACAGATTTTTAATAAGCCTTCGTGTCACGAGCGTGTTATGCATCAGAACTGTAAGGTGCACTCACCAGCGCACCTATTCAATTATGCAAAAATTAGGTGTGCAAGTATGCGCACCCTACAATTCTACTCATCCAGCTTGATATAATTTGTATCCCATCTGAGGTCAATGTATTTAACTTTTTTATTAAGCATTTTAACCTGCGGAAGAAGCGACGGTATTCTGTGAATTTTATCAAAAGTCCCTGAATTAAAGCTTCCGAGTCTTATATTTACAGTAGGAATTTTTACGTAAACATCTTTCGGGTTTCTGTAATCAATATATTCGACTGTTTCGCCGGAATCCATTTCAACGGTTGCCGCAAGACGTTTGAAATTATTAACTTTCGTCTTATCCCAATTCCTGTAATCGTCTCCGCTTCCGTAGGTAATAACTTTAACGGTTTTAAAATCCGGACTCAAAGGCATGTAATCCCTTCCGATAAGTTTTCCGTCGGAGGAGAAAAATGCAATCGGCTCAACTTCAATATCCGGTGAAATTGTAATTGCGGGAGTCCTTTCTATTATTATAATTTGGAGTCTTGCAGGAAACCAGAAACGCCTGATATACACATCTCTAACCGGTTCAAGCTGCATAATACTCTTTTTCAAATTATCTGTTTTTACAAGAAATATCGGTCTTGTATTGACCTGATTTCTCCTTAAAGCTGAAAGAATTTTTTGTGCGGGAACAATTCTGTTATTAACAATTTCAAGCGCAGGACTGTTCAGGCTGTCAAAAGCGTTTTTGTGCAGTCTCCACTGTGGCATCTTTAGAATACCGACACCTAATGCAATTAAAAATATTATAATAAAGAGTTTCCAGAGCGAGCGCAGTTGATTAAGCCGCCTTTGCGACCTTCTGACCTGCCTTTGCATTCTTGCCTGCTGTAATCGGCGATTCTGATGATATCTCGGATGCTCCTCGTTTGACATTATTTATTCAAGCCTACACTGTTTAATATCATTAAAACTAAATTGTCATAATCAATTCCGCACGCTTTTGCCTGCGCAGGAAGATCACTTACGTCGGTCATTCCCGGATTAGTATTAATTTCCAGGAAGTAAGGTTTATCGTCTTTTATCATAAAATCAACTCTTGAAACACCTGAACAACCTGCAAGTTCGTGTGCTTTTACCGCAATTTTTTTGGTTAATTCGGTTGCTTCTTTTGATAAACCTGTTGCAGGTACGATAAATTCAGACAGCCCTTTTGTATATTTTGCATCTAAATCATACCATTCTGTTTTAGTTCTGATTTCAAGAATCTCCGTTGCAAAAGCTTTTCCGTCTTTTTCAAGCACGCCTACTGTTACAAAGAATCCGTCAATATATTCTTCGATTAAAACTTCATCGTTATATTTACGTGCTTCTTTTACAGCATCATACAATTCGCCGTCGCAAATTACCTTGCTCATACCGTAGCTTGAGCCTTCAGAAACAGGCTTAACCATAAGAGGGTATTGAAGAGTATGCATAACCTTTTTGACAGGATCTTCGCCCGGAAGAAGGTAGACAGAGTTAATCAAAGGCACTTCGGAATTTTTAAGAATACGCTTGGTGTATTCTTTATTCATACAAATTGCGCTTGCCATAACTCCGCAGCCTGTATAAGGTATTTTTAAAATTTCTAAAACACCCTGAATACAGCCATCCTCACCGTACTTTCCGTGGAGAGTGTTATAAGCGTATTCAAAACCTTTTAAGTTCTCCATAATGTTCGGACTAACGTCAACAATTGCTGCGTTTTTGTAACCCAGTCTGTGAAGAGCTTCAAGTATATTTTTACCTGAACGCAGTGAAACTTCTCTTTCTGATGACATTCCGCCGCAAAGTACTGCTATTTTTGCGTTTTTGTCCTGTATAGTATATTGCATAATTCTTCCTCTTTTTTCGTTTTATCTCCGATAAATATTTGTTCCGGAGTTAATTCTATTGTATACATACTTTTTACCGCATTGTACATTTTGACCATAAGTTCAAGTACGTCTTCAGAAGTCGCATCTCCCTTATTTATAATAAAGTTTGCGTGTTTATCCCATACTTTTACCCTGTCTGCATCAAAAGTTTTAGCGCCGGCCTTATCCAGAAGTCTTCCAGCCGAATCGTTTTCAGGATTTTTAAAAACGCTTCCCGCATTAGGGTTGGCAAGCGATGGCTGGATTGTTTTTCTGAAATTAAGGTTTCTGTCCATAAGTTCTTTAATTTCTTCCGGTTGTGCTTTTTTAAGTTCAAATTCTGCTGAGAGAACAATAAACCTTCCGCTGTCGAGTACAGAATGTCTGTAAGAAAATTCCATATCCTGTTTTTGCTTAAATACGATTTCCTTTGTTTCCCTATCATACAGACAGCAGGAAACCAGCACGTCTCCAATACACTGCCCGTGTGCTCCTGCGTTCATATAAACAGCACCGCCGATTGTCCCCGGAAGTCCGATTAAGAATTCCAGACCGCTCAAAGAAACTTCGCTGACTTTTTGCGCAAGCAAAGGATCTTTTACTCCGCAATCGGCGTAAACTCTTGTTCCTTTGATTTCGAAATTCTTCATGCCGGTTGTGATAATGACATTTCCGCTAAAGCCGTTAGAAGAAAAAATTACATTAGAACAGCTTCCGAGAACTATGTAATTGTCCAGCTCTCTTAAGAGTCCCGTAAATTCCTCCAGAGTTTCAGGTAAGTATAATTTGCTTACTTTTCCGCCTATTTTGTATGTCGTAAGCGGTTTAATCTCAAAATTTTCTTTAACTTGCAACACAGCCTGCTTTCTCTAAGTTTTTGCCGAGAGCGGTAATCGTACCGGCTCCGAGCCCTATAACAACATTACCTTTTTTCAAAGAAGGCATTAATTTCTCCGCAACTTCTTCCATATTGCCGGAAATATATTCACTTCCTTCCAAATCTTCAGCAAAATTCTTTCCGTTGATTCCGTCAATCGGATCTTCTGATGCGGCATAGACATCTGTTACAATAACACGTCCGGCGTTATTGAACGCTGATTTAAAATCATTCCACAAAGATTGCAGCCTTGTGTACCTGTGCGGCTGAAAAACCGCCACAATATTTTCTTTTCCGAATTTTGAGGCGGCAGCTTCAAGAGTTGCCTTGATTTCAGTTGGGTGATGAGCGTAATCATCGTAAACAGAGATTCCATTTATGTCGCAAACCTTCTGAAAGCGTCTTCCCATGCCGGTGAAGGGGTAAATATATTGAGTAACTTGAGCTAGATTTACCTTTGCGTCACTTTCCGCAAGAGAAGTTTCCCCCATAAGATTTACCCCCATAAGATTTACCCCCGCTTCATTTAATGCAGCAACAACTGCAAGAATATTATAAACATTGTGAATTCCTGCAAGCTGTGTCTTTAAAGTCACAAGGTGAGCGTCTTTGTGCAGAACTTCAATTGTTTCGGAATCAAGCTTTTTAGCAACATAATCGGCATTATTAAGCCCGAAAGTTATAAAATCGCCGTTTAATTGCATTGTGCCGTCGTTATCGTTATTTATTAAAACTTTTTTCGCCTGTGAAACAGCCTGATTGAAAGTTTTTATTAAATCTGACATTCCGTTTTTGTAAAAATCAATATGATCTTCTTCAAGATTATTAATTACCAGAATATCAGGGTAATATTTAGTAATTGTTCCGTCACTTTCGTCCAGCTCTGCTATAAAATGCTTACCGCTTTTGTGCTGAGCGTTTGTGTTTAGTTCCGGAATAATTCCCCCGTCAACAAAAGAAGGGTCCAGACCTGCTTTTTCTAAAACATAAGAAGCAAGCCCGCTTGTCGTTGTTTTTCCGTGTGTTCCGGAAAATCCGATGAAGCATTTCCCGCTATCCTGCGCAGATTTCGCAATTTCTTCCAGCAAATCTGACCTGTGATAAACAGGAATCCCTAGTCTTTTTGCTTTTATTAATTCAGGGTTATCATCTCTGATTGCGCTGCTTTTTATTACAATATCGGTGTCATCAGGTAAATTATCTTCACTATGTCCTATATTTACCCCTGCACCTAATTCTCTTAACTTTGCTATATATTTAGAATCGGCAATGTCTGATCCGGTAACCGTATGGCCGTCCTCCAGCAAATATTTTGCCAGACCGCTCATCCCTATTCCGCCGATTGCTATAAAATGATATTTACTCACTTTAAACCTCTCAAATTTCAGTAATTATTATATTATAAAGAGTAGTAAATATACAACTTTATAATTGTAAAAACAGCAAAAAAAATTTTTTCTGAGTTTTTGTATTAAATGACACTATACAGGAAGGCAAAATGAATATTTCAGGAATAACCCCGTATTATAATTCAGTATCTAATAACAGGCGCCGGAATCTAAATTTTTGTGGCAATAAATTATATACATTGAAGCAAATTGAAGAATTGTCTAAGACTTCCGAAGCCGATGTAGCAGACGGTTTAATGAAGCTTGTAAGTAAAATCAGGTTTATAAATAAAATTTTGGGGCAGGATTCAAAAACATTAAAACCTGTAACGACAAAAATAGCAGAGACTCCCGTTGATATAATGATGGATAAAACAGGAAAAGGAAAAACAAAAATAAATATTGTTGCTTATTCAGACGCTTCTACTTATGTTTCCCCCAAAGCAGGAATGTATGAAAGGGTTAATGAAGAATACATCTGGCCTCAAACGATGGATATAATTTTAGATAATAAAGACGGCAGAATGATTAATGGTGAATTGGATACTAAATTAAATTCTCTGAGTTTTGTGCGTAACAGTAAAACCGGAAGAAGGACTGCAGAAGGACGTTATTTCTTTTTAGTTCCAAATGTATATGAGTGTAAAGATATTAAAAATCGCAGAGACAATATGATCTGGTATAGCAAGACCTCAAATACAATAAGTCTTATTTTTCAAAAACTGTTTGCAGATTTATCTCTGGTAAAACCTAAAAATAAACTGGTTTAAATCTTATGCGTGCTTTCTTGCGTCTTTGTTTGCAGTAGAATCTGCGATTTTACCCATAATTAATCCGCCAATAGCCATCATTACCATATTTACCAGCGCTGCAGCTTTTAGCTTACCGGTACTCATAACACTCTCTATAAGACCGCAGCCTGCTCCCAGTAAAGCTCCGTATTTTACCCCCTGATTGGATTCATAATAAGCTCTTCCTTTATTAGAAAGCTGAATTTTATCATTTTGCATTACAGCATTTTTTACACCGACCTGCTTTACTGTATCTGCAGCTTCTTTGGCTTTTTTATTCCTCAAATGATCGACTAAAATTCCGCATCCTGCAGTTGCTCCGGCAGCTATTATTGCAAAAGGAATTGCATATTTTTTTAATCGCTTCATATTATCAACGCCGGCTTTGAACGCTTCATCTGTATTTTTATAACCAAAGTTCTTAAACATTTCATCGAATTGTTTGTCCATGCCGGTTTCTTTCATAAATTGTTTACTTTCAGCCAAATCTTTGTTCATTTGGGCTTCATCTATCTTTTTCCATGAATATTTGAGCCATGTATAGGCTGCAGGTACTGCCATTATGCCGCCTGCAACAGCTCCTGAATTCGTTTTGTAATAAGGATTTCCCTGCTCTGTCTTATCCCATTTGCCTCTAAATGACGGTTGTTTTGTTACTATTTCTGCCGGTTGATTGTTATTAATTGATATAGACATACACTAAATCCTTTCACTTCACACTATTATAATAAAGTTCAGTACAGCAAATTTTTTGCCCTTTTGTAACGTTTTTGTTACATAAAAATCAAGATTTTTTAGTTGCTAATTCTTCTCTGAGCGCCTGAACTTCATATTTTAGTCGGTTCAATTCGCATTTTACAGGATCCGGAATCCTGTTATGCATTAAGATTCCGTCCTGATTAAAGAATTTTTGCTGAACAACACGTCCGGGAATGCCGACAACTGTGCAGTGTTCCGGAACATCATCAACGACTACTGAGCCGGCACCGATTCTTGTATTATCTCCGATTGTAATATTTCCGAGAATTTTTGCGCCTGCGCCAATAATAACATTATTCCCGATAGTCGGGTGGCGTTTGCCGTGCTCATTTCCCGTTCCTCCGAGTGTTACCTGCTGGTAAATCAGGACATCATCCCCGATAATGGTTGTTTCTCCTATTACAACACCTTCTCCGTGGTCGATAAAAAACCTGTTTCCGATTCTGGCTTTCGGGTGTATTTCAATCCCCGTAAAAATCCTTGTCCAGTATGAAATCAACCTTGGAATAAACGGCACGCCCCAGTATGCAAGTTTGTGTGCAATTCTGTGGGAAATAAGTGCCTGAAGTCCGGGGTAACAAAAAAGAACTTCCGCAATATTATTTGCAGCCGGATCTTTTTCGTAAATTACTTTTATATCTTCTTTAATTTTTTTTATTGCGCGTATTAACATTCGAACCTTCTTTGTTTTATTCTCTTTTTATACAAGGGATTGCTTCGGGCTGCCTTTGGTATTTCCTCGCAATGACGCCAGACTTGCAGTTATACTTACCAAACCGATACAATTACCCCTACCAGACAGACAAATATCTTTCACCGCTATCCGGAATTATTGCTACAATAAGTTTGTCCGGATATTTTTTCTCAAGTTTAAGAGCCGCGACTACATTTGCTCCGCCTGAAATTCCGCAGAATATGCCGTGTTTTTGCGCCAGTTCTCTTGCTTGAGCTATTGCATCATCTCCTTTTACTGTAAAAATGCCGTCTAAATAATTATCGCCTTTGCTTTTTGCAATTTCCGGTATAAAATTGGCTCCGATTCCCTGAATTTTGTGAGCGCCTGCACGACCTTCTGTAAACAAAGGACTTTCAGCCGGCTCAATACCGTAAACTAGGGCATTTTTTAAGTATTCTTTAAGTCCGTAAGCGGTTCCGCCTGTTCCGATTCCCGCTGTAATCACAACCTCTTTGCCCTCTACTGCTTCTTCTATTTCTTTTGCCGTTTGCTTATGAGCTTTCGGGTTATCCGGATTTGCAAATTGCATCGGAATAAAGCTGTTCTGGTAAAGCTTCTTCAATTCTTCGGCTTTATCAACCGAGCCCTGCATTCCGGTTTGGGCAGGTGTAAGAATCAGCTCTGCTCCGTAAGCTGCGATGTTTTTTTGCCTCTCAACGGACATATTTTCCGGCATGCAGATAATAAGTTTTAAGCCTAAAACAGCACAGCACATTGCAAGCCCGATTCCGGTGTTTCCGCTTGTCGGCTCTATAATAACCGTATCTTGATTTATTTCACCCCGCTCAAGAGCTTCTTTTATCATAGAATATGAAGCTCTGTCTTTAATGGAGCTTGAAGGATTAAAGTACTCAAGTTTCAGGCAAATATTGTCTTTGTATCTTACAAGAGGAGTATTGCCGATAAGTTCCAAGACATTGTTGTAAATCATACAGAAACCTTTCTTTATAGTTGACAAGCAGATAAAAATATCCTCACCCGAATTTCTAAATTCGCAAATGCTCATTAAGAAATTCTACCCTCTCCGCCTTTCGCTTACGCTTTCCGGAGAGGGGTAATATTATACTAATTTCGCAAACTTTCTTTTGCCTGCCTGTAATACCACATCCATATTCGGTTTAACCGTATAAGCCATATCCGAAAGCTTTTCTCCGTCAAGTTTAACTCCTCCGCCCTGTATCAGACGCTTGGCTTCGCCCTTGCTTTGTACAAAACCGAGTTTAACCAGTAAATCTAATATATTTATTTCAGAATCAATCTTAACACTTTCAATGTCTTCCGGAATCCCCTTGTTGGATACAACATTAATAAACTCTTCCTGAGCTTTGTCAGCTCCGTCTTTTCCGTGGTATTCTTCAGTAATCATATGAGCAAGTCTCATTTTGATGTCACGCGGGTTGATAGTACCGGATTCAATTTCTTTATCCATTTTAACCAGCTCTTCCTGACTTACATCCGTTAAAAGTGAGTAGTAACGTGTAATCAAGGTGTCAGGAATACTCATAAGTTTCCCGAACATATCTTTAGCGCTGTCTGTAAGTGAAATACAATGTTCAGGGTATGTTTTTGACATCTTAACAACACCGTCAGTGCCCTCAAGAAGCGGAAGCATCATAACAAGCTGCGGGTATTTTTTCCCGTAAGCGGTTTGAATGTCACGCCCTAAAAGAGTATTAAATCTCTGGTCAGTACCGCCGAGTTCTATATCGGAATCTATTGCAACGGAGTCATAAGCTTGCATAAGCGGGTAGAAAAATTCGTGAATGGCGATTGGTTTGCCTTCAGCGTATCTTTTTGCGAAATCGTCTCTTGTCATCATTTGCGCAACGGTAACTTTTCCTGCTAATTGCAAAAGCTCGGTAAAAGACATTTTATGAAGCCAGTCGGCATTGTTTACAACTTCTGCCTTTGAAACATCAAGAACTTTTCCCATCTGAGCAAAATAAGTTTTGGCATTCTCTTCTACCTGTTCTTTGGTTAAAGCCGGACGTGTTTCTGATTTTCCGGAAGGGTCGCCGATCATTGCAGTAGCTCCGCCTACGAGCAGGACAATTTTATGTCCGAGTTTCTGAAACTCTTTTAACTTTCTCATAACAACGGTGTGTCCGAGGTGTAAATCAGGTCTTGTCGGGTCCATACCCAGCTTAATTCTCAAAGGCGTATTTGTATCGGCTGCGTGCTGTAATTTTGCCGCAAGCTCCTGTACACCGCCGTTTGCTCCGCCAGGTAAAACCTCTGCGTTTCTTGTAAGCTGAATTGCCTGATCTATAAATTCCTGTCTTATTTCACTCATTTTTATACTCCTCTTTAATATTCCAGTTGTCTTTAGGATAACAAAAAGATAAGCGCAGGTAAATATAGCTTCTTCATTTTTTCTTCTTTAAAAATAAAAGAAGAAAAAACGAAGCAAAAAGGAAGAAACTTTGTTGTTTACAATGCTCTTACGAGCATAAAACCAAATTGATGTTGCGGGTGAACCTGCACTCTGACCCTTGCTAAGAAACGCTCGGGAGGGCTTCCGCCGCTGTCAGAACGAACAAACCTTCGCGCCGCGAGCGTGTTATGCGTTAGCATAACGATAGCGAGCGAAAGAGTGCAGGCTCTGCCTGCAACATCCATTCAATCCCACGCTCGTAAGAGCGTAGAAAACGATCGCGTTGTTTCTCTTTCTTTTCGTACTTTTCTTTCTCTTTATCCGCAACAAAAGAGAAAGAAAAGTACAAGTATTATCTCTTCATTTTTTCTTTGAACATAAAAGAAAGAATATCAGCGGGCACGCTCACGCTTTACCCACCCTACGATTCTTCACGCCTCACAAACTTAATATAAGTTTGAAAAAGTCGACATTAACTACAAATGAGGGATTGACAAAAACAAATAACTATTTTATTATGTCTTTGTATCGATATATCGATTCAAAGGAAAATTATGAACAAGCAAATTTTAAACAAACTCAATTTATCTTGGTGGCGCCGCTCAGTTTAACTGCCGGCATGTAGTCACGTTTTGAGTTTTTACATCGGGCAGTTAAAGCCTCCGGGTTTTGTCTGCTCATTTTCCGGCTTGTCAAAGTTAAAATTTGTAAACAAAACCTTCAAGGTTAGGCAATTTTTAGTCTTTACAAGTTTTAGGAATGTGAATTATGTCATCAAATAACAACAAAATTTTAATCAATACTTTGCCGAAATCATTGAAGCCGGCTGCGAAATTCGTAAGACATCAGGAGCAGGCGTCAGGACTTTCTACGTCAAGATTTATTCAAGATGCTACAACCTGTCTTATTCCAAAAGTTGTATTTTCAAGAAGCCTTGCCGATTTAACCGAAAATACGTTTCTGGAAACTTCAGAAGAGGCGTTAATCTACTTTGTGCCGACTATTCTCGGCGAGAGAGTTGCAAGAAAAGTCTTTTCTAAAGGTTTAAATAATGACTTAAAAAAAGAAGTCGCTGCAACAGGTGTGGAATTATTAGAGAGGGGCGGAAAAAATAATAAAAAAGTTATTCCGGTAAAAGCTGCCATTTCACTTGCAGCAATGGCAATACCTTTGACGGAATTTTCTTTAAATTACATAAAAAATTTGATGACATTGAAGCTCTTTAAGAAAAGTGATTTTAAAAATATTGCTTCGCTTGAAGAAACGCAGGAGGATAAAAAACATCAGGAGAAAGTTAAAAAGAGCGCGCAGAAACATATCGGATTTGCAGCGGGGCTTTATGCCGGCTGTCTCGGGCTTGCAGCACTTCTGGCAACAAAAGGCAAGGATTCTAAAATTCTGCAAAATATTTCTGAGTTTATTGTAGCTCCGGGAACTAAATTGTTTAAAAAATCACCGAAGGCTAAAAACTTCTTTAACAAATATACAAATATGGATTTTAACAGCCAGAACGGAAAGTTATGTTTAAGCAAAGGTCAGTTAACAACCTGTGTGCTTGTTGGCGGTGCAGGTTATTTTGGCGCTTCTGCAGACAGAGGTAAAGAGAATTTTAAAGAAACTGCAACAAGGTTTCCTCTTGTAGCTCTCTACGTTATTACCGGCAGCGAACTTGTCGAGAAAGGTTTCAGAAGGCTTTTGCACAAAATGGGTAAGTGCAGGGATTTAATCGGTAAAGATATGAGTGTACCGAAATTTGATGATTTGGGCGCTCTTGCCGAAAAGCTTGCAAAAGAAAGAAATTCTACGGTAGAAAAGGAGTTTAAGTCTCTTGCAAAGCAAAAGGTTTTAATCTCAGGTCTGCCTTATATTTTCTCAATTGGTGTAATGGGATTCTTTGTTGCGGGAATGACAAATTATTTTACGAAAAAAAGATATGAGAATGCAAAACGTAAAGCGGAAGGTGTTTCATAATAAATCGGGCGGTTTTTATAAACCGCCCGATTTTGCAATTTAGTAATTTTTTGCTTTAACCATAAAATAACTTTGCGGGTGTTTGCAAACCGGACAGGTATCAATTGCTTTGTCTCCTGTGTAAGAAAATCCGCAGTTAGCGCATTCCCAGACAACCGGTTCTGATTTTTTGAAAACTTCTTCTTTCTTGATATTTTCAAGAAGTTTTCTGTATCTTTCTTCATGGTCTTTTTCAATTTTAGCAACATTTTCAAATAAAAGTGCTATCTCATTAAATCCTTCTTCTCTGGCTTCTTTTGCAAAAGTTGCGTACATATCTGTCCATTCGTAATTTTCGCCGGCGGCAGCATCTTCAAGATTTTCCATCGTTGAAGCGATTGAGCCTCCATGTAACAGTTTAAACCAAATTTTAGCGTGTTCTTTTTCATTATTTGCGGTTTCTTCAAAAAGTCTTGCAATTTGCACAAAACCGTCTTTTTTTGCTTGAGAAGCGTAATAAGTGTACTTATTTCTTGCTTCAGATTCGCCGGCGAATGCTGTTTTTAAATTTGCTTCTGTTTTTGACCCTCTTAATTCCATATAAACTCCTTTCTCTATTCTTAAAGTAGTATTATAACATAATAATTTGTGCTAACATAGTTTTATGGATTTGTTTACGCAGTTAGAGGAAGTGAATCGTCAAACGCCGCTTGCAGAGATAATGAGACCTAAAACTCTGGATGAATTTCTCGGGCAGTCGAATGTTGTTGCGCCTAATTCTCCGCTTTTAAATCTTTTAAAAACCCAGAGACTTTTTTCACTTATATTATGGGGAACTCCGGGGTGCGGAAAGACTACACTTGCGCGGCTTATTGCAACAAAAGTGAACGCACAGTTTATAGAACTTTCGGCGGTAACTTCCGGTATAAAAGAGATTAAAGAAACTGTAGAGCAGGCTCGACAGGCCTTGAGGGCAGGGCAAAAGACTATTTTATTTATAGATGAAATTCACAGATATTCTAAAACCCAGCAGGATGCGCTGTTGCCGCATGTAGAGAACGGAACGGTTTTTCTTATCGGTTCAACAACTGAAAATCCTTCTTTTCAGGTAGTGCCGGCATTGATTTCAAGAGTTCAGGTTATAAGGCTTAATCCGATTAATGATATCAGTATGGCAAAAATCGTTAATCGCGGGTTTGAGTATCTGGAAAAGCATTATCAGCCTATTCAGTATGATGAAGAGGTTACAAAATTTATTGTAAATAACGCAAGAGGTGATGCAAGATGTGCGCTCAATCTTGTTGAGAATTCTTATTTTGCAAGTAATTTTTCGGGTGATACAAGGTTATTATCCGTTGAGATTCTCGAAAGTATTAGCCAGAGACGAAATACAAGGTATTCAACGCAGGAGCATTATGATTGCGCATCAGCTTTTCAAAAAAGCTTAAGAGGTTCTGATCCTGATGCGGCAATTTATTATCTTGCTAAAATGATTGAGGCAGGAGAAGATCCGAGATTTATCGCAAGAAGACTTATTGTTTGTGCGGCTGAAGATGTCGGAGTCGCCGATCCTAACGCGATGAATATTGCCGTAAATGCATATAGAGCTGTTGAAATTATAGGGCTTCCGGAAGGCAGGATTCCTCTTGCAAATGCTGTTGTTTATGTTGCAAAAGCACCGAAATCAAATAAAGCCTGTATTGCTATTGATAAAGCGCTTGCTGATATTGCAGCAGGAAATGATTTCCCGCCTCCGATGCATTTGAGAGATGCTCACTACAAGGATGCAAAAAAATACGGTTTTGGGGAAGGGTATATATACACACATGATGCGCCGGATATAGAACAGCAGTTCCTGCCGGATGAGCTTGTCGGGAAAAAATATCTGGAGGAGTAGAGTGGAATTTTTTAAGGAGAGAGGGTATAAGTACAGTATTATATTACTTTTTGTATTTGCGATAATTGCAAGATTGTGGTTTTATCTTCCGAATCAGTCTTTATGGTTTGATGAGGCTGGGCTTGCAATTAACTTTATTACAAAAACTTACAAAGGATTATTAGGAGGTTTGGATTATTTACAGGCGGCGCCTGCGGGGTTTTGTATTCTTGAAAAATTGATGCTGGATATTGTTAGACCCCAAAATGATTCAATAAGGGATTATATATTGAGACTTATTCCTTTGCTAAGCGGAATCTTGTCCCTGCCCGCTTTCTATTGTCTTGCAAAGCTTGTATTTAATGACAAAGTAAAACGGCTTGCGGCATTCGCTATATTTTCGCTGAATACTCACGCTATACTTTATTGCAGTCAGTGCAAGCAGTATACCCTTGAGCTTTTGCTTTCTGTAATATTAATAACTTTGTTTTATAAAATGCTGAAGGATGAATATAAATGGTTCTATAGTTTTATAATAGCAATATCCCCGTGGTTTTCGTACTCTTCATTTTTTATTATTGCTGCGGGATTTTTGGCTCTTTTAATAAAAAACAGAAAACAATTTGTAATTAATGTTATTCCTTTTATTTTAAGTGCTGCTATTTATTATTTTGTAAGTTTAAAATCCGTTTTTTCAGTAAATTATGCCGGCATGGATGAAGTATGGATTACATTTAAGGCATTTATGGATATACATCATCCGATGAGATTATTTATAAGATTTGGCGAGCTTTTTATGCTTACAAAAATTTGTGCTGTATTAGCGGGGGGCATTGGTTTTTATTCACTGGTTTGCTTTTTGTTTTCTAAAAGGGAGTCCGGCTGTAAAATTTTATTCACTATTCCTGTAATATTGGTAATTTTTGCATCTCTTATGCATAAATATCCCGTATATTCGCGGCTTGTGCTCTTTTTACTTCCTGTATTTGCAATTGCGGTAACTGATATTGCGGGAAAATTTAATAACATTTTAAAATCCGTATTTATTTTTATTGTTATCTTTTCTCTGTTGAATAATTCTATTTATGCAAAAGAAATGGCGTATTCTTATGCAAGAGATGTCGTTGATTATCTTAGGACAGAAATTAAGCCTGAGGATAAAATAATTATGGATAATGATGCAACGGAGTATTATTTTTATCTTGAGGGTAAAGGGATAAATAATAAAATTTATAAAATGCCGGTTACCTGTATTGAATGTAATATAGGGCTTTGCAGAGATTTTGTTAAAACACTGCAGGCCGGTAATTATTATCTGTTTTCTTCGCACGATAATGTTGAAGAGGTAGCTAAAGGGTATAAACTTTATGAACTGCCGTTTAAACCAAAGTATGTTAAAGCGGTATATTTTGAAAAAATGAGGAATAAATAGTGCAAGCAGAAAAGAAAATTTATAATTACGGAATAATTGCTATAGTAATTTTAGGTATTTTAATAAGGTGTTTTGCCTATTTTAGAAATCTATCTTTCTGGGGTGACGAAGCTGCACTTGGCTTAAATATTATGAATAAAAGTTATTACGAACTTTTTAAGGGGCTTGATTATCTTCAGGTGGCGCCTCCGATGTTTCTTGTTATCTCAAAATTTTTGTACCAGACATTTAATCCTGTATATGATTGCCTGAGAGATTTACTTTTACGCTGGCTGTCTGCGGCAGCCGGAATAGCTGCTATTCCGCTTTTTTATTACTATATAAAACCATTCCTAAAAGATAAATTATCAATGATAACCGGAATGCTGATTTTTGTCTTCAATACGACAACAATTCTATATTGTGCGCAATTTAAGCAGTATTCATTTGAACTCCTTGTTTCAATTCTGCTTATGATAGTCTTTTATAAGATTATTTTCGAAGATAAGTTCAGGTGGTATTATTCGGCAATTATTGCTATTGCACCTTGGTTTTCCCTTTCTTCGCTTTTTATAATCGGGAGTTATTTTTTACTTATTTTATATAAGAAACCAAAAAGCTTAATAAAATCATACCTTCCGTTTTTTATAAGCTTTGTATTGTTCTATTTCTTTTCACTCAAACCGGTTTCAAATTATAATTACGAGGGGATGTACACCTGGTGGCAAAACGGATACGGCTTTGTATCCCTGCTGCATCCGATGCGTGTTGCAATAAGATTCGGGGAAATGTTCAGTTTTAATAAATTGACGGCTGAATGCATAGGAGCATTTATGCTTGTTGTAGCCGCCTGTTCTCTATTTCCTCTAAATAAAGATAATCGTTTAAAAAAACTATTTATTTACCTCCCGATAGTTCTTACGTTTTTTGCCTCAGCCTTAAAGCTCTACCCGATAGAGGCAAGATTGATTTTGTTTTTATACCCTTTGTTTGTGGTTGCGATATCAAGTTATAATTTAAAATTCAGAAAACTCGTTCTTACTGTTGTATGTTTAATTAGTCTGGCAACTTCGATTTACTATACAATTAATCCTTACAGATTTTACACTTCGGCAAGAGAGGTTGTGCATTATACAGAAAGCCGAATTAAAACGGATGAGAAAATTGTTTTAGATACTGCTTTTCACAGATATTTGTACTATATCAAAAATAAAGACAGAATTATTTATTTGAATGACGGATGCGGAGAGGATTTTACGGACGCTTGTAATAAAGAAATAGAAGCTCTTCCGCAAGGAACTTATTATCTTATTTTGAAGAACAATCCCGAAGACAAATTGACTGCAGGTGTGAAAATTTTAGATGAATACAATCTTTATTCTTCCGTAATAAAGTTTGAAAAATAAAGCGCCTTTTTCTTAATAGAAAAGGCGCTTTATGACTAATTTTATCAGCTTATTTTGCTAATTTTTTAATAGCAAGAACAAGTCTTGATTTCTTTCTTGCAGCTGTATTTTTGTGCAAAATACCTTTAGAAACAGCCTTGTCGCATAATTGATAAACTTTGGAAATTGCACTGTTCAAAGCATCTTTGTCTTCACCTGCAGCTAAAGCCAATGCTTTTTTTACAGCCGTTTTAATAGATGTTTTGAAAGCTACGTTTCTTTGTCTGTTTGCTTCTGCAATAAGAACTCTTTTTTTTGCTGACTTAATGTTTGCCATTTTATATTTCCTTTCACTTATTACCGGTGATAAAGCCAATGACCTCTTTATTACCGGCTGTCACATACAGCGATAAAGTGGTAAACAGGTACTTGCTTCCCGCTTATTCATTTACCCCTTTATCCCCTTGAGGATAGTGAGTACTATAATTGTACCCGCAAAAAATATTTTGTAAAGCTATCTTTTTATACGGCTAAGCTTTTTTTATTTCTGTTAAAGTCGGGTCTAAAAGTCTTCTGCCAATGTTGTCAAAGTTGATTGAAAACAGGGTTTTATTTCCGTATTTAATCATTTTTTCAACAACGCCGCTTCCGTATTTTGCGTGTGTAACAGTATCACCCTGCTGAATAGGGTCGCTTATAACCATATCTTCCTGAGGAATATCTGCGTCATATACAGGTACTATAGGAGTGGAAGAGTTGCGTGTTTCTAAAATTTCATCATCTTTATCATCTTTTAATTCTATCGGTTCGGCGTTATCTTCCAGTATGCCGTCTGATTCATCAGCACCGGAAAGCTCTTCAAGTACGTTGTCTCCGTCAGAAACTTCTTCCAGAACTCCGTCATCATTGTTTAATTCATCAATAAAATCTAAATCAGAATCTGAAATATCATCGTCTTTTCTCGTTGTAAAAACTTTATCCACATCTTTTACAATCTGTTCATCAAGATTTTCTTCCGAAATAGTCTCTCCGTCATCTTCACCTTCTTCAGCCATATCTATAACGATATCATCTTCGCCGGCTTCATCAGGATCCAGTTCTACAATTTCATCAAAATCCGTCTCTTCATCAGAAATCGGCAGAATCTCCTGCTCTTCTTCCGGTTCAATGAATTCTTCAGTATCAGTTTCCAATGTGTCATTATCAACAAAAGAATCTAAGTCAAACTCTTCAGGTATTTCAATTTCAGTTTCTTCATTTGAAGTTTCTTCCTGTTCATTTAAATCTTCTTCTGACAATAACTCTGATTCTTCTACATTATCTGTCAAATCAAGTTCTTCAATAGAATCTGTTTCTTCAATATTTTCTTCTGCAGGAACATAATCCGGAATCTCTTCGTTTGAAACTAAATCATTATCAAAAGCTTCTTCAAGCGGAATCTCTTCTGGCTCCTCTATATTTTCATAAGCGGATTCTTCGCTTATATCCTGAACTTCTTCAATAGGTTCTGAATTTAGTTCTTCTAAAATTTGAGTATCATTATACTCTGCTTGCGGAATATCTTCAGTGATAATTTCATCCGGCTGAATTATGTGTTCTTCAAACTCTTCATCAAAATCTTCCTGAGGCTCTGAATCTTCTTCTGCCTCCTCGTCTTCATCATCACTTGCAAACATATTTCCTGGCGGTGGGGTTAAATCTTTTGAAGCTTCAGTAATCACTGCGTCGGATTTTTCTTCTATATTTGCAAGTATTTCTTCGTTAGAAATTTTGTTTTCAATAACTTCTTCAAACTCTTCTGCCGATTCGGTATCATCAAGAATTTCAGGTTCTATTATTTCCGCTTCGGTATCTGCCTGAGCTGTTTCCTCTGAATCTTCATCTGTGGCAGGAGCTGTTTCTTGTTCCTCAGGTACTTCTTCAACAGGCTCTTCGCTTATTTCTTCCGGTTGCTCTGTTGTACTTTCTTTCGGAGCGGTCTCATCTGCGATGTTTTCTGCAGTTTCTCCTGTGTTCTGAGGAATTTGTTCTTCTTTAATATTTTCTATATTTTCCTCAGCTTGTTCCGGTAGTTGTTGAGGAATAACACTATTTATCAATTTTACTGAAGACATAAGCGGTATATAATTGACCGCTTCGCCCGTTATGAGGTAAGTATCTTTAGACATTGCCTTAAGGAATGTATTATATACTTTAAAGATTTCATTATTTGTTATTGATGGTGAAATTATAAAATTGTCAAAAAGATTTTTAATATCATTCAGGTATTTGAAACGTGAATGAGTAATAAATGTTGTTGGGACGGTATCCTCTAAAATGTTTTTCAGATTTTTTTTGCTTACCGTATTTGATAATTCAAGAAATACCTGAATATCTTCTCTGCCTTGCAATTTTTCATACAGAAATGCAAGATATCTGTTCTGGAAAGCACTGTCAAGTTTGGACAGGTCAATAATCGTGCATTTTGAATCCAGTATTCTTTCAACTTTATCCACTTCCGCTTTATCTTTTGCGAAGTATCCGAGTTTGTCAAATTTAGCAAGCTTATTTTTTAATACCAGAAGCTTAAATACGTGAGATTTGTCCACCATATCGTCAACAATATTTTTTAAAGCTCCGAATGGTACAAACGGAACGGTTTTGGAATATTCCGCAAGGTCTCTGAAGATTTCTACAATAAGAGATTTGCTGTCGCTTGTTGCATCATTCAGGCAGTCCTGATACATAAAAGCAAGTGATGCTGTATCAAGCGGTAATTTAAAATCAACTCCGGCAGTGTGCTTTTTGGCATTAATTACTCCGAGAGTATCAATAATTAATACATTTTTGTTTAAATTATTGAATTGTTTGGTAAAGTTTCTTATTAAAATATTATTTTCATCTTTGTCATCAATGCTCATTAACATTTTTTTGTTGAAAGAAGAAGCATCGATTATTATACTTAAATCTTTTTCAGGCATTTCACCCGCAATAACAGGCTCAGATGCATTAATAGAATTATTTAAAATATTAAAAGTAAAATCTTTTATTTCGGCGTCCTCCGGCGGCAGAGTCTTGTCGTAAGCCTGCAGACCGCCGTCATACAAGAATAAAATTTTAGCGACAGCAATTGAATTTATGCCTGAGCGTTTAATTTGTATGATTTGTGCAATATAACTCTTTGCAAGTCCTGAAACTTGTATAAAAGATGACAGGCAAATACTGCTATCCGCTTCAAATTTTATAAAACCATCTCTTACTTCTAAAATCTTCATCGAATAAATTTTACCATGAACATGCTTTTTTCAATATATTTTTTTACAAATTGTGTACTTTTTATTAAGGATAAAATATTTATGAAAAAATCGTTATTCTTATTTGTTTCTTCTTCGTCTATAATATCCGTTTACTTTTGTTCCGTCTGAGCGTGTATAATTATCTACGTAGATTAATTCTCCGGCGCGAACCTTTTTATTCAGTTCTTCTTTTTCCGGAAGCGGAGCGTTGTATATTTGTTCAATTAAAACATCGCTCATAACCTCATCTAATTCCTCAAATTTTGTTTCTCCTCTGTAAAAGACTCTGTCGTGCGGCTTTAATCTTTCAAGTTCCATGTACTTGAATTGTCGTTTATCGTTTGGATTTGTAATCAATTCTCCTTGCCGCATTTTATTAACAATAATTTTGGCAGCATAATCGCTTATACTTTCTTTATTCAAATCAAGCCCTTTAAATTGCTGTTTCATATTTTCTGCAATTTCACGCCCAATGGCATTATTCCATAAGTCCATATTTGTTTCCCCTTTTGGAGCCTTAGGTGTTTCCAATTCGTGGTAATCACCAAGCGTTTTTGCAATACCCGAGCCGTGAAAATAAGTTAAGTACCATTGCATATATGCATGTTTAAAAGCATCAGCTTCGTTATTCCACGTAGCGTGTTCTCCCTTACCGATTTCAAAATTATATATCTTTTGCGCCTTATATGTGGCATCAAGTGTCTTTTTATTGATAGATTCCCTTATTTTATTTATATTTACTTTCATCTTTTCTCCTTATATGTTAAAATTGGTCTATAATGATAAAATACTTTGTTTTGCATAAATATTATTCTGTAAATTTATTTGCATATATTTTACTGGTTTTTTCTATAATTATTGTTTCTGCACATATTGCAATTTACTGGTTTGACAATATTTTGGGCGCTCTAATTGGTGAAGTTTTGTATAATATAATAATTAATTTTGTTGTACCTTTAAATCTATTGATGATTTTTATTGAATTTTTACTTCACAGGCTTGGTTTCCAAGTAAATGAATTGAAAGTTGTATTACCGGTAAAATATTTAATTATCATATACACAATTTTAGTATTACTATTTTTAATGAATGCTGCATATATAATATATTGTTTAATGCAACCACCTATGGACTTAATGCTTGATTAAAATAAAGGTTTTTTACATAATGCCCTCCTTTCGGATAAGATATAAATCTATCCGGATTTTAAATTATAAAGACTCTTCCTGCGCAGTTATAAAAGGATACGTATCCAAACTTTGCTTTCAAGTAAATGTATTTATATTATATATTTTTTTAAAATTTGCCATAAGATTGTAACGAAAAATTTACAATTAAAATATTTTATATTTTGTCTATAATTTGATACCGTATTTTATTTGTGATTTAATTTTATATATGAGAGAATTTAAATTAAAAAATAATATTAATGTTTGTGTAAAACAGAATAAAAATACGCCGAGAGCAGCTTTAACTTTGAATATATCAATAAACAGACCGGAAAAGTTTGCCGGTGAATATTCAATAATGAACAGGCTGCTTTTAAAAGGGACTGAAAAGTATTCGTCAGAAGAATTATCAGCACTGCTTGATGAAAATGCAATTGATTTTACCTGCGAAATGAAATCAGATTATTTAAGACTAAGATTCGTTTGTCTTAATGAAGATTTTGAAAAAGCACTTTCAATTATGCAGGATGTGATTTTGAATTCAACGTTTTCCGAATTTGAAAAAGAAAAGGTAAAAATGAAGGGCGAATTAACTGCCGAATTGGATTCTGCAAAGGTAAAAGTTTCGGATTTGTTTACCAAAACCGTTTATAAAAATCATTATTACGGGCACAGTTATACAAAAGTGCTTGAAGAGCTGGATAATGTTACAAAAGATGATGCAGTAAATTCATATAAAGATATTTTAAATAACAGTAAAAAAACTCTTGTGCTTGTAGGCGATGTTGATTCTGAATTATTGGAACGCTATCTGGGTGAGCTTCCTGAATCAAAGGAGTGTGAATCTTTAATAGATATGCCGCAGGCTTTAAAACAGGAATATACGGAAATTATTAAAGAAGATGCAAATCAGGCTCAGATATTGCAAGGGTGGCTTGTGCCGACTATCGGTTCGGAAGATTATCCAGCAATTATGCTTTTAAATGTAATTTTAGGAGCAAGCGGGCTTTCTTCCCGATTATTTATGGAATTAAGAGAGAAAAAGGGGCTTGCGTACACTGTAAGAACCGCTTATGAAACACATAGAAAATCTGCAGTTTTCAGTATTTATATAGGAACGGAGCCTTCTAATATTCAAACTTCCATTGCAGGTTTTAAAGAGGAAATCGAAAAAATTAAAACAATTCCTGTAAGCGAACAAGAACTTAAAAACGCTGTTAACAATTTAATCGGAAAACAGCAGTTTGTAACGGAAACTAATGCGCAGCAGGCAAATATTATGGCATATTATTCCATAATGGGTAAGCCTTATAATTATAGAGAAGAAATAGTTGAAGCTTTGCATCGGGTTACGCCGCAAAAACTTCAGGAATGTGCAAACAAATATTTTACGGATGATTATATTTTGTCTGTAATAAGACCGTAGGAGCCTTGATGAAACTTGCCGGAAATATTCAGAACCCTGCTGTATTAGTAATTGGCTGTTTCCACGGAGATGAGCCGCAGGGTAAGTACTTAATTGCGGAGTATTTAAAACAGTTTCCGGATTCTAAAATGCTTTTTATTCCCTGTTTGAATGAATACGGGGTAGAGCATAATGTTCGGACTAATAAAAACGGGGTTGATTTAAACAGAAATTTCCCGACAAAGAACTGGGAATTAACACAAAGAAATGAATTTTTCGGCGGAGAGACTCCTGCAAGTGAGGAAGAAACAAGATTTGTTATAAATGTTGTTGAAAAATATAACCCAAAATTTATCCTGACTCTTCACGCACCGTTTAAGGTCGTTAATTATGACGGAGATGCAAGAGAAATAGCAGAAGAAATTTCTAAAATTATAAATTACCCTGTGGAAGCGAATATCGGCTATCCGACTCCCGGAAGCTTCGGCACCTGGGCAGGAATTGAAAAAGAAATTCCGACTATAACACTTGAACTTGATGAAGAGGTTGGTGTAGAATCACTAAGAGAGTCGGTATTTGAAATTTTTAAATTGCTGGAAAATAAATAACAAGGAATTTTATGGAAGATATAAAAAAGATTGTAGAAGAGTGTAATTTAAAACATATTGCAATAATTATGGACGGCAACAGGCGCTGGGCAAAAGAGAGAAATCTCCCGTCAGCTTTCGGACACAAAAAGGGAGTTGATGCCTTAAAAGCTGCTATGAGAGCTTGTGATGATTTTGGAGTTAAATATTTAACAGTCTACGCTTTTTCTACAGAAAACTGGAACAGAAAACCGGAGGAAGTAAGTTTTCTTATGGATTTGCTTGCCCAGACTCTAAAAAATGAATTGAAAGAAATGAATGAGAATAATGTTGTAATTTCATTTATCGGTGATACGACAAAATTAAGCCCGAAGTTACAGGAAATTCTGCAAAATTCCGTAGATACAACAAAAAATAATACCGGAGTTAATTTGCAAATAGCATTCAATTACGGTGCCAGAGATGAAATCGTTCACGCAGTTAAGGAAATTATTGCCTCCGGAGAAAAAGAGATAACGGAAGAGACCATTTCAAAACACTTATATACAAAAAATATTCCTGATCCGGATTTGCTTATAAGAACCGGCGGCGAGATGAGAGTCTCTAATTACCTTTTATGGCAGATAGCTTATTCGGAATTTATAGTAATGGAAAAGTTCTGGCCTGAGTTTGATAAAGAAGCTATGGCGGATTGTATACTGGAGTACCGGCGCAGGAACAGAAGATTCGGAAAATAATTATACTCAGGACTTTCTGATGGGTAGTTGCTATTCTGACTCAAATGCATTTACCCCACCCCTAAGTACTTCCAGATAGGTAGTTTCTATTCTAATTCAAATGCATTTACCCCACCCCTAAGTACTTCCTGATGGGTAGTTTTTATTCTAATTCAAATACATTTACCCTCTTTACAATTGCCCCTTTTTGTAGTAATTTTTACCATGTAAAGAGGTTTTAACCTCTATGTAAAAAAAGAAGGAGAACTCATATGAGTGAAAGAAAATTAGTCGGAACAGGCGAAATGTTCAAAAAAGCATTAGCTGGCGGTTACGCTATTGGTGCTTACAACGTTAACAACATGGAAATCTTGCAAGGTATTGCAGAAGCTGCAGAAGAAACAAGATCTCCAATCATTCTTCAGGTTTCAGCAGGTGCAAGAAAATATGCTAACCAAACTTATTTGATTAAGTTAGTAGAAGCAGCTCTTGCAACAACAACTGTACCTATAGCTTTACACCTTGACCACGGTGCTGATTTTGAAATTTGTAAAGCTTGTATTGACGGCGGTTTCTCTTCTGTAATGATTGACGGAAGCAGATTCCCGTTAGAAGAAAATATTAAATTAACAAAACAGGTTGTTGATTACGCTCATCCGAGAGGAATTTCAGTTGAAGCTGAATTGGGTAAATTAGCAGGTGTTGAAGATGATGTAAAAGTTCATGCAAAAGATTCAACATATACAGATCCGGAAGAAGCTGCAAGATTCGTTAAAGAAACAGGTTGTGACTCTTTAGCAGTTGCAATCGGAACTTCTCACGGAGCTTACAAATTCAAAGGCGAAGCTAAGTTAGACTTTGAAAGATTAGCAGAAATTAAAAAAGCTGTTAACGAAATCGTAGGATATGATTATCCGTTAGTTCTTCACGGTTCATCTTCTGTTCCTGCAGAATTTGTTGCTAAATGTAATAAATTCGGCGGTAACTTGCCTGATGCACAGGGTGTTCCGGAAGATATGCTTAACTACGCTTCTAAACACGGTGTTGCTAAGATTAACATCGATACAGACTTAAGATTAGCAATGACTTCTACAATCAGAGAGTTCTTCGTTGAACATCCTGAAAAATTCGATCCGCGTGAATATATGGGACCTGGCAGAACTGCTGTTAAAGAAATGGTTATCCACAAAATGCGCGACGTATTAGGAACAGCAGGTCACGCTGACGACTAGTGGGGTAAATGAAGGGGAAATATATTGGTCTGCTTTTGGGTAAAGGTTACAGACTGATATAGAAACTCCAAAGACGCCTCAATGGTGTGACTACAGTTTAAAAGTAATTTGGCGGGCACAAACTAAAAGTTTGTGCCCGCTTGCTTTAGAATTTAACATAGTGCAATATTAATGTCAGAGGAGTGTTTTCTGTGTTATAATGCCTTTATGCGAAAGAAAATTTTGATTATAGGAAACGGGGCTAAAGAGTATGCTTTAGCCAAGAAATTATCAGAAAAGCACGAAATTTATATAACACCTGCTTCTGATACTTTGAAAGAGTTTGCGCAGTGTGTTGATATAAGAGAGGATAATCCTGCAGAGCTGTTGGAATTTGTTATGGAAAACGGCATTGATATGACAATTCCGATTTCATTAACTGCACTGAAAACTGATATTGTGGATTTGTTTAATAATAACAGGCAAAAAATCTTTGCGCCTGACAAAAATGCTGCAAAAATCGTTTTTGATAAAGCTCTGGCTAAAAAGATTTTGTATAAACTGAGGATTCCTACGCCTAAGTTTGGAATTTTTGAAAAACAAAATATGGTGCTGGATTATATCAAGAACCAGAAAACACCTTTTGTGTTAAAGACAGATGATTCAAACAGTGCGGCGGTATTTACTTCTTTTCAGAGTGCAAAAACTCTTATTGAATCAAGCTTTATAGAAAAGAATAAACGTGTAATTATAGAAGATTATGTGTACGGAACTCCGTTTTCTTTTTACACAATAACAGACGGATATAAGGCGCTGCCTATCGGTTCTTCAATAACTTATAAGCATTATCTGGAAGGCGAAGGCGGTCAGTTGACAAGCGGAATGGGGTCTTGCTCTCCGAATTATAAGCTTACGACTGAAAACGAATATTTCCTTATGGATAATGTTATCTATCCTACGCTTGATTATCTGGAAATAGAAGGCAACCCGTATCTGGGAATACTCGGCGTGAACGGAATTTTAACAGAAGACGGCGGAATTCAGATACTGGGCTGGCAGTCCTTTATGCAGGATTGCGACGCGCCTTCACTGTTAGAAATTCTTGACGAAGATTTGTACAGCCTTTTTTATTCTTGTGTGATAGGTTCTTTCAGTGACGAGGTCGAATATATTAAAAACAAGGATTTATTTGCTTCTTCTCTTGTTCTAACCTGCAGGAATAAAAATAATAAGGAGAATATTATTCAAGGGCTTGATAATGTTGATGATGAGACGGTTGTTATATTTTATCCGTCAGTATCAAAAAACAGGTATTTAGAATATGAAGCCAACGAGGGGGCTGTTCTTTCTTTGACAACTACCTCCGGAACTGCTGCGAGAGCTGTAAGCCGTATGTATGATGAAGCAGAAGATATTTCATTTGAATCTGTATATTATAGAAAAGATATTTGTAAATTAAAAATTTAACTTAATATTTCTTAATAATTCTTAAGAAAAAAGGCAATTTTATAATTCACAAATACTTTATATATATATCAAACACAAAATAATTATACAGAGGATAATAAAAGGAGTACACTAATGGCAAGAGTATTGATTTCAATGCCTGAAAGTTTCTTAGGCAAGATTGATGAAGTTGCGGAAAACGAAAGCAGATCACGTTCAGAACTTATTAGGGAAGCTTTGAGAAGTTACATAACACGTTCTCAGGTTCGTAATAACACTCTGGCTGATAAAAACGCAAGAATTTTAGAGGCACTGCTGGACGGGTAAGCTTACCTTAAGGCAAGTTGAATGAAGGCCGGATATCTGTCCGGTATTTATTCATACCCGGGAGGGGATTTAGTTAGATACGAGACGAAAGCACGAGGAAAAAACGCGAGGAAACGAGAAGAGAAAACGTAAAAAGGAAAAACACGCAAACAAAACAACCATGGGAATTCTTAAACAAAAGAGTTCCCTTTTTCTTTTATAAATGGAGAAAATTTGACACAAGCGCCTGTTAGCGGTAAATTTACATAGGTATGAAAAACGGGCGTATAAAATTTATACTGATATTTATCGGGGCATTGTTTTATTTCTTTGCAAATTTTCAAAGAATAGCAATTCCGGGTGCTGTGTTTGATGTGCTGCAGCACGAACTTAAGGTTAGTGCTCCTTTTATTACAGCTTTTGGTGCGATTTTTATGTATGTTTATGCTTGCAGTCAGCTTGTTAATGGTGTTCTGGTTGACAGATACGGCGGGTTAAGGGTAATGATGGCAGGCGGCGTTGTTCTGGCACTCGGTTGTCTTTTGTTTCCGGTAACTTCCAATCTGGCATTAATGTATTTTTCGCGTGCTCTTGTGGGGCTTGGCGGAAGTATGTTTTATTTGAGTTTGATAAGAGAGTTAAAGGAATGCTTTTCGGACAAAAATTTCGGTATTGCAATTTCGGTAATGCTTTGTATCGGGTATTCCGGCGGGATTGCGGCTAATGCTCCGTTTGTTTTTGCAATGAATTATCTTAGCTGGCGTGAAATTTTATTTATTCTGGCGGGTGTTGTTGTTGCGGCACTTTTAATTTTTGTTCTTTTGTCTGCAAAGATTAAATTCCCTGAAATTAATAAAAACGTTAAATTAAGAACGCTGCCGTTCAGACTTGTATTGCATAAAAAACACAACAGAAATTTATTCAGTTTTGCCTGCTGTAATTTTGGTATATCTTATGCTATACAGGCGATTCTGGGTAAGAAATTCCTTGAAGATTTCTGTTTAATGTCCTCTTCAAAGGCGGCGATGGTGCTTTCCGGAATGGCGGTTATTGCGGCTGTATTTAATATTGTTAATGCCGCGTTTTGCAAAATGTGTCATAATCACAGGGTTATTTTTCTCAAAAATGCTTCTGTTATAACATTTGTTTCGCTTTTATTAATTTGTATATTCCTGATATTTAATATCAGAACGAATGCGGTTGCAGTAATATTCTGCATTCTTGCTGCCAATGCGAGTCTTACGTCTCTTCTGGTTCCGGTATTGCATCTTACGAACAGAAAAATGGTATCCGGAACTGCTGTCAGCATAATGAATTTCGGATTCTTTATGATGGTTGGTATTTTAGGAACAGCGGCAGGATTTTTGCTTAACATATTTGCTCCGCAAAAGCTTGGCAATGTTCTTGTGTATTCAAATAAATCTTACCTGCTTGTGTTCGGGTTGTTCTTTATAATCAGTGTTTTTGAAATGTACAAAGCGATGAAGCTTTCTAACAAATATTAATGGTTGCTGCAGGCAGGGCCTGCCCTCTTTCGCTCGCTATCGTTATGCAAACGCATAACACGCTCGCGGCGCGAAGGCTTGTTAGTTCTGACAGTGGCGGCGCCCTCCCGAGCGTTCCTTAGCGAGGGTCAAAGTGCGGGTTTACCCGCAACATCCATTCGATTTTATGCTCGTAAGAGCATTGTAAACAACAAAGTTTCTTCTTTTTTTCTTCGTTTTTTCTTCTTTCATTTTCAAAGAAGAAAAAATGAAGAAATAATTTGTTTGTACTTTTCTTTCTCTTTTGTTGCGAAATAAAGAGTTTTTCAAAAAACTTTCAAGCTTGTAGTCATACCTACAAACCTAATACATTTACCCTCGCGATTGTTTTCAACGCTCTTACGAGCGATAGTTTGAATGGCTGTAGCAGGCAGAGCCTGCACTCATACGCTCGCTATCGTTATGCTGACGCATAACACGCTCGCGGCGCGAAGACTTGTTAGTTCTGACAGCGGCGAAGCCCTCCCGAGCGTTTTTTAGCGAGGGTCAAAGTGCGGGTTCACCCGCAACATCCATTTGGTTTTATGCTCGTAAGAGCATTGTAAACAATAAAGTTTCTTCTTTTTTG
>CALUQE010000017.1 GCA_944322845.1 Candidatus Gastranaerophilales bacterium
TTCTATATTCCGAAATCTTCTTCTGATAGCCATTCTATGAGAGGTTTGTCCTCTCCGAAAAAAATATTAAACTGCTTTTCGACTTTCGGGGTTATTAAAACCTTACGTGTAATATTATAAGCTGCCGGCTCGGTTCCGTCCTTTGCGTTTGAAACTATTATATGCTTTTCCTTATCGTAAACATTAGCATAATTCAAATCCAGATTAACACAGAAAGGTATTCTCTTTTTGTCTTTGTCGTCATAAGAAATTAATCCGAAAGTTCTGCAAATTACACCTCTGGCTTTATAGATGCTGCACCTGTTATCTACCAGAAACGGGCATTCATACATCTTTTCTCTGGATTTTTTCAATAGTGTGATAATATTTTCTGTTACTTTGTCTCTTAACTCATCATCAAGCTCATTGTAAGTAAGCATCATATAAACATATTCCAGCTCGGAAAGCGGATATTCACCTTCTTTACAGCAGTATGCGCAGCCCTCTTTGCATTTAATAAAAGGCTTTTGTGCCTCAAACATTTTAGAGAGTTTTTTATCAAGAAATTCTAAATATTCCTTATACCGCGTTATCATTGTTTCGCATCCTGTCTCTGCGTGCTTTTATTTCTTCCCGTCTTTCAAGTTTTTCATAAAGCTGAAAATTAATTTCACCGCCGATTAAGATTAGTATAGAAGTATAATAAAGCCACATCATCATAACCGCAAAACCGGCAACAGTTCCGTATACAAAGTTGTATGTGTGTAAGTTGTTAATATAAACCGAAAACAGCCATGAGCCGAGTAACCATGAGATACAGAAGAATATTGAACCTGGGAATGCACTATGTCTTCTAAGTTTTTCATTTCCGCTAAGGTCAGGAAGTATGTAGTAGCTTAAATATGCCATTATAAACAGAGTTAAAAATGCAATCGGCCAGCGGATAAATAACATTATGTCCGCAAAATGCTGTGTCATTCCGATATATGAAACTAAAAATTTCATAATTACTTTACCGAATACGATAGAAGTTATACTCAAAAATAAAACGAGAGTGTTTACAAAAACCATAATAAGAGCCAAAAGTCTTGAATATAAAAAGCTTCGTGTTTCCTTGACTTTATAAGCCCTGTTTAACCCTTTTGCCACAATCGCTACGGTATTGGTAGAAAGAAAAAGAGTTATACAAAAACCTAAAACAGCGACCAGACCGCCTTTTTTAAAGAAAAACACTTCATTTAAAACAGTGTTTACAACATTCAAAACGTCATGCGGAACAATACTTTGCATAAATATAAAAATCGGCTGCATAAAGTACTGTTTTCCGATATATCCGAAAAGTGCTGTCAAAAATAATATAAAAGGGCAAATGCCTATACAGAGCATAAAACCCATCTCGGAAGCCATTCCAAAATAATCGTGTTCAATTACTGCATTTATTATATTTCTGAGTGTTCTAAATTTATATTTCACAGCTTAATTTCTCTCAACAGTTTGTCAATGGAGTCTTTTACACTTGCTTTGATTGTGCATCCCGCAGCAAATGTGTGCCCGCCTCCTCCGAATTTTGAACAAATTTCGGCAACATCAAGACCTTTTGAGCGCATGGAAATTTTTGTCAATTTTGTATCGACTTCTTTTGCGACAAACGAAACTTCAGTGCTATCGATTGCTCTCAGGGTCTCCGCGATTCCGTCCGTATAATCGTCGCCGGCGGAGAATTTCTCCAGATCTTTTTTATAAACGGTAGTGTATACGACTTTATTATCTTCAGAAAAGATTGCTTTATTTACGCAATAATTCTGGAACATTACAAAATTTTTCGTTTTAGTTTCGTAGCACATTTTGTAAATATAATTAGGATTAGCCCCATAGTCTACAAGATCAGCAGCCGCTCTCAGAGTTTTAGAAGAAGTATTTTCGAATCGGAAGTTTCCTGTATCCGTCATGATTGCGGTATATAAAGCGACTGCAGAATCTTTGTCTATTTCCCAGCCTTCCTGCTTAAATATATCAAATAACACTTCACCGCAGGAACTCGCTTGCGGATTAATTATCTGGTAATCTCCAAATCCAGGATTGGTCTTGTGGTGGTCAATGTTAACCGTACATTTTGCTTTATCAAACAGAATTTTAGAATCCATTACTCTATCAATTGCAGCTACATCAAGAGTTATAACCAGATCATAAACTAAAGACTTATCAAAGTATCTTTGAGTCAAATCGATATTCGGTATAAATTTATAATTATACGGGACATTTGATACAATGCTCATATCAGCCTTTTTCTTAAACCTGTTATAAATCATGCTGTACAAGGCGCACATTGAACCCAGCGTATCGCCGTCAGGATTCATGTGTGACAAAAGCAGTATCTTATTAGAAGATTTTATGATATCATTTAAGTTACAACTCATAGAAAAAATAATAGCACAAACAATGAAAAAAATTCTTTATACAGATTTTGAAGGGGTAGATTCAGTAATAAGTTCAATGATGGATAATCCGCAGCTTAAAAAAGCTATAACACGGACTAACCTCAATAGCTTCTGGGATAAGATTCTGCCTGCCAAATTCAAGGGACGCTCAAAACCGTATTCTATGCTGCCCGGATATGTTATGGTGATTGCCTGCGAAAATCCTATTGTTGCACAGGAACTTTCGCTGCACAAAATTATCCTGCTCAAAAAATTTGAACCTTACGCAAAATCTTTAAAGATGAAAGTTTCTGATTTTAAATTTGACCCTAAAAAGTGGATTATTGATTAATTTCAGGTTTAGATTTTTCAATGCATTCCCGAACAGTGTATTTATAATTTCCATTTTCGTCTTTTAATTCGATTAATTCTCTAAAAGAAAACCAAAAATCGTTTGTCGATAAAGTATTTTTGGCTATTTCTACGATTTCATCGGCACTGCACTCACGCGGCGGATTCATAAATTTATCCATTATGAATTTTCTGGTAAACGGCTCTATTTTCAATAGTTCTTTACATTGTTCCGAATTAAAGAACGGCTTGCCGTCACTAACTTTCCTCAAATATTTAAGATCGGCAGGAGCTTTATATGAATCCAGTTCGCTTATAATTTCACAGCATTCTTTTTCACTAAACATAGGCTGTAAATTTTCATATCTTGCATTAATGACTGCCATCGCTTTTTTAGGCGTAAGCATAATGTTTGTATCTATAGCCTTCTGCATCTTTTGAGGTATGACATCACCGGATTCCAGAACAAGCGGTTTGCTTTCGGATACGGAGTTTTCGACTTTTTCAAAGAATTTATCCGCATCAACCCAGCCGGTTTTTTGATTCCACTCTTCCATTGCAGCCTGTCTGGCTTTAACTCTGGCATTTGCTTTAGTCGGAGTTTTTTCTTCTTGTGCTAAGCGTGCGGCAATTTCAGCCATTTCACGTTGTTTCTTTAATTCTCGTTGTTGTTTATCTGTGAGTTCCAAATACAGTCTCTTTAGAGTTTGTACGAGTTGTTTACCGTAATTATCACTGTCCTTTGGAACCTCTTGCAGTGCTTCATCCAAAATAAATGGAAATTCTTGGATTGCTTCACCTGCTGTTAATACAAGATTCATGCAGTCTTCCGTATTTAATTCTTTTGTTGATAAAATAGCTTCAAAAGTTTTCGGATAAGCTTTTAATAAATCAGCTTGCCCCATAAGCGCTGCACAATCTTTAGTGCTGAATCTGTAAGCATTGTCTTTGTCTTTGGCATTTATTATCTGCTTGAAAATTTCCAGATGTTTTTCTATTTGTTCTCCGGCATCATCAAACATGAGCATTGACTCTTGTGCATTAAATCTGTAGGTTTTATCTTCGTTTTTTGCATTTATAATTGCACTGAATGCTTTCGGATATAGCTCAATATCACCCATTCGTTTATTAATTTCATATTTTTCTTTTTCAGAAAATCTATAGAGGTTAAATTTTGCTTTTTTAAACCTGCTGTTTTCATTTGCATAAAATTCATCAATAATTTTTTCAGGGTCTTTGACATCTTTTTGGGCCAGCATAAATAATGCGCTTGCAGATAGTGCACTGCCGATTTTGAAACCGTCCGTAACAAGTTTTCGTTTGCTTCCCTGAAACGATGTATTATTCTCTTTAACTTTAGAGCTGTAATTTACCCTATAATTACTAAAAGATACTTTACCTACATTCATTGTTTAAAACCTTTCTTTTTGTACCTGATTAAATGTCCGTAAAGAAAAAAAATTGCTAAAAAGTTAATAATTGTTTACAATAAGGGCTTTAACCGGTCGAATATCTTTATCCTTTTTATGTTTATGTTATTATATTCATAATTGGAGAGGACAACTATGATTAATTTTTTATTAAAGCTTATTGGCGACCCTAATGAAAAAAAGGTTAAAAAGATTGCGGGTATTATAGATCATATCAACGCATTGGAACCTGAGTTTGCAAAGCTTACCGATGCCGAGTTGAGGGCAAAAACCGATGAGTTTAAGGCAATTCTTGCAAAACGCCCGACTTCTGATAACGAAAAAGCTGACAGAATCCTTGAAAAAGAAGCTTTAGACAAAATCTTGCCGGAAGCATTTGCAACGGTAAGGGAGGCCGGTAAGAGAGTCCTTAATATGCGCCATTTTGATGTTCAGTTAATCGGCGGATATTTTCTCCATAACGGACATATTGCCGAGATGAGAACAGGTGAAGGTAAAACCCTTGTAGCAACACTTGCTGCTTATCTGAACGCACTTACGGGCAAAGGCGTTCACGTTGTTACGGTAAACGATTACCTTGCAAAACGTGACAGCGAATGGATGGGGCAGATTTATAAATTTTTGGGACTTAGTGTAGGCGTTATTCTCTCCAATCAGCACGACGCAGATGAATTTAACAGAAAAAGAGCCGCTTATGCCTGCGATATAACTTACGGCACAAATAACGAGTTTGGATTTGATTATCTTAGGGATAATATGGCATCATCTAAAGATATGCTTGTTCAAAGACCATTTAATTACGCAATTATTGACGAAGTTGACAGTATTTTGATTGATGAGGCAAGAACTCCGCTTATTATAAGCGGACGTGTTGAAAAATCCGCAGATACTTATACTTTAATGGCTCAAGTTGCACCACAGCTTAAAAAAGATGTAGATTATGAGGTTGATGAAAAGAATAAAAACGTTATTCTGACAGAAGACGGTATTGACAGAGCGCAGGAAATTATCGGTTGTAAAGACTTATTTGATATTAATAACCAGTATGCGCACGACCTGCTGAACGCTCTTAAAGCAAAAGAATTGTTTATAAAAGACACTGATTATGTCGTTAAAGACGGTGAAATAATGATTGTAGATGAATTTACCGGACGTTTAATGCCGGGCAGACGCTGGTCAGACGGACTTCATCAGGCAATTGAAGCAAAAGAAGGCGTAGAAATTCAGGATGAAACTCAAACATTAGCAAGTATTACCTTCCAGAATTTATTCAGATTGTACCCGAAACTTTCCGGTATGACAGGTACTGCGATGACGGAAGAAGCCGAATTCGGAAAAATTTATAACCTTGAAGTAACCGTTATTCCGACAAATAAACCTGATATCAGAATTAATTATCCTGATGTTATTTATAAAACCGAAAAAGCAAAGTATAATGCGGTTGTAAATGATATTATAGAGCAGCATGAACTCGGGCGTCCGGTTCTTGTGGGTACTGTAAGCATCGAAAAATCAGAATACATTTCAGCACTTTTGAATAAAAAGGGCATAAAACATAATGTATTAAATGCAAAGCAGCACGAGAAGGAAGCTTATATCATTGCCCAGGCAGGACGTGTAGGTGCAGTTACAATAGCAACAAATATGGCAGGCCGAGGTACAGATATTCTCCTGGGCGGCAACGCTGAATTCTTAGCAAAAGAAGAGTTAGAAAAACATAATATTACTCCTGATTGTGCTGATTATGAGGAGCTAAAAAATTCAGCACTAAAAAATGCACGCCAAATTACCGAGCAGGAGCACGCAAAGGTTGTAGAACTCGGCGGGCTTCACGTAATAGGTACGGAAAGGCATGAATCCAGAAGAATTGATAACCAGCTTAGAGGTCGTGCAGCACGTCAGGGTGACCCGGGTTCTACAAGATTTTTCCTTTCTCTTGAAGATAATTTGATGAGAATTTTCGGCGGTGACAAAATTACGGGCTTAATGAATATGCTTAATGTTGAAGAGGATATGGCAATAGAATCCAAACTTATTTCAAGACAAATTCAATCCGCGCAAAAGAAAGTTGAAACGTACCACTTTGATATTCGTAAAAACGTGCTTCAATATGACGACGTTATGAATATTCAGAGAGAAAAATTCTACGCTCAAAGACGAAAAGTTCTTGAAGGCAAAGATTTGAGAAGCGATATTGAATATATGATCGATAAAGAAATCGACAGGCTTCTCAAGAGTTATATAACTCCGGAAATGAATCCGGAAGAGTATATTCAGGAGGATTTGCAGACTCTTATTAAAGAGCTTCACTCAAATATTCCGCAGCTTTCTTATATCAATGTGGACGATATTAAGAATCAGAGATACGCAAGAATATATGATTCTTTAAAAGAAGCTGCACAGAAGGCTTATAAAGAGCACGAAGAAGAGATTATCGGATTCTATAATTCAATTTCCGAACAGTATGACCCGTCTTTCCAGAAACAGGAAGTTTTCTCTGAAAATAACATTATGAGATCACTTGAAAGGGATATTCTCCTGAGAGTTGTTGATAATCAGTGGATAGACCATCTACATAACATTGATATGCTCAAAGACGGAATCGGATTGCGTGCTTACGGTCAAAAAGACCCGCTTATTGAATACAAAAAGGAAGCGTATGACCTGTTTAACAAAATGATGTATGAAATCCAGAGCAATACAGTAAGATATCTCTTCAGGGCGAAATTCGGCATTCAGTTCGTATCAGATGACGGAGTCGAGCCGGTATAATTTCCCCAAACAAAAAGCCGCAATCTGTTGCGGCATTAACTCTCGTTAGATAAAGGAGTGGAGGAGAAAATAAAGAAAAGAGATTATACTTATATAATTCCACATTATATATATTTATAACATATTCAGTATATATTTGTTACAAAAATTTACATTTTATCTCATTTTTGTTTGTTGTATAATGGGGTAAAGAAGCCGGGGAACTGGGTTTGACGGTATTCTCCGGCAGGGAGAAAGTTATTATGATTAATATTGCGGTGTGCGGTGCAAACGGTAAAATGGGGCAGGAAGTTATCAGGGCAGTTAATGCTGCTGAGGATATGACCCTTGTTGCAAAAATTGATATAAAAGACGGTGAATTTGCAACTATCAAGGATGCTAAAAATTCCGTAAAAATAGATATTCTGATTGATTTTACGCAGCCAAAGTCAATTTATGAAAATGCTCTTTACTGTCTGAATAACGGAATAAGTATTGTAATAGGTACAACAGGGCTCAGTGATGAGCAGATTGGCGAATTGAAAACTCTTTCGGAATCTCAAAAGCTTGGATGCTTTATTGCGCCGAATTTTTCAACCGGTGCTGTTTTGATGATGAAATTTGCTAAAATGGCATCAAAATATTTTGATAATGCGGAAATTATTGAACTTCATCACAATCAGAAAAAAGATGCGCCATCGGGAACTGCTGTGAAAACTGCTTTAATGATGTCTGAAGAGAATTCTGATTTTACAAATGGTAATTGTGCGGAAGTTGAAACAATTGCAGGCGCGCGTGGAGCGGCATCATACAATAACATACATATTCATTCCGTAAGACTGCCCGGCTATATTGCCTCTCAGGAGGTTATTTTCGGTGCAGGCGGTCAGATTCTGACAATCAGGCATGATTCTATGAACAGAGAATGCTATATGGATGGTGTTTTAAGGGCTGTAAGGTACGTAAATGAAAACAGAAATTTCGTTTACGGTTTGGATAATATTTTATAATTCAGAAGGGCAAAAGATGAGAAAACCAAGAATTGCAATTTTAGGAGCAACAGGCGTTGTAGGAAGAGAAATTACAAAGATTACGGAAGAGCTCGGGATTGAATATGAAAGTATAAAATTCCTCTCAAGTGCAAGGAGCGCGGGAAGTAAGATAACTTTCAATGGGCAGGAATATACCGTAGAAGAAGCAAAGCCGGAAGTTTTTGATAATGTTGATATTGTTATGGCTTCTGCAGGCGGTTCAACAAGCAAATTATTTGCGCCTGAAATTGTTAAAAGAGGCGGGTTAATCATTGATAATTCCTCCGCTTTCAGAATGGAAGAAGATGTTCCTCTTGTAATTGCGGGGGTAAATGATGAGGATTTGAGGAAGCATAAGGGTATTATTGCAAACCCTAATTGTTCTACCTCTCAGTTAATGCTGGCTCTTGAACCGTTAAAGAAATTTGGAATTAAAAGGCTTATTGTATCAACTTATCAGGCTGTTTCAGGCGCAGGACTTGCTGCAATTAATGAATTAAGAGATGATACGATTGCAAATCTGGAAGGAAAACCGTTTGAAAATAAGTGCTTCAAAAAACCGATTTCTTTCAATGTAATCCCGCAGATTGATGTTTTCTGCGAAAACGGATATACAAAAGAAGAGATGAAGGTTGTAAATGAGACAAGAAAGATTCTTCACCTTGGTGAAAGTACAAAGATTTCTTGTACGGCAGCCAGAGTTCCCGTATTTAACGGGCATTCTGAAGCTGTTGATATAGAATTTGAGAAAAATATTACACCCGATGAAGTCAGAGAGATTCTGAAAAATGCATACGGGGTTAAAGTTATTGATAATCCTGAAAATTATGAATATCCGACAACGCGTGATGCGAGCGGTGTAGATCCGGTTTTTGTCGGAAGAATCAGAAAAAATCTGGCTTTTGATAACGGAATTTCATTATGGTGTGTTGCCGATAATTTAAGAATAGGCGCCGCTTTAAATACTGTAAGAATATGCAAGAGAGTAATTGAAATGGGGTTATTTTAAGATGAAAGTAGAAAAGATTTTAAATAAGGTAACTGTAAGACCTACGAATAAAAAAATGAGAGAAGCAAAGCAGACTTTAAATAATACGGGAATTTTACCTAAGGAAATGCCGGTTGAAAAGAAAATTTATTTACAGTCTATGTCAGATAAATTTGAAAGAATAAAGGACGGTATACAGGTTTCGATTGATAAAATGAAAGGAAGCAAATAATTGGGCGAACTGGTTTCACAGGAGCAAATAATAGAAATAGTAAGAAAAGGGCAGCAGGATGGAAAGACTTTTGCTGCTACAAACGGCTGTTTTGATATTTTGCATGTGGGACATGTACGTTATCTTAAGAAAACAAAATCGCTTGCTGATTATTCAATTGTAATGCTTAACTCAGATAAGTCAGTAAAGCTTATCAAAGGCGAAGACCGCCCGATAAATTGTGAAGAAGACAGGGCTGAAATATTAAATGCTTTGAGCTCTGTTGATTATGTGGTATTATTTGAAGAGAGGTCACCGGCAAATTTGCTGGAAGCAATAAAACCTGATATTTATACAAAAGGGGCTGACTATACTCTGGATACTCTTCCGGAGCGGGATATTGTTCTCAGAAACAATATAAAAGTAGAATTTATCGAATTTGTTAAGGGTAAATCTACCACAAACGTTATAAATAAGTGTTTGAAGTAATTATAAGGAGTTTATTATGAAAACTTTTACATTGGAACAAATTGCACAAATTACAGGCGGTATGCTTTCTAAGGCAAAAGATGTGGCTATTACAAATATAGCACCTCCGCTTTTAGCTGATGAAAATACTTTGGCGCTGGCTCTTGGAGAAGAAGAAATTAATAATCTTTCTAAAACAAAGGCAAGAGCTGCACTTGTTCCTCTTGGAGTAAATATTGACGGATTCTCAACTATTGAAGTAGAAAGACCGCGTCTTGCTATGATGAAATTAATTACCATGTTTTATGAAGAACCGCACGTAAACTCCGGCATCCATCCGACTGCAACGGTTCATCCGTCTGCAAAGCTCGGGCAAAATGTTTCTTTAGGTCCTAATGTCGTAATCGGTGAAAATGCACAAATCGGCGATAATACAAAGATTCTTGCAAACGGTTATATCGGAAACGGTGCAATTATCGGTAACGATTGCTTCTTCCACCCTGCAGTATGTATTGGTGACAGAGTTAAAGTCGGAAATAAAGTAATTTTACACCACGGTGTTTCTCTTGGTGCTGACGGATTCAGCTTTGTAACAGAAAATCCTAACAATATTGAGCAGGCACGTAAAGATGGTGAAATTAAAGAAAATGATATAGAACAGGTTATTTACAAAATCCCTTCTATAGGTTCTGTTGAGATAGGCAATAACGTAGAAATTGGTGCTAATACTGCAATTGACAGGGGCACAATCGAAAATACAACAGTCGGCGATAATACTAAAATTGACGACCTCGTTATGATAGGGCACAATTGCCGTATCGGAAAAGGCTGTATGATAGTTTCTCAGGTCGGTATTGCAGGAAGCTGCGTAATCGGTGACAGAGTCGTAATTGCAGGTCAGGCAGGACTTGCTGACCATATCAGTATCGGCGATGACACAATTATTGCCGCTCAGGCCGGTGTTACAAAGAGCTTCCCTGCAAAATCAATTGTTGTAGGCGCTCCGGCTGTTCCGAGAAAAGAATTTATCAAACAGCTTAAGATCATGAAAGATGCCGGTGACTTAATTGCCAAGTTCAAAAAATATGAACCGCTTTTACGCTCTTTCGAAGAAGGAGTAAATGATGGGGTAAATTCAGGAAATAAAGCTACTGTATAGTATTTTAAAGGTGAATAGGTAATATGGGTACTATAAAAACAGAGATAAAAACTTCAGGAAAAGGATTGATGAAGAATAAAAACTGCGAGGTGGTGATAAAGCCGTCGCGTGGGGGACGTATTCGTATTTTTTCCAAAGGTTCTGATACTCCGTTTGATGTATGCATAGAAAACCTTTATTCTACAGACCATTGTGTAACTTTATGCAGTAAAGAACACAGAACACTTCTTGGTGATTATAAATATAAAGTTATGCTTTGCGAGCACTTTATAGCAGCCTGCGCAATTTGCGGAATAGACTCTATTGACGTCTACCTTTCTGAGACAGAGATGCCTATATTTGACGGAAGCTCAAAGGTATGGGTGGATTTATTCAATCAGGCAGGAATTGAGGGGGTAAATAGAGATTTATATACAGTTAGTGAGCCTGTTTATTACCTTAACGGAAAAACGAGTCTTGTCGTTGTTCCGGATAAGGAACTTAGGATAACTTATGCCGTAAATTATGACCATCCGGATTTAAGAGAAAGGTGGGTTACAATGGACAACAATAATCTTAAAGAGATTATTGAAGCCAGAACTTTCGGGTTCTATAAGGATTTGAAAAAGTTTCAGATGCTAGGATTTGCGAAGGGCGTAACTATTGATAACACGGTGGGGCTGAAGGACGAAGGATATACTACGGAACTTCGTTCTGAAGATGAGCCTATTAAGCATAAAATACTGGATTTATTTGGTGATTTTTATTTAACAGGAGTTTCGCCTTTGAATATGAGGGCGCAGATTCTTGTAAAAGAGGCCGGACATGCTGTACATACAAAAGTCGCGCAAATACTGAAAACAAAATTAGTTAAAATATAGAGAAATATAAAAGGAGAGATTTATGACAGAAGAATTAGGTGTAAAAATAGGTACAACAGATGCCGGTGAAGATATTTTATCATTCGATGTAATGCAAATCATGGAAATGATTCCTCACAGATACCCGTTTTTGCTCGTAGACAAAATTACTGAATGTGTTCCGGGTAAATATGCTAAAGGATACAAAAACCTGACTATGAACGAAGCATTCTTTCAGGGACATTTTCCTGGTAACCCTGTAATGCCGGGAGTTTTGCAGCTGGAAGCATTGGCTCAATGCTCTGCGCCGGTTTTAATGTGCCTTCCTCAATATAAAGGCAAATTAACACTTTATGCCGGTGTTGATAATGTTAGATTTAAAAATATCGTAAGACCTGGTGACAGATTTGATATGGTAATAGAACTTATTAAGGCAAAAGGACCTATCTGCAAGAGCCACGGAGTTGGATATGTAGACGGAAAGGTTTGTATTGAAGCAGATATGACTGTTGCTTTGAAATAAATAATTCAAACAATAAAAAAGGAGCTTTTTATAAAGCTCCTTTTTTATTATAAATTAAAGATTAAGAACCAATTTTTTCGAGCATAACAACAGCTTGTGCTTCAATAGCGAGCTTTCCTCCAACTGCATCGAGTTGTTCTTTAGTTTTAGCTTTTATAGAGATATCCATTTGATCCAGTCCCATATATGGAGCTAAGACAGATTTCATTTGCGGAATGTATGGCATAAGCTTAGGTTCCTGAGCAATAATATTGGTATCAATATTACTAATCCAATACCCTTGTGCCTGTACTTTATCACAAACTTTTTTCAATAATGATAAACTGTCTGCGCCTTTAAATCTGTCGTCTGTATCAGGGAATAATGTGCCGATATCATCCATCGCTAAAGCACCCAGAAGCGCATCCATAATGGCATGAACAAGAACATCCGCGTCAGAGTGTCCTTCAAGTCCTTTTTCATAAGGAATTTTAACACCGCCTATTATTAAGTCTCTGCCTTCAACGAGCTTGTGAATATCGAAACCTATACCTATTCTATATTGTTGTTCTGACATGGTCGTAACCCTCTCATTAAAACATCCTGTATATATTTATTATACCACATGTATGATATCTTATAACACCTTTCTTAACATATGTTAACAAAACTTGTATTTACATTTCTTAACATAAACAAAAGAAAAAGGCAATTTTTTGAAATGAATATACTTTATATATATGTAAGAGATAATTGAAAGAGAGAGTAAGAATTATGACAGCAACATACGACGCAATCGAAAGAAATAAAAAACCGGCAGGAGCTTTAGAAATCCCTTCTGACTTTCAATTCTATTATCTTAAAAAACAAGACAGACAAATGAGATTCAACAACGGCGGAGATCCAATCTATGCTGTATTTGATAAAATCGACAACAGACCTCTTTCAAAAATCGCTAAAGACTTCGTTAGAGAATTAAAAGACGACTCTATCAGATTTATCTCTACTTTATTAAAATAATTAGTTCTAAATATTAAAGCTTTTTCTTGAGCCTTCTTCATGGTAAAGACCACCGCCGCATATAGTTTCAACAACTTTTAGTACAAATTCTCTTGAGGCGTCGGAGGAGTTTAGGAAGAACTCCCTGTTTGCGAGGTGTCTGATTTTAAAAATTGAATTCTGGCTTTTATCTGCCGGAACAAAAAGAGATGCGACTTCTTTGTCCAGAAGTATCTGCATCATTTCGTTTCTTGAAGAGATACCTTCCATCAGTTCATTATAGTTGCCGTTTATTGCCATTATACGTCCGGAAAACATTGGCGGGGCGCTTTCTCTGTACAAAGCTTGAGGTTCGTAGTTACATCTGGTTGTGAGGCTTATTGTATGCCATAAAATATTTATAATAACTACGGTTTTGTCTTTGTCGTGTTCAACGTATATATTTTCAGTGGTAACTCCTCTGGCGGCAAATGATTGTTTTAAAGAATCAGCCGTTGCTTTAAGGTTGTCTATCATTTCAGCAAAAATTTCCGTTGTATTCATTGTTGCGTGTTGATAGTCCAGAAATTGTTTATACATATGACTTGATACAAGCCCGATTCTCTCCTGGATTAGTGTGGATTTTCTGAAAGAAGTTTCCATATTGTTGAAATTTTCGTAGCCTTTACTCAAAATTAAAAGCCTCCTTATATAATTGTACACTCAAATGTATGTCAATGTAAACAACAATATGTGAAGATTTGTAACGATTTTCTCACAAAAGTGTTATAAATTTGAAAAATGTGGAATTAAGTAAGTATAAGATGATGAGTGGTAGGTATATTCACATGTGTGATTATATTTACTGCCCGGAAAGGAGTCTTAACAATGGAAGTATTAAATTTAGTTTTATTCGGTTGCGTATTTTACCTTGCATTGATAGGTATTCCTACTCTCTGCGAAAAGAGGGGTAAATAAGGGGTAAATAAGGGTAAATATTAAGAGTAAAATCTGTAAAATCTCCGCCCCTTTAATGGTGAAAGAAAAACTCGTTATGATTACAGGAGACGTGAGAGCTCGCCGTTTTCAACAGCGAGTGAAAGTTTTTGCTCTTCTGAGGAGATGTCTATTGCATCAAGATTAAGAGATTTGACAGTTTCTATAAAGAGTTTTTCAAACAGAACGTATATAATTTTAGCCTGATTATTGTATTTTTGAATGAGGGCAAGCGTGTCATTTATTATAATTAATGCTTCATTCTGCCTGTTATCGGAAATATAAAGGCGTGCTATGAAGTATTTTGCTAAAGTTGAAATGTTGAATATTGCAGAACTTTCAGCTTTTGCAAGAACGTCGTTGTATATAATCTCGGCTTTTTGTTTAATTCCGATGTTAGCGTATGAGTATGCAATCAATAAGTCGCAGAACAGCTCTATTTGTGTTTGGTGAATATCTGAGGCCAGAAGTTTTGCCTGATAAATGTTTTGGGCAAATGTCTTATAATCCTCGTTGTGGAATGCAAATTCCTGAAGGATGAGGAAGATTACTTTTGAGAAAGTAGAGGCACTTTCTACATTTGAGGTTGAGAATGACTTACCGTTCAAAAAGTCTCTGGTTGCAATGATGCATTCTTTATCCGGAAGTTCAATATTTAGAGCCTGTTTTATCGAAGCAAAAAATTCGTCTAAGTCATTATCCATAAGGAATAATTTTGCAAACCCAGCAAGCCTGAAGGTTTCCAGCATGTGTTCGACAAACAGATTCGTCGAAAAACTTGCAGGTTTAATTTTTTCAATGATATCAGGCTGGATTATACCTAACAAATCTTTTGCAATATCTACACATTGAACAAAGTCACCGATGTTGAATAATATTTCAATATTAACCAGCGAAAGCAGCAGGAATTTTGTATTAACCGCGCCCTCAGGTGTAACAAGTGTCGGGTTCTGCATTCTTGTAAGTATATTATGAAGCAGGGAAAGAGCGTCTGTATAATTTGAGGCAATCAATGCTCCCTGAAGCATTAGGTTTGAAAGCTTTACAATCTTATCATTATTATTTTCGTTTATTGCATCAATTAGCAGAACATTTTCTATAGAATATATTTTTGCCGGTGAGTAATTATACAGGCTCATCAATATATTTTGATAAACTTCTTTTTTGTTGTTTTCGATATCTTCCTGCGGGATATTGTCTCCTATGTGATCTATTAGCGACAGGAAGCCGAGACAGTTTTTCAGATAAGCGTCATAATCGCCGGTATTCATTGCAAATTGGGAATTTTTCCAAAGAAGAAGATATTCTTCTTTGAAAAGTCCGAGTTTGCCCATAATAAGCAAGGTTGTCGTATCATCAAGTCCTTTACCTATATTTGCAAGGATATTTTTTGACAGAAACTCGTTTACCTCTTTTTTCAGAGAATCCTGTATAACCGGTTTTATCAGGTTATAGTTATTAATGTATAAAATATTTTTCTGAACAGATGCAAGTCCGGTATTTGCTAGATCTTGAGCAGCTTTTGCGGCGTTTTTAATACCAAGCTGTGCAAGAGTATCAAAATCAAGTCTTTCGCCCAGATATGTAGAATATGCAAGAATCATTGACGCTTCCATATTTTTACTCAGATGTTTTAATCTTGCCCTGAACAAACCGGCAAGAGTATTTGGTATTATGACTGAACCAGAGCCTTTCATCAAAAGCCTGTTTTCAAAATTTATGAGGATTTTTTTCTCAAAAAGATACCTGATTGCATTATCAAAATAAATTAACGAGCCGTTAAAGTTTTCTTTTATTTTGTCAAAGTAGAAAGATTGTATGAAATCTGATGCTTCTTCTTTGATAGTAGAAAGAATTGAATCCAAGCCGGATTTTTGCAAGATATATTCGGTATAAAGAGGGGTTCTCAAGAGACCTTTAAACTTTGAATGCAAAGAAACTTCGCTGTCGGTTGTAAATATAAACTGTGCATTTATGTTTTTAAATCTGTCAAAATATAATTCAAGAGTTTGAATGGAGGTATCATCCATATGTTCAAAGTTTTCTATGAATATTACACAATTTTTCAGCGAAGCGAGGAATGCTCCAAAGTCTTCCATATACGCAAATCTAGCATCTTCAGGGGTAGATGCTTTTCTCGGAGTGGATTTTACCAAATCAAGCAGCGGCGAAAATCTTTTTACATCAAACTCTTTCGGAATAAAAGCTTTATGTACCGGAAGATTGTAATAATCTTTGAATAATTGTATAAAAATTCCCCACGGTTTGTAATTCATCTCTTCTGTGCAAACCGCGCGTATAACTTTCACACCCTTTGATTCATAATAATTGACTAAATCTGAACCGCTGATTCCGAGTCCGTTTTCTGCGCGGATAGAAATAATTTTATTTTCCTGATACTTATCAAAGAACGAAACGGCAGTAGTTTTAACAAAATTACATTTTGCATTAATATCAAATACTTTAAACCCGTAAATGTCGTCTGTTTTTTCCTGTGCGACAGCAGTTTTTTTTATACTTTGCGGCTGAATCTCAATCGGGGTATCCGTAGTTTTTTCATCAGGCGGAAGTATATAGTTTCCAAGAAGTATTTCATAATACATTAATGACTTGCCGTTCTGTTCTACCGAATAAAGAGAATCCGTCTTATAGTCATTGCTTACACAGTCGAAAACAAACTGATCAAGTACAATTTGCATTCCTTTCATGTATCTTTTTTCATTCTTTTTGACTGTAAGTAATTTAACATTGTTATCAATTGTTATATTTTCAAGCAGATTTTCGGAGTTTTTTTTGATTATAGAAATATTAAGGTTTAAAGGTGTTTTTAATTCTTCAAATATCCGGAGATTAAGATCTGAAAACGCATTCATCAGCTTAATCGCAAAACGTACAGCTTTGTTTGCAGAGGTCGGAAAAGAGAGTTCTTTATTCAAATTAACAACAAAAATTTCATTATAGGTAATGATTTTACCTTCAATACCTGAAAATTGCGCGGCTAAAAGATTTTTTAATTTAAAAAAGAATTTAGTGAAAAGGTCCTGTGAGCCGAGCTGTCGTCTTATATTTTTTAGTGCGCCGAATTTTATTATGAGTGAAGCGAATTCATCACATTCACATTCCTGATACGCAAGACTTGTTTTGACAGGAAAACCGCATTTACATTTTTCTGCTGCGGTGTTAACTATTTTTCCGCACTTGGAACATTTGGTTAAAATAATATAACCGCACTTTTCGCAGACAGAAGATTCGTTTCTTGCATGGCAGTTTGGACATTCCAGTGCTAATACTTTGTGGCAGTACGGACATACTGTCGCGTTTTCGGAAATCTCTTTATGACACTTAGGACATTTCATATTAAGAATTATAGTCTAAAATTAAACTTTATGCTATAATTTAATGTAAAAATAGATTATATTTATTAGCTGCTTAAAAGTGCAGAGGATAGTCAGGGGAGAGAGTATGACTTTATTAAAAATTTTAACAGAGCCTGCAATTTTAATTATTACGGCATTTTTTCTGTTTTTCATAATGACGGTTTTAAGAAACTATGCAAAAGTTGAAAAGAATCTTAACTCTGTTTATGTTTTTTTGAAGTCGCTTAATAAAAAAGAATTATCTTACCGTTTTAACGAACTGGATAATTTTATGAAGGGTAATTCTTTTACCTCTACTTCATGGGAGGATTTTAAAAAAGCTCTGATATTTCCGGAAAAGTTGTTTGCTGCCTCTAAAAATCCGACCTCTAACAATGAGTTTAAGCCGGAAATCTACTTAACAATTGATGCTTCTTACTTTTTTAATGAAGATACTCTTGTCTATTCAAAAATTAACCACAAATTTATACAGACAATGCCGACACTCCTTACAGGTTTAGGTCCTTTCTTTACATTTTTGAAAATGGCGATTGCGTTTACGGAAGTTAATTTTTCTATGGAATCAAACGTCGGTCAGTCTTTAAACAGCCTGATTGCAAATATTCAGATAGCAGCACTATGTTCTGTATTTGCAGTAGGTTTTTCGCTTCTGTTTATGTTTATTGAAAAAATTATGTACAACAGAATGTGTAAAAAATACTATCTGGCTATTCAAAAAGAGTTAATAAGATTATTTGATGTTGTTACCAGTGAAAAATTCCTTATTGATCTGGTTAAGGAATCAAAAATTCAGAGTATTACTAATGAAAAACTTTTAAAAGCTCTGCCTGTAAATTTTGCTAAAGCAATAGAAAAAAGTATTTCAGATACAACAGTGCCTTATCTGGAAAACATTCTTTACAGTTTAAACAAATTAAACGAGTCTTTTAATAAAGGTAACAACGGCGGCGATGTAGTGGACAAGCTGTTTTAAGAGGTGAAAGATTTAGATGAGAATAAGACCGCACAAAGAAGATACAGGCGAAAATAATATTTTCTGGGTTACAATGACAGATTTGATGACCGCTCTTGTGCTGGTTTTTATAGTGCTGTTCTTTTATACCTATATGACAAGCTATTATGAGAAAATTCAGGGAAAACTTGAACAGACAAAGGCAGCACAAGCTTTAGAGGAAACTTTAAAGGAACAAAACATTGATGCAAACATTGACGCTGCCGGTGTCGTTAAAATTTCGGATCTGGAACTATTTGACGTAAACAGTTACGAACTCTCGGAAAAAGGGAAGCAGTATCTGGCTAAGTTCTCCCCTGCGTATCTTGATTCAATATTTTCTAACGAGTATTTGAATAAAAACATAGAAAAAATTATTATACAGGGTCATACTGATTCGCAGACTTTCAGGGGCGAATATTCTGAAGATGAGCAGTATATGAAAAATATGGAGCTGAGTCTTAAAAGAGCGTATGAAGTTGCAAACTATATGACAAATACCCCTTACAACAAGGAAAACGGAAACAGGTTAAGAAAAATGATTATAGTTGAGGGTGCAAGCTTCTCTTCTCCAGTTCTTGTAAACGGCAAAGAAGATTACGCCAAAAGCCGCAGAGTCGAGCTTAAAGTCGTTATGAAACAGGACGGTAAAAAAGACTAACCGAAGTAAACTTTTGCTGCTGTAACGAGAACACCTATAACTGCTGCAATCAAAATATAAAATAGCGGATCTTTTTTTGATTTCCAGCTGAGAAGCAAAAGTGCGGCAAGAAGAATCATTGCCTTTATATCTTTTATTTCCGGTTTTAAAAGTCCTATTGCAACGGCGGTTAAAAGTCCGCAGCTTATCGGTTTTAAGGTTTCGATGATTGCTCTTATATAAAAATTGTCGCTGAATTTTTTAAGAAGTTTTGAAACTATAATTACAAGGAAAAGTGACGGGAGCATTTCTGAAATTGTAGCAAGCGCTGAACCTAAAATTCCTGCACTTTTCAGTCCCGCATAAGTTGCAACATTTATACCTACGGGGCCCGGAGTAATTGATGCGACAGCAACCATCTGCGTAAGTTCATCCAGCGAATACCAGTTATAGACCTGCGATATATGGTACAGAAACGGTATTGTTGCGTATCCTCCGCCGAATGAAAAGACTCCTATTTTAAAGAACTCCCAGAAAAGGTGGATAAATATCATGCTCTCCCCTCCCTGAATCTTTTATATCCTACACCTATCAGTGTGAATAACAGAATTGTCTGAATAGGAGAAAGTTTAAAAACAAGAAGCGTGATTAAAGTCAGGATAAAAATTGTGTAGAAAAATGCATTTTTTTTAGATTTCTGCCACATTTCCCTAACAGTAAGCATAATAAGTGCAATAACCGAAACTCCGACACCCCAGAGAGCTCCCTGCACATAAGAGTTATTGACTAATGTGGAAAGTACAGATGCGAGTAAAACAATACACCAGAAAGGAACAAATGTTACTCCGAGCATTGCAATGATTGCACCCCATTTCCCTCTGAGTTTATACCCTATAAACATCGACATATTTGCGGCAATGATTCCAGGAAGTGATTGGGCAAGTGCAAAATAATCAACAACGTCATCGTGTGATACAAGATTTCTTTTGTCTACAAACTCGCTTGTCATAATTGGCAGTATTACATAACCTCCGCCAAGCAGAATTGCTCCTATTTTGCAAAATATTAAAAATAATTTAAACAGTGACATGGAGTTTACCCTTTAATTTTCTGTTTGCCTTTTCAACCAGCCGCCTATCTTCTTCAGGTGAAAAGCCTGTTGTTGTAAGGTAATTTCCTACAATAGCAGAATCTGCACAATATTTGAAGGCTTTTTCAAGCGTTTCTTCCGATAGTCTTGCTTTCTTCCCGCCTGCAATTCTTATTGAAGCGTTCGGGCATGCAATTTTGAAAATAGCAAGAGTTCTCAAAACATTTTCTTCATCAATTTTATCCCAATAATTTTCAAAAGGCGTGTTTGGTATTGGTGTCAGAATATTAACAGGAATGCTGTCCGGATTAATTTCCGCAAGTTCTAGCGCCATTTCAACTCTTTGTTCAACAGTTTCTCCCATTCCGATAATCACCCCGCAGCAGAGCTCCATTCCGTATTTTTTAACAAGATTAACCGTATTGATTCTGTCATCATAAGTGTGGGTCGTACAGATTTGCGGATGGTATGACCGGCATGTGTTTATGTTGTGATGAAATCTGACTAACCCTGCTTCAGAAAGCTTTTTAGCCTGCTCTTCATTTAGGATTCCTATGCTTGCACAGCTTTTTATACCTTCTTTATTTAGAGCCTTTATCATGTCAAGCATTCTGTCAAAATCGCTTTCATCCGGAGTTTTGCCGGATGTTACAATAGCAACTCTGTCAGCACCGTTATTTTGGCTGTCATGGGCAGCCCCCAGAACCTCATTTACTTCCATAAGCGGATAAGTTTCAATTTCTGTATTATAATGAGAGCTCTGAGCACAATATTTGCAGTTTTGCGAACATTTGCCTGAGCGGGCATTAATTATTGAACAAAATTCTACTTGATCCTTTAAATATTTCTGAGCTTCTAATAAAAGCTTTTCTAAATCCATATTGTATAAATTTAGTAATTCTTCTTTGTTTAACATTTTTACCTCACCCTGACCTCTTTTTACTAACACCCGCAGGTTAATCCCGCGCACAGATTGATAGACTGCCCTGTGACACCTTTTGCTTCATCAGAGATTAAATATTTAACCATGCCTGCAACTTCTTCCGGTGTTACAAACCTTCTTTGCGGAATGCATTCAAGAATCTCTTCTTTCGAAAAATCTCCTTCTTCCGCAGAAGTATTCCCCATATCCGTATCAACCCATCCGGGATTAATTGTATTTACTGTAATTCCATATTCAGCCAGCTCTAAAGCCAGCGCTTTTGTTGCTCCTATAAGTCCGGATTTGGAGGCCGAATACAAACTTGCACCCGCTTCTCCCATAACTCCGCTTATAGAACCTATATTAATAATCCTGCCCCATTTTTTTTCTTTCATATAAGGAACAGATTTTTTGATTAAATACAAAGGTGCTTCCAGATTAGTTTTTATAATGTGTTCAATTTGAACAATACTAACTTCCTCAATTGGTGAGTAAATATACTCTCCGGCATTGTTTATAAGCACGTCAATGTTATTTTGAACAATATAGGATCCGAGTTTTTCTAAATCTTCATAGACGGTTAAATCGCAAACGATATAATTTTCAAAATGTTTTAAACGTTCTTCGTTTCTTCCGCAAACATAAATATTGCCATCCAAATTTTCTGCAATAGCTTTTCCAATACCTCTTCCGGCACCTGTAATAAGTATGTTCATAATAAAAAATCCTTATGTATATTATATCATAAGGACAAGAAAATAAGTCTACCAAAAGGCGGGCATACCCTGTACTGCCCGCCCTAAACTTAGCTCATGAATTGTGCCTGATAAGCTTTGTAACTTATAGGTGCTTCCTGAGCTCCAGGCTTGTTAGATAATCCAAAAGCCTGCTGTGCCTCAGATCTCAAGCCTGCAAAATATGTCATTGCCTGACCGTCAATTGCACTCTGGCTTAATAACTGAATGGCATTATTGAACGCTGCGTAATCTTTGTCATAATCACCTGTTGCCTGGATTCCGATTTGTGCCATTATTCCCGCCCAAGGTATAACTTTTTCATTGTTCTGATTCTTAATTTGTTCCTGAACCTGCTGAGAGTACTCTTCGTACATCGCTTTGTTCAGTTTTTTCAAATCATCTGTAGAACCTGTAGGGTTAATGCCAAAATCGTCAAAGGCCCTCTCTAATGCAGCCGAATTGACCGGAACTCTGCCCAGATAAGAGTAAATGTTTTTACTTGTGTAAGTATATACTCCGTTGACTGTGAAGTTTGACATGATACACACCTCTTATATGATATATAATATATATCGGCACATTTTCTAAAAACTTTAGGGCTTTTCAAAAAAGTGTTACAAAACTTTACAAAAAGTGTCTAAAGTCCAGTAATAATAAGAAAATAGTTTTATATAAATGTTATATTGTATGTAAAGAAATGTAACAAAGAAGCAAAAGTTTGAAATTCGAAATGATTTATATACTTTATATATATAAGACAAATCTAATAAAAACATAAGAGAGCAAAGATCGTAAATCGGTAAGTTATATCTAAAACTTTAACCGTTAATTTGATGGTGAATAGGATGTAAGATATATGCTTACGGCTTAAGTAAAAATGCACCGGCAGAATAGCACTGACGGCTTGAGTAAAAACGCATCGGCTAAATTGTGTCGACGGCCGGGTAAAATGCGCCGTCCTAAATTTGCCGGCGGGCTTAAGTAACTGCGCTCTTTGATCAAAATAAAGATGAGGTGAGAGAAGTATGGCACTATTACAATCATACGATATTAATGCTATGGCTACAAATATTTCAAGAGAGTTTTATATTCAGGAAAACCACGTAGACGACAAATCTTATGTCCTAATGGATGAGATGCGGCTCTTTGCAATGGATATGAAATCGAGAGTAACATTTATATCGCGCGTCAAGCGGCAATGAGATATAAATGATGGTTACTCAAAAGAGATTTTCTATTATACCAAACCATCTACTTAACTAATTTAATTCCCCAATCTACAGTGCCTGATTTCAAAAGAATTAGGCTTTTTTTTTGATATAAAAATATGCACCCTGTTTTTACAGAGTGCATATTTCATTTATTACATCTCTTATACGTTACCGTAGTATGCGTCGATGTAGATTTTCTTGATGTCTGACATCAATGGATAAGCAGGGTTTGCACCTGTGCACTGGTCGTCAAATGCCAGTTCAACAAGTTCATCAAGATTATCCATAAATGTTTGTTCATCAACACCAAAGTCTTTAATTGATTTCGGTAATTCAATTTTATCCATCAATTCATCAACGGCTTTAAGCAGTAATTCAACTTTTTCATCATCGTTGTTTCCGCCAAGCCCGAGTTCATCTGCGATTTGACCGTATTTAGCCTTAGCATTAGGGAACTTGTATTGAGGGAAGATTGCCTGTTTGTGAGGTGCATCAGATGAATTATACTTGATAATTTGTCTGAATAACAATGCATTAGCAACACCGTGAGGTACGTGGTACATTGCACCTAATTTGTGAGCCATTGAGTGGCATAATCCTAAGAAGGAGTTAGCAAATGCCATACCTGCGATTGTTGCGGCATAGTGCATTTTTTCTCTTGCCATAGGATCATTTGCACCTTCTCTGTAAGATCTTTCTAAGTATCTGAAGATTAACTTAGTTGCTTCCAAAGCATTAGAGTTAGTGAAGTTTGTAGCCATATTGGATACATAAGCTTCAAATGCGTGAACTAATGCGTCAATACCTGAAGCAGAAGTTAAACCTTTTGGCATACCGTCTACAAAGTTAGGGTCAACAATAGCCATATTTGGTGTCAAAGCGTAATCTGCGATTGCATATTTTACGTGAGTTTCGTCATCTGTAATAATAGCAAACGGAGTTACTTCTGAACCTGTACCTGAAGTTGTAGGAATTGCAACCATTGTAGCTTTCTTGCCTAATTCAGGAATGCTGCAGATTCTCTTTCTGATATCCATAAATCTCATTGCGATATCTTCAAAGTTTGTATCAGGTTGTTCATATAATAACCACATAATTTTAGCAGCATCCATAGGAGAACCGCCGCCGACTGCGATGATTACATCCGGTTCAAACGGTTTTAAAATAGCCATTGCCTGATCAATTGTTGACAATGTCGGATCCGGTTTAACATCAAAGAATACTTCGTGTTCAATACCGATTTCATCAAGAACGTTAGTAATAGTGTTTACTGCACCTGAGTTGAATAAGAATCTGTCAGTTACAATAAATGCACGTTTTTTACCGGCAAGTTCTCTTAGGGCTAAATCAGTAGCACCTCTCTTGAAGTATACTTTTGCAGGAACCTTGAACCATAACATATTTTCTCTCCTTTCAGCAACAGTCTTGTAGTTCAGTAAGTTTTCAACGCCGATGTTACCTGAAACAGCGTTTTTACCCCAAGAACCGCAGCCGAGTGAAAGTGACGGTTCGAGTTTAAAGTTGTACAAGTCACCAATACCGCCCTGTGAAGATGGTGAGTTAATCAAAACTCTGCAAGTCGGCATTAATTCTGCATATCTGTCGATTCTTTCTTTATGACGTTCGTCAGTATAAAGAGCTGAAGAGTGGCCTGCACCGCCTCTGATTACAAGGTGATGAGCTTTTTGAGCAGCATCTTCAAAATCAGAAGCTCTATACATCGTAAGAACCGGTGATAATTTTTCTCTTGAGAACGGATCTTCCCAATCAACTTCCGGTCTTTCTACAAGAAGAATCTTAGCATCTTCAGGAACTTCGTTTCCGAAACCTGCAAGTTCAGCAATCCTGTGTGGTTTTTGACCAACTACGTCAGGATGAGCAGTTCCTCTTTTCGGGTCGATAAGAGGAAGGTCAATTAATTTTTGTTTTTGTTCTTCGTTAACAAGGTAAGCACCTCTGTATAAGAATTCGTTTTTAACTTCTTCATAAACACTGTCAACAACGATAACTGATTGTTCAGAAGCACAAATCATACCGTTATCGAAAGATTTTGACATAAGGATTGAAGAAACTGCCATTTTAAGGTCAGCTGTTTCATCAATAACTGCAGGAACGTTACCAGGACCTACACCTAATGCAGGGTTGCCTGATGAGTATGCAGCTTTAACCATACCAGGACCGCCTGTTGCAACGATGCATGCAATTGATGGGTGTTGCATCAAAGCGCTTGAAAGTTCAATAGAAGGAACATCAATCCAACCGATAATATCTTCAGGAGCGCCGGCTTTAACAGCTGCTTCAAGAACGATTCTTGCAGCTTCAATTGTACATTTTTTAGCTCTTGGGTGTGGTGAGAAAATAATACCGTTTCTTGTTTTAAGAGCTATTAATGATTTAAATATTGCAGTAGAAGTCGGGTTTGTTGTAGGAACGATACCTGCTAAAACGCCTAAAGGTTCTGCAACAATTTTTATACCGTTAACTTTATCTTCTTTAATGATTCCGCAAGTTTTTGCGTTTTTGTGTTTGTTGTAAATGTATTCTGAAGCAAAGTGGTTTTTGATAATTTTATCTTCCAAAATACCCATGCCTGTTTCTTCAACAGCCATTCTTGCAAGAGGAATACGTGCTTTGTCAGCTGCAGCAGCAGCTGCTTTAAAGATAGCGTCTACTTTTTCCTGAGAGAAAGTAGCGAAAATCTTTTGTGCTTTGTTGACTCTTGAAATCAAACCTTCTAACTGATCAAGTGTTTCAACTACATTTGATGCATTTAGAGATTTTTCCAAAGACTCAACGTTCTTTTTTGTCTTCGTTGTCATATTGAAATCTCCTTTTTTAGTACGGCTATAACAATATTGCAACACAAATTAAATTACTTGTCAACGCAAGTCAGCAGTGAAATAGAGGGATAAAAAATATATAAAATTGCTAAAACCCAATTGCTGAAATAAATATAGCGGGGGTAAATGAAAGTGTAAATTTTACACTCGCTAAAAAGCTTTATAAATTCTTTATATTTTGATGGTGATAGGTCGACTTTCGGGTGTAATTTTATAAAAACAAAATTGTTATTATTTATTTTTCAATTTTAACTTTTTCAAACGGATTTAATTTACCTTGAACATCAAATTCAGAAGTTTGTAATACGACTCCCTGCTCATTATCAGATCCTTTATTTTCTTCATTTTCTTTAGTAATCTGAACATTACCGTCTTCATCAATTTCTGCTGTATAACCCAGTGAACCGAGGTCGCTTGTTACTGCTGCATTAAGTTCTTCATTGCCTGTTTTAACAGCTTCAAAAGAACCTATACTTGTTATAACAGGTTCTACAGAAGTATTCCAGCTTCCGACTGCACCGCTGAATTCGTTAAGTGCTCCGCCGATTGCAGTTTCAAAGTTTGTTAATAATGATACATTATCCTGCAAGCCGCCTATACCTTGAAGAACAGTCTGCAGGTTAGCGAGTGAACCGCTTGTTCTTGTCTGGCCTGCCATATTCTGGTCATTTGCAGTTCTGTATAATTTAGCGGCTGCGCCTGCTGAGAACATATTTGAAGAAGCGGCTTCTGCGGCTGCTTCAACAGCTTTTCCTGTTGCAGTATTTGTAACACCTTTTACTTGTGTAGAGGTGTTTTGTGTTACTAAATTAGCACCTTCTTGTACTAATTGGGTAATCTGCATTTGCCCGTCCTGCTGAATTGTTACTGCATTGCCTTTTGCAGTTTCTATATTCGTAACCGAAGTCTCAACTGCCTGACTTAAGCTTGCAACCTGTTCCTGTAAGTCACTAAGTCCTCCGACAAGTTCACTGATTTGAGCGGATAAGCCTTGAATATTTCCTAAAATAGCAGCTTTTTCTTCCGGTGTTTTTGCAGATGAAAGACGTTTTTGCTCTTCTTCAATCTGTTTGACGATTTCATTCAGTTCAGCCTGTTTGTCTGCAAGCTGCTGATTTACATCTGTAAGGCTTTCTGTTGAATTTATTACAGTGTCTTTTTCAGTTGATATTTGTGCTTCTATATTACTAATATTTTGATTAAGTTCTGCTTTAGCTTTTTCCTGTTCTTTTTTTAGTTCATCGGCAGCCTTTTTGTTATTTTGAACCTCTTTTTGTGCGGCTTTAGCTTCCTGATTAGTTAATTTATCAAGCAATGACATAACTGTATTGATTGTATTTTTAATCATACTGGCTGTTTGGTCGCCATTACTTCCTGTGCTGCTGTATTCAGCACTTGTTGAACCATTAAGTAAATTCCCTAATTGAAAGAATTCCTGAGCGTTAAAAGACGAGCCGCCATTTGAATCAGCAGGCAGTTTCGCAAGCAGGTTATCAACCTGTCCGAATATTGCTTGTAAATCTGTATTTGTACCGAGACCCATCTTACGTGCTTCCTTTTTATACCATCTTATATATATAAAGTATAATAAATATATGCGATTTCGACCCTTTTAAAAATTGTTACAAAACTTAACTTAAAATATAATTTATTGGTCAAAAATGTAGCCACCGAGCTTATAGACATGCGGCCGGTTAATATTGTACAAATATAATGTGAAAAGAAAGTTGAGAAGGGGATATTGGGTTGATGGATATTTTTACGGAGAGAGAAAGAGATGTTTTGCATTTGTTACTATTGGGATTAAATAATAAGGAGATTTCTGACAGGCTTTTTATTTCTAACCATACTACTAAAGCTCATGTGGCATCCATTTACAAGAAATTAGGAGTTTCAAACAGAGTTCAGGCGGCAGTTAAGAGTTTGAAATTAGGTGCAGGAGAATATTTTGATTTAGAAGAAATTATGTAAAAAAAATGAAGCCCGTTTTTATCGGACTTCATTTTTATTTTTTATAGTTTAAGCATTTATAATTCTTGCTTTATCTTCTTCTGTTACACCTTTGATTGTCAGGTTAATTCTGCCTTTATCATCAATCTTGATAACCTTAACAATCACTTCATCGCCGATATTTACGTGCGGTTCTATTGTTTCAATTCTTTCCTGACAGATTTGAGAAATGTGAACCATACCGTCTTTGCCGCCGCCGAGTTCAACGAATGCGCCGATAGGAATAATTCGAACAACTTTACCTTTAATTACCATTCCGACTTCAGGTTTGAAAGTTAAATCATTAATCATACGTTTGGCGATTTGTGCACCTTCCTGATCGTTAGATGTAATTGTAACAACACCGTTATCCTGAATATCGATTTCGGCACCGGAAGCTTCAATGATAGCTCTGATTTGTTTTCCGCCAGGTCCGATAACTGTTCCGATATCTTCAACAGGAATTGTCATTGTTGTGATGCTTGGTGCGTAAGGAGATAAGTGGTCTGCCGGTTTAGTGATAACTTTTCTCATTTCACCTAAGATATGCAGTCTGCCTTCTTTTGCCTGAGCAAGTGCTCTTCTGAGAGTTTCGTTTGCGATACCTTTAGCTTTCATATCCATTTGAAGAGCTGTGATTCCGTCGTCATTACCCGTAACTTTGAAGTCCATATCGCCGAGGAAGTCTTCAATTCCCTGAATATCAGTAAGAACAACAGGTTCTCTTCCCGGTTCGGTAATCATACCCATTGCAACGCCGCCGATCATGCATTTTACAGGAACGCCGGCATTCATAAGAGCCATTGAAGAACCGCAAGTTGAACCCATTGAAGTTGAACCGTTTGATTCAAGTACATCTGAAGTTACACGAATTGTGTAGCCGAATTCTTCCTGAGAAGGAAGAGCCGGAACGTTTGCTCTTTCTGCTAAGTTTCCGTGACCGACTTCACGTCTTCCAGGGCCTCTTAGAGGTTTTACCTCACCTACTGAGAAACCAGGGAAAATATATTTGTGCATATAAGTTTTTTCTGTTTCCGGATCAACTCCGTCTAATTCCTGCTTCATGCCAGGGCCTGCAAGAGTTGCAACGGAAAGAATCTGAGTCTGTCCTCTTGTAAATACGGCAGAACCGTGTGCACGAGGGATAACTCCGACTTCGCACCAGATAGGACGAACTTCGTTTGGTTTTCTTCCGTCAGCCCTAACGCCTTCGTCAAGAATCATTGCACGCATAATTTTCTTTTCTGCGGCTTTGAATTCTTCTGAAACAAAGTCAATACCGGTTTCTTCCATAATCTGGTGGATGTAGTGATCTTCCGGAAGAGCTTCAACTTTTTCTTTAACAAGTTTTTTAGCTTCTTCAAGTTTATTTTGTCTGTATTCTCTGTCGAAGTTGTGGTATGCATCAAAAATCATATCGTGAGCAACTTCGTTAATAATATTTTTTAATTCGGTTGTATCGTAAGGGTCTACAAATTCTTCTTTAACAACGCCGCAAGCTTTGGCAAATTCTACCTGAGCTTCGCACTGTTTTCTTATTTCACCCTGAGCAAATTCAACAGCTTCCATAATATCGTCTTCAGTCACGAATTTGCATCCGGCTTCAACCATAATTACGCTGTCGTGTGTGCCGGCAACAACGATATCTAATGCAGATTTGTCAGCCTGCTGGTGTGTAGGGTTTGCAATTAATTGTCCGTCGAGTTTAGAAACTCTTACAGCACCGATAGGACCTTCAAAAGGAGCGCCTGAAAGCATTAATGCGCAGGAAGCACCGAGCATTGCTAAAGTGTCCGGCTGATTTTGCTGATCATAGCTGAACAACTGGGCTACGATTTGAATATCGTTTCTGTATCCTTTAGGGAAAAGAGGTCTTATAGGTCTGTCGATTAAACGTGAAACAAGGATTGCCTTGTCGCTTGCTTTACCTTCTGAACGGTTGTAACCGCCAGGTATACGGCCTATTGAAGACATTCTTTCTTCATAATCAATAAGCAACGGGAAAAAGTCGATACCTACTCTTGGTTCTTTGCTTACACAGCAGTGAACAAAGAGCATTGTATCTCCGCATCTAACGGTAACACTTCCGTTAGTGGAACGTGCATATTTCCCCGTTTCTACAGTGACGGTCTTGCCGCCGATTTCTAATTGAAAACTTTTTGTTTCCGGTACCATTTTTCCTTCTTTCTCCGGCTACTCGAAAGCCGGATGCTTCCATTATGTTATACTATATTTATTCCACTTTAATCATAGTATAAACAAAAATGGTTGTCTACGAGCAGGAAAATTACTGATTGGCGCCGTCTTCTATAACGGGTTGGATATCCAGTTTAGAGAAGGTTCTTGTAGCTTTAGCAAACTTGTAAGTTCCGGGCGGTGTGGTGGCTGCCAGAGAAGCGGCAAATCCTGCAGAAATACCTATAATTATGCCGGCAACAGTTGCGAGTATCGTTTTTACTCTGGATAAATTTTTAGTTAATGCAATTGGTATTGCAGCACCGATAACACCTCCGGCAGCAACTATTGCACGTGAAGTATTTCTTCTCTTTTTAATATCCTTTTCAGAAGAGTTTTCCAGTACAAATTTTTGTATTTGCGGAGCTGCGTCCATTACATCTTTGTAGGCAGATTCAAATTTATCTGTCTGATTTTGAGGAACACTGAGCTTTCCGGCTTCTTCTCCCTGTGAATCAATAACTCTGTAAACGGTTCTGCCATAGGGAGTTGTTCCTATTCTTTGAATGTTGCCATACGAATTCTGTTTAAAGCCAGTTTGACCCGCATTAAATATGTCAATCATATAACCACCTTCACACTTTCTTCCATTATATTTATAAACACCTAAAATCGCAATAATTTGCTAGTGTATTAAGAAATATAAAGAAAGTTTGTAATTATATAAAACTTCCGCCTAACAAATGTCCGTCATTCCTGTCGTATAAAACGCAGGCCTGTCCCTTTGCTATTGCAGAAACTTTCTGCGGAAATTTGATTACTGTTTTGTCATTGCCAGATATTACCTTGCACGGAACTGCCTGCATATTGTATCTGATTTTTGCAAGAGCTTCAAATTCTTCTGTTTCAACCGGATAGCTCCAGTTAACTTTCTCAAGCACAAGTTCATTGCTGTATAAATCATCCTTGTAACCTACATATACGATGTTTTTGGCGGCATTAACTTCTACAACATAAAGCGCTTCAGGTGCTGCGAGCCCTATCCCTTTGCGCTGCCCGATTGTGTACTGCCAGAAACCATTGTGCTTCCCCAGAATTTTTCCGGTAGATTTTTCTATAAATAATCCCTCTTTCGGAGCAAAAATATTATTTAAGTATTTTTTTGTTGTTATCGGTGCTTTTATAAAGCAAATATCCTGACTTTCCTTGGAAGATTTGCTCGGAAGATCGTTCTCATTTGCGATTTCTCTCACATCTTCTTTTCTTAAGTCAGATAGGGGAAATAGAGTTTTTGCAAGATGTTTTTGACTAACCATAAAGAGAAAATACAACTGATCTTTGTGTTCGTCTGATGCCGGATATAATTTAAAAAATCCGCCGTCCTCTTTTATTTTGGCATAATGTCCGGTTGCAATAAAATCAGCGTTCAGGTCATTAACAGCAAAATCAAAAAGAGCACCCCATTTCATATATTTATTACACATAATACAAGGGTTAGGGGTCTCTCCTGAAGCGTAAGAGTTTTCAAAATAGTCAATAACTTTTTCTTTAAAAACTTTTGTTGCATCAAACGGGTAAAACGGAATATCAAGTTTTTTAGCAACGGTTTCGGCATTCTGAACGACGGTTTCTGCATCATCCGTATTTGTCGTTTTTGCCGTAATTCCGACAACATCAAACCCCTGCTGTTTTAAAAGCAAGGCTGCAACACTGCTGTCCACTCCTCCGGACATTGCAACGGCAACGCGCTTAGTCATCCAGTAAAACCTTCTCGCCGTATGCGGTAAGTCTGTATTCAGAAGCGCCAACTAAACCGGTTAAATCAGGCAGGCACTCAATATAATCTCTGTTAATTGCTTCCTGCAAAACGCTGTGATCTATTATTACCGCAATATTTTGCATTAATTTTGCATTAAGCTGCTTTAGTGTAAATCTAGGTTTCTGCTCATACTGGGTGAAATAGTATGCTGTCATAAGCAGGTAATCGATTTTCTTCTCAATCGGTTTTGTTGAAATAAAATTGATAAATGCATTATCTTTTTTTATAGACGGATTCGGCTTAAAAGATAATTCTGTTTGCGGGGCTTGAAGAGACTTCTCCAGAATATTATCAAAATCTGCCGGTTTTGATTCTGCCTCATTCGGGGTCGTAACTGTTGAAAATTCTTCTTCCTGAACTTTTTCCGGCTCGTTTTCAACATTTTGCGAATTTCCCGGAGCGTAAAATATATCCAGATTTTTACTTGTGTCTTCTGCCGGAGGTTCTGCTTTTGGCATTCTTTTTAATTGTTCGTCAATTTTTTTCTGGGTAATTTCTTTTTCTGCATTAATCTGCGAGTTAACGATGTCCTTACATTGCTGGACTTTATGTTTTTGTACATATTCTGAAGCTGTTCTTACCCACTTGGCAAATTGGCTTACAATAAGCTCTTTATCAGTAGTGGTTAATGACAGCTGATACTTTCCCTTTGTTATTTTAAAAGAATAAATTGACATTTTATACCCTTACCCGAATTAAAAATTATTTGTCCTGAAGAAGTTCTTCTCTCCATTTGTTGAGCTGTTCTTCAACAAACTCCAAATCATCGGATTTTAATTCGATTTCAATATCACCTTTTTTCATTTTGAATACGTATTCGTGCATACAACCTCCTTAATGTGTTAAGTTTACCTTAAAATAATCAAAGTTTCAAGTTTAATTAAATTTTTGTAAAATGTATGTTTTTAGTTTTGTGAGCGCAAAAATTTAATTTTTCAGTTTTTTTATAGTATAATGTAAAGGTAGTATTGAAAAGAGGTTTTCTGAAAAATGAAAAAGATTGTTATTTGTACTGTCCTAATGGCAGCAGGAGCAATATCTCTGTTTAACATCAACAACAATATTGATACATCAGCTCCTGAATTCGGATTTAAAAATTCTTATGCAATCGTACTCGGGTACGACAAATCAATGAGTGAAAAGACCATTAAGGCGGCTGTTATAGACAGCTATTTCCGTGAAGTTGCGGCTAACGGTAAAATTGTAAGATGGAATAGAGCGTCATTTCCTTTAAAAGTATATATTCAAGATTCAACAGATGTTCCTGATTACTACAGAGAAGTTGTTATGAGTGCATATCAGGCATGGCAAAGGGCTAGTGAAGGGCTTGTGCGTTTTACTTTTGTAGAAGCTCCTGAAGATGCAGAGATCAAGTGCTATTTTAAGAATATAAATAACGATGATAACGCCCCGATTGGCTCACAGGCTTTTGAAGTTAACGGGAATACAATCTTGGGGTCTACAATTTTCTTTAAGAAAACTGATGAAAAGAAACATAATTTGGATTCAAAACAATTGTTTTCATCCGCTTTGCAGGAAATAGGGCATTCTTTAGGTTTGAACGGTAAAAGCCCGAGCATTTATGATGTAATGTATCCTATCGGAACAAAGTTTAATACGGAAATTACCGCAAGAGATTTGAAAACTCTGGCTTTGTTATATTCGGTAGTGCCGGACGTAACAAATGTTCCGGTAACTGCGGAAGAAAAAGCACAGTTGTTTACGGTTGGTGAAATTTTAGCGACATTAAATGTTCCTGTAGATGACAGTATGAATCCGGATGAAGTTGTTGCTCAGGATATAGAGACTAAGCTGGCTCTTGCAGAACAGTACAGAAAACGTGCAGAGTATGATAAAGCTGCTCAGGAATATCAGGCTGTTGCTCAGATGAAAAGCGACAGAAGAAGCAAATCAGAAGTTTATTACGAAGTTGCGGTAATGTATCTGGATGCTGAAGAATTTGATAAGGCAAAAAGCTGTGCTGAAATTGCATGTGCTACTGATATGAATGATTTGACGGAAACTCTGCCGGCTTTGATTGATTATTATACAAAAAGATCTAATTCTGCAGTAGAACAGTTAGAAACAATTTTGCAGCAGGATCCGTATAATAAGCACGCATATAAATTGTTGTGTCAGATTTATCGTGAAAAACATCACGAAAATATGCTGAATGCAACAATTAAGAAATACGGAAAAACAGCCGGTCAGGTAGAAGAAGATTAAATTTCTTATAAGTATAGATTTTAACGGGCTGTGTTGTGATATACAACATAGCCCGTTTGTCTAATGTAGCTTTTTTCAAACTCCTGTATATTATGATGGTAGGCAAAAGGAGATTAGAATGAATACAAATTTAATAATAAGAGAACCGGAATTGTATTTTGATAGTTTACATCATGAGCTCAATAATTTTTTGAGAGATACTTTTTTACATCCCAGCTTTGCAAATCCTTTGAACGTAAAGAAAAATTCTATCTGGCGTCCTGCGGTAGAGATTAAACAAAATGATAACGAATATAAAATCAAAGTTCAGCTTCCGGGGGTTGATAAGGATGATATTGATGTGGAATTGGATAATGATTTTATGACTATCACTGCAGAAATTGAAGAAGAGAAAGAGCAGAAAGACGAACAGGAGAAGAATGCAAAATTTCACACCTGTGAATTCAGATACGGGAAATATCAGAGAACAATATCGTTTGATGAGCCTATAAAGGCTTCTGAAGCTCAGGCGGAGTATAAAAATGGAGTCTTGAAAATAAGTATCCCAAAGGTAAACACAGAAAAGACTAAATCAAGAAAATTGGAAATATCATAATCGCACCGCTGTAATCCACTTAATTGAGTGTTAAGTTTACAGGAATTGATTTTCCGAGAGATTGCAGGCGGTAAAGGGCAGCGCTTGGTCTGCCCTTTTATATAAAAAGGAAGTCATGCATTGTATATGACTTCCTTATAATTTATAATTAAATATATTATTAATAATCACAATATAATATATAGAATTTTATTTAATAATGCATGAAAATAAAAACATTATGACAGATAAAAACAGATTAAAGAATCTTGGTATTAATATTAAAAGCGAGCGCTTGAGAAGAAACATTTCTCAGGAGAAGCTTGCTGAACTTACTAATATTTCAAGAAATTCAGTCAGCTTAATAGAAACAGGCAAAATCAACCCTACCATTTTGAAAGTTGTTGATATAGCTAAAGTTTTGGGTATTGATATAAATGTATTATTGAAGGAAGTTTAAACCTTCATTTCTTTTTCAAACCCGAACAGTGAGCTTACAGACTCATCATCATGGATGCGTGAAATAGCCTGTCCGAGAAGCGGTGCAATCGAAAGCTGTTTAACATTCGGCGGCAAGTCTTCTTTTGCCCAAGGAATTGTATTCGTGACAATACATTCTTCAATCGGTGCATTTTTAAGACGTTCAATTGCCGGACCTGAAAGAACTGCGTGTGTTGCGCCGACGTAAACTGCTTTTGCACCTTTGCTCTTGAGCAGTTTTGATGCTTCGCAGATAGTGCCTGCAGTATCAATTATGTCATCAAACATGAGACAAATTTTGTTTTCTACATCTCCGATGATATGTGCGGCAATTGCTTCGTTGTGTTTGTCGCGTCTTTTGTCGATTATAGCCATCGGTATGTTTAAATTTTTTGCAAAGTGTCTGGTACGGTTTGCACCGCCCATATCCGGACTTACTGCAACCATTTCATCAGGGTTGAGTCCGAGACTTTTTACATAATCAACCAGAATCGGAGTTGCGAAGATATGGTCAACAAGGATATTAAAGAATCCTTGAATTTGACCTGTATGTAAATCCATTGCCAGAACTCTGTTAGCGCCGGCAGTGGTAAGCAGGTCGGCAACAAGTTTTGCGGTAATGGCTTCTCTGCCGGAAGTTTTTCTGTCCTGACGGGCATAGCCGTAGTATGGAATAACTGCCGTAATGGTTTTGGCGCTTGCTCTTTTGAAAGCGTCAATCATAATAAGCAGTTCCATAAGGTTTTCGTTTACCGGATTACATAAAGGCTGTACGATAAAAACGTCATCGCCTCTGATGCTTTCTTTGACTTGAACATAAATTTCACCGTCGGCAAAGTTTTTGATAACCATCGGTCCTACTGTAGTTCCCAGGTAATCGGCGATTTCCTGTGCTAACTTAGGGTTAGAACGGCCGGAAAAAAGTCTTATATCATGAGTGGGGTTAACAGCGCGTTCCAGCTGCGGATAAGTCATTTCAAGCACCATTCGAAAGTCCTTTCTTGATTTTGTAATGTTGGAGTATTTCTATTTTATACCCAAATGCTATTTTAAAAAAGTATTTTTTACGAAATATTAAGTATTTTTAGCGATGAATGTAAAAAAATGTAAAAAAAATCTTACAAATTGTTATAAAATCGTGAAATGTGGAATATATTATGTATAGGATATATACGTATGATTAAGGATATGCATCAGATCCAGAGAAGATTAGAAAACGTCTTAACCTCTTGTCTTGTAATGGTTACAGCCATTAGGGGGGGGGGTAAAACTCTTATGTAGCCTGAGGTTTCCGCCTTGTGTGGAGGCGTTTGTATGGTAATACTAAACACCAATCTTGGCTCTTTGATAGTCCAATCAAACCTTGCAGGTTCTACGAATTCTCTTAATCAAGCAATCGAGCGCATGACAACGGGGTTTAAGATAAATCATGCTAAGGATAATGCTGCCAATTATTCAATAAGCACCAATATGTCGACAAAAATCGGCGCATATCAGGTGGCGGAGGATAACGCCTTGATTGGCTTGGATATTTTGAATACGGCCTCCAGCTCGATAGAGCTTATAAGTAATGGCTTATCCCGCTTGCGTGCCTTGACTGTGCAGGCAGGTAACGGAACATACGGCGGTCAGTCTCTTGATGCAATAAACAGCGAGGCGAATGCAATAATAGATGAAATAAACCGTATCTATACATCAGCGGAGTTTAACGGCGTGAAGTTGTTAAAGCAGGAGCGTTTGCCGTCTGCTAATTTTATCAATGAAATAAAAAAGGTAGATACATCAACGATGACAAAGTTGTCAGAGGTTGATGCTAATACAACGATTTCAAGCGGCTCATACAGTATATCAACAGCCGAGGAGCTTGCAAAACTAGCCGGGATGACTAATTCTGGCAAAATTCAGGGGGGCAGTTTTTATCTTGCAGCCAATATTGATTTAAGCGCATATAAGACGGGTGAGGGCTGGACTCCGATCGGTACAGATGTAAACCCGTTCAGGGGGAGTTTTGACGGTAACGGGTATGTTATCAGTAATTTGTATATAAATACAACCGCAAGTAAAAGTTACGTCGGACTATTCGGAAAATCTAACGGTATTACAAATGTCGGTGTAGAGGATGCCTATGTATATGCTCCGAATTCTGATAAAGTAGGCATTTTAGTTGGTGGTAGAAATTTGGATGCTGTTTTTTTAACGAATTGTTACGCTGCAGGCACGGTTACAGGTCGTAATGAGGTAGGCGGTTTAGCAGGAAACTTTAAAACGACTTCTTGTTATTCTGAGGCAAATGTAACCGGAAATAATAATGTAGGCGGGCTCGTGGGAGTAGGCACTCCCAGGGATAGCTTTTCTGCAGGAAATGTAACCGGAAATAATAACGTTGGAGGTTTAATGGGGCGTGGTGATTATGCAGTTCATTGTTATACAACTGCAAAAGTTACAGGCAATACTAATGTTGGTGGCTTGATAGGTGCTATTAATGGTGTTGGTCCTTCAGATTGTTATGTCTTAAGCCGTTCAGACGGATTAAATGGTGTTTTTGTCGGTAATGATGCAAGAGTAACAAATTGTTATTACAGCTCTTATTATATAGGCAAACCTCTGACCGGCGGTTCCGGTCAGAATGTAACGAATGTTCAGGTATATGACGGAGATGTGCCGTTTACGTACAGACCTGAATATCACCCTGTTCAGTTTGAACTGCAGATAGGCATACATTCCGGCGAGAGCTCCAAACTCTCTGTTGATACCAGTTTTGATATTTGGAAACTGGATACATTGCGGAATATCGGCTATATGGACAGTTCCGTTCTTTTAAATACAGTAGATGAAATAATTGACAGAGTAAACGAGCGTCAATCTACTCTCGGCGCATATCAAAACCGTCTTGAGAGCGCGTTGGATGAAATTTCTATCCAGTATGAAAATCTTGTGTCTTCCCGCTCAACCATACGTGACGCGGATATAGCTGAAGAATCGAGTGCATATATTCGCAGCCTGATACTTCAGCAGGCAGCCGCAACTCTTCTTGCTACTGCAAATCAGACTCCTGCAATCGCTCTGGAGCTGCTTTAAATGCAAAAAAAAACTTCTCGAGGTTGAGAAGCTAGGAAAATTAGTTAGGAAGGGATTTAGGGATTAAATCTTATATTGTTTACATCTTACATATATATAAAGTATATAAATTTCTGTCAATTTCACAGTTTGCAGAAAACGTTACAAAACTTTACATTTTGTATTAAATTTGTAAATTTTTGTAAATGTTTTTGAAATTTATTAAAGTTTTTGCCTAAAAATGCCGTAAAACATGTAAACAAGGGAAAAAAATAAAGGACAATTACACACAATGGGAATGGCAGCGTCACAAGCTAGATTATTAACGCTTACAAGCAGGCTCCATGATGTTGAGTATAAAGCTCAAAATATAGAGAGTCAGAAAATTGCGCTTGCAACTCAGAAAGATGAGTTGTACCAGAACTATTGTGATGCATTAGACGCAAAGAAGATTCAGGTTGCATTTAACAACGGCGACGGAACGCGAAATTTTGTTGATGCGACTTTTGCAACATTATGTACTTATAATGAAAATCGCTGCGCCCAGTATTCCTTAACTGATTCGAAAACTGGTAAAGTCATTGTAAGTGCAGAAACAGCCGCAATATATGAAGATTATAATACGGATAAATACGCATTTGCGTTCGCTATGCTAGGTATGGGCGAAGACTTTGCATGGTATGATGACGGCGGGTACTATGATGACAGAATGACAATGGGTATGGAAGTCGGTATTGGTGTTGCAGGAGAGGATTACGGATATGGTACGGCATCTAACGGCTTAAATAACTTATTTATGACTGATGTCGAAAAAATGGTATTTGATAAGTACTATGAAAGTAACGATAAACTTAAAAAAGCGTATGACAATCTGACTGAAACTTGTAATTCGGAAGATACTTCCATGGGCGAGCAGAGAGAAGCATTAGAAAATTTCAGAGACGTTTTGTATTCGGAATACGGAACAGAAATATATAAATATATGCGTTTGAATAAAAATGAGGAAACAAATACTGATCCTGATGCCTCAACAGCAGAATTCAATCCTGATTTTCCTGAAGAGTTTCCGCAGGATGAGTTTAACTATTATGCCAATTTGTTTGAACAAATACAGGCTGCCGGCGGTTGTCAGGAAATTGACCCTCAATACGAATCTGGCGAAGAAGGCAACGAGTGGTTAAATAACATGGTTAAAGCCGGCAGAGTGACTATTGAAGTTTATAATGCCACTAAAAAAGAATGGCAGGAAACAAGTGTTGCAACCAGTACAAATACTAATTACCTTCAGGAAGTTCAGGACGAAACTGACTTAAAGAAAGCTGAAGCAGAATACGAATACGAGCTGGATAAAATTAATGCAAAAGATACTAAGTTCGATCAGGATTTGAGTAAACTCGAAACAGAAAGAACTTCTATTACAACAGAGATGGAATCAATTCAAAAAGTAAGAGATGATAATATCGAAAGAACATTTGGTATATTCAGTTAAAAGCTGTATATACCTCCTTTAAGATGATAAGTTTTCCCTTCCCCTTTTTCCCTTTCTTTGCCACTTGAAAAAGTGGTTTTTTCTTTGGAAATTTTTTTCATATTCAAGGGTCTTTAACCTTATTTGAACATCCTCGAGTAATTTTCTGTTAATAGAGAGTAAATCACCGATAACAGCTATAACACCGAGTTGTACCGCAGATATTAAGAACATTGCTGCAAATATGAGGGATTGTATGTGGCCGTTGCCTGAGCCCTGCAGGAAATAATACACAAATCTGAGTACAAGTATTACCCCTAAAATACCTAATAGACCGGCAATTGTTATGAAAAACCTGAAGGGTCTGTATACTATAAACATTCTGATGGTTGTTTTCATTGATTTGTACATATAATCAAAAATGTTTTTAACAAGCTTTGAATCTCTGAGTTTTTCATTGACTCTAATCGGTACGGAAATTACTTTCAAGCCTTTTGCATTTGCCTGAAGCAGGGTTTCCATAGTGTATGTGTAATTATCAAAAACATTTATTCTGATAGCAGCGTGTTTTGAAAAAGCTCTGAAGCCGCTGGGCGCATCTTCTACTTTTGTTGAAGAGAAAAGTCTTAGAACTGCAGAGCCGAGTTTTTGAAAAACTTTTTTTAGCGGCGAAAATTCTTTTATGGAAAAAATGTCTCTTGCGCCGACAACAATGTCTGCTTTTCCTTCAAGTATCGGGGCAGCTATTTTTTCTATATCATCAGCGCAGTACTGGTTATCGGCATCCGTGTTTACAATAATATCAGCTCCTCTTTTTAAAGCTTCGTTAAGTCCGCTTCTGAAAGCATTGGCAAGTCCTTTATTAGGTTTTATATCAAGAACTGAAGCTCCCCAGTTTCTTGCTATTTCAGCAGAATTGTCTGTCGACCCGTCATTTATAACCAGAACTTCTATTTCATCAACCCCGTTAACAGATTTCGGTAAATCATTAAGGGTTGTAAGAAGTGTATCTTTTTCATTGTAACAAGGTATTTGAATAATAAGCTTTGTCATGTAAAATATTATATATAAATCGGGAGAGCAGGTAAAGAGTGTTTTATATTATTCTACTGGGATTGTTGCTTAGACTGTCCAATATAATAAAACCGGAAGGTATGTGGAATGACGAGTATGTAAGCTGGTATGTCTCAACTTTTCCGATATTCCATGGTTTCTGGGAAGAGGTTGTAAAGCAGTGTCATATGCCGCTTTATTATTTGTATATAAAGCCTTTTGCCCACTTCTCAGATACTGTTTTAAGGCTTACGTCGGTTCTCCCCGGTATTCTTGCAATCCCTGTTATGTATTTTGCAGGAAAGGAATATTCGAAAAAAGCGGGGTATTTTGCAGCAATAATAACTTCCGTTTTATCTTTTCTTGTGTATTATTCGCAGGAAGTAAGGTTTTATTCGCTTCTGTTTTTATTCTCAGCATTTTCGCTACTATTTACAATCAAGTATTTGAAAAATAATAACTGGAAGAATCTTGCCGGATACATTCTGTCAAATGTCCTTATACTTTCTACGCATATTGTAGGTGCGGTTTTTGTGTTTTTCTCGCTTTTGTATGTGGTAATAAAGAAAAAGAAGATTTCAATCGTTGTTGTATTAATGCTGATTACAATTATCGCTTTTTTGAGACTTCCCGTTAACTTTTTGAGAATGCTTCCCGCTTCGCAGTGGTGGGGAAATTTTTCGTATACAAATATCTTATTTCTGTTTAGTGATTATTTTTCTCCGATACTTACGAATAATGTTACGGCTCCGCCTGTATTCTTCTACAATAAATCTCTGGCTTTGTGGCTTACTGTGCCGACATTAATCGCGCTTTCCGGCATGATTGCAGGTCTGAAAAAAGGGCTCTCGCTGGTTGTTATAGCTACTATTACAGTGATGTCGATTGTTGCAGCCTGCGGGATTCTGGTTTTTATAACAAAATATACCATAGAGATCTTACCAATCTTGATTCTGTTTACTGCGCTCGGCTTTGATAGGATGAAACGTGCCGGGATTGTTTTATTGTCTCTTTTTGTCGTTTGTCATCTGGGTGCGTATTTTACTCCGTATTATGTGACAAAACTTAAGCGGAATGAGGGACACAAAATTGTCGGAGACATACTTAATAAGCAAGATTCTCAAAATATTTTGTTTACTTACTATGAACCGGACAGGTTTTATCGTTACGCTAATATAAAAGACAAAAATCTACTTTTTCTAAGTAAAAGTAACAGGCATATTTATAAACAGAACCCTGCCTCAATACTTTCGGAAATTCCGATTGGCGAAACTGTTTCAGTAGTCTTTTTGGATAGTGTAAGTTTTTTTGATGAAAATTTTTTAGAAACAAATAAAAATAATCCGAAAATTCCTGAAATGTTTGTAACTTTTTCAGAGGTGAAAAATTCCATTGTAAAGCGTATGGATAAAGATTTTACGGATTATGAAGTTGCGCGTGGCGGGTACTGGACTGTTATTCGTGCAAAAAGAGTTAAATAACTTAACAAAGCGCTTGACATTAAAATAGGGTTTTGTTAAACTGACAACATAATCGCAGACAGTTAGTATCCTTATGTTAGGATTTAATCTGAAAAGGCTAGCCGAGATTATCCACGGGTGCAGATTCGCCGGAACAGTGGTAAGGCACATCAGGTGAATTAAAAAGAAAGCACTCAAAACTTTAAGAATATAAATAGCTTTAAAGGTAATGTTGGATTTTGCGATTATAAAGAAGATTGCAAAATCTTTTTTAATGTTTGAAAAGGTCGATCGGAAAATAATCCGAAAATTATATAAAACTCTTTAAATAGAGTATCTGGAAAAAAGGAGCAAAAAATGTCAACAAAAGCTTTCAAACAAGATAAGGTAGCACTTATCAAGGACAAAATTGATAAAGCACAAGTTGCAATTGTTACCGATTATAACGGGTTGTCTGTAGAAGAAATCACAAAATTAAGACGTGCTCTTCAAAAAGACGGCGGTGACTATATGGTTACTAAAAACACCCTTGCAAAAATCGCTATACAAGGCACTGCTTACGAAGTGTTAGCTGATGTATTAAAAGGATCAATCGCTATTGCTTTTGGTTACAAAGATCAGGTAGCACCTGCTAAGGCTTTATCTCAATTTATTAAAGAAACAAAAAAATGCGAAATACTTGCTGCAGCTATGGACGGTCAGTTAATGTCTGCTGCTGATGCAAAAGCACTTGCAGAACTTCCATCAAAAGAAGAACTTTATGCAAAAATGCTTGGATGCATCAACTCACCTGCATCCGGTATCGCAAATTCTGTCAACGCTGTTATGTCATCTCTTGTTAGGGCGGTTGCAGCTGTCAGAGACCAAAAATCCGCTTAGGCGGGTAAATTATATTTTAGCCTGTTTTTAAACTGCTAATTTATAGTTACTTAAAAAAACAAAACGTATTACAACTAAATTTAAAATAAAAGGAGAAAAACAATGAGTATTGAAGCAATTTTAGAATCAATTGAAAAATTAACTTTATTAGAAGCTGCTGAATTAGTAAAAGCAATGGAAGAAAAATTCGGCGTATCTGCTGCAGCTCCTGTAGCTGTTGCTGCTGCTCCTGCCGCAGCTGCTGCTCCTGCTGAAGATGCTGATGCTGCTGTAAACGTAGTTTTAGCTTCTGTTCCTGCGGATAAGAAAATCGCAATTCTTAAAGAAGTTAGAACTATCACAGGTCTTGGCTTGAAAGAAGCTAAAGATTTAGTTGAAGCTGCTCCAAAAGCCGTTAAAGAAGGCGTTAAGAAAGATGAAGCAGAAGCTCTCAAGAAACAACTTGAAGCTGCAGGTGCTACTGTTGAAATCAAGTAGTTTGACATTATTAATAAAAAGGCGGTTGAAATTTTTCAACCGCCTTTTTATATTGCTTAAAATTTATTTTTTCTTGACTATCAAAAAAGATTTTAAAGCTCTGCCTGTTCCGCCTTCATTTTGTTTTGAAACCACAGAGGTTTTTTTATAGTTTAAAGAGGTTGAACTACCTCCATCAAAAGCCATTGCACTATCTAAATTATAGCTGGCACATAAATCACGCGCTTCATAGATGTCCATAGGATGTTCATCCGTTACGATAAAAATATGAACTTCCTGTTTCCCGCCTTCAAGAGTTTTTAGTCCAATAAGAGTTCTGGCAGTTTTGTGCAGAACCGAGGCTGATTCTCTGACTATATTTCCGTCCTTATCTTTTACAACAAAAAGTTCTTCTTCAAGTCTGAGGTTTGGCAGTAATTGAGGACCGCCTTGAGCTGATGTCCGCACAGAACATAAAAAATCAACTCTTGAATTATGCTGTGCTATTTCGTATTTTAATTTACTATCGCAGTCAAGAACTCTAAACTCTGTTCTGTTTATGATTTTATTTAAATTTTTTCTTAAAAAAGGATTAGATAATAGATTTTCATTAAAAATAGGGTCTTCAATAACCTGTGAATCATTTACAATATAGGACATTGTTTTTTGGTTTTTGGGATCAAAAAAGCCTGCATTAATGGTTAATAAAGAATCAGATTTATTATGTGCCTCGTTATTTGTGATTAATGTCGGTGATGATATAAATTGAATTTGTTTTTTTATCTTTTCGCCGGAAAGTATTATGTGATAAATTCCGTCATCGTAATTAACTTCAATCGGATCTGCATAGGCAGTTCCGGTTACAAACAGTAAGAATAATAAAAAAAGTATTTTTTTCATATTATAAATCCCTTGATTTGTAAAACGCTATGATTGCACAGAGAAAAGCTCCCGGCGGAAATGCGGCTGTTATTATCGGGTGCAAGACTCCTTTTTCTGCCAGAAGATCAAAGAACGGCAGAGTAATATAATAAACAAAGATACATCCGATAGCAATTGTAAACCCTATTAGTCTTTGTTCCCTTGGTTTGCTAAAACCGAGCAGACAGCCTAAAATGGCAAGTAATACGCAGACAAAAGGATGGAAGAATCTTTGCAAATACTTGTTGTACATTAAGCGGTAATCTTCATCCAGATTAGCTTTTTTAAGCAGTGTTACATAATGCTTAAGGTCTTTGTTTGTTATGTCTCGATCTCTTTTTGTAGAGTTAATCATTATGGTGTAAGCATCTTCTGCGTCTTCGCCGTTAAGAATATATACACGATCTTCTTTTGTAATATTTTTAAATATTCCGTCTTCGTTAATATCATAGGACGTGACATTATCAAGTACCCAGCTCGATTCTCCCTGTGGATCAACACCTTTATGTCCGGTTTCTGCAACCAGAATATTATTCAGACCGTGTAAATCGTCGAAAACCTGTTTAGAGAAATTCAAAACAATTACATTTGTCATTTCGTCCTGGAAAAATCTGGAAACAATTACAGCCTGTTCCGGATGGTTATTTTCATCTTTTTTTGTATAAATATATTGAGTGAGAGACGAACCGCCTTTTATTTCTTGTAATTTCTGACAAGAATACGGAATCCATTTATCATATGTTACAAAGCAAAGATAAGTAACGATAAAGCTCAGGATGAGCAGCGGTCTTAAAATTCTTGAAAAAGACATACCGACAGCTCTGAATATAGTTAATTCGGAATCTTTACTCAGTTTATCGAAGGTGAATAAAGAACCTAATAAAAGCCCTACAGGAAACGCTTTACCCAGAATTTTCGGTAGTTCATATACAAGTACCATAACACCGGTTTTTACGGTGTATTCATGTGCAAGAATTTTTTTGATTGTGTTTAAAAGCATTTCAGGAGCAATCCATACAATTGTAAATAAAAGTATTGCAACAATCGTAGTGGTTAAAACCTGCATGAATATATATCTGTCATAAACGGTAAAAAGTCTCTTCATTATTATAATTTGAAGTCCTTTCCTAAATAAAATTCTTTAGCAACAGGGTCATTGGCAACGTCAATGCTTCTGCCTTGAATTTTAATTTTACCATCAAATATAACATACGCTCTGTCTGTGATTGAAAGTGTTGCTTTCGGGTTATGGTCTGTAATAAGCACTCCTAACCCTTTTTCTTCTGAAATTTTTCTTATGTTATCTTTAATTTCCCCGATAGCAATAGGGTCGATACCTGCGAAGGGTTCATCAAGAAGCATGAAATCAGGGCTTGCAGCTAGTGCTCTTGCGATTTCTACACGTCTGCGCTCGCCGCCTGACAGTGCAACTGCAGGAGATTTTCTCAGCTTTAAAACACCAAATTCGGAAAGCAGCTCTTCAAGTTTCATTTTCTTTTCTTTAACTGTTAATTTGTCGTTCATTTCCAGTACAAGCTGAATATTTTCCTCTACGGTCAGTTTTCTGAAAATAGAGTTTTCCTGCGGCAGATACCCGATACCTTCTTTTGCTCTAAGGTTCATAGGCCAGGCTGTAATTTCTTTGTTATCGATATAAACAGAACCGGTATTTGGTTTTACAAGCCCTACAATCATATAGAAAGTAGTGGTTTTTCCGGCTCCGTTAGGACCTAGAAGACAAACGACTTCACCTTTATCCATATAAAAAGATACGTCATTTACTACGCTTCTGTCGCCGTATATTTTTACTAAATTTTTAGCTTCAATTCTCATTCCAAGCTCCCCAAATCGCTTATTTATAATATGATACAACAAAAGTAGAAGAGAATAAATTGTAAACTTTTATTACAAAATGTTTCAAAAGTATCAATTTCTGTAAACATAAATACTTTATTAATATGTAAGGTTAAAAAAGGTTATTCTCAAATAACTAAATATCAGTAGGAGGTCATTATGTCATATTTTGGCATAACAGGAATAGGTTATAATCCATATATGAGCGGTCTGGGAATGTACGGTTTATCCGGCGGAAGTTCATACAGTTCATATTATAATCCGGCATTTATGGGTTATGGCGGAATGGGGATGATGGGAATGTATCCTGCTTATATGCAGCAGATGAATCAGGCTTATCAGAATATTGAAAAGCAGCAGTTGAACCATTCAGGTGCAATGCATGAATTATTGTTAGAAAACAGAACAAATGCTTACAGAGCTGAAGACAGAGCCTTGTTTGAAGAATCAATGGAAGATGCCAGATTAAACGGTCTGGTTGTAAATTTAGCTGAAAAAATCAGAGAAGGTGATGCAGACGGTATTTGTGAAGAATTTGATAAATTAAAGGTTGCATTATATCAAAAACACAATGCATATTTAAAAGCAAACAGTGACAGACTTGATCCTGCAGAAAGTGTAAATAATATTATAGAAGCAATGTATGCTCAGATTATTTCTAAAAAGACCGGTGAGCAGGTAAGCTTGAGATCTGATATTAAAAAGTATGGTGAATCTGCATTTATGCACGGGTTCAACGAGAAGTTCTTTGGTAAAAAGGAGTATCATAATAAATATACGGAAGAAACTTTGAGTTATTTATTCGGAACGAGAATTGATAATAAAGGCGGTAAAGACAGAATGGAAAAAATCGGCGGCGGAGTTGCACATGTAGCAGAAGCAGGTACTGCAGCTGCTGCAGGGTTTGGAGCCGGTTTAGGCTTAGCAGCTCTAGGCAAAGTGGTTAATCCATTAGGAATGTGTAAAAACTTAGGCTTGAAAGGTACAGGCAGGTTAGCTAAAGGGCTCGCATTAGCAGCATTAGCCGGTGATATTATATGGCAGTTAACAAGAGATTAACAATTTCCCCTCCTATTAATCTTATACAGGGCTTAGAATATTTATTCTAAGCCTTTTTGCAGCTTGGATCTCCATCATGTATGATATAAGTTTGTAGTTTGCGATACTGCCTGAATCCATTTACCCCTCTTGACATTATATATTGATATTTTATGATAATAAGAGCGATGGGGCGTCGCCAAGTGGTAAGGCAGCTGGTTTTGGTCCAGCCATCTCGGAGGTTCGAATCCTTCCGCCCCAGCCATTAAAAGCCTTCTTTTCAAAGAGGGCTTTTAATTTTTATAAGAACAATTCCGTTAATGATAGCTGTTTCTGTATCTTCAAGGTAATCAATTTTGCTCTGTACTGAATGATAACATTCGCATGATTTATATTTCTCATTATCATTAATGTTTTTCAGTTTAATATTTTTCTGCGTATCAATTTTCCAATCCGTGAATCCGGTATTTTTATCATACGGGTCGTAAACTTTAAGTGATTTATTTCCCACTGCTACTAAATTTGCGTAATGTCCCCATTGTCTTATATAAATTCCTCTTTTATTTATTGTATAAATTCCGGTGTTAATTATTCCGTGGTAGCCAAGTTCCAGCAATTTTTTTATTTGATTAAAATCAACAGAGGAAGAAACTTTATATTTTTTGACATTTTTAATTCCGAAATATTTGATATCAGCTTCTATGTTGTTGGATTTAAAATATTTATCAAGCCCGCTGCACAGGTTATAAGCTGTAGTTCCCTGCAAACTCGTCTTTTCAAATTTTGCAAGAGTTTCTATGTTATTGTCTTTACAGTCAGGGCAGAGATTTGAAATTAAATTGCAGGAGCTGACAGGGGCGCAGGTGAATTCGTTTGTTTGTTTAACAAATGCCGAATTAGCACTGTTTCTGAATAAAACCAAAAGTGCAGCAAGAATAATATAAGCAATTTTTGAAATATTAAACCTGAGCATATCATGCAAAATTATACTGCATGATTTTGCAGGCAATCAAATTTCTATGTCACCAGAAACGAGCTGTATTGTTGCTGCATGTTAGCGATGAGAATATCCATAGAGGCGAATTTAGCTTCG
>CALUQE010000018.1 GCA_944322845.1 Candidatus Gastranaerophilales bacterium
TAAGCAGGTTATTGTATTCATCCTGAGTAACTTCCCCGTTTTTGTCTTTGTCAAAATCTTCAAATGTGAGTTTTTGCCCGTTAATGATTAAACTTCCGAATTGATTAATCCCGTTAAATCCGCTCATTTCTGACTCCTTTTTTGTTATATATATTTTTTATCGGTATTTTTTAGAAAAACTTTAGTTATTTTAACTAAATTGTTACAAAAATTTACAAATGTTATCCAATATTTATCTATACTTGTGTAAGATTTTTGTTTATGTGACAATGATTTTGACTGGTATTTACAGTAAATCGTAGTAGTAAAAATATAAAGGAAACTAAGAAAATGGCTAGAAAAACTCCATTAGAAAAGATCAGAAATATTGGTATTGCTGCTCACATCGATGCAGGTAAAACCACTACAACTGAGCGTATCCTGTTTTATACAGGAAAAACACATAAACTCGGTGAAGTTCACGACGGTGCAGCCGTAACTGACTTTATGGAACAGGAAAGAGAAAGAGGTATTACTATCCAGTCTGCAGCTGTAACAGCAGAATGGAAAGGACATCAAATTAACATTATCGACACCCCGGGTCACGTTGACTTTACAATCGAAGTTGAACGTTCACTCCGTGTATTAGACGGTGTTGTTGCTGTATTCTGTGCTGTAGGCGGTGTTCAATCACAGTCTGAAACAGTTTGGAGACAGGCTAACAGATACGAAGTTCCTAGAATGGTTTTTGTTAACAAAATGGACAGAACCGGTGCTGATTTCTACAGAGTAGTAGATCAAATAAAAAATAGGCTTGGTGCCAATGCATTTCCTATCAGACTTCCTATTGGAGCAGAAGATCAATTCAGGGGACTTATTGATTTGTTTACAATGAAGGCTGAAATTTATACTAATGATTTGGGAACAGACATTAGAGAAGAAGATGTTCCTGCTGATATGCTTGAAATGGCTCAAAAATACAGAGATGAACTTGTGGAAGCTATTGCAGCAGAAAACGATGATTTAATGGAAAAATATTTTGAAGATCCTGCTTCAATTACGGTTGATGAATTGAAAAAAGGTCTAAGGAAAGCTGTGTGCGATAATAAAATCGTTCCTGTAACCTGTGGTACTGCGTTTAAGAATAAAGGTGTACAGCTGCTGCTTGATTCTATTGTTGAATTAATGCCGTCACCTGTTGATGTAAAAGCTATTGAGGGTGAATTGGAAGACGGAACAAAAACTGAAAGACACTCTTCTGATACAGAACCGTTTGCAGCTCTTGCATTCAAAGTTATGACAGACCCGTTTGTAGGTCGTTTAACATTCTTAAGAGTTTATTCAGGCGTAATTACTTCCGGTTCATATGTTCTTAACGCAACTAACGGTAAAAAAGAACGTATTTCAAGATTGGTTCGTATGTACGCTGATCAGAGACTTGAAGAAAACGAAGTTTATGCAGGTGATATATGTGCAGCAGTTGGTTTGAAAGATACTACAACCGGTGATACATTATGCGATGAAAAAGCTCCGATTATTTTGGAAAGAATGACATTCCCTGAACCGGTTATCTCTGTTGCTATTGAACCTAAAACAAAAGCTGACCAGGATAAAATGGGTATCGCTCTTCAGAAACTTGCAGAAGAAGATCCGTCATTCAGAGTTAAATCTGATACAGAAACAGGTCAGACAATTATTTCAGGTATGGGCGAACTTCACCTTGATATTATCGTAGACCGTATGTTAAGAGAATTCAAAGTTGAAGCAAACATAGGTAAACCTCAAGTTGCTTACAGAGAAACAATCAGAGGAAATGCGGATCAAGATTCTAAGTTCGTTCGTCAATCCGGTGGTAAAGGTCAATACGGACACGTTAAAATTAAGATTTCTCCGGCAGAAGAAAATGCAGGATTTGTATTTGAAAATAAAATTGTCGGTGGTGCTATTCCTAAGGAATACATTGAACCTGCAAGAAAGGGTATGGAAGAAGCTCTTGAAGGCGGTATCTTAGCAGGATATCCTATGATAGACGTTAAGGTTGAACTTTATGATGGTTCTTACCACGAAGTTGACTCTTCTGAAATGGCGTTCAAAATTGCCGGTTCAATGGCAATTAAAGACGGTGCTAAAAAAGCACAGCCTTGTATTTTGGAACCTATGATGAAGGTTGAAATCGAAATTCCTGATGAATTCACCGGTACAATTATTGGTGATATTTCAAGAAGAAGAGGCCGTGTTGAAGGTCAGGAACCTCAGGGTAACACAGGAAACGTTATTGTAAGAGCGGTTGTACCTCTTGCTAACATGTTTGGTTATGCAACTGACTTGAGATCAAATACTCAGGGACGCGGTACATTCTCTATGGAATTCCAGAAATACGAACAAGTTCCGGCTAATATCGAAAAAGAAATTATCGAAAAAGCCGGAGCAGGTAAGTAAAAAATATTTTTAAATTTAAAAGGGGCGGTTGTTTTACAACCGCCCCTTTTTTCAACTTAAAAAATATTTATCTTTTTGTTTTATAATACATATATGGATATTTTTGTTATTGAAATCGTGGATGCCGATAATGTACATATGGAACTTTTGAGAGAGTTTCAGAAAAAGGAAATTTCTAATTCTAAAAAATGGAATGAACATTGTTTTTCTTATCTTATGGTTGATAGAATTTTGAGAGATTTTTACAGTATTGAAGATAGGGAAATTATTTTTAACGGTAAAAAACCTTTTTTGAAAAACAGGCAGAAATTTTTCAGCATAAGCCATAGTAATGATTATGTAGCGCTTGCATTTTCCGATTATGATTGCGGTATTGATATCGAAAAAATTAAAATCAGAGAATTTGAAGAAATTTCAAAACGCATGGGATTTAAATGCAATACCCTTGAGGAATTTTACAACGAATGGACAAAGTTTGAGGCGGAATATAAGCTTGGAAAACCGGCGCAGAAATTTAAAAAAGTTCATTTTGATGAGTACATAATAACAGCTGCAAGTGTGAATATTCAGGAAGAGTTTGAGATTTATATTCAAAGCGGAGAAGTGTTTCCTAACGCAAATGCTTGATTTTGCTAAAGTTTAACAATTTTTTGCCGATAATTAATATGTAATTAAATGAGGCAGTAAGAATGGCAAGAATTATTGAATCAACCGACGGCAGTAGACGGATTATTAAAATGTCAGTGGAGGATATTTTGTCTGTAGTACAGGACTATCAGAGAATTGTCCCGAGATTTTCCACTCAGGAAGATGCCAGAAATTATCTTAGCGATACTGTTGTGTATATTCCGGAAGAAGTATGAAAAATTTAAAAGAAATCAGAAGTTGATAAGTCTGCAAGGGCATTTTTTGCCTCTTCAAAAGTAGGATCTTGCTCAAGAACTTCCATATAAAGTTCTTTTGCCTTATCTCTGTTGTTATTTTCATATAAAAGAGCTAGATTGTATTTTGCCTGTATTAGTTCAGGATTATATAATATAGCTTTTTTGAATGCGTCCTCTGCATTTTTAAAATCATGCTGTGCGGCATACATTAAACCTACTCTGTAAAGACCGGACGGGTTTTTTTCATCAAATTTTAACAAGTCTGTCAAAGCCTTCTTTTCTTCAAAGAAATTTCCAAGCTGGTGATGGGCTTCTGATAACAGCAGAAGGTATTTTGCTTTATATTCATTTTGTTTGTCGTATTCAAGTGCTTTATTGACAGCTTCTACACAAGATGTGAAGTTTTTTTGTTTATAGTTATTATTTGCAACATTATAATAAATTTCAGGATTTATTGCATTATATTGGGTTGCATTTTTCAAAAATTCATATGATTCATCATATTTTTCCTGTTCTGCCATATCTACAGCCCATTTTATGTATAATGTACACATTAATAAATTAACAGTTTTAGCTTCCCTTTGAGTAGCTTTATCCAAGAGAAGCGTATATTTTTCAAGAGCTTTTTGATACTCTTTTTGTTGAATATAAGCGTCAGCAAGTTCTAGAGTTACATCAAATCCGTTCTGGGTCATCATTACCAAATCCTCCAGGATTGCAACTCCTTCAGAAAGGCGGTTCAGCTTAATATTAAATTCGGCGATATTATTTCTTGCCTTAAATTCGTTAGAACCAGGCATATCAATTAATTTTTCCGAATATTCAATGGCTTTATCATAATCTTCCTGTTCAACGTATAACGTTACAAGTGTTTCGTAAACCCATAGCAGAGTTTTTGCATCTGTTACAAAAGTCAGCATGTAAAGAAGAGTTTCAATAGCAACAGGATAGTTTTTAATTTTTATGTATAATTCTGTTAATTTTTTGTTTGTTTCGACATCATTTGGATAAATTCCCAGACGTCGTTTGTAAGCTTCAAAAGCTGCCGGATAGTCATGAATTTCTTCATTCAGTTCAGCAAGAATAGATTGAACATCTGCAATATCTTCATCCAAATCTAATAAATCAGATAGAACCTCATATACTCCAATAGCAGAGTACAACTGATCAGTGTCTCTATATAATTGTGCCAGTGTCCTTACAACATCTTTATCATTTTTGCTGTACTCAAAAAGATATTCATATTCTTTGATGGCTTTGCTGTAAGCTTGTTTTTTTATGTAGCAGTCCCCTAAAACCTTACGGGTTTCAAGGTTGCCGGATTTCTTTTTAAGTATTATTGAGCATTGTTTTATCGCTTGATTATATTTTCTGTCTTCATAATAAGCTTTTGCCAGATATACCCGCACATCAATATGACTTGGTACTCTGTCAAGGTATTTTGTAGCTAAAAGCTGTACAAGGGAGTATTCTTTTTTATCAAAAAGTACTTCAACCTGATCAAGAATGTTTTTAGTAGACAACTGGAGTTCATCTCCCTTTTTTGAACTTCCCTGAAACAAAATTATTGAATATAACACATATATAGCGGCGATTGCAATAACAAAAGCTGTTATAATTATTATGATATTAGAATCAGTCATTTAGCTCTCTCTTTAATACAATATTTATTATACATTATATGCCTGAAAAATGAAAGTTTTTGATAAAAGAGTTTACTTTCTCCGAATTTTTGTTAAATAATATAAGGTATGAAAAAGTCTTTTTTGTTTATTATTTTATCTTTTTTATTATCAGCATCGATTTGCGCAGCAGATGACGGTTGGGAAGAATTTTCCGGAATTGATAGAGCCTGGGACGGTCAGAAATCTATAACAAATAAAGAGTTTGAGGAGGCTATAGATGCTCTTGAGGGTAATAAGAAGAAAAAAGAAGCTAAACAGCGCAAAAAACTTATTAAAAAAGTTGGAGGTGGCGGAACAAGCCTTCATCCGGACTTAAGTCCCGAGAGTGATATTCTGGACATAACACCGATTAGCAAAAATGAGGACGGAGCATTATTAAATGTTCCTGTAAGTTTGCTAATTAATGGAGTTACACTTGAAAAAGGCTTTTATAAGGTTTTGGCTGAAAAAGACGAAAAAGGCGAGATATATTTATTATTTTATCAGTCACATTCGCTGAAAGGTAAAGTTAAAGCGCAGCAGACGGATGACGATTATGGGGAAGAGTATATAGATTTTGTTAATCTTTTACCGTACGACAAAAATTATGTTAAGATTATTTTTGGCTCTCTGGATTACAATGCTTATGCTTATATTCGTTTTGTCGAGTGATAAAATGTTACATTTTGTAATAAAGAATTGATAATTGCAATCTTGAAAAAGTATGATATGATTAATATAGGTTACGCAGGTTTGTGTTCAAATTTACAAACAAATCGGAACGGAATAGTATAAACATAGGATTTCAAATACTAAGTACTGGTGTATAGTTTAAGACGAGAGAAGCAATTTAATAGTTAGAAGTATATATGAAAATGCGCAATTATATGAAGAGAAAAGAGAAAATGACAGAAGCTCAATGTCTTACAACTGAAGAGTTGATTGCAAAGGTTGGGCGTCGTAAGAAAATGCATGCAGGAGCTATTTTAATCCCACTGTTGATATTAGGTATAGCGATGCCTTCGGTGTCAGCTATCTTGTCTTTGCATGGGAATGCTATTGAAGAAGAGAACGTTAATAATGTTTTGGCATTAGCAACGGCTCCAATAGCAGCAACTACTGGAAAGAAAGATTTAATATCAATCCCGACAGGAACGGTAAAAGCAAACCCGTTTTTGCCATATAGGGAAATAAATAATTCTTCTGCAGTGAAGGATGTGCCTAAATATGATTTAGTAGAGCCTCCTGAAATGATAACCGAGGGTTCTGAGGCCGCACGTGTTATGGATACTGTGGTTTCAGGTATTCTTTATGATAAGTACAGTCCTTCAGCAATATTGAATATTGAGGGAAATGATTATCTGGTTAAAAAAGGCGATGTTGTAAATAATTATAAGATTCTTAATATCATGCAAGACAGTGTTACGGTAATGCTGGGTAAAAACACTTATAAAGCAGGTATCGGTGAAATTCTAACAGAAGGGTCTATAAATTATAATAACGTTTCAAACTTAAACAAAAAATTCGGAGGGGAAAGATGATGAGATATAATCATATAAAAAGATTTATGTCGGCAGCGTTGTTATTAACGTTTATGGTGCCTTCTGGTCTTTCAACAGCGTTTATGTGTAATGCTGCAGAGCCATATACTGATACAATGTCTGATGCGATGACGTTGTCAGGAGATGTAAAGCTTACTGATAAAAATGAGCTAATAACGCTATCACTTAGAGATTCTGATGTAAAACAGGTTCTTAGGATGTTTGCCGATAAAGCAGGTATGAATGTAGTGTTCCACTCTTCAGTAAGCGGTAAGGTTACATTGGACTTGGTTAATATGCCTATAAATGACGCATTTGCACTCGTTTTGCAAATTGCAGGCTTGAATTATTATACACAAAATAATACTTTAATTGTTATTGCAAAAAACAATGCTGACAATGCTTCATTTTCAAAACAGGAAATGATGGTATTTCCTGTAAAATATGTTAATGCCGCAAAAATAGCTGACTTTTTGAATAGAAATGTTTTTGGTATGAAAAAAGCTGGTTTATCAAGTGTTGACGCTGCAACGGTTAATACTGCAACAAATGAAATTATTGTTTTTGGTATGCCGTCTGATAGAGCAATTGTAGAAAAAGTAATTTCACAATTGGATAGAGAGCCTTTAACAAAAACATTTACAGTAAATCATACAACTCCGGCAGAAATGGCAAATATGATTTGTAATATGTTATTGCCTTCCCGCGGTTCAAGTAGTTCAAAAGATGGCGGGGGTACTGTAAATATACCTCCAACTCCTGGTGTTGGAACAACGGGTGGTGCTGCCGGTATTATGACCGGTGGTGCAGCTGGAAGTTCTGAAGATGCATTGAAACTCGGTGAAGGAGTTGTTGCCTGCTCAGTTGCGACATCAACTGCTGCAACCGCAGCTGCTGCTCCTTTTGATGTTCAGAATTTATCCATAACGTATTTCCCTCAAAGAGGCACCATAACACTTATGGGTGGTTCAGATGCTCAATTGGAAATGATAGAAAGATTCATTAAAGAAAATGATGTAAAGCAGCCTCAGGCATATTTGGAAGTTTCTATTATAGAATTGAACGAAGAAGGTAGTAAAGAATTCAGCAATGCTTGGAATATTGATTCTAAAAATTGGGTATTCAGTTTCTCTTCTGACACAACTACCGTAGGTAGAGAATCAGGGCAGGGACAGCGTTATGTACAAGTTGAAGGACCGAACGGTCAGCCGATATATGTACCTAAGAGCAATAATGCATATATTTCTTGGCAACTCAATTACTTAATTGAAAACAGTAAGGGCAGAGTTCTTGCTAACCCTAAATTGTTAATTACAAGCGGTCAGGAGTCTATCATTGATTTGACTCAGGATTATGTAGAAAAGGTTACTTCAGAGTTCTTATCAACAACTGCTGCTGGCACAGGTGCTACCGGTTCTGTACAAAGAACTTATACAATCGGTAAGGACCAAGGTATAAAAATTTCATTGACTCCGTTTATTTCTCCTGACGGTTATGTAACAATGAATATTAGACCGAACTATGCAACAATAGCCAGAGAAGTTACAACACCTAACATGGATGCAACGACTGGTGAAGTAACAGAAGATTTACAGGCAACTTTGTTAAGCAGAAGAAATCTTGATTTGAAAAATATCAGAATCAAAGATGGTGAAACTCTTGCCATAGGTGGTTTGATTCAAGAAGAAGATACTAAGATTGTAAGAAAAATTCCTATTTTAGGTGATTTACCAATTATTGGTGTTGCATTCAGATCTACAAATTCTACAAAAACAAAAAATGAATTGGTTATTATGTTAACTCCACGTATAATCAATGACGATGAAGGCACTGTAGCGGATACATTATAATTAATATGTCTAATCAACTGGAAAAACTCAAACATAGCATAAAAAAGGAATATGTTAATAATTTTGAATTAAACCTGATGAAATCATCAGGTTTTATTCCAGTAGACAAGAGACAGTCTGATTTTTATGTGATTCTTAATAAAGATCTTAGCGGTAATAAAACTCAAATAGCTTCTATTATAAAAGAAAAATTTCAAAATCTGACACCTCAATTTATTCCTATTCCCGGTAAAGATTTTGATGAAGTTTTTGACAGTATTACAAGTATTGATTTACCAGTCGTTGACGATGAGCCGGAAGAACAAACTTCAACTGCTGTAAATAATGAGCAAACTGCCGAAGAGATATTAGTCTCAATAGGGTGGATTACACGAGAACAGTTAAATGAATGTGTTGGAATTGCTCGCGAGAGAAATATTCCATTGGATTCGATCCTTTTTGAGAAAGAATACCTGTCGTATGAAAGGATTGCATCATATCTTAAAAAGAAATATGGCTGTGACATTGTGTCTCGTGCTCAGATTAAAGTTGATAAGAGTATTCTTAAAAAGCTGCCGGATGATATTGTAGAAAAGAAACAAGTTGTTATTATGTCTATGGAAGGTAACAAACTTGGTGTTGCCATGGTTAATCCAAATGACAAATATACAATAAGAGAAATTTCTCTTTCTACTGGACGTTCTTTAAATGTGTATTGTATTCCGTCTTTTGAATTTGAAAAGTATTTAAAAGAATACTTTATAGATAAAAAATCTGCGCAAGCTGTGAAAGAAACAGAGCGGATTATTCAAAGTATTGAGGAGGAAGCTGCAGAATTCAGTAACGAAGAATCTTTATGGACACAGGTAGAGAAAGAGCTTCAGGATGCAAGCGGTAATGTTGCTAAATTTGTTTATAAAATTATTACAGATGCAATTGATGCAAAGGCTTCAGATATCCATATTGAACCGCGTATTGGTTACTATGTTGTAAGAACGCGTTCAGATGGTATTTTGAAAAAAGTTCTTGAAATTCCGGGCAGTATTGAGCAAGCTGTAATTACCAGATTTAAGGTTCTTGCAAGAATGAATATTGCAGAACACAGACGTCCGCAGGATGGTACATTCTCAATCAAATACAATGAAAGAATGTATGACTTCCGTATTAATACGCTGCCTGTATCCGGAAAAGAAAAGGTTGTTATTCGTATTTTGGCTCCGGCTGTGAGTTTAAAAGCTGCCGGTGATAAGATGATTATTCCGGGAGCTGAAGAATCTGATGTACAGAAAATCCACGATATGGTTCAATGTCCTAATGGTATTATATTAACATCAGGTCCAACAGGTTCAGGTAAAACAACGACCTTGTATACGATATTGAAGGCTTTGAACAAAGAGGATGTAAATATAACAACAATTGAGGATCCTATAGAAATTAAGCTGGAAGGTATAAACCAATCTCAAGTTAACCCGAAAGCAGATATTACCTTTGCATCTTGTATGAGAGCTATATTAAGACAGGACCCTGATATCATTCTTATCGGTGAAATCCGTGACTTTGAGACATTGGAAGTTGCTATTTCGGCAGCTCTTACCGGTCACCTTGTATTAAGTACCGTTCACACGAATTCGGCTGCTGCTACAGTTACCCGTTTGATTGAAATGGGTGCTAAGGATTATCTTGTATCTTCAACTTTGACAGGGGTTATTGCACAACGTCTTGTAAGAAAATTATGTGACAAGTGCAAGGAAGAATATATTCCGACAGAAGAGGAAGTAAAGCATATTACCACAAATCCTGATTTGCAGCAAAAGCTTTTGAAAACAAAGCTTTATCGAAAAAAAGGTTGTAAAGATTGCGGTTATCTCGGTTATACAGGGCGTCTTGGTATATACGAAGTTATGCCTATAACCCGAGAAATAAAAAAATTAATTGCACAAGGGGCACATGATATAGAAATTGAAGAAGCTGCAGTTGCTGCAGGTATGAAGACTCTTAAATCATCTTGTTTGAATCACATTGTGGCCGGTATAACAACAACAAGTGAATTTATAAGAGTTTTAGGTTATGCAAGTGATTAATGAAGTAAAATAAGAGGTTTAATATGCCAATATATAGTTATACAGCACTTAAACAAGGAAAAGAATTAGTAAAGGGAGAGATTACGGCATCTAATCTAAAGGATGCCAGAGATGTCATTCGTAAGATGGGATTGGTGCCAACTCAGATAAATGAGTACGTAGATGTTAAGACAAAAAAGGCATCTCAGCTTTCATCTTTGTCATTAAGTGAGAAAATTGATTTTATATCGACTTTGCAAATTTTGTTAACATCCGGTATACCGGCAGTTGAGTCTCTTATGTTTATGGAGCAGGAAGCTGCAAAAAAGAAAATTCGTGATATGTCTAAAATTTTGAAAACGCAGATTATGGGCGGTTCAACATTTGCAGACACAATGGCAAGATATCCTCAAGTTTTCGGATATATTTTTATCGGTCTGGTAAAAGCCGGTGAAGAGTCCGGTGAACTTGAAAAAACTCTTGATCGTATTAAAGAATTACTTACGAAACAGGCAAACATTAAGGGTAAAGTTATTGGTACATTGATGTACCCTATGTTTGTAATTGTGTTAGCATTTTTTATTATCATAATCATGCTTACATTCGTATTTCCTGCCTTTAAAGATATGTTTGCTCAACAGGAAAAGGCACTGCCTCTTATTACAGCTTTAATGATCAGTGCAGGTGATTACTTAAAAACATACTGGTTTACAATTCCGATATTTATCGTGGCTGTTGTAGCTTTTTGTTTCCTTATGGTAAGCTGGCAGCCTGCAAGAAATATTTTGGATAAACTTGTATTAAAAGTTCCGCTTCTTAATAACCTGATTTTATATTCAAATTATTCAAACTTTTTATCAGTGTTAAGCGTATCATATGATGCCGGTATTCCGGTTGTTGACTGCTTGCATTTGGCTGTAATTACTTTAACAAATTCTGTTTTGAAAAATAAAATGAGTGGTGCGATAGTTAAGGTTCAGCAAGGTATGCAGGTATCTCAGGCATTGAAATCCACAAATGTTGTTCCGAGAATGTTATTATTTATGATAGCAACAGGTGAACAGTCAGGTCGTCTGGGTGATATGCTGGAAAAGGGTGTTAACTTCCTTGATAGAACTCTGGATGCTATTATTGATACAATGACCAAGATGATTGAACCTATAATGCTTTTGGTAATCGGTAGTATTGTACTTGTTATGGCTTTAGCGCTTTACTTACCGTTATTCCAGTCATACATGCAATAACCGTTGGAGAGAAGGAAAATGGAAAATAAAGAGATTTTAGAATTGACAACTTCTGCCTGGAGAGAAAAAGTATATATTGAAACAGCTGAATATATCATAAGGGGATATGTTTTTATGCCGAAAATCGGTAAGAAAAGCAGATTGTTATCTGAAATCCTTAATACAAACAAACATTTTATAGCGGTTAAAAATTGTACCCTGGAATCAAAATTAGTGCCTCAAAAAGAAATAGAGTCTTATGATTTTATGCAGGTTAATTTATCTACTATACTTTTGATGAGACCTTTGTATGAAGACTAAAACATATGTTGTTACCGGTGCAACTTCCGGTATCGGTGAGGCTTTAATCAGGAGGCTGGCAGAAAGTAATATTATATTTGCCGGTTATCGCAGCGAGCTTAAAGCGGATAAGCTGGAGACAATATCGTCAAATATTTATCCGTTTTATATTGATTACGCAAAACCTGAGACTATCAAACCTGCGGCAGAATTTATAATGTCTAAATGCACTAAAATTGATACGCTTGTTAATATAGCGGGCTGTGTGGTGGCCGGACCGGTTGAGAAAATAGAGATGTGCGAGATAAGAAGACAGTTTGATGTAAATGTGTTCGGACATCTTGAATTTGCAAAAGATTTGATTGGGATATTAAACGGCGGCAGGATAATTAATGTGAGTTCAATGGCGAGCTTTGGAATATTTCCGTTCATATCTCCGTACTGTGCTTCCAAGCGTTGTCTGGACATGTTTTTTAACTCTTTATTAATTGAAAATAAAAGAGAACTTAAAATTATTTCCATAAAACCCGGGGTAATTGCTACACCTCTATGGGGCAAGTCTGTGGATGAAAATTCCAGATATATAAATAATTGCACCGGTTATGAGGAGGAAATGCGTTTTCTTATCAATAATGCAAAGAAAAATGAGACTAAAGGTCTTTCTGTTGAGAAAGTTGTTGACGTTATATTGAAGGCAGACAGCGCAAAGAATCCAAAATTAAGTTATACGGTTGGTAAAGATGCATTTGTGGCAGGACTTATTTCAAAGCTGCCTCAAGGAGTTGTAAACAGGCTTGTAAAGTTTGGATTAAAGGCGAGAGTCGCAAAACAATAAAAAAAAGACCTTGTAAAAACCAAGGCCTGTCCGTTTAAATAAGAAGAGAGAGCTTTATGTTCTTCTTAAAAATGGTCAAGAAAATTTTTGCTACCTGCATGTCAAATTTTTTACAAAACTTTACAAATATTTTTATCCCCTTTTTTGAACAAAAAAAAAAATTTTTCGTTATACTAGTATAGAGGTTAACGAAATGGAAAATAAATGCTCAAAATATGAAGGTTTATTTGTTTTTACGGATGACGAAACATTAAAAAAGCATCTTAACGAGTGCGAAGAATGTCGTAAAGAACAAGAAAAGATGGATCGGGTTTCGGAATTAATAGGTGAGGTAAAGTCTCATTATTATTCCAAATCTAAAAAAGTTCCTGTTTTGAAAGTTGCTTGTATTTTATCATTGCTTTTGTTCTCAACAGCTTCAATAGGTGTGATAGGCAACTATGATGTAATGGTTGATACTTTGCAGTATGGCGATACATTATCTGCGGAAGATTTAGGCTTCCCTGTCGATTCTTACGGGCTCATAGTGGTGGGTGAATGAATTTTAACGAACTAATTAAAACTAATAAAAATAATATTAAAAATATAATCAGGCTTATTACCAAAAGTGAAAATGAAGATTTGGAACAAGAGGTGTATATTAAACTCTGGAAAAATTCTGAGAAGTACAAAGAACAGGGCTCTTTAAAGGGCTGGGTCGGTACTATTGCAAGAAATACATCTAAAGATTATTTAAAATCTGCTAAATTTAGGTACGAACACGATTCAACTTCGGATGATTTTGTTATGACAAGTATAAAAGATAAAAAGAAGTCTCCGGAAGACAGCGCGCTTTCACTTGAACGCAGGCAGCGTATAATTAAAGCTATAGACAGTTTGAAACCGAAGCTGAGAGAAACAATTATGTTATGTGAGGTTTTCGGATATACATATGAAGAAGCTGCGCAGAAATTAAAATGTCCGATAGGAACAATAAAATCAAGAATTTACAATGCTAAAAGAGAATTGGCAGATACGTTAGAAGATTTATTATAAAAATTGAGAGGTGAATTATGAAAAAATTAGCAATTATGATGTGTGCATTATGCATCGTATCATCAGCAGCTTATGCTGCAACGGCGGCAGACAAAGTCGGGGAAGCTGACAGCAAAACAGATGTTCAGACAACAACAAATGAAGGAATTAAAAACCCGCCTTCAAGAGAAGAAATGATTAAATTGAGAAAAGAAAGAGAAGCTGCTTTCGAACAGAAATTAGGATTAACAGAAGCACAAAAGGCAAAGGTGAAGGAACTGCGTATTGAGGGACATAAAAAAATGAAGCCTGTAATGGAACAAATTAAGTTAAAAAGACAGGAAGCTAGAATGGTAAAATTATCAAGAATTTCAGTTCAAATGCAGGAAGAAAAATTAGCTGTAATTGATAAAGAACTTGCTGAATTAGAAAAACAGGCAAAGGAAATCAGAAAACAAAATATGAAGGATTTTGAATCGATTTTGACAAGGAATCAAAGAAAAATCCTTAAGCAGATGAAAAAGGAAGGCAGGGAAAACTTTAAGAGAGGCCAGCGTCCGTGTCCTCCTCCGTGTCCGGTACAGGCAGAACCTGAGCAAAAATAATAGTTATAATACAGAATCCGGCGGGAAAATTTCCCGCCGGATTCATTTTGTAGTGTAGTAATTTATATGTTATCTTTGATTATTTATCTGGTTTAAAGCGCGTGCTGCTGTCATTGCAACTTGCGGATTCGGGTCTGCTTGAGCTAAGGTATACAGGGTTGAAAGTTCTTCTGAGTATTCTTTTCTTTGAATATATCTTAACGCATCGATTGCAGCTATTTTAACACCGGCGTTAGGGCTGTATCTTAGAGCATCAACTATTGCAGCTGAACCAGGAAGATCTGTCAGCGGAACAATATTTCCGGTTTGTTTTTCTACTTCATCTGTGTAAACTTTTGCAAGAATTGCTATTGTAGTTAATGCATATTCTTTATTACGTTCAGCCATTTCTAGAGGAGATAATTCATTTGCGAGAGCAAATTCAGCTTCTGTTATTTGATAAGGCAATTTTATATCTTTTTGATTTTGCTGTCTTGAATTTTCAATCACAATAAAGTTAGTAATTAATTTTTTTCTGGCATCAACCTGCTGCGGTGTCGGGGCGGCAAGATTTGTTGTATCTTTTTTTGTAATATCAATCAGGCTGGAAAATACATCTCTGACAATATATGGTACTGCATTTTGCGGATTATCCAGCGAAACCCTTGCTATTTCTTCCATCTGCTGTGCCTGTATATCATAATCCGGATTTGTTAAATTTGATATAACGAGCGGAATATCTACATCCGGCAAAATCTCTTCTCCCGGAACAATTTCAGGTTTTTTGATTTGAATTATTTTATCTTCTGCTGGTACATCTTCTGTTGCGTGAAAAGAAACCGCATTTTCAGTTTCACCTTTTTCTGCTTCTACGGTTGTATAATTAGGTGCCGGAACTTCAGCTTTAACTTCTTCTGCAGTTTCAGGTTCATTATTTGCTTCAACTTCTTCTGTTTTTTCCGCATCTTCTGTTTCTTCTGTTTCAGCGGCTTCTAATCCCAGTTCTAACTCATTTTCCATCTTCGGAAGAATAACATTGGTTGTATGGTATGTTACAGGGAAGCTGACAGGTAAAGGATTGCAGTTCAGCATATCGTAAGTTACGATTTCTTCTGCTGCAGGGTAGTCGTAAACTTTTTTAGGTTCCGTATTAACAGTCGGATTGTCGATTTCAATATTAACTGCATTATAAATTCCGTTGTCATCCACGTAACTGGTTTTGTTATTTCCTGCGTTTACTTCAGGTTTTTTAATATTAATTTTTACAGCATTATAATTCGGCCTGTTAACATTATAATCAAATGATTGAACCATATTTTTCTTCCTTTCGACACATACACATCTGCTATGTTAAAGCTTGTAAACATGAAAAATTGCTTAAATTTACAATGATTTTTACAAATATTTACAAGAATATTAAAATATGAATAACATTAAAGATTGATGACGTCAAGCCCTTTGAACTCAAATATAGTCTTAGTATTACCCTTAAGCTTTTCTTCGCAGAGGAGACAGCCGACAATAGCTTCAAGCTGGGCAACCGGCATCATATTGGAAGGAAGTGAATCAAATCCGTATTCATACTTGAGAGCGGACTGGAGAAATTTGCAATCTGCACTTGAACGTTCTTTAAAGTTAGAATACAGATTAAACTTTTGTCTTGTTAAGTAAACTTCAAATCGGGAAATATCTGCTCCGCTGTTTTTCAGCTTTAAAAACAACTCGCTTCCCCGCGGTGAAAATCTCTGCATCCAATTATCCTTGTTGGGAAATTCCTCTTCTCTTGAATGTATAAGCTGGTAAGGTTTGGACAAAACTCTCCACTTACCTTCCATCATAGTATTATCCCAGGGAATAGATATACAAAATACTGAATCTTTCAGAGATGAGTAATTGTCGAAAAAGAATTGTACGTCATTCATTGAAAACAGTTTATCTACATATATAAGTTTTCCGGTTGCGATTTCTCTTACAGCGACTCCGCTTTCTACAGAAGATGACGGACCGAGTGACATACCTACGGCAAATTGTATCATAATCCGAAATCCTCATCTTCAGGTATGTTTGAATCAAGTCTTATAACACGTCTTTCAATCGGAGGCATATTGCTGCTGCCGTTTTCTTTATCAAGATTAATGTATAACTCCATGTTATTTTTAGAGAGTTTTTCACTCTTTTGTTTTTTGATTCTTTCTCTGTTTTCTTCAAGAAGTTTTCTTGCCGCAGGAGAAATTGAATCTCCTTCCACTTCTGCTATAACTTGCTGGCGCTGCTTCTGTATGGCTTCCTGCTGGGCTTTGGTGAGATTAAAAGTACTGTCATGTCTTGTTTCAAATTCTCTGTTGTATTTGTTTTTCATAACCAGGATTTCTACTCTTCTGTTTGCAGGATCTTTAGGTGAAATTGCAGTTTCGAGCGGTCTTGTATCTGCGTATCCGATTGCTGAGAAAAGTGACGGAGAAAATTTAAATCTTGAAATCATATATCTTACAACGGAAGATGCGCGTGCCGCGGAGAGTTCCCAGTTAGACGGGTACTGGACGCTGCTTATCGGGTCGCTGTCGGTGTGACCCTCAATTCGCATTGCGTGCAGTACGAATTTTTTACATATAAGAACTCCGACTTTATCAAGAAGTTTTTTTGCACTGTTGTCAAGATATGCAGATGCAGGAGCAAAAAGATATTTATCATCAAAAGTTATCAGCAGTCCTTTGTCGGTAATTTTTGTAGATATGCCTTCAAGCTCTCCTGCTTCCGTAAGTTTTTGTATGGATTCTTCTATTTCTTTAAAGGATTCTTCTTCGTATTTAGGGCTTATGTACTCAAGCATTAAACTCGGAATAAACGAATTTGCCTGCTGCTGGTCAAAAAGAGAGTCGCTGCCGTCCATAACAGACTGCTGGCCGTCAAAAAGATTGCCGCTCTGGCTGAAAGCATTTTTCAAAGATTCTTCCAGTTCTGCAAAATCTGTAGCGTCAACCTGAGCAAGCGCGTATAGTACAACGAATGTTGCAAACAGCAATGTTATAAAGTCGGAATAAGATACAAGCCACCTTTCCAAATTTTCGTGTTCCGGATGCTTCTTTTTTCTAGCCATTAGCGCTTGCTTCCTTGTTATCTTCCAGAATGAATGAGCGTAATTTTCTTTCAATCAATACAGGGCTTTCGCCTGCTTGAATTGATAAAACACCTTCCAGTATCATATTTTTATACAGCATTACATCCTGAAAAATAAATTTTATACGTGTACTGATAGGAATCATAACCAGGTTTGCGGCAAACAAACCGTAAATTGTAGCAACGAAAGCGACGGCAATACCGGCACCGAGCTTAGACGGGTCAGAGAGGTTTTGCATAACCTGAATCAAACCCATAACGGCACCGATGATACCTAATGTCGGTGAGTATCCGCCAAAGGATTCGAAAACTTTTGCGGCATTGTTTATGTGATTTTCAAACTGCTCAATCTGGTTTTCCATCATTTCTCTTACAAGAGTCGGGTCTGTACCGTCGGCAACTGCTCCGAGACCGAGTGTCAAAAGGGCGTCAGATGCATTATATGCTTCTTTTTCAAGAGAAATAATACCTTCTTTTCTTGCTTTTGTTGCAAAGCCACCGATTTCCGTAATTAATGCATTAAAATCGGATTTTGGTGGCATAAATACATTTTTCAGCATTTTAACAGCGGAAAGCAGTGTTTTCGGCGGGAAACTTAAAAGTACTGCACCGGTTGTACCGCCAAGAACGATAAACGCAGCGGTTATTTGTAAAAGCTGTCCGATATTACCGCCTTCCATAGCTTGTCCTATCAAAATCATTGTAATACCGAAAAACAGCCCTATGACTGCAAAAATATCCATAATTATCTCCGAATTGTATACTATTCTGTATACATTAAACTATATTTTACGCCTGTTGAAATCCTTTAAATAGGGTAAATATATTGAGTTTGTTAGTTTAATTAACGGCTTAAAAAATACCCTCTCTTATTAAGGGAGGGTATTTATATCAGGATAATCTTGCGTTCTTTCTTACAACCGTAACTCCGCCTTCTGAAACATAAAATCCGCGGGCTAAATCCTCTTCCCGATTTATTCCGATTTTTGTGTAAGGAGGAATAACAACATTTTTGTCTATAATAGCTTTTCTTATTTCTGAATATCTGCCGACGTTAACGTTTTCCATTAGTATACTGTCATAAACCTGAGAATAACTGTTAATTTTAACCTCAGGAGATAAAACGCATCTTGAAAGCATACCGCCGGATACGATACAGCCTTCTGATACCATGGAATTTGTTGCCATACCGACCCTGTCTCCCTGCTGCCAGATGAATTTAGCCGGCGGGTAGTTATAGTTGAAGGTCCTTATCGGCCATTCTTTTGAATACAAGTTTAATTCAGGCTCATACTCAAGCAAATCCATATTTGCCTGCCAGTAAGCATCAATTCCGCCTACATCTCTCCAGTAGCCTTTTTCTTTATCTGTTATTCCCGGAAAACAATTTTCGTTGAAATTGTATATAAATATTCTTTTTCCCTGATTCAGAAGCATAGGAATAACATTTTTACCGAAATCGTGATTTGATGTTTCTATTTTTGCATCTTCCTCAAGAGCATCAAGCAGAATACCTTTGTTAAAAATATAATTTCCCATAGAGGCAAGGCATTTTTTAGGATTATTTGGCATAGCTTTCGGAGGTGTTGACGGCTTTTCGACAAAACCTGTAAGTCTCCAGTTTTCGTCGACTTCAATAATCCCGAATTCATGAGCCTCTTCAATCGGAATAGGAATTGCTGATATTGTTAAATCGGCGTTATTTTTCTTATGATATTTGAGCATTTGTGATACGTCCATTTTGTACACATGATCTCCGCCGAATACGCATACATAATCAGGATCTTCATCATGAATATGAAAAGCATTCTGGTAAACGGCGTCAGCAGTTCCCTGATACCATGCTCCTCCCGTTCTCATTTGTGCGGGAACAAGATCCACATACTGGTTTAAAAACGGAGAAAGCACCCAGCCCTTTGAGATATGTTTGTTTAAGGAATCGGATTTGTACTGGGTCAAAACTTTAATTTTATAAAAACCGGAGTTTATAAAATTATTTAAAACAAAATCAATAATTCTGTATCTTCCTGCAAATGGTACGGCCGGCTTTGCTCTATCCTTAGTTAACGGAAAAAGACGCTTACCTTCTCCTCCGGCTAAAATCATAACCAGTGCGTCATCTATAGACATATAACCTCCTGTTCCTTCCTTATGTTTGGAAGCAGTAAACTCTTCCATATTTTTTATTTTATCAAATTTTATAAAATAATGCACTCATTCTTAAGTATGGTTAATAGCTTATTATAGGGGATTAAGGTTACTCTTTTTATATGATTTGAATCTTTTAAATAGTTTTGTATAATATAGAAAAGTATACAGGTAAGTAAGGATATTTTAATATGAAAAAAGAAAAACTGATTTTGATTATTACTTCAATTATTACAATATGTGCTATTGTTGCAATTGGATTACAAGTTGTAAGAAACGGATTTATAAAAAGCAAGATAAAGATTGAAGGCGATGATAAAGATGTTCAGTATTCAAAAACGGTTGTTTCTGATGCTGTTATGCAGTATGTAATAACTCAGGAAGATGTTATAAAACAAAATGGGAAAAATAAAAAGATTGCTGTATATTATACAGGAAAAGATTGTCCATTTGCTCTTAATATGCAGAATACTATTGAAGGAATAAAAAATCAGGAAGAATATTCTTCAAAATATGCTTTCCATTTGGAAACAGACATCGGTTCAAAGTTTTTTGTAAAACAGGAAGATGCCCTTGCTTATATGGAATTTAATAATTTATGCCAGCAGTTCTGTATTGTTAATCCTGAAAAGAAACAGATTTTGAAAATTGAAAATATGGATAATACAAAGGCGGAAGAAATCCCTGCAATATTAAAACAATTTAAAGATTGGTAATACGTATTGACGCTATGCGTGTGCTATAATTGTCTTATGAGCAGGATTAGGAAGCTTTATTATTTTGATAAAAAGAATATGCAGGAGATGATTTCGTTTCTCAATAACAGAGACGCTTTCATCAGCAACATTATGTTCAATCCGCTTCTTCCACTGCATCATCTGCTGCCTTTAAAGTTTAAGTTTCTGCCGGAATCTTATGTTTTGAAAGATAAAAAGGAAATAAAAGGACTTATTACAATTGCGCCTTCAAAGTGTCCGGTAAAGCGTCTGGAAATTTTGCGTTTGTTTTTTGAAGAAAATTGTTATGAAGATGCATATGAACTTATTCAGTATGCAGTTTCCAAGTATAAAGCACGCGGAGCAATTTCTTTTATCGTAAGAGTTGATGATACTCTGCCTGATTTGCTGCGCGTTTTTGTTTCAAAATGCGGATTTAGTCAGCTTTCTTATGAAAGGTTATGGAGAATTCCAGTTCCTGAAAATTTGGAAGCGGTGGATGAAGATTTCAGAGAGTTTAGAAATTCCGATGCCGCAATGGTTTCTTCTTTGTATAACGAATCTTTGCTTCCGCATTTCAGGCCGCTTTTAAGCAGCGATACAAAGGAATTCAAAGAGGCTGCTTTTAGAGGTTTATCGTATTTTAGTGAATACAAATTTGTAATAGAGGATAGAAAATCAAAAAATATTTCAGGTTATATTTCAATTAAAACTTCTGATAATGAAAATTATATTTTTGATATTATTCAGTCCTCCTGGGCAGATATTGATATAAATGCGGTAATAAATTTCGGAATAAAACAGGTGCAGAAGCGTCAAAAAACATTTAATGTTTTTGTAAAGACAAAAAAATATACGCAGCTTGGTGAAAAATATGAGCAGCTTTTTATGGAACATAGATTTGAATGTGTTCAAAATCAAATAGTGCTGACAAATTCTTCTGCCAAAATAATTAAAGAACAGGTTAGAACAGGAAGGTTTACGATTTTAAACCAGTTTTGCGACGGAAGTATTAATGTTCCGGGGTAAGGGCTATTATAGAGAGGCTTTTTTGTTTACAAGATCATTTCTGTAACGCTTATAGTTGTTGTTTAATTCGGTAAGTGCGATTGCTTTATCAATAGCTTCTATAGCTTTTTCGTAATCACCGGCGATTTCATAAGAGTGGGCAAGATTAAAGTATGAATACGGAGACTGCTCCATCTCTGCAATTAGTTTGCTTGCCATAATTCGTTTCTGGTCATATTTGGCTTTTAATCTTTTTGATTCATTTAAATCTTCTTCCGCCCCCTGTGTATCACCGAGTGCACGTTTAATTTTACTGCGTTTCCCGTAAAGAAAATATGCATTGGTATCGCCCTCGACCTCGTTGATTGCTTTATTGATATAATCAAGGGCGACTTTGTTATTTACATTGAAAAACTTATCAGCATTAGCAAGATATCCCTGCATGTCATAGGTTTTGACTACAGAAGTGTCAAAAGAATATTTTATTGTAAGTGAGCCTCTTGAAGTGCTTGCGGGAAAATGCGCAAATGGAGAGGATTTTCTGATGGCTTCGAGTGCCGATTCGTCAAAAACAGGATCTCCGGAGCTTTCTACAATTTCGCTTGCGTAAACATCTCCGCTTCTTGTTAGGCTGAATTTAACTGTTGCATGCCCGTCGCGTTCCAGACATTCCGGAGGATTCCAGCTCTTCTGGATTTTTCCCTGCAAAACTGTCATGTAGCCGGAGAAATCATTCTGATCGTCAGCAAAAGTTAGAGCAGGACAAAGAAGCATAAAACTTATGCATAATAAAACAACATTTTTAATTCCTACTCCCATATTCTTATTTTATACAAAAGCCAGAAAAGTGTAAATATTATTAAGTACTGCCTGAGCAAATTTTTCTTTCATAGTGACTCTGTCAAGGTTTGGAGAAAGTAAAATTTTGTAAACCTCCTGTTTTTCAGGTGTATAAATAGCGGAATACATCAGTCCGACGGGTTTTTCCTCGCTTCCGCCCGTAGGTCCTGCAATGCCTGTCGTAGAAACGCAAATGTCGGAACCTGTTAATTTATGCAGCCCTTTTGCCATTTCTATTGCGCATTCTTCGCTTACTGCGCCTTTTTTTTCAAGGGTCTCAATGCTTACGCCTAGAATTTTGTGTTTTGCTTCATTTGCGTAAGTTACGACATTAAGAGTTACAAAAGCCGAGCTTCCGCTGACATCAGTAAGTTTAGAACTCAAAAGCCCGCCGGTACAGGATTCGGCAGTAGAAATACTAAGCCCTCTTTCTGTTAAAATTTCTGCAATCTTTTTTTCCATGCCTTTTATTATACCATTCCGTCAAAGTTTCCTGCAAGAACTCTTAAAGCCTGGTCTTCTGCTCTTTGTGCTCTGTCAAGAACGGCTTGCATTCCGGAGTTGTCAAAAGTTTTTTGAATATTGGCTGCAGTCTGTGACGGTATATAGCGTTTTTGTTTTTCTGTATCGGTTTTGATTGTACATTCTTGTGACGGTATGTAGTTGTAATTGTCGATACTGTTGTTATTAATTATATGTGGAATTTTACATTCCTGTGACGGTATGTATGTGTAATTATCGATTTTTTCTTCCGGCATTTCGATTGCAGGATTATTAATTGGCTGAATATTTTCTGAGGTATTATTTCTGCCTCTTGAGGCTATCGCCTGTCCCTGCGGATTAACGGTGACGGCAGGAGAGCTCCCGTACTGTTTAATTCTCTGAGCTTCGTACAATCTTTCATTCAAATCATCTTTCAGGAATTTTTGCTGGGCTTTCAAGCTATCTTTTCTTTCGTCCTGTTTCATTGAATCATAAGATTTTCCAAAAATGGAGGTTGTGCATTTGGTTAATAATGTTCCTAAAACACCCATTGAAAGTCCTGCCCAGGCCGCTACCCTGATAGGAATACCTGCACAGTTTCTAAAGAAGGCAGGAAGTTTACGGGTTGTATTTGCAATAGCATTAGAATTTCTGTAACTGTTCAGGCGGCATAAATCAGGAGTCAAAATTCCGGCAAGCTTTCTTATACCTTTTGTGAAAATATTCTGACCTTCAACTTTTTTCAAAGCTTTGATTTGTTTTTCAACCTGAGCCCTTGCAAGATCATATTCTAATTTATTCTTGAAGGTGTTCGGATTAGGAATTTTTACACCGTCTTTTACAATAGTTGTTTCAACACGTTTGTTAAAATCTTCTACGAGTTTTCTAACTTCTTCAACCTTGTCCTTACCCATGCCGGCATGTTTAATACCGCCTATAGCGTGCAGCATTCTAAGCGCCAGAGGGAAAGTGAATACCCACGAGATATTATCAACAAAACCGTTTGCAGCAGTTCCGACTTTCTGGTCTTTGTCTGCCTTTTTAACATTGACTCCGAGTTCAACAAGAAGAGGCGCAATAAATATTAAAGCCCCGAGTTTACCGCCGCCGAAGGTAAATCCGCGGTGTACCATCTGCATAAGCTTTGAAGTAAATCTTCCGGTTGCGGTTTTAGGACCTTCCATAATACTGTGAAGTTTATTATAAACCTCATCACATCCGATTGTTCTTTCAAAAGGCTTAGTGAAAGCTCCCAGCCACGGATAATGACCGGCTCCGATTCTGACTTTGCCTTTTACTTTCTCGGCAGCAGTCTTAACATCGTTAATATAGTTTCCGTAAACATCATCTTTAATGAGTTTAAGCTTGTCTGTCGTTAAACCCATTTCTTTTAAGATTTCTTCTTTTACGGTCTTTGTTGATACTGCGCCGAGTTTCTGTATCTTTTGAATTTCTTCCGGAGATTTTCCCAGACGGTTCAAAAGAATTTGATTAACCGCTTCCTGCTCCGGAATTTGTGAGATTTTTTGGACATTAAAAACTTTCTTGAGCATTGATTTTTCATAATCATTAAGCCCGAGGTCTTTTAACTTCGGAATTTCTGCACTTCCGAGTTTAAGTGTATCAGTAATTTTGATAAACTCCTGAACAACTTCCTGTTTCTGGTTAAACATTTGAGACTTAACCATTTGCCATTCCGGCATTGTCGGAGTTTCTTTCATAGCACGCAGAATCGCACTGTTTTGAACAGCTTTATGTCCGGCTTTTCCTGCAGTATTAAACCCGCTTATTACTGTTTGAACAGGTTTGCTCTGTATGAATTTTGAGTTTTGAATGTTGTCTCCGAAATCTGCAGCTTTCTTTACCAGGCTCTTGTCGTACTCTCCCCCGCAAGCTCTTGAATACGCATCAAGCCCGATTCCCAGCCCCAGCCATGTGCCGAGAAGCGCAAGCGGATGTTCTATAAAAGGTTTTAAGAACATGTCGTACATCGGGTTCTCTTTAATCATCTCTTTTGCACTCGGTCTATATGCATCCGGAACATAGTAATAGTTAGGCAAGCGGACAGGCTGCTGCTTTTGCTGCTGCAGGCGCGCATTTTCCGGAATAACGTTATATTGATTATTTATATTTGGATTAATTTGTGACACAATAATAAACCTTTTACAAAAATAAACCTAACTACTAAATATATAAAGTAATTAGTTTATAAAAAATTGCCTGCAAATTATGTTTTTTTACAAAATGTGAAGAAAGGTTAAGTTGTTATATTTTTGTTTCCAATTCGCAGCACATCTGGCAGGCGCCGAAGGTGCCGCCGCTCGCTTTTAAATTTTTCCTGAAACAACAATAATGAGGCGCATTGAAAAGTTCTTTCAAAGATTTTTCTTTAACGCTGCCGATTTTCATTGAAAGACAAGGATAAACAAAACCCTCCGGATTAATCATCATATTGTTATAAGGATAAGTGCAGGGTTTATAAATCTTATTGACAGGAGTTTCCGGAGATATTTTAAAAAACTCTTCAATTGATTTCAAAGTATCTTTTGAATACTCAAACTTTGGAGAAAATCTGAGCTTTGTTTTGCCATTGAGCCCCTCAATTTCTTTATAAACTTCTTTAAAATGCTCCATGTCAAAATAACATTCTATCGGATAATTCTGATTAAATTCCGGTATAAAACTTTCCTGCAGGACGGAATTTTGTTTCCAGTTATTGTTTCTTAGGAACGAAATTGACAAAAACTCAAAATTCATTTTTTCGCACAGTTTGTACAATTTGACTAAATCATCAAGATTGTTTTCAAGCACAATTGTTTTGATATCAACCATTTGTTTCGGCTTTTGAGATTTCAAATTTTCAAGATTAGAAATAATCTTATCGAAAATCCCTTCTTTGCCGCGGTTTTTGTCGTGATTTTTCCCGTATCCGTCAAGAGAAACAGATAAAAGCAATAATTTATATTTTATAAAAGCTTTTATTATTTCATCATTAATCAATATTCCGTTAGATACAACGTGAACTTTATTCCAGATTTTTTTTGAAGTATAGGCAAGTATATCAATAAAATCTTTTCTGATTAAAGGCTCTCCGCCTACCAGAGTTGCAATTGAATAAAACGGAAGCTGGTCTATGACTTTTTTCCACTCCTCTGTTGTAAGTTCGTTTTTATTTCTTTCACACCCGACATAACAGTAAGGACAGGCAAGATTACATCTGTATGTAAGCTCTAAAAAGTACCTGAAAGGTATTTTTGCTCTTCCGTATTTATCATTGTATGAAAGCGAGGTGTAAAAATTTCTCGCCAGATCAAATAAGCTCGAATAGTTCATAATATAGTTATAGCATAAAGAAACCTCTCTTAGAAAAAAGAGAGGAAAGTTTGAGCGATGAGGATTCTTTATTATATTAAATCCTGCATCTTAAGCTTTCATTAAACTTTTTTCTAGTGTGCTTCTTAGGTAAGAAGTACAATTTTAACGTTTATAAAATATAGATAAAGCCTGAATTACCACAATGCAAATATAATGGAGATAGTCAAAATGAGTGAATAATAAATCATTAAATTTCTTGACTGGTATATTCTTGTCATAAAACTTGGCGCTCCCATCAGATTTTCCATCGGAAAATGATACCATTTGTGTTCCGGTACAGATTCCGGATTAGCAGCAAAATCAACCATGGATTTGTATAAATCAACAGCAAGAGGAATCGTAAGCCATACCGCAAAGACCTGCCAGTCTGCAATATCAAAGATACACAGTAATACCGGCGCAATATATGCCAGAATTAGAAGCCATTTGAGAATAACAAGAGAATCTAACCTTGAATTAAACGAATTTGCAATGGTTCTATGCCCCTCGTTTATGTCAAAATCAAAATCCATAACAGTATGAATATATAAAAGTATAACTGTTACAATCATTGTCGGGATTGAAAGTATAATCGCATCCCACGAATATGTTTTGGTCATAACATAATATATTCCGCCAAATAAAGCAGGGCCGTAAGCCAGAGCAACCGTAACTTCAGAAAGCATGATTTTTGACAAAAATGAGTAAAGGACTGCTAAAATTCCGCCTGCTAATGCAAAGTAAATAACTCCGATGCCGCATTTTAAAAATAAAAATGTGCCGATAAGTGCAGCGATTGCAAGATATATACAGGCAAGCGCGAAAATTTGTTTCGGCTTTACGAGTCCTGCAATTAAATATCTGCACTTTGTTTTTTGGGAATTTTTAAGATACTCTCTTTTATTAAAATTTACCTGTTTTATAAGTGATTTGTAGTCAAAATAATCATCAAAGACGTTTGCGGCAAGATGTGCCATACAGACTCCGATTAGTGCCAGAATTCCGTATTTTATATGTCCTGCAACAAGAGAAGAATATACATAAATTACAATCCATGACATTATTGTCATAGGAAGCGAAAATACTCTTGAGCATTGTAAGATAATAAAAATCTGATTGAGCATACAGTAATTTTATCATGTGCTGTTGTTCAATACAAGATTCCGTTAGCCCACAAGACCGCCAAAAGCCATAACATCTTCGTATGCTGCTCCGGCCTCGAGCATTTCTTCTGCAGTAAATCCGAATAATGTTATTGTATCAATAACTTCATCTTTGTTTGTAATATTTTTTACCACAGAATCAAGGGCTGATTCTCTTGTCATATATTTAAATTTATCGCGAGCACCAAGATGCAGGCTTCTTCTTTTAGCCTTACCCATCAGTTTCCGCCTCCCAGCGCCAGAAGTGCCGCTCCGATCATACCGGAATAATTTCCTGCACTTGCCATTCTTACGGATGTTGGTGAGGTGATGATGTCTTGATTGACAATTTCTTCAACTTTTTTTATATCAACAAACTGTGCCATAGAACCCGATAGAACAAAACAATCCGGATCAAAAAGGTTTGCAAGCCCGATTATTCCCTGAATAATATCATTTTGCCAGCGTTCAAAAATTTCTGTCATCTTTTTATCGCCGTTCTTTACGCCGTCTATAACATCATAAGTTGTGACATTCGGGTTATTTAAAGCTTCTTCGGCATCTTTTTTTAATGCAGGACCGGAGGCATATACTTCAAAGCAGTCCCAGCTTCCGCAATTACATTTTCTGCGTTTATCAGTAAACATTTTGAAGTGCATCTCACCTGCTGCACCGGATTTACCCTTCAGGAGCTTACCATTAATAATTATTCCGCCTCCGACACCGGTTCCGAGTGTAAGCATTACGGAAACGGAAGTTCCTTTTGAAGCTCCGATTTTATACTCAGCCCAGGCAGCACAATTAGCGTCATTTTCAAGAAAAACTTTTTTCTTGCTCAGGTCTTGGAATTTTATTGTGGGGTAGCCCTTAGCCAGATTTATTGTTGCCCCGATAACAGCATTATTTTCGTTGTTTACATCGCCGGCGGTAGAGATTGCAATAACGTCAACTTCATCTTCAAACCTTGAAATTTGATTTGTTAAAACTTCTTTAATTTCTTCAATTGTTTTAGGTGTATGGAATTTATCAATTTCAGCAATAATTTTCCCGTTTTCATCAATTATTGTACTGTAAATTTTTGTTCCGCCAATATCAAATGCCAGAGCTTTTTTCATTTATAATACCTCTACAAATCTTTTTGTAATTAACTGCGGTCTTGTGATTGCAGAACCTATTACGACACAATGTGCACCGAGTTCAAAAGCTTTCTTAACTTCTTGAGGCTCCCAGATTCTGCCCTCAAGAATAACAGGTTTGTCTGTTTTTCCTACAAGTTTTTTTAAGAGTTCATAATCAGGACCTTTTGTCGGGTCGCCGGATTCAAGCGTATAGCCGGCAAGAGTTGTGGAAATAATATCCGCTCCCGCATTTGCGCAGCAAAGCCCTTCTTCTAATGTCGAAATATCTGCCATTGCAAGTCGTTCGGCTTTATGAATCGTATCTATGATTTCTTCCACGGTACATCCGTTGTGAGGGCGCGGCGTTCCGTCAAAAGCAATAATGTCCGCACCGGCTTCAATAAGTTCTCTGACTTCTTTAAGTCCAGGAGTTATGTAGACAATTTCTTTCCAGTTTTCAGGAAGTACGTCAGGCTTAGTTAAGCCGATTACCGGAATATCAAAATATTTCTTTGCATTTCTGACATCTCTTGCCCCTGCAACCCTGAGTCCTGCAGCGCCGCCGTTAACGACCGACTGCATCATAGCAATCATGCACTCTTCTTTATATAAAGGCTCAGCAGGCATTGCCTGGGATGATACTACGACTTTTCCTTTTAAACTTTCTAAAATTCCCATATGTAAATTTTAACACGAAAACAGGTTCAAAGTACAATAAAACTATTGATTAAATTATCACGGAAGATTATAATCATGTTGTATTTAAGAGGTTTTTATGAAAAAACTTTTGACAGCATGTTTTATATGTGTATTTTTAGTTTCCGGATGCAGTGTTTTTTCCGGTAAGGAGAAAAAGCAGGAAACTGTATCTTCGGTTGTACAAAAAACAGAAAAAGCCCCTGAGCCTGAGCCTAAGGTTGTAACAGTTGCACCGCCCCAGACTGTACCGGTGGTTAATGAAACTAAAAAAATTAAGAAAGCTGATTTGTATCAGGAAAATAGCGAGCTGTCGCTGTCAGCAATATCTTCGATTTCAAAATTGGATGATAATATAAAGGCAAAAGTTAATAATTACATAAAAAATTCGACAGTCTATTATCTTAATGAAAAAAACGGCAGTGCTTTTATGATTGTTTCAAACGCGGAGAATGAAAAATTCCAGCGTCACGGTGTTGAGCTTGTAGAGATTTCAAAAAACGGTACAAAACTTGTTTCCCAGCTGGTAAAAACTTCTGATGAAAACGATGATAATGATGTCTGGGAATTTGATGAAGAGACAAAACTTCCTTTGAGACATGTATGTTATGATGCGGACGGAGAAATTAATTATGCAGAGTTTTGGAATTATGATACGAATAATCCGGTAAAATATGAATTAAAAGACGGAGAAGGCAAAACTATCTCTCTGAAAAAAGAAATTCAGGATAATGCAAGTAATTTGAGAGTCGAACATCTTGTCTATGACCATAATGGCAATACAACGTTAAATATTTCCGCAAATTATGACGGAGCAGATATTACCCGCCTTACATATTTCAATTCCAAAACTCCGGAAGATGGTGTAATAATTATGAGCCAGCTTAAAGACGGACAAAAGGTTAAAGAGACCGCGTATTCATCTGATTATAAAGTAAAAAACGTATATGAACCTTTTTATGAAGACGGAAAACTCGTTAAGATAAAAGTGTTCGATAACGAATATAAAGAACTGGAAGAAATTTCATCAGATTAAAAAGAACGGGTATTCCGGAGTTTCAACTTTTGTCGGTCTTGTGAATTTATCCATAATCATACTCGCCGCGCCAACTGCTAAGCCTGTTGCTGTTGCGTGTCCTATATAAGTTAAAAGGGCTTTTCCGTACAGTTTTTTCATGTTTTTGATTAAAGGTGCTGCAAGTCCTGTTTTCTTCGCGAGTTTCAGCCCTTTATAACTTGCCATTCCTTCTTCAAAAACTGTCGGAAGCATGCAGGCAAATGCGATTTTTCCGCAATTGTCTTTCACATAATCAAATCCGTTTTTCGGAGCTTCTTTTGGTTTTGGACGTGAAAACAGTGCTACTGTTCCCATCCAGCCTGCTAAAATTCTTCCCGGCCAGCGGAGTTTACTTAAAAATTTCCCGAGCTTTCCGGTAATATCATTCATCGCATGCCCGAGTTCGTGAAATCCTGCAATTGAAATCTTGTCAGTATTTATTCTCACAACTTTTTCCTTGGGAAAATAAGCAGCGTTTTTTCCGAGCGCATAATCATTCATTGCACTGCTTAATTCCATCGGAATAATTCTTACTCCTTTCTTATCAAGCCCCGAAACTTTAAGTGAGTTTAAAAATGAATCTTTATACAAATAATTTCTTGTATGTTCTTTTGCAAGCTGTTTTTCAAAAGGTTTTCCGCATAAAGGCAGTGTCCCTAAAATTGCGGACGAAACGGCAGAAGCGACCAGAAAACCTTTATTGCTGTCTCCTGATGTACTCGGAATATATTGATTTCCGTTATAATAATACGAATTTACCATTCAGACACATTACCTTTAAACTACACTTTTATTTATAATAAAACAAATGAAGCTTGAAAATTGCGGGATTTTAATATTTCTTAACAATAGAGCAAGTTTTAATTATTGAGAGTTTTTATATATGTATATGGTTAGTGCGAATTTTCAAAATATTAATAATATTTATGCAACGACAGGTATACAGCAAAAGGCTGCCCCTGCAAAGTCTGACGGTATTAACAGCTCTCAGGCTCCTGTAACAAAGCCGGCATTCAGAGCTGAAGCGTATACTTCTGCCGTAACAGTTCGAACATCTCTTGCTACAAGAGATGAAAAGAAAAAGTATGAAGAACTTTCTAACGAACTTCATCTTGATTACAGAAAGAAACTTGAATTTGCGCTAAAATCCGGCTTGCTTTTAAAGAACAATTCAAATGACAGAAGCACGGTTCTTGATAATTTGTATAAAATCCTGAAAGAGGATAGAGATCCGGGTTTGGATAAAATTAATATCTTGGAAGAATGTCTTGATATTCTTGCAAATCCTTATGTCATAACCCAGACCTGCGAAGATATTCCGTCACCTTATAAACGTCAGGTTATAGGTTTAATTACGAATTTATCCGAAGATCCTAAAAAGATTGCAGAGGCAAAATGGGAACTTGATAATATGCATACGGGCACCTGTCCTGCTGCAAGTATCGAGTTTGATTTAGCGACAAAGCATACTGCCGAATTTTTCAGAATGGTAGAAGGGCTTACCTCTCCTAACAACGAAGTTGTTAAGACTATAAAGATGGACAGCCTCTCTGAAAAATCCTCCGAAGCTATATGGCTTTTGAAAAAATTTAAAACTCCGCATCAAATTCATGATTTTGACACGGCAACAGTCTTATTAAAGCCTGATAAGAATGCAATCATAAGAGCAAGGATTCAAAACCATCATAAAGACCCCGGAGAACGTTCGATTATAGATGTTTTGATGCAGTCAACTTTAATGCAGCTGGGTTCACAGCAGACATATAATTCTCTGACGGATAAACGGGCACCAAATGCCTGGACGCAAGAGGACGGAGGGTTGATTGATTTTGAAAAAACATACGTGGAATCTGTTGTGGAAGACAAAAATACAACTTCAGTAATTTATCAAATTGTTGATGAAAACGGCAGGTTAAAAGGATACGAAAAAGATTTTGCAACAATAAAAAAAGAACTTCTTGATACATTGAAGATGGGACATAATATTATTATCGGATACACATGGCCTGATCCTGAGAATGATAACAAACTTGCAGGACATGAAATCACAATTGTAGGGTACAAAGTAAACCCTGACGGCAAAGGTGTATTCATCTGTCAGGATTCTGATGATGAAGTCGCGGCTCCGATAGAGATGACAGAGGAATATCTTCTTCCGAAGATACATCACGCCGGACTTCCGGATGCTATTGCTTCAAGAGATTTTCAGTATGAAGACAGCTGGAAAATCGGTTTGGATGAGTTTCAGAAAATGAAACAAAGCGCTTAGTTTTATTAAACCAAGCGCTTTGAAAATTTTTTATTACTCCGATTCTACATTTCCAGATTCATCTGAGAGAATTGAATAATTTTATTTTTGCCTCTGTGTTTAGCGTTATACAGGGCGTGTTCCGCATATCTGATAACTGTATTTGCATCTTCATCAACGTCAGGCATGCAAGGATATGTGGAAATACCGCCGGAAATAGTAACTTTGTGAGCTTCGTCTTCACCTGCAGGAATAAATTCCATCTTTTCGACTTCTCTTCTGAATCTTTCGCCAAACAGGAACGCGTTTTCTTCTGATGTATTAGGGAGAACAAGCAGAAATTCTTCGTCGCCGTATCTTGTCAGAATATCTTCTTTTCTTATCATTGCACTTAATTTGTTGGCAATATTTCTCAATAAAATATCACCCCATTCATAACCGTACATATCATTTACAACTTTGAAGAAATCGATATCAAATAATATGCAGGAAAGCTTTGTTCCGTAACGTTTAGAACGGGAAATTTCTTCCTCTAGACGTTCTTGAAGATATTTTCTGTTATGAAGTCCCGTAAGGTCATCTGTTGTAGAAACTTTTTCAACTTTATTTTTCAGTTCTTTAATTTTTAAAAGAGCATTGGCTCTAACTATTAACTCATCTTTTTCATTCGGATTTTTAATAAAGTCAAACCCTTCCGCTCTTACCGTAACATCTCTTCTTGTAGGACCGAAAAATAATATCGGGCATGGAAATTTGTTTGTCATAAGCGCATCTTTTGCCGCATCTATATTTTCAACAATCATTAAAGACGGATTGATTACTGCGTAATCTTTCATTTGATCTATTGAAACAACTCTTACTTCGGCATCATCAATTTCTGATAAAACAGCCTGAAGTTCCGGCATCGGTTTTGTTGAATAAATAACAATATTGCTCATAAGTTTTCCTCTTATTTTAATAAATTCTTTTATATTAAATATACACTAATTGTAACGGTTTGTAAAACAGTTATTTGTAGGAATGTTGTTGTTCGATAAAAAAGCAAAAGACCGGATTATTTAATCCGGTCTTTTTTGTGACAATTCTTTATAGAATTTTATACAGCTGCCTTAGATTTTTCAATACAGTTAATCAATGTAGAAGCAACGGTCTTTTGTTCTTCTAATGTTAATTCAGGGAACATCGGAAGAGAAATAACGCATTCTGTATCTTTTTCAGTGTTAGGAAGCATTCCCTTAGTCCAGCCGAGATGTGCGTGAACTTTTTGAAGATGTAAAGGTACCGGATAATAAAGCATAGCACCGATTCCTGCTTCCTGAAGCATTTTGTGGATATTGTCTCTGTTAGGAATTTTAACTGTGTACTGGTGGTATACGCAATACGTATCAGCTAATTCCTTTGGTGTTTGAATATCCGGACATCCTGCAAATAACTCGTTATAAGTTTTTGCGTGATCTCTTCTTAATTTATTCCATTCATCAATATAATTAAGTTTTACTCTTAAAATCGCTGCCTGAATTTCATCTAAACGTGAGTTTACGCCTATTTCATCGTGGTAATATCTTACAGCACCGCCGTGATTTCTGAGTGCGATAATTCTGTTTCTCAAGTTTTCACTGTTTACTGTGATTAAGCCGCCGTCGCCCATACCGCCGAGGTTCTTTGTCGGATAGAAGCTGTAGCAGCCAATATCACCGAAGGTACCGACTTTTTGGCCTTTGTATTCTGCACCGATTGCCTGACAGCAGTCTTCAATTACATATAAGTTATAACGTTTAGCAATGTCCATAATAGCGTCCATATCACAAGGCTGGCCGTATAAATGAACCGGAATTATTGCTTTTGTTTTCGGAGTAATTCTTTCTTCGATTTTCTTAGGATCGATATTGAATGTATCAGGGTCAATATCCGCAAAAACCGGAGTTGCACCTACGATACCGATAGCTTCTGTTGTTGCAACAAATGTAAATGCTGTTGTAATTACTTCATCGCCTTTTCCTATATCAAGAGCTCTTAAAGCAAGATGAAGAGCATCTGTTCCTGAGTTTAAAGCTACTGTGTAACTACAGCCGATGTATTTAGCGAGTTCAACTTCCAGAGCCTTGCAGTTAGGGCCTAAAATATATGAGCCTGAGCGCAAAACTTCGCACACTGCTTTTTCTACTTCACTGCCGATTTTGGCATATTGTCTTTTTGAATCTAAAATTGGTATCATATTTCCCTCCTGTTAATTCCTCTCTTATATTTTATAGTTTAACACACTAAATCCGTGTCTTTACATAATCTTAATTGAGGGGATGCATTTTAACCGGTAAAAAATGTAGGGTGGGCAAAGCGTTAGCGTGCCCACCTAAATCAGAGTTGCAGGTCAGGCTGACCCGACATATAAACGGTTAAGAATTTACAATCTTTACGCCGGAGCTTGTTCCCAGCCTGGAAGCACCTGCTTCAATCATTTTTATAGCGGCTTCTCTGTCTCTGATTCCGCCGGATGCTTTAACCTGAAGCCCGGCAGCTTTAACGGTTTCATACATAAGCTTTACATCTTCGGCTTTTGCACCGACTCCGTTTTTTACAAAACCTGTTGAAGTTTTTACAAAATCTGCTCCGCCTTTTATGCACAACTCGCAAGCTGTTTTAATTTCATCTTTTGTTAACAAATCTGTTTCAAGAATTACTTTCAAATTATGATTCTGGCAGGCTGCTTTTATTTTGGAAATCTCTTCTGTTATGTAGTCGTAATCACCGTCTTTGAGCTTTCCGCAGTTAATTACCATATCAATTTCATCCGCACCGTTTTTAACTGCATCTATAGTTTCAAGAATTTTGCTTTCTGTTGTCGACTGACCGAGAGGAAATCCAATAACAGTAACGACTTTAACCTCATTATTGCCGGTATCTTTTAAATACTGCTTTGCCAGACTAACGTTGCAAGGGTTCACGCATACACCTAAAAACTTGTATTCACAGGCTTCTTTCAATAATTTTACTACCTCATCCTTTGTTGCGTCCTGTTTTAACAAAGTGTGCTCTATGTATTTATTAAGTACCATAATCTCCTCCCGCTAATAAATTGTAAAAAATATCGCAGTAAAAATTCCTGCAATTATGCAATAATAACCGAAAATTGCAAGCGAAAATTTTGCTACAAATTTTAGAAAATATTTAATACAAACGTATCCTACAAGTCCTGAAACAATTGTCCCTGCAATAATTGCAGTCCAGTTAAAAGCAGCAACTTCATGAAAATCCAGTTTTACAAACGGATAAACCATTGAAGAGCCGAGAATTATCGGAATACTGAGTAAAAAAGAATATCTGGCAGCAATATTTCTGTCCATTCCGCTTAAGAGTCCTGCCGCAATTGTTAATCCCGAACGCGAAAATCCAGGAAGTGCAGCTAAGCCTTGCGCTATAGCGACAATAATTGAATTTTTAAGAGATATATCCGTTTTGTTAGTATGCTTCTTAGCCCAATACTCGCTGAACAGTAACAAAAATCCTGTTAAAACAAGTAAAACACCTACAATTTCCGGCTTAAACACCAGCCCGCCGGCTATTTCATTGAGCGGATAAGCTATAAGTACCGTAATTATTGTACCTAATATTATATAAACTCCGAGTTTGAAATCTCTGGAAGAATAATCTTTATTTTTTAAGCCGAAATAAAGCGCCTTAATGATTTCAAGAATTTCTTTTCTGAAGAAAATTAAAACTGCAATAAGCGTTCCCAGATGAAGCATTATATCAGTAAAAATTTCCTGATTAGATTCATGAACGACTTCAATTCCTTTAAAAACTTTGTAAAAATTTGAGGTAAAAACAAGGTGTGCAGAGCTTGATATCGGTAAAAATTCGCTCAAACCCTGTACAATTCCCATCAGTATCGACTGTATTAAATCCATCAAGTGCCCTCTCTAAGTCTGTAATAAATTTTACAAAATTTATTATAACATAATCGATATTAAAACATGACACTTGCAGAACCGGATTATCTTTATCCCTATCCCTCTTCAAAATAGCTTGCGCAAGAGGTTGCGGTTTCCCAGACAGAAACTTTTGAAATCTGAACGATTTTTTCTTTTAACTTGTTGTATATAAACATTGAAATTATTTCGCTGGAAGGGCTTTCGCCTTTAAAGTACGGAAGTTCGTTTAAATCTTTGTGATCCAGAAGGTCTAAAACAGCCTTCATTTCTTTTTTTAAGACCTTATAATCTACAAGAATATTACTTTTATCTAACGATTCTCCTTTAACGTAAGCTTCTACCAGCCAGTTGTGACCGTGCTGGTTTTCGCATTCGCCGTCATAATTAAGCAAATGATGTGCTGCCGAAAAATACATCTGTGCCTTTAATTCAAACATCCTTTCTCCTTTTCACATTGTCTTATTGGAAGATATAATCAATGTTTCCTCAATTATTATAACATACACCATACGTTGCCGCGGATTTAGCTGCTATCATATTACAATTTATCTGTCAGCTGCTAAAAAATTTTATAAAAATTTCGGTAAAATTTTAGCTAAATGCTTATTAATAACATTTGCAAGTCTGCTGCCTTGTTCAACATCCCGAAAGTCAGAATCATCATCTGGAGAGTACTCCACATTGTTTCTCGTTGATATTTTAAAATATCGTGCATCCTGATTGGGTCTGTTTAAAGATTGCTTGATAATTAAATTATTATCCCAAACGCTTGTACCAATATTATATTTTTTATCAAGAGTTGTTAACGACACCTGACCTTCAGGTATTTTACAAATGCAATTTTTTACCACAACTCCATTACGTTCTATATTTTTCATATGGGCACGAACATTTTCTACCAACATTATATTATTTGGAGTCAAAATATTCCCCTGAAAACTTATATTGGAACTAATCTTCACTAACAGCAAACCTCCGCCAAGCGTGTCATTATTTTGTCGGTGATTACTTTTATGTAATCTTTATCAACCATACCGTTTATAATGCAATCAGAAATTTCATAAGTTGGTCTTATATACTGCTGCGCGGTTTCGTTAACGTTTTTGAATTGCATATCAGCAGCTTCGCCTGTTTTGCCGCGTGATACCGCACGTTTGTACCAGCGCTCTTTTATAACATCAATCGGAGTAAATACATAAACTTTTACATCCATAATGTCTCTTAATTCTTTATTAAGCACATACAGACCTTCGGTTAAAATAACTTTTGCCGGTTTTTTTATATCTCCGTTAGGGTCCGAAACACAGGTTACAAAATCATATTTCGGAGAAACAACAGTTTCGCCTTTTTTTAAGCCCAGCAAATGTTTACGCATTAAATTTAAATCAATAACGTCCGGAGTGTCAAAACTGAAACCCGTTTTAAATAAAGCATCATAGCTTCCTGCTTCAATTAATTCTTTTGACGTGTCTTTGTAATAATCATCCTGACGGATAACGGTATAAATACCTTCTTTTTTGTCACGGACAACGGCTTCTATGGTGTTATCAACAAAGACGGTTTTTCCTGAGGCGCTTTCGCCGGTAATACCGATAAGAAAAGTTTTCTTTTTCTCCTGAACAACTTTTCGCGCGATATTTAAAATGAAGTCATCCGCGACTTTCAAAAATAACGGCTGTTCCTGTTTTTTATCTTCTTCAAGGATTTCTTTCAGGGTATCAACAATATTTGTGATAAGTTCCATGTCCAGCCGGCTTGAATAAAAGTTGTAATTAGTCAGTTCAAAAGTTTCCACCATAAACCCGTCCTTAATTCATTCTAACATTGTATAGTAAATACCAAAAAAATGCTCGTATTCTAGAATAATTTGTAAAAAAAATTTACAGGAAAACAGTATACAAAAAGCTCCTTTCGGAAGAGAGACAAAAGGAGCAAGGCTAATTATTATGAAGAAAAGATTTTGGAAATTTTTTTTAAGAAGTAAGCCGAACACACACACATAATGCCTAATCAATTTTTCGTCGAAATCCGACAATCGCACAAGCTGTCTCCGACTTACATATATATTTTAGCATTATATTCATGCTTTCTTAATCTACTAAAGTACTAGTCCGTTTGGATTATTTCTTTTTTATATTAAAATTATCTATTTGCGGTCCTACGTACTTTCCGATTAAGACATTTTCAACAAAATGATCTATCGGTTTTATAGCAAGTCCGAGTGCGCAAAATCCGCCCAGTGTTTTTACAAAATTGCCTTTTGTCAGTTGAGTTTTTTGAAAATCTGTTAATATGCTTTTTACTGCAACACTTTCTGTTTGTCCGCTTTTCAGTGCTTTGATATATTTAGAGTACCATTTTCCCGCTTTAACTTCTGATGTAGGTTGTAATAAATCTTTGCGCATTTGTATCAGATTTCTGATAGTTTTTACGGAGTAATTTTCGATATTTTCTTTTTTATCAAGACTAAAAATTTTAAAAGTATTTTTTAAAGATTTTTTCTTATTATTGTAATCCATGCTATTTGCAACCTGAGAAAGGAATTCTTTTACGCATTCTTCGTCCTGTCCGTCGAATGCGCGCATTTTACCGTTTGCGATGAATTGTTCTGCAATGTTTGATATATGCTCTTTGGCGTTTAAAGAGATTTTATCTTTCGTAAACTTTCCAAACTGTGAAAAAGCATTTTGTCCGAATTTTACTGCTACAACCGGCAGGAAAACACTGGCAAGTCCCTGAAAAATTGCTTGTTTTAAGCATCTTTTTGAATCAGGGCTATATTCAGTTTGGTCATTTTTGTACTTATCATAAACGTCAGCCCCGATATACATTAATGCCGGAACCCAGGTTAAATTTGCGGCATTGCCGATAATAGGACGCAAAGCTTCGCCTACTTCATTAGTAAATGCTGCTCCTCTTAAAGGCCAATTCATCAACGGATCTTTATATTCACCGGTTTTACTGTCGATTGTATGGTTATCTGCGCGGCTGCTTACAGCATGTGCTCCAATCGGCTTTATCATTCTTCTATTTCCTTCATACAACGTCGCTATTTATTTAACAGGAATCAAGATTAAAAATTGTCATTTAATTAACAAAATTTTACAAAAAAAATCCCTATGTATATAATTATAGCATGGAAAGAAAATTTGAACTTGTGTCGAAATATAAACCGGCAGGGGATCAGCCGAAAGCAATACAGGAACTTGTGGAAGGTTTAAAGGCGGGAGATGATACGCAGACGCTTCTGGGTATTACAGGTTCCGGCAAAACTTTTACCATTGCAAATGTTATAGAGCAGATACAGAAGCCTACGCTTATTATTGCTCATAACAAAACTCTTGCCGCGCAGCTTTATAATGAGTTCAAAGAGCTTTTTCCAAATAATGCGGTTGAATATTTTATAAGTTATTATGACTATTACCAGCCGGAGGCTTATATTCCGAGAACTGATACTTATATAGAAAAATCTGCAAGTATAAATGAGGAGATTGATAGATTACGTCATAATACAACAAGAAGTTTATATGAAAGGAATGATGTAATTATAGTTGCATCTGTAAGTTGTATTTATGGTTTAGGATTACCGGAAAGTTATTTTAAAGGCACTATTAAAATAGCAGTCGGCGATAACTTAGATAGAGCCGATTTAATAAAGCATCTTGTAATGACTCAGTATACTAGAAATGATTTAGTTCTTGAGCGTTCAACTTTCAGAGCAAGGGGCGATATTTTGGAAATTATGCCTGCTTATGAAAAAATTATTACAAGAATTTATTTCTTTGGGGATGAAATAGAAAAAATTGTAAGAATTGATAATTTAACGGGAGAAATTATTGAAGCTCCTGAAAGTGTAATTATATACCCTGCGGTTCATTATATTGCTTATGATGAAAATGAAGACGAAACAATTTCCATGATAAGAACGGAATTGAAAAACAGGGTTGCAGAGCTTGAAAGCCAGAATAAAATCCTAGAATCACAAAGACTCCAGCAGAGAGTAAAATACGATATTGAGATGATAAAAGAAATGGGATATTGTTCGGGAATTGAGAATTATTCAAGAATAATAGAACGTCGTCCTGTAGGTTCTGCGCCTGCAACGCTTTTGGATTATTTCAGAGGAGATTTTTTGACTGTAATTGATGAATCTCACGTTACAATTCCGCAATTAAACGGTATGTACCATGGTGATGCTTCAAGAAAGAATACGCTTGTTGAGTTTGGTTTCAGGCTTCCGTGTGCTAAAGATAACAGACCGCTAAAAAGCGAAGAGTTTTTTGCAAAAGTCGGGCAAAAAATATACATTTCCGCAACACCGGGTGAATTTGAGAGAAAATCCTCACAGCAGTTAGTAGAGCAAATTATTCGTCCGACAGGGCTTGTTGACCCGAAAATAAGCGTAAGACCTATTGAATCCCAGATTCCGGATTTGAAAGCTGAAATTGAAAAGAGGGCTAAGAAAGAAGAACGCGTTCTTATAACCACTCTTACGAAGAAAATGGCGGAAGACTTATGCGACTTTTTCCTGCAGGAAGGTATTCGCGTAAGATATTTGCACAGCGGAATTAAATCAATTGAGCGTGTTGAAATTTTGAGAGATTTAAGGCTTGGGGAATTTGATGTTCTGATTGGTGTAAACCTCTTAAGGGAAGGACTTGATATTCCGGAGGTTTCTCTTGTTGCTATTATGGATGCGGATAAAGAAGGATTTTTGAGGTCTGATACAAGTTTAATCCAGACAATCGGTCGTGCAGCGCGTAACGCCTGCGGTGAAGTTATTATGTATGCGGACAAAATCACCGATTCAATGCAGAGAGCAATTGATGAGACAAACAGAAGGCGGGAAATTCAGCTTGCTCACAACAAAAAATACGGCATTATTCCGCAGACAATTAAGAAACCTATTGAAAACAACCTGCTTTCACTTGTTGCAAGCTACAGAGATCTGGAGGATATTGTAGCCGAAGAAATGGTTGATTTAGGTATAGAGAAGAAAGATTTGCCGAAACTTATTACCAAGCTGGAAAAAGATATGCACAAAGCTGCTAAAATTCTTGATTTTGAACGTGCTGCAGAAATAAGAGACCAGCTAAAAAAATTAAGAGAAATGGTATAGGCAAAAAATATTTTTTCAAGTTTTAGTAAAAATATGCGTATAGCTCCATTAAAACCAATACAACAAAAGCCGGAGATTTTAATATATAATCCTCCGGGAACACCAATATATCGAATGTTTACTACATTTATGCCCCGTGTAGTAGGAGATATGGTTGCGTTTCCGGAACAGAAAGGCGGAAATAAATATCTGTGGATTGACCATTTATTAGTTTTTCAAAAGCGTTTTGGTTTTGGAAATAAGTTTCTTGATTTTGCACAAAATTTAAGCCGTAAAATGGGTTGCGGCGGTAATATCAGACTGACAGCAGCAACAACTATTTATGACCCGACCAGACCACCGCATGAATTTTATAGAAAATACGGATTTGGCTCGAATAACAAAAGAACTTTGAGAAAAATAGACAGAGCAATAAAATTTAATAAGCATCTGAACTATAAAACAACTCCCAAGATTGAGATGTATTATCCTGATAATAAAAAACCGAGTTTGATTCAGAAGATTTTAACAAAGTTATATTTATAATTTATGCAGAAACCCATTTGTTATCTTTGATGTAAAATCTCCACGGATAATCGACATTTTGTTTTATACCGATTCTTGGTGTGGTAACTATTTCAAAATCAGTCTTTTCCCCTTTTTCTATCCAGACGGGAGAAGCTTTGGAGGTTAAATCTGCACCGTTAAGCTCTTTTGTAATATTAAGAGCTTTGCATAACCTTGCAGGGCCGTTTGTTTTTGCTTCATAATTCAGAGGCTCAACCGCTCTTATCAGAACTGCGCAGCCGCGTCCTTTTTTTTCGGTCACAACATTTACGCAGTAATGCATTCCGTAAATAAAATAAACATAGGCGGCTCCGCCTTCCCCATACATAACCTCACACCTCGGAGTAATTCCTCTGTAGGCATGACATGCGGCATCTTCTTGAGTGTAAGCTTCCGTCTCTACAATAATACTTTTATAAATTTTGCCCTCAAGCTCTCTAAACAACACACAGCCAAGAAGTTTTTGCGCAACCTCTACCGTATCTTTCAGATAAAAACTTTTACTCAATAAAACCATACTGATAAATTAACACAAATCTCTAATTTTATGCTAATCTTTTATTATGAAGAAATGTGCTTTATTAATTTTATCATTATTAATTATACAAAATATCACTCTTGCCGAACCCAAAGTTTTTAATGAAGAAGGGAAGTTCGGTCTCAAGGATGAAGCCGGCAAAGTTATAGTGAATGCTCAATACAAAAAGCTTATACGTCTCGGTGAAACCGGCTGGATTATTCAAGACGGGACAAAGTTCGGTATAATGAACGACAGCGGGCAGATTTTAGTAGAGCCTAAGTATAACAGAGCGGAAAGAGTTCTCGGCAAATATGCAAAACTTACGCGCGGAAGCAGATGCGGGCTTTTTGACGAAAAAGGGTTTGAAATTTTGCCGGTGGAATATTCGTCAATTGACTTACTTTTTGGCGGAATGTTTCTTACCTGCAAAAACTATAAATACGGTGTAACGGATATGAACGGCCAGCCGATTCTGGATAATCTTTTTGACGATATTTATATGCCGAAACCTAATGTTATGGTGATTGTCTATAATGGTCAAACTTATCAAATTGAAGGGATTAGGGGGGATGAGATGACTCTTCCTCAAAACCTGAGCACGTTGAGAGATACTTCTAATTTTACAATTACCGAACTTGTAACAAAACCCGGAGTTACAACGGGGTATTACGGAGTTACCGCAACAAATTATTTGTTGAAAATATTCTCATCAATTTCGCCTGCTTATGAAGATACAATTGATGAGTTAATGTTTCTGCAAGGTGCTGATGCAGCCGGAGTTATCATGAAATTTTCCTGGCTCCCTAAATTTCCGTTTGTGTATGCAAAACATTATTATCAGAATTTAGTTGCTCCGAATAACGGTCCATTGAGCGGGATTAAGACTAATTTGAAAAAACATCTCAGTGAATAAGTTGAAGTGCTTATGTGACCGAATAAGCTTTGCCAACCCTATAACCTTGATGCGGTAAATCACTGATTTACCACATCCTACATCTGTCAGCACTAACAAGCCTTCGCACCGCAAGCGTGTTATGCGAGAGCATAACGATAGCGAGCGAAAGAGTGCAGGCGGCGCCTGCAACAGCCATTCAGTCCCACGCTCGTAAGAGCGTAGAAAACGTTTGCGTTGTTTCTCTTTCTTTTGGTACCTTTTCGGGGTAAATGTATTAG
>CALUQE010000019.1 GCA_944322845.1 Candidatus Gastranaerophilales bacterium
AAAGCCAATCAAACACCGGAACTTCCTAAAGCGAAAATTACACTAAAAGGTAATAAATAATATAAGACAGGTTAAATTGCGGAATTTGCTAAAAAGCAGGAGGCAATAAAGAAAAATTATGCAACAAAACTGCAAGCAATAGATAAAAGCATAAGCGAAACAATCGCTACGGAAGCCAAAGCCAAAAACTATAATCTTGTGCTTTCAAAAGGTATGGTTTTATACGGCGGCGATGACATAACCGCAAGTATTTCAAAAGTTGTAAAATAATTGGATAATTTTTAATCAAAAAGCCTCGAAAAATTCGGGGCTTTTTTGCATGAGAATTTATAAAAGCTGAGTAGGTTGTGGGTTTCTACCCCAACGAAAATAAATCAAGCCGGAAGAGTTGGTCTTAAAGCTCATAAAAGTTTGGCAGGCGAAGAATCTGCTAGTATAATCTGTCCCGAACAGGACAACTTTAAAAGAAAAATGACAGAGAATTTTGAGAAACTTTAAAGATAAGGTGTACTGTGATAATCAAAGTGTCTGTTATAAGAAATCAATCTGTCTGTTCTTTTACATAGCTCAACCGGTGTGATTATTTTGGGCAAATGGTTTCGAGACAAGGCTTTTAACCTATTTTTGTACTAGTATATATTCTTTGTTTTTCATCGTAGACACACATTAGCTCGGAATTAAATGTATTGGAACATCACTTGGGAGATTTTCATATCCTCTTTTTATTAATATCTCTGTTGTTAGTTTTATAGCTTTTCCATTTTGTCGATAATTTATCAAACTTCAACCTCGTATTCCAGCAGAAAATGTCCTCTCTTATAAGTACATTTATGTCAAATGCTTCAAGCTCTTATGCGACAATCAAAGCAAATTCATACGTTTATAAATCATTGCTTTCCCAATCAAGACTGATGGCTTATGTAGATGTATTTTCAATTTTTGCCCTTATTGCATTTCTGCTTATTCCTCTGGCATTTTTATTTAATACGGAAAACAAGCATAAGGAATCCAGCAAGCACAAAACAATTATGATGAAACAGATTCCGGGAGACAGAATTTAAGTTATTACCATTTCTGTACCTAAGCGACCGGAACGCCGTCATTACTCTGTTCATCTCAGACTTTTTCCAACTCTTCAAACCAATCAATCAAAGGTTTTTTCTCGCCAAAAGAAAAATTAAATCCCCGCTCAAAATCCGGATCGGTTAAAAATTCATAGCTGATGTTAAAAGCAACAGGCTCTTCCTTTACCCCCAGCTTTTTAAACTTTTCTACAGAAATTGTATTTCCGCCGTCCTCCAGAACATTTGAATAATTTAACCCCTGGAAACAACAAAAAGGTGCTTTAATTTTTCCGTTTTCGCCTACTGTAGGAAGCCCGAAAGAGCGGCATACAATCCCCCTGTAATCATAAACAGCACAAACATTATCAATCAGAAATGGACAATCGTATAAAAACTTCTTGCCTTCGAAATTTTTCTTTGCGTCAAGCGTAGTTTTTATATTATTAACAATAGCTTCTTTGGTTTTTATATCAAGATAGAGCGTCCCCCTCATCAAGTATTCAAACTCTATTTGAGAATACGGAAATTGTGCATTCTGACAACACTTCCCGCAGCCTTTTTTACAAAATATATAAGGCTTTTGACTCTCAAAAAATTTATCAAATTTTTTGCTGAGAAAATTTAAATATGTAATATAGTTTTCTATCATTTTATTTAACCTTATTATATCCCAAACCTCTTAAATCTCATACTAAAGTTATAGTGATTTTGCAAAAAATAATCCTCCATTCTAATGATTTATTTTCTTTTTAATATTGTTAATCTATAAATGTAAAAGAGTCTGAGAATATAGAAAGGAATAGTATGAGAATTAACAATGTAGGGCTTACCCCAAACCAAAAAAGCGCTAATCCGTTCAAGACATCTCGCAATTCAACAACAAATCCATTCCAAAACGTAAATTTTGAAGGGAATACTTTGCAATTTGCCGATGTTTTTGAAGGATTTCAGCCAAAGAACACAAGCAAATTAAAAATGATTACATCCTCAGTTGCAGGAAGCATGACAAAATTACGCAACAGTATTACAGAACCTATTGTAAATTTTGTTAAAAGGATTGGAGAAGGACTTTCTAACGCATGGACTTATGCCAAGAACAAAAATGTTTCTGACTTAGCTGGTGTTAAAGCTATTAATGAAGTCATGAGTACTGATATTGTTGATATTGGTAAGGGACTCTCAAACTCTATATCCGATTTAGGTAAAGGCATTTCCGAAAAAATGTCTTTCTTGAACACTGACGTTTCAGATATCGGTAAAGGAATTTCTAAGAAAATGTCATTCCTTAATACAGATGTAACTGATATCGGAAAAGGCCTTGCAGGCAAGTGGAATGCTTTAATCAGCAAAGTTCACAGCGGCAATAAGATTACAAAAGATACTTCTGTAGAAGATTTAAAGGCAATGTGGCAAAATGAAATCAAGCTTGCTGAAGAAAAGGAGGCTGCATAATGAATAAAAATGTAGCAGAAATTATTGACGCTCTTGCAGCGCATCAGGATAACGCTTCTATTGAAGTCTTGGAAGAATTGGGAACAAATTCTCCTGATAATGAAGTCAGAGAATACACTTCACGTGCTCTTGTAAGAAAAAATGTTCACGACTCTTTAAAGATTGTAATTGTAAATCAGGGCAAAGGCATCAATGACCTTTCTCCGGCAGTTGCAATGAGTACAATCAATGAAATACTTTCTCTTAAAGATAAGGCAGAAGTTATTAAGATTTTGGATGATACAATCAATATGCATTCTGACGAATCCGTAAGAGAAAATGCAAGATCCGTAAAATCATTACTGGCATTGAGCTAATGGTTAATAAATAAAAGAAGAGAAGCCGCCTTAACGGGCGGCTTTTTTATGGATTGTAGAAAAACTGAGGGCGGCGATTGAAAATCGCCGCCCCTCTATTATCAAATAAATCTTATTTTCCGAGAAGGAAATTAAATCCGAGCTGGAAGCCTACACCGGTTCTGCCTACGTTTCTAAGAACAGCTTGCAGATATCCGGAGAATCTGTCGCCCCATCTCTTTGTAAAACCAAGACCGTACTGAATGTAGCCTCTTTCCATTTCAACCTGCGGAAGTCCGACGTTTCCTGCGCGGCCGCCAACAGCACCGTTTAAGTTATACATATACTGTAATGTACCGTAGATGCTGAAAGTTTCTTTTTCCCAGATTAAGTTTACACCAGGAGCCAGGTTAACACCGTTCAGCATTCCTGCCATCATGCCCATCTGACCATAGTCTGAATGCCAGTTTTGCTGACCAAAGAAGTTATATGCAGCCATTAAGTTAGGCTGTAATACCCAGTCTCTGTGGAATCTCCAGTTGTAAGCAAGTTTGGTTGCTGCACCTGCAAAGTAGTTGAAGGCATTATCCGTATGTCCGCCTACATCCATACTGTTTTCATAGACACCGCCGTATACCAAACCGCCGACAATGAAGTTATTTTTATACCATGTTCCTAAGAAACCTGCCTGACCGCCGTTCTGGTAAGCACCAATTCCAGGGTAAGCCTGGTGTGCACCATTATAACCGACGTAAGCTGTCGGCATAAACTTCCAGCCATTTTTCAGTTCTTTTAATCCGAAGTCAGCACCGATTAATGCACCGTAAGCATTGTTTCCTACTCTTCCGAGGCCGCTTACGTTCATATTCAGATTTTCAAATGTTCCGTACATTTTGTACCAGAGACCGCCGTCTTTGCGGGAATATTGATATGGTGCAAAGAGCGGATTTGATGAAGCGTATCTGTTAGCCATCACACCGGAATAAGCAACGCCGCCGTCTTCATCCTTAAAGCTCGGAAGAACCATTGAGTGGGTAAATAACATATCATCAATTGCCAACTGGTTCATCCACTGCGCAACAGTAGCTACCTGACCTCTGAATACTTGCGGATTGAAGTCCACCAAATCGAGTGAATAATGCAATCCTGAACCGCTTCCGTGCTGGTTAAGCTGATAATAACCGATAGGTGTAAATTCCGTTCTTCTGGTAATTTCTATATTACCTTGAAGCGGATTTCCGTTTTCATCCACAAATACGTGATCTAAGATTATATTTCTGTCAATCGGCGCATCCCAACCGAAGATATCACCGTTTAAGCTCCAGTTATCAATTCTTGCGGTACCGTTACCGGTCATGCTTGAAACCAGAAACTGGTCGTTGCTTGTGTAATGATTTCCGCGTGCGTGAATATCCATGTTGAAATTAGTTTGACCGTTTATTGCAAGTTCTGTAATATTGTGCTGAACTCTTTCACCGTTTGCAACATTTACCAGAGCCGCATGCATAACTCCGTCTTGATCCACAACCCCGTTACCGCTTATTTTGTCCAGCGTAAACGTACCATTTTTGACGATGAATGCGGAATTTGCATCGATTGTCATGTCACCGCCTTCAATAGTACCGTTTGCAAGTGTAAATGTTGAACCGTTTTCACCATCCGCACCTTTAGTAATATTGATTTCACCATCTTTTATAAAGCTGCCTTTTCCGAGAGTTAGCTGAGCATCGTTGTATATGTTCAACACCCCGCTATTTTGTTCTAAAGAAGCCGTGTCTGAATTATTAATTAATCCATTTGCATTAATAGTTCCGCCGGCTTGATTTATAATTTTGCCATCCCATTGATCTTCGTTATCAAGATTGAGTACCGCGCTATTAAGAGTTAGTGTTGAACCTTTTTGTATATCAAGGGCAACAGCATCAGCAATAGTGCTAGTTCCTCCAATAGTAAGTTTTGAACCATCTAAAAGATTTAAGTTACCAGATGTAGCATTGATTATAAAGGCTGGATCTTTTGTATTACCATAATTTAAAGTTCCATCGCCTGTTAACGTTATTACAGAAGTGCTGGCAAGTTTGTCGTTGTCATCGACACCTACAACACCAGTCCCTGTAACTTTTATGTTGCCGCTGGTTTGAATAGCAACTTCATTCTCAATATAACTTCCTGTTGTTATGTCAAGATTATTAGATCCAACAGTCAAACTTCCGCTATTAGCTTGTAAAGCCCCTGTTGAAGTTAAACCGCTTACGTCAAGAGAAGAAGTGTCATTTTGAACACCTTCTTTTCCGAGAACAATTGTACCTGACCAATTGTCACCGCTATTAAGTACAACGCTTCCGCCGTTGTTGATATTTAATTTAGAAGTGCTGTCGATTTTTGTTGTGACATCTCCAGCTATTGAACTGTCTTTACCTATTGTAATATCACTGCCGTTTGTTACATTAAATTTACCGGTATCGGCATCAAGAACTCCGTTTCCGCCGGTAAATCCGTTTGTTGTAAGCTCCCCGCCGGTAAGATTTATCGTACCTGCCCAGGTATCAGCACTACCAGCTCCTTTATCAAGAATTACACTTCCGGCATTAATATCATAAGTACTTCCGGCAGTAACATCTACAATTGCATTCGCAGCAACACTTCCGCCTGTTTGCTGCAGAGAACCGGCAGTTCCGTTATATCCTATGTTTAAGTTGCCGCCTGTTATATTTGCGCTAAGCTGGTTTCCGGAATTAATTGCATTGATTGTACCTGTAGTTACATCTCTTGTTAAAACATTCAAGATAGAGTTATCAAGAGTTACAATTCCATTGTTTGTAAAATTATTAACAACAATAGAAGCCTGATTTGTTCCGCCTCCGGAAGTTAAACTGCCGCCTGTTGCGATAGTTATTGCATCTTGAGTAATTGAACCGGTATTAGTTCCTGAATTATTAATAGTTATACTGCTATTATCCGCTGTAGAATTTGAATCAGTAATTGTTCCGCTGTTGCTGAAACTATTGTCAACTGTTATTGAGCCCGTATTTTCAAAAGTACCCGTAATCTTTACGGAATCCTGTGTAATGCTTCCGCTGTTTGAACCGCCAACGGTTGTTATGCTACTGTTATTGACGGCAGCATTTGAATCTGTAATTGTTCCTGTGTTATGAAATTCTTGTTTGGCACTAATAGTTCCGGTATTATCATAATTTCCATTTATAGTTACAATATTATCTATAATTGTACTTGAATTACCGCCTTCTCCTGCAGTAGTAGAGCCGGAACCTTCATAAGCACCGTAATTATTAAATACATCAGCTACAACATCTTTATTTTCTGTTTTGAATGTTGCTCCGGCATTGTTTGTTATTGTATCTGCAACAATTGAGCCTGAACCTTTATTTTCAAAAGTACCGTTGTTTGTAATACTTGTAACAGCCTTATCGTTTCCGATAGAGCCATAATTGTTCAATGTTCCGTCAATTATAAGGCTATCAACATTAATTTCTGCTCCTGTTGAAGTTTCTGAACCGTTGTTGTAAGTTCCGCCGGAAGCAATTGTAATAGCCTCTTGTGTTATAGAGCCTGTATTAGTTCCGCTTCCGAGAGTTAAAGAACCTGCACCTTTGACTTCTCCTGCATTATCAAACCGACCTGCCTGCACATTAGTAGAATTGTTTGTAAATGTTGCACCTTGTTCGTTTGTTATTGTATCTGCAATAACTGAGCCGGTAGTTGTAGTCGTCAAAGAACCCTGATTCTTTAATGTACCTGTTTCTATAGATCCTGAATTTTCAAATGCGTTACTTCCACCGGATGCTATAGTTACAGAATCCTGTTCTATAGTTCCGGAGTTACTGCCGTCTGAAACCGTTAAATTGCCGGAACCTTCAACCTTACCGGCGTTAGTAAATTCCTGCCCCTGACCGATAGTCAGAGTATTATCATTCGCAAGTACAGAATTTTTATTAACTTGTACGTTTACGGCATCTCCGATAGCAGAATTCGTTCCGACAGTAAATTTACCTGTTGTTTGACCGTCAGAACTTCCGATATTTAAATTCCCGCCGGTAATAGTTAGACTTCCGCCCGACGGAATACCTGTTTGAGTTTCCCAGTTAAGCGTACCGTTTGATACCTTAGAAGTTCCGCCGAAGAAAGTTCCCGTAACTGTTGTCTCTGCACCTGCAACTTGCTGGGTAAATGTTCCCACAAATTTGGAATTATCACCGCCAAAAGAAGAAGAGCCCGTATTTGTAATTGTTCCGTCTCCGTAAATATCACTGTTAAAGGTATTTGTTTTACCGGCACTTGATGAAGTCACGACAGAACCTGCGTTATAAATACTGTTTGAGGCGTCGCCGCTTTTTGCGGAGAAAGTTACATCCTGCAATGTTGCAGTTGCATTTTGGGCATTATATAAAGCTCCGCCTTTATTAGCTTTGTTGCCTGTAAAAGTTGCACCGTTTACATTAACAGTCGCTGTATTGTAAATCGCCCCGCCAGTAACTGCAGAATTTCCTTCAAAAGTTGCACCCTGAATTTCAACTTCTGTAATATTATAGATTGCTCCGCCATTACCTGCTGCTTCATTGTCTGTAAATCGAGCACCGCTTCCTATTGTAACCTTACCTGCCTGCTCATAAGTAAATGTTTGAGCCGTAGAAATTGCTCCGCCGTTTCCTGCTGCAATATTATCTTCAAATCTAGCCCCTGAACCTATTGTAAGGTTTGTCATATCACTTACTAAAGCACCGCCGTCGCCGGTTAATGCCTCATTTTTCGTAAATACAGCTCCGGCTCCGATTGTAGCTGTAGAGCCGTTTGGATTTGATATAAACAATCCGCCGCCTGAAGCTGCTGTGTTGCTTTCTACATTAATAGCCTGACCAATTGTGGTAGCGCTGTTTTCAATATACATAGCGCCGCCAATTCCCGGTGAATTTCCCTGACCAGCAGAATTGCCGGAAAAATTGACATGCTCGCCTATTGCAAGAGAAGTTGCATTTCCTACATACACCGCACCGGCAGCCGGTACATTTACGCCCTTATTATTATCTTCAAAAGAAGTATAATCACCAATACTTATCTCTGTTCCGGAAGCATAGCTGTATATTGCTCCGCCGCCGCCCCATGGCGCGCTATTGCTGTTACCTTGAAAAGTTGCATGGACACCTTGTGTACCATCGTTAATTGTCAAATTCCCTAAATTATGAATACCTCCGCTATTTTCACCTCTATTATTAGAAATATTTACATTATTTTCAATAATAAGATGATCTCCGGCGTTATTTATCAAAGCTGTCGTATCTTGACCTGTAATATCAGAACTGATTGTAGTGTCTGCTGCCTTAACAGGCAAAAAAGACATACAGCATACCATTAGTGCAGTAATTAGCTTCTTATTTTCCATACTCTTCCTTTATTAATTCTTTACCCCAAAAATGGGACGAGCCCATTATATATAAAGTTTACCTCTAAGCTCGCCCCATGTCAACTATATATTGAAATCTTAAAAAAATTTAGTACTTTTCTATGTACAATTGAAAATACCCCTGCGGGTGTTCGCAAACCGGACAAATACAAGGAGCTTCTTTACCAATCTGCGTGTGGCCGCATTTGCGGCAAATCCATTGAGTAACTTCTTCTTTTTTAAATAAAGCATTATCTTTCAAAATTCCGGCAAGTGATTCAAATCTGTGTGCATGTCTCTTTTCGATTTCTACTATATTTGAAAACAATTTGGATATTTCATCAAAACCCTCATCCTTAGCGATTAAAGCGGATTCTTTATACAAAGATTCCCACTCTTCTCTTTCGCCTTCTGCTGCAGAAAGCAGGTTATCAAATGTGCTGCCGAAAAAGAACGGATAAGAACCTGTTACTCCAAGATGCTTGGCATTCGGAATATGTTTATAAAATAACTTTGCATGTTCTTTTTCGTTTTCTGCGGTTTCAAGAAAAACGGCGCTTATTTGTTCATATCCTTCCTGTTTTGCAACTTTAGCGAAAAAAGTATATCTGTTTCTCGCCTGTGACTCTCCTGCAAATGCATTTACTAAATTCTGCAATGTTCTTGATTTATCTAAATTCATAAAAACTCCTCCCTGTCTATTTAATAAATACTATATAGTTTGCGCTCTGAATATTAGCTGATATGGTATGACAGGCGGGTAATTCTATAACTTTAGTTATAGAAGTTTTTTATATTTAATGTCTGTGTAAGCCCGCTAATATTGTGTATTTGAGATTCATCTCCACCATTTGTATGATTATCCAACTAAAGTTGTAAAGTTCTGTTTTTTCGTGCCGTAAATCATGAAGAAAGGCAAAGTAAATTTATTGAAAGGAATTTATTATGGGTGCGACATCAACAATCACAATTAACACGAACTTGGCGTCATTAACCTGTCAAACTTACCTTAGAGATGCAACCAAAGGTATGAACACAGCAATGGAGAGATTATCTACAGGCTTCAAGATAAACTCTGCAGCTGATGACGCAGCAGGATACGCAGTATCCGCAGGCATGGAAGCCAAAATTAACGGTTATGACATCATTGAAACTAACGCTCAAATGGGTCTTGATATGTTAACGACTCAGGAAGGTATCTTAGATATTATTAATGATTATCTCCAGAGAATCAGAGACTTAACCATGCAGGCAGCAAACGGAACTTACGGTTCAGCTTCTTTAGATGCTATCGCAACAGAAGTTGTTCAAAGAATGGATGAAATTAACCGTTTATGTCAGATTACAGATTTTAACGATACTTACCTACTTGACGGTTCAAGGACAACAGATATTAACCTGCAGGTTGGTTTGTATTCCGACGCAAGATGCGTTATTAAAATGGATGCATTCTTGTTTGCAAGTGCAGAAACAACTTCTTTAATGGGATTTGGTTCAAAAGCAACTGGTGATGGTTATCTGAATTTAACATCCAGCACCGGTGATGATCTTGCCTACAAAGCAAGACAACTTGATGCAGAGGGGAAACCTGTAACAAATGCAGCCGGAGAAATTCAATATCTTACAGGTTCTTACGAATCAGCTCTTGCCGCAGCTCTTGCAGAAAACGGAGTAATTACTGCAGCAAACGGTGAAGCAACAATTAACGGTCAATTTACAATAACTGCTATGTGTGCGGCTATTTACAGAAACGACAGTTCAGCACGTGAATTTATTGACTTTATTGATGATGCTATTGATAATGTATCACTCAGATCTACTAAAATCGGTGCTTATATGAACAGATTGGATTCTGCAATTGAATCAACCGATGTTCAAAGAGAAAACTTGATAGAAGCAAATTCTACAATCAAAGACGCAGACGTTGCGACAGAATCTTCTAACTACATCAAATATCAGATTCTGCAGCAGTCAACAGCAACTCTGTTAGCAACTGCTAACCAGATGCCGTCAATCGCTTTGAACTTAATCTAATAACGTCGTAAAAACAAAATAATAACAGAGATAATAAAGGTCCTTTCAATGACCCTCAAAGTCTTGCGCTTTGAGGGTTTGCCTTTTGAAGATTATATTATGGTTTTTAGATATTCAATGATATCATTCGACTCATACATTTGAATGTTTCTGTCTGTATCTACAAGAAACGGAACTTGACGCTTTCCGCCCATTTGGATTAATGCATCTTCCGAAGCTTTATCTGTTATGTCTACTTTATGATACTTGATATCTCGATCATCCATAAATGACATAACTTTTTTACAATAAGGACAAGTTTCTAAAATAAACAAATCTAACATATTCCCTCCTTTTACTAAAATTTTATTAATTCCTGTGTAAATTTCATCGCCTGAGTATTTACATTAACATGGATTTCTATTTTTCCGTGTGATAATATTAGTAGGCGAGGTAAATATGTTAAGACAATTTTTACGTTCAAAAATACATAGAGCCACTGTTACGGATGCAAATCTAAACTATGTAGGTTCAATTACTATAGATGAAGATTTTCTTGATGCAGCCGATATCTTAGAGTGGGAAAAAGTCGAAATATTAAATATAAACAACGGGGAAAGATTCCAAACTTATGCAATAAAAGGTCAAAGAGGCTCTAAATGCTTCTGCCTGAACGGAGCTGCCGCAAGAAAAGCGCAGCCGGGCGACAAGATTATTATTGTAACTTATGCTGACCTTACGCCGGAAGAAATTAAAACTCACAAGCCAATTATTGTTCAGGTTGGGGAAGGTAATACAATTGTCAGGCAATAATGATTTAACTCCCAAAAAGAAAAAGAAAAAAAAGAAATTTGTTATTGATATTAACAAAATGGGAGTTAATATTGACAAAAATGAGTATTACGAGATTAAATTATCCAATTCCGCCCATCCTGAGAGGGGATTGTAGTTTAATCCAGAAGCTGAACACCGCAGGTTGAACCTGTTCCGTAATTTTGTATACGCGAACCGCCTCCAAACGGTCTTGAGTAGGTAGAGGCGGATTGTGTTCCGTATGTGGTAGGATATGGATTCTGGTTAAAATATGAGTCGGAAAAGAATGGATCATTATCGAATGAAGGTGTAAATCCTGTCATTTGACCGCCAAAGAAATTACCTATTGTTCTGAATAAGGAATTACTTGTTCTGGTCGGTTGAGGACGGGATAGAATTGCACTTCTTACATTGTCATATCGCTGGTTGATATCACCGCTTTGTATTGCTCCGAAAGTTTGCATTTCAAGCCTTTCCAAACGTTCTAGATCACTCTCTTTTGAATAATTTTTGTTAAGCGTATAACTTTCTAAGGCTCCTATATCAGCAAAGGATGTTGTGTATCCGGGTCTGTAAAAACGTCTGTTATTATATCTGTTGTTATAGAATCTGTTATTATTGTAATTGTTATAATAATAAGGATTGTTGTATCTGTTAATAACTCTGTGCGGTGGTCTTCTGTAGTTTCCCGGGTATCTTTTGTGATGAAATCCTCTGCTGTGATTAAAACTACGGTTATAACCTCCGTAAATAGGGCGCCTTGTAACAATAGTTCCGGCATCCGCAGGAAGTACCAGATGTGTTAAGAACGTAAAAATAAGAAGTATAAGAAAAAAACGATACATAATTGAATCCTCCACGAATTATGTTAATAAAGAGGGAAACTATTAAAAATTCTCTAATAGAGCAAATATGCAGGATAATTTTAATCAAGATAGTTGTTTCGTTTATCAACAAAATACATTTACCCCATCTTACCCCCCCCTTGCAAAATCGATAAAATTCTATTAAGATATATGTATTAATATTAAGAATTTCAAATTTTTGTAAATACAAGTAAAAAGGTGGACAAATGGCAGAGAATGAAGAATTGCAAGAGGCAGGTACAGAAGGAGAAGCTCGTCAGAAGATTTTAGTTGCAGATGACGAAGCAAGTATCAGAAGGATTCTGGAAACCCGCCTTAAAATGGTCGGGTATGATGTTGTTACGGCAGAAGACGGAGAAGAAGCCGTTGAAGTTTTTAACAAAACTAATCCGGATTTGGTAGTATTAGATGTAATGATGCCAAAAATGGACGGTTATGGCGTAACTCGCGAAATCCGCAGAACTTCAGATGTTCCAATAATTATACTTACGGCATTGGGCGATGTATCAGAAAGAATTACAGGTTTAGAACTCGGTGCAGATGATTATGTAATCAAACCTTTTAGCCCGAAAGAACTTGAAGCCCGTGTAAAAGCTGTTTTAAGAAGAACAATAAGCAAAGATGTAATTATTCCTGCATCATCATCGGCAGCAGGCAGTACAGCAGGCGGTAAAAATAATAAAAACATTATTACAACAGGCGCTATAAAAATTGATACAGCAAGACGCCAGGTTTACAGAAAAGGTGAACGTATCCGTTTAACAGGTATGGAATTTAGTCTGCTGGAACTTCTTGTCAATAATTCTGGACAAGCATATTCAAGAAATGAAATTCTGCAGCATGTATGGTCTTATCCTGCTGATCACAGAATTGATACACGAGTTGTAGACGTTCACATTTCAAGATTGCGTTCTAAATTGGAAACAGATCCGACAAATCCGGAATTGATTCTTACGGCCAGAGGAATCGGCTATATGTTCCAGAGAATAAATTAATTAAATGTTTTAAAGGCGCCGCGATTACATCGCGGTGTCTTATTATTTCTACTTGCGTAAAAATTTTGATTTGATATACTAAAAGATGTCCAAAATATGGCGGATATCGTCAAGTGGTTAAGACCTCGGATTGTGGTTCCGATATACGTGGGTTCGAATCCCACTATCCGCCCCATTTTTAAAAATTGACCCGAAAGGGTCTTTTTTATTGAAATCATTGAATTCTGGAGTTCGAACAAATTTTAAAAAACATACAACCCCTTAATGGGATTCGAACTCTTTAAAGTTGCTGTTTATATTCAAGATAATTATTGATTAGTTCTAATGATTCTTTATAATTTTTTACTTCTTCTTTTGAAGCATTATTTTTTACTAAACTATCAATATGACCTTCAACTAAAAATTTTAATAAATTTACAGAAGCTAAAGTTTGTTCTTCCTTAGTTGATACACCATCCTCAACTTTAATCTCAACAGTAATTCCATCAATTTTCCATCTTTTTATTAACATATTTATTATATAATTATTTTTAGTAATAAATCAATTTGAACTATGAATAATTAAACACAGGGTAAAGATAAGCTTTTCTATAGGAAACCAACCGACAAAATTATTGTAGACCTCGGGTTAGTTCCCGACTAGAAAGGGGGCTGATATGGATAATTTCAATCTAGCATTATTTTTAATCTTTTTGATTTTATGCGTATTAAAAAACGGCTCTCATCTTAATAGATAAGAACCGTTAGACCTCTACAAGGCTTATTGGTAGCTTGAGAAACTACCACCCTGTGTTTTTATTATAAATTATTGCATTTTAATTTTCAACCCCATTAAGATAATTTTCTATTTCTAAATAAAGTATAATCGTATGGGAAGATGATAAAACTGGTTGTAAAGTTTTATTAAAGAGTTCGAGCAAAGTCCCACTATCCGCCCCATTTTTGAAAATAGAGCCACTATATAAGGCTCTTTTTGTGTATCTATAATTTTTTATTTTTTTTGAAATGTTTTCTGGCGTCATTTAGTTTATAACATTTTGGAGCCTTTTTAATGTACTTTTCAGGATTCCATCTTATTTTGAAAAAATGCGGCATCTTACCTATTATATCAATAAGTTTATCCAGATCTTTTCCGGTTATTAAGTACAAGTATGATTTTTTTCGGTTTTATTGGTAATGAAAGATAAGAATTCATAAGAATCTTCCCGCATTTCTTGCCTGAATCTTTTCAAATGATTCGGGCGTCCTGTAATTCTTATAAACTTTCCAAAGCTAGGATTATTGTTGATATTACCGTCTATTTTCATCTTTACCCGCTAATCAATGACAGGCAATTAGAGTCATTAAATGCTTGCAATGACGGATTGATTTGTATTGCCGTAGAGTAATCTTTTCTAAAGCCTTCAGTATCACCCAATTCTTTTCTTATTGCAGCTCTGTAGAAATATGCATCTGCGTATTTAGAATTATTTTCTATGGCTTTATTCAAATCTGCAATTGCACCTTGCAAGTCTCTGAGAACACATTTTTGGAGTCCTCTTATGTAGTAGCTTTCCGCAAGTTTAATATTTGTTGTCGGGTTCTTTTTAATTGCTGTAGTTGTAATTACGGGAGCATTAGGTGCTTGTACTGTAGCAACACCTGCACTTATTGTATTTGCAGCAAGCTTTGGTTCTTCAGGCTGTTTCGGTGAAACGACAGCAGTAGCTTTTGCCGGCTGCTGAACCGGTTTTTGCTGCACAGGTTCTTTCTTTGGAGCAGGATTGTAAGCTATTTGCGGTTTGATTTCCTGCTGTTTTGCAACCGGTTTTATTTCTTCCCTTAATTCCGATTTTTTTTCTACCTGCTGCGTAACTTGTTTTACAGGATTTTTAATCTCTGCACTTGCGACCTGAACTGTTTCTGATTTTGCAGCCGGCGCAGTCTGGGTAAATTCAGGAACAACCCCTCTAACGGTAGGAATTGCTGCTATGTAGCTTTCATTAGACAATAGCGGTTTTACATTCTTGATAAATGTTTGTGTTTCTGCAAGCGCAATTGCCTGATCCAAATCTATTGCGGCCCCTTCGTTATCAAAATAAAGCTTTTTCAAACGGCCTCTGTTTGCGTATGCAATACTGTCTTTCGGATTCAATGCAATTGCCTGAGTATAATCGCTTAGAGCACCTACGTTAAAATTCATTCTCTTTTTAACAACGCCTCTGTTGTTAAAAGCTTCTGCATCTTTCGGGTTTAGTTCAATTGCGATATTGTAATCTTCCAGTGCACCTTTATTATCATCGAGCATATATTTTAAATTAGCGCGGTTATAATAAACGTCAGAATAATTTTTGTTAATAGAAATTGCTTTTGCATAATCTTCCATAGCACCTTCTATATCATTGAGCGCAACTTTTAAAACACCTCTGTTGTTATATGCGTAAGCAAAGTTTTTATTAATCGCAATAGCTTTGTTATAGTCTGCCATAGCACCATTAAGGTCATTAACAAGCTGTTTTATGTAACCTCTGTTTAAATATAGTTCCGGATTATTAGGACTAAGTTCAATTGCCTTATCAAAATCCTGAATAGCCCCCTGTATATCCTGCTTCAAAAACTTCATAGAAGCTCTGTTTGAATAAGCAAGTGATGCATTAGGGTTTTCCTGAATTTGTTTGGTATATCTTTCGATTGATGTTTCAATAGGAGTTTGAGCAAAAACAGGGCTGTTAATGCTTAACAGTACTATTGCTGCAAGTATCAAACCAATTTTTTTCACGATACGTACTCCTTCATCAAGTTGGGTTCAGATAAATCTTAACACATAATAAATCTATATCAACAGAATGTAAATAAATATATACACACAGTTATATCTGACAGGGGAAAGTTTGTTTTTGATAATTTTGTTTTTGTGCTATATTAAAGAAGAATTCAAGCCGATGTGGCTCAGGTGGTAGAGCAATTGATTCGTAATCAATAGGTCGGGAGTTCGAGTCTCCCCATCGGCAGTTGTTGAAAATTAAAACTGTAGTATAAAGGAGACGAGAACTCCAAATGCGCAGCATTTAAGAGTTCGAGCGCGAGCGAGCTGAGGGCGAAACGGCGCTGCGTCGGCAGCGGCGTGCAGACCCGTTAAACGCGAGCGAGCAAGACAGTCTCCCCATCGGCACCATACTTTTTTCTTTACGGAAAGAAAAAAGTATGCAAAAAAGAAACGAACCACTTTTTATTAAATAGTAAGATTACTGGTTAAAAGTGGATAAGAAAAAACATTTTTCATTGGTATTAAAACTACAAGTTGAAAATATAGGTCGGGTTAGTATACCCGACAATAACTGTAATCGGGAGGGTGTATGAAGGTTCTATTAGTTAACGGAAGTTCTAACAAAAACGGCTGTACATATACTGCTTTGAGTGAAGCTGCAAAAACCTTGAATGAAGAAGGAATTGAAACAGAGATTTTTCAGTTAGGCAACTGTGAAATCCGTGATTGCTGCGGCTGCGGTGCATGCAGAAACGGACTCGGAAAATGTGTTTTTGAAGACGGAAGGGTTAACGAATTTATCGAAAAGGCTAAATCTTCAGACGGATTTGTTTTCGGAACTCCTGTTTATTTTGCGCATCCGTCCGGAAGAATTCTTTCGTTCCTTGATCGTGCTTTCTATGCAGGCGGTTATGCTTTTGCTTACAAACCGGGGGCTGCTATAGCTTCTGCAAGACGCTCCGGTACAACTGCAAGTTTTGATGTTTTAAATAAGTATTTTACAATCTGCAATATGCCGGTAGTTTCTTCATTTTATTGGAACAACATTCACGGGAAAGCTGCCGAAGAAGCAAAACAGGATTTGGAAGGTTTGCAGACAATGAGAACTTTAGGCAGAAATATGGCGTGGATGCTTAAGTGTATTGAGGCAGGAAGGAATAATGGTATAAATAAACCGGAACAGACGGAAGAGCGAATTTATACAAATTTTATCAGATGAGGTGAAGCGTGAGAGAAGAATTATTATCAATTTTAGAAAAAAACAGCCGCATTGATTTGAAAGAACTTGCAGTTCTTCTTGGGGCAGAAGAAATTGATGTTGCAAATGAGATTAAAAAACTTGAAGAAGAAGGAATAATTTGCGGATACCACACGCTTATTAACTGGGATAAGACTTCTATTGATAAAGTTTCGGCACTGATTGAAGTTAAAGTTACGCCGCAAAGAGGACAGGGGTTTGATAAAATCGCGGAGCGTATCTATAATTATCCGGAAGTAAGAGCGGTTTATTTGATTTCAGGCGGATATGACCTTCTTGTTACACTTGAAGAAAAAACATTGAGAGAGATTGCAAATTTTGTGTCAGACAAACTTTCTACACTGGATAGCGTTTTGAGCACTGCAACTCATTTTGTACTCAAAAAATACAAAGACCACGGAACGGTTTTTGATAAAAAACACGAAGATGAAAGGGAGATTATTACACCATGACAAAACCTCTTTCAGCTGCTGTTCAAAGCTTAAAACCATCAGGAATCCGCAAGTTTTTTGACATTGTAAGCGAGATGAAAGATGCGATTTCTCTGGGGGTCGGGGAGCCTGATTTTGATACGCCTTGGCATATAAGAGATGAAGGCATTTTTGCTCTTGAAAAGGGCAAAACTTTTTATACTTCTAACTCAGGATTAAAAGAATTAAGGGAAGAAATATGTAATTACCTAAAGCGCAAGCAAAATATTACGTATGATCCGCAAAGTGAAGTGATTGTTACGGTTGGCGGTTCGGAAGCTATTGATATCGGTCTTAGAGCATTGATTAATCCGGGAGATGAAGTCATTATTCCTCAGCCTTCTTATGTATCGTATGAGCCTTGCGCAATTTTAGCCGGCGCAAAACCGGTAATAATTAATCTTAAAGCAGAAAACGAGTTCAGACTTACGGCGGAAGAGCTCAAAAATGCTATTACTGATAAAACAAAAGTTTTGATTCTTCCGTTCCCGAATAATCCGACAGGTGCGATTATGGAGCGAAAAGATCTGGAAGAAATTGCAGAAATTATTATTAAAAATGATATTTACGTTATGTCTGACGAAATTTATGCGGAATTAACCTATAAAGGTGAACATGTTTCAATAGCTTCACTTGACGGGATGAAAGAGCGTACAATTTTGATTAACGGTTTTTCAAAGGCATACGCAATGACAGGCTGGAGGCTCGGGTATGCCTGTGCACCGAAAGAAATTATTAAACAAATGACAAAGATTCACCAGTTTGCAATAATGTGTGCACCGACAACAAGCCAGTATGCGGCGGTTGAAGCTTTAAAAAACGGGGATGAAGATATAAAGATGATGCGTCAGGCATACAATCAACGCAGAAGGTTTCTTTTGAATGCTTTCAAGGAAATGAATTTGGAATGTTTTGAACCGTACGGTGCTTTTTACGTTTTTCCTTGCATAAAAGAATTTGGTATGGCAAGTGAAGAATTTGCAACAAGATTTCTAGAGGAAGAAAAAGTGGCCGCTGTTCCGGGGAATGCTTTTGGCGCAAGCGGAGAAGGGTATTTGAGAATATCTTATGCATATTCTCTTGATAACCTTAAAATTGCGATGGAGCGTATGAAAAAGTTTATTGAAAAACTTCGTAATAAAGACTAGCAAATTTTATTTTTTTCGGTTTTAATACAAAAAAACGGAAAGGATAATACATGGGCTATTTATCAAGTTTTTTTGATAATGTATCACCAATCGAATATAAAACATTAAAACCTAAAAATAAGCTCTGGCGCAGTATTACCAAACAAGGAGAAAATGTAACTCTTAATGAAATTGATAGGTACGGCAGGCCAAAAATCAGAGTTATTGAAAAAGAATATTATGATATGCATAATCAGGACTGGTCATATCCTGAAAGGAAGTGGCCAAACAGGCGAATTTTAAGAGTATATAAACCGTCTGAAAATTATCAGCCGATAAAAGGATATAGAAAAGGCAAACCCGGAAACGGATATGTCGATATTGTTACGTTAAGCAAAAAGCCTAACAAAAAACCTGACAGCAGAGTTGTTACTGTTGAAGCGGTAAGGCAGGATTCTACAATTTCCCGCTTTAAATTGTATTTGAAAAAACGCGGCAGTCAGATTCTTGAGAATAATAATTCAAAAGAGGATTTGAAACAGCTTATAAAAGGTGATTTTCCTGCAACTATTAAAAAGTATGCGGGAGAATGCTTAAAACTTTTGAAACGTATGAAATAGACGGTTATTTTACAAGAACTGCAAGCCTGTCAACTATTGCCTGAGTAAATTCACTGCAGGAAGCGGAGCCGTTTAAATCAGCAGTCTTTATTCCTGCATTTAAGGTCTCAAAGAGTGCAAGTTTTATTCTGCTTGCAGCTTCAGTTTCTCCTATGTAATTTAGCATTTCTATTGCAGACATAAGCATCGCTGTCGGATTTGCTTTGTCCTGACCCGCAATATCAGGTGCGGAGCCGTGAACCGGTTCAAAAACGGCATAATCTTTACCGATATTAGCACCCTGAGCAATTCCGAGTCCGCCGACAAGTCCTGCGCAAAGGTCTGAGACAATATCGCCGTATAAATTCGGAAGTAAAAGAACATCAAATTGATTAGGGTTTTGAACAAGCTGCATACAGCAGTTATCGACAAGAATTTCTCTGAATTTTATATTCGTGTATTTTGCGGCAATCTTTCTTGCGCAATCTAAAAATAATCCGTCAGAGAGTTTGCAGATGTTGGCTTTGGTGACAACGCAAACTTCTTTTCTGTTGTTTTTAACTGCATAGTCAAAAGCAAATTCTGCTATACGCTCAGAAGCTTCCCGCGTAATAATTTTTATGCTTTCTGCCGTATTTTCGTCTACCTGACGTTCAATTCCTGCGTATAAATCTTCCGTATTTTCTCTTACGACAACGATATCAACTTTGTCATACCTTGTTTTTACGTTAGGTAAGTTGTAGCAAGGTCTCAGGTTTGCATATAAATCAAGTTCTTTTCTTAATTGGACATTAACAGATCTGAACCCCTTGCCGATTGGAGTCGTAACCGGTGATTTCAGGGCAATTTTATTATTTTTAACAGAATCAATAACTCTCTGGGGGAGCGGAGTTCCATCTTCTGCGATCACGTCGGCGCCTGCCCTCTGGATATCCCAATCTATAACAACACCGGCAGCATTAATTATTTTAATTACCGCATCAGTAATTTCCGGTCCGATTCCGTCCCCTTTGATTAAAGTTATTGTTTTCATTATTGCCCTTTCACTATAATTCTCTTATTAAGAAAGTGTCCCATGTTATGCTTTAATAGCTGATTTTGCTTCAATATATGCCTGTATTCCCTGTGTCAGCTGGTCCGGACAGCTTGTAGGTCTGCTGCCGCATGGGAGTCCGCTAAGTTTTGGAATAATATCGTGAATATTCATTCCGCGGATAAGAATTCCTATTCCTTTAAGGTTTCCGTTGCATCCGCCTACGAATTCAACGTCTTCTATAATATCGTCTTTAATTCTCATCTGCATAAGTTTGCAGCAGACGCCTTTTGGCTGAAATCGAACAAAATCGACTCCGTTAACTTCTTTTATTTCTATATTTTCACTCATTTTCATATCCTCCGCTACACTGGTCTTGTAGTCGGGCTTTAGCCCTGTATCATTTACCCCTATTATATCATTTTGTTTTATCATAATCAAATTTTCTCCTGTTTATTGTAATATAAGATTATGGCAAGTATAACGAAAATAGGTTTCTGGGGGTATCCCGACCCTGATATAGTAAAAAAAGTTAAGCAAGATTATCCTTCCGCAGAATGGATTGATCTGGATATTGATTTTTATTATCCTAAGACAAATATTCTTCCTGAATCTTATTGTAAAATTATAAGAAATATTATTGATAATACGATTTATCTCAAACCTGATTTGATAATAGCACCTATCGGGAAAGACAAATGCGACAGCGGCTGGTTTGCTTCAAGAATTCTTGCTGATATGGGATATAATGTAATTCAGACAATTTATGAAAAACTTGAGCCTAAAAGAGAGTTGCAAATAAGTACGAGTAATCTGTCTTTATATGACAAGATAACAATGATTACTGCTGATATTATAACACCTCGCAAGCATTCTTTAACCCAAATCCCTGCGCAATTTGGATTCTGGGGTGTGCCGCCTAATGATTTGGAAATTTTAAGACTATTTCCTGATACAACACACGTTTACGGCTGGACAAGGTGTGTAGAAGCAGGAACTCCTGCCGATTTAGAGCTGGAAATGTATGTAGACGAAAATGTTCCTACTGTTTTTTATGCGCAGGCATTCTGTGCAAAAGCGCAGCTTGCAAAATATTTAGCCGATAAATACAACGGGCTTTATATTGATATTGATGATTATGCCTCAAATTCAATTAAGGCAAAGGTTGAAGCGTTTTTAAGATTAAGTTAACCTATAATGACAAAAAATATTTTTACGGTTTTTAATACGGATATGAATATTAACTCGCAAAACAATGTTTTAAGTTTTAGAGCAAGATTCTTTAATAGCGAATCATTGAGAAGTGTTGCAAACTACGCCGCAGAACACGGAAAATTTGAAAAGCTCAACAACTCCCGCAAAAATATTGAAAAGTATTACTTTAACCGTCGTCTATTGGTTGATATCGGTGAAAAAGAGGGTAAACCTTATATTACTTTTACAAGGTTTGTACAAAAGCCGGAGGTTATTGTGCCAAAAACAATGCTGGATTTTAAGCAGGATAAAGTTGTCACTATTCAAAGCGAAAAGCGTATGAATCCTCTAAAATTTGCATTTGAAAAACTCGTTAAATTAGGAAATGAAGCCCCTAAGAATAATATGTTTAAGAACATTGTTATAAACAAGTAATGTTTATAGCTCTTTTTTCTGTTTTATAACTGCATCTATCAAGCCCTTAAACAGCGGGTGCGGTCTTTCAGGGCGTGACTTAAATTCCGGATGGAACTGGCAAGCAACAAACCAGTCAAGTTCCGGAAGCTCCACTATTTCAGAAAGCATTCCGTCCGGTGACATTCCTGAGAATACCAGACCGGCTTTCTTTAAAGGTTCGATATATTCGGTGTTAACTTCATATCTGTGTCTGTGGCGTTCTGAAATCTTATTTGCACCATAAACTTCATGAGCTTTCGTACCTTTTTTGAGATGGCAGTCATATGCTCCGAGTCTCATTGTACCGCCGTAGCCTTTTACATTTTTCTGTTCTACCATTAAATCAATTACCGGAATCGCAGCATTTTCGTCAAATTCCGTAGAGTTTGCACCTTTTAAACCTGCAACATTTCTTGCATATTCAATAACGGCACATTGCATACCCAGACAGATTCCTAAAAACGGAATATTGTTTTCTCTTGCATACTTAATTACGTTGAGTTTCCCCTCAATACCTCTGATTCCGAAACCGCCCGGAACAATTACCCCGTCAACGCCGTCCATTAGCTCTTTGCATTTATCCCCGTCAACGCATTCTTCAGAATTTATCCATTTGATTTCGGTTTTAACATTATCAGCATAGCCGGCATGTTTGATAGATTCTACAACAGAAATGTAAGCGTCTGAAAGTTTTGTGTATTTTCCTGCAATTGCAATCTTGATTGTGCCCGTAGGATGGTTAATTCGCTCGACAAGTTCTCTCCATTTTGTTAAATCTGCTTTTCTGTCCTGAACCTGCAAAAGTTTTAGTACAACATCCGCAAATTTTTGCTCCTCAAGTGCAAGCGGAACTTCGTAAATACTCTTCAAGTCCCTGCATTCAATAACTGCTTCTTTAGAAACAGAGCAGAACAGAGCCAGTTTGTCTTTTTCAGTTTTAGGAATCGGTTTAGAAGTCCTGCAAACAAGAATTTCCGGCTGCAGACCGTAGCTTCTTAAAACTTGAACGCTGTGCTGCGACGGTTTTGTCTTTAATTCGCCCGAAGTCGGTAAATAAGGTAACAGTGTGCAGTGAATGTTAATTGCGTTTCCGATTCCTGCTTCTGTTTTGAACTGTCTTATTGATTCAATAAACGGCAAACTCTCAATGTCACCAATCGTACCGCCGATTTCAATAATCTGAAAATCAGGTTTAAAGAATTTTTGAGCTTTTATAATTCTTGATTTAATTTCATTTGTAATATGCGGAATTACCTGAACGGTTGCACCGAGATAATCTCCTCTGCGCTCTTTTTTTATAACAGTCTGGTAAACGCTTCCTGACGTTACATTGCTTATTTGAGAGAAATTTGTATCAATAAATCTTTCGTAATGTCCCAAATCCAAGTCGGTTTCTGCGCCGTCATCGGTTACAAAAACTTCTCCGTGCTGGAATGGGCTCATAGTGCCGGGGTCAACATTAATATAGGGGTCGAATTTTTGTATGGCAACTGAAAACCCTCTTGCTCTCAACAACTTACCCAGAGAAGCGCCGATGATCCCTTTGCCTAAAGAACTTACAACACCGCCTGTTATAAAAATATATTTTGTCATATAGTTGGACTCCTTATAAAAAAAGAGGGCAGTTAACCCTCTTTTATTTAGTTAATTTTCGGAACTCTGAAAAACCCGTTTTCTTCATCCGGAGCGTTTTTCATTAATTCCTCTTTTGTTTGTTCGTAATAGACTTCATCGTCTCTCATAACGTTTACAAAATCAATTGCGTGCGCCATAGGTTCAACATTTGATGTATCAACTTCGTTCATGGCATCAACGTGTTTGAGTACGTCACCCAGTTGTTTTGTAAACTTCTCTTTTTCTTCTTCCGTTAATTCCAAACGAGCCAGTTTTGCTACGTGTTCTACGTCTTTGATTGTAATCATAATTTTCTTACTCCAATACATTTATGTTAGCATAAACTATTTTTCGGGTAAATGGGGTATAGGTAAATATATGTAAATTTTCTTTTGAAACCCGCATGAAAACTAAAAGCATAACATTTTCTATAAAATGTTATGCGCTCAAACAATGCATTAAGACTTTCATATAGTATTATAGCATATTCCAGAAACGTTGTGAACCCCTGTTAAAAATTTTTTAAATTTTGTTAAAAAAAAGAATCCTTTATTTATGCATATTTGAATCCAAATTTTGCATAACATTTTATAGAAAATGTTATGCAAAATGATAAGACCTGAAGAACAAGGATTTATTCAGAATAACGACAATAAAAAAGCTCCGATTAAATATTCGTTCTTTATGTATTAGGAGCGGGTATCGGGTGTCGACCGGTACCTTTTCTTTCAAAACTTACCCCGTAACCAGTCTTATACAAAAGGCGGCGGGGAAAAGATAAAATATATATACCCCAGCGAAGGAAAAACAAGTATGAGTATTTCATTTAGCGGATTAGCATCAGGATTAGACACCTCATCATGGGTAGAGTCACTGGTATCGCTCAGAGAAGCCAAGGTTGAAGAATATGAGGCAGAGAAGACCAATGTAGAATCTTTGCAGGAGACTTTGGGTAATATCAAGTCATTTTTCTCATCATTCCGCACAATGATAGAGAAAGTAACTGATTCCAGCTTTGCTATCCCTTCAATGGATATTTTTGCACAGAAACTTGCGACATCTTCAGACGCAGCTATTGTTACAGCTCTTGCGACAACAGAAGCTGAGGAGGGGGAATACGATGTTCTGGTGGATAATCTTGCTACAAATACCCAGGCAGTGAGCTGATACAAATTCATGACAACGATAACGCAGTCTGCTACTGCAACGATGAATTCAAAGCTGACGGATCTGGGAGTCAAGGCGGGTAATATAGGTGTTACCGTTGATTCAACGGAGCATATTATTTCTATAACTGAGAATGATACAATTTCGAGCTTAATAACAAAACTGCAGAATGCCGGTGCTGAAGCTTCTTTTAACGAAAAGACGGGAGTTTTCAGTATTAATCTTGATAACGGTGCGATAAATGATATTGATAATACAGGAATAATAGATGCACTTCATCTGGAGAGTGCAAGCGGATATGAGAGTACGTTTCTTGAGACATCTACTTCAGAGACGATTGTAACTACAGCGACAGGTGATACGAAGATTTCCGAACTCGGGGAAATTAATGCGGGAAATATCATAGTTAACGCAAATGACACATCATATACGATAGGAATTGATGCAAACACGACATTGCAGGACTTAATAGATGAACTTCGGGCAAACGGAGTTGATGCGGAATTAACTTCAGACGGCGTGTTTACTATCAGGGATGCTGAGATTGTAGACAGCGGCAATACGGGTATAATTGAGGCATTGGGTCTTGAGTCGGATATGAATTCCAAGACCCAGACGGCTGATGATTTGCAGTATGAAACGATAGTTACGACGGTAACTCAGGCGACGGGAGAAACAAAGTTAAATGAGTTAACCGCGTGGGACAGCGTGGGTTCAAATCCTGAACTTGTAATCAAGGATTCAAGCGGCGTAACAACGACAGTTGCGGTGAATGGTGATATGACGCTTGATGATGTGGTTGAGAGTATTAATAATGCAGGATTAACGGCATCACTGGGTCCAAACGGAGTTCTTACAATCAGCGGCGGCGAGGTGAGCGGAAGTGCGGCTGATGCTCTTGGAATCAGTGCGGCTTCTGGTTCTGTCGGATATGTAAATGCGACGGGGAATGTTTTGTATACTGAGTCGGTAAGCTATGCGACGGGTTCGGACAGTTTGGCGGATCTGGGTATAAACTCCTCCGGCGGGATTGATATTTACAATTCAAAGAATGTATCTGTCGGTCATATTGCGACAAGTGACGGAATGACGCTTGATGAAATTTTTGCAGAGCTTCAGAATTATGGTATTTCAGGGAGTATAAATCAGGGCAGAATAACATTGACCTCTTCAAACGGTAATATCATTAAGGGCTCTGTTGCGGAGGATTTAGGTATAGAAACGGAATACGAGGTTACGACGGCGAATACATCAACCTCTTCCGCTTTGAAATACACTATAACTCAGACTGTGGACGGCACAACGACTCTGGGAGAGCTGGGTATCGGGGATAAAGAGTTTGAATTTTATCTTAAGGACAGTAATTCAAGCTGGATTTACAAGACTTCTTATGCCGGAGATGTAACGCTTGATGACGCTTTTCAGATGATGAAAGTAACGGCTCAGGAGAAGGGCTATGACTTTGATATTTCAATTAATAACGGTGTAATAACAATAGAATCCGATGACTTGTATATCAAGGGCGAGGGTGCAGAAGCATTGGGTATTGGTGTAACTTCTTCTTCCACCGGAGTTACGACACCTCAGAATGTAACCTCAACTGCGCCTTTGACGTATACGACGGGAACGATTGCAACGGAAGACTCGCTTATTAGTGATTTTATTACGCTGGGAAGCGGTACCCAGAATCGAATAAAATTATATGATATAAGGGGTGATGAGAGTTATTATACAGTAACGGGAAGTACTACATTTGGAGATTTGCTTGATGCCTTTGCAGCTGTAGGGATTACAGCTTCTATGTCTGACGGGGTAATTTCTTTCAGTTCATCAAACGGTGCTAATGCCGAAGATCTCTATCAAGATACCGGTATTCTTGCGAAACTGGGTATAGGGAGAACTCTTATTTCTTCAACAACTGTAACAACGGGTATGACTCAGACATCAAGTTCTCCTGTTTATGTAGGAAGTTCAGGTGTTATTACGGAAGACTCATTGATATCCGATGCGATAAGTTTATCAAGTTCTAATAACAAACTTGTTGTTTATTCTGCAAACGGTAGTTCTTTTGCAACAATCACTATATCATCTACAATGACATTTGGAGATTTAAAAGACGAATTGAGCAGTTATGGTATAGATATGACAGTCAATTCTGAGGGCTCTATGGCATTAACATCGTCTGGCGGATTATACGTTCAAGGTGGCTTTGCGGATGCTGTCGGCTGGGATTTGGATTACGAAGTTCACTATTCCGGTTTAGCAATGAACTCTTCTTCTCCTCTGACGTATACGATGACAATAACCGAAACTGCAACTTTTGGTACAAAGCTGGGTGATATTATTGATTTTGGCGACAGTAGTACGCTTGAATTATTAATCTGGGAACCTGCTATATCGAATAATCCTAGTGGTCAATATTTCTCTCCAGAAGATTCTTTAAACGATATACGGCAGCGTTTATCTGAAAAAGGTATAACTATGACTATTAACAATGGTGTAATATCTCTTGATAATGGCGGAAATGGCAATTATGTAAGTGGAGAACTTGCAACGAAACTGGGTATACGTGTAGCAGATTACTATGATGCTTTTGTCGGAATCACTCAGACCGTCAGTACTTCTTATAAGGTAGCAGCAACAATGGATTCCAAAATTTCTGACTATATAGATAATTGGGATTCTATAAGTCATGCGATTTATGTAAAATCTGCGTCTGGAAATGTTCTGAAAACCTATACGGTATCAGATACAGATACATTTGACCGTGTATTTAACAATCCCTTTGGTGGTGTGAATAGAGGAAAGTCTATCTATGGTTATTCATTTTCCGCATCTATGACCGATGGAGTTTTGAAGACAACAAATACTCCATGGAATTACGAAGGTTATAGTAAATCAGAAGCATATCTGGAAGGTGATATAATCGATGCCTTCGGAATAGGAGTGACTACTACATCAAGAACAGTGACCACGACAGTTGGCACGACAGTAACCGGAGACATGTTGTTTGCCCAAATAAATACTGGAGCAGCTCCGACCCTGGCTCTTGGTACTACAAAACTTACGGAGATTATGAATACAGGTGGCGTTGCTACTACAGATATACTTGAAGTCGGAGATGAAATTAGACTAGTTGGATATGAAAATGATTCAATAATTAGTGGAACATTTACAGTAACATCAACTTCTACTGTTAATAATTTCCTCAACTTTGTAGAGAGCAATTATGGTGTAAAAGCAAGTATTACTAACGGGAAAATGACATTTAAAGGGGATAGTTCACATTATTTATCTAGTTCTTATGTTGTCTCTGCTGCCGGAACAGCTAAAGGTAATGTCTTCCGCTATTTTGGTTTTGATGGTAGTACAGACTTCTATACTGAAGAAACTGTTAATGTCAAAGAAAACACAGCTTCCAAAAAACTTGAGGTTTATAAGCCGATAACTCTGGATACAAAAATGAGTGAGCTGGGATTTAGCTTAGGTACCAAAACTCTGTTTAATTATTTAACGTATGCCGGCAGTGGAGGCGCGCAGAGTGCAACAATAAACATAGGTTCGGAAACTACGGTTCACACTATGTTGAGCTCTATCTCCAATCAGTTGAACGGCAAATTCGCATATCAACTTACCAACAACGGGCAGTTAACCATTACACCTTCCACTGATATCATAATTGTTAAAATGGAAGAGAATTTTAGAGATATATTCAATCTGGAATACGGTGAAGGTAAGACATATAGGATCGTAGAATTTGGTAAAAATACAAATTCTTCACGTCTTGAAGCTTCAAGCAAGCAGACAGTCACAGCAACCTCTAACACAACATTAGGACAATTAGGCTTGACTTCTAACGGCGTAATTCGGGGACAACAAATCCCGAGCAGCGGGCCTACACAGAGCTTTCTGTTGACATTTAAGCCGACGGATACTATTGCTGATTTAAAAAGCCGTCTGGAAGAAAAAGGGCTGTCCGTATCATTATCTAACGGGAATTTGGGCATATCCGGAACTTCTAGTGCTGTTGTAACCTCTATTGACAGCAACCTTGAAGACATTCTAAATATGCAGTCCGGCGAAGGATATTCGTACGAGTATAATACTATATATTTAAACACAACCTCCGACGAACTCTCAGCAAGCACATCAGGCTACATAACCGAAGATACCAAGCTGGTTGATTTAGGGTTTACGCTAGGAGAGAAGGATATATGTCATCTACAAGCAAATGATTCAGCTTATGGTGAAACTACTATATCATTCACAATTGAAAATACCTCTACAGTCGGTGATTTATTAAATCAGTTAAATAATTCCGTACTGGATTTTGCCGCGCAATTATCATATGGAAGACTTTCAATTATTCCTCGAATGATGGGTCCTACCGGTGATCATGTTATAGAGTTCGACGAAGAATTTGCAGATATTTTTAACCTTACTGCCGGTGAAGGCTATACTTATACAACAAGTGTTGAAAATGTCTACGGCAATACCGATTCAAATAAGCTGACAAGCGGTACTACATATACGGCAAACATGAATACAACCCTCGGCGAACTCGGACTCAGCGGCGAAGGTGAAATAACATTCGTGACGGACTTTAGAGAAAAACAAAGCATTACAGTTACTTCAAGCTCTACTATTCAAGATTTGGAATTATTGCTTTTCCAGAAAGATGGTAATTATTCCGTTACAATCGATTCTACCGGTGTGCTTAATATTAGACCGCTTACAAACGGATATATAACCGACATGTCATCAAACCTCTTAGATGTCTTGAAGTTTGAAGGCGCCGGAAACGGTTATACCTACACAACCTCCGGCAAAACAACTTACGAAAACACTCCGACCGATACCCTGAAGCTTACGACAACTGCACCTGCAACTTTGAGTACAACCCTCGGACAAATAAAAGGCTATTCTAATGGGGATGGTGTTGTGTACATCAATGATGAAGATGGGCTTGTAAAAGGTGCTATGACTCTTTCCAACTCTACTACAATTGCAGAGCTGTTAGAAATGTTTGAGCAAAACGGAATATACGGGTCTTTAAATCCGGACGGTACTTTGACGTTTACAAGTGATTATGAATTCTCTCTTTCAAATTATGCCGGCGGCTCTAACTTGCAAGATGTATTGAATATTAGTAACAGCGCTACTGTTACAACCGTCTGGTCTAATAAAACCACGGGTTCTTTGAGTTCCACAACAAAAGTTGCCGCCTCAGACGGCACAACGCTCGAAAATCTCGAATATGCCTACGGAACAGGAATTAACTTTGACGCCTCCGGAAATGCCTCATTAACGCTCAAAACAGTTACAAACGAAGGAATTATCCAAAATATTACGCTCAATTTCTCAAAAACACAATCTCTCGGAAGCGTTATCTCCGCCCTTGCCGGATACGGGATTCAAGCCTCTGTCGACGGCGCAGGAAGATTCAACATATCCTCAAATTCTCTTGCGGATTTTGATGTTTCAGGCACCCTCGGAAGCTTCCTGATGGGCGCGTATAACAAAACTTACAACGTTTCCAATAACCTCAACTCTACCGAAGTTACAACAGCAATTGCAGGCGCAACGCGAGATACACTGCTCTCGGATTTAGGCGTCACGGCAGGCGAATACTACATCTACAATAACGGCGTAAAATATACCGCGCTTATCTCCTCTGATGAAACGCTCGGCTCCTTCCTCGATACGCTCGAAAGCTTCGGCATTCAAACAGGGCTTATCACGGATGGCGACTCTTCAAAACTCGTTTTAATCGGACAGGGCAATTCGTATATCGCAAAATCAAACAGTATTTCTAACGCCTCCAATGTCGTTGAAAAACTCTTCGGAACAACTTCTCCGTCCGAAAAATATAATTATACAGGCACGGAACAAATATCTACAACAATAATTCACAAAGAAACCGCAACTCTGGATACACTCCTGAGCGAATTCGATACCCCGTGGGGAAATGATTATCTGCGCTCGGAAGGGGTTCTGTCAGTTACCGTCGACGGAGAAGACAAAATTATTAATATTACGGCTGACGAAACCTTCGGCTCGCTTGTAGATAAGCTTAACGCCGCAGGTGTAAACGCCGCGTTCTTCAACGGAAAACTATATATTAACGATTCTAACGCGACTATTAATACAAGCGGAACCACCTCTTCAATAATTAACCCGAATTCCAATATTTATCTGACGTATAAAGATGATATGGACGGATATATGGCAAGCTCTACGGAAGTCGTGGAAACAACTACAATTATAGAAGAAAAATCCGCCTCAGCAGCAAGTTTTGCGACTCTGGATACAAAAATGGGCAATCTGAATATTTCAGAAGGAACTTTTACTGTCTACAGGGACGGTGAAAAAGCCGTGTTTAACATAGATCCTGAAAAGACTTTCAGAGATTTGAGATCTGAAATTGCCGCTAAATTCTCAGATGTTGATTTGAATCTGGCAAACGGAGTCCTTCTATTTAACTCTAAAACCGAAGGCGTTAATATTGAAGTCGGGGCGACTACTGATACTTCTAACCTTCAAGCTGTTACAGGGCTTACGAAAAACGAAGAAACAGGACGCGTTGAAAGCGCACGCGCTCTTTACAACGTAAATGTCGACTCTGTTGTAACTGATTCCGGTCTGTTCAGGCGTGGGCAGGTTACGGAAGGTACGTTTATTGTCGGTAATCAGGAAATTACTATAGGCAGTACAACTACGCTTGCTGATATAATTTCACAGATTAATTCTTCAGAAGAGTCAAATGCGACTGCATACTGGGATAGTATAGACGGCAAACTCGTTATTAAATCAAGAACTACGGGTTCTGCGCTTATTAATATCGAAGCAGGAACAAGCAACTTTACGGATATTATGGGTTATACCTCAACTGAAAGAAAGAACGACGGCTCTGTAGATGTTACAAGAATGAATGTCGATACGCAGACAATCGGTAAAAATGCAAGATTTTCGATAAACGGCACGACTTATACCTCTTCTTCAAATACCGTAACAAGTGATATTTCCCGTATAAAAGGTCTGACTCTGGAATTAAAAGATTTGACAGAGGGGGCTCCGGTTACAATTACAGTGGAACGTGATAAGGAAACTGTCGCAAATGCGCTTTCCGATGTCGTTGATTCTTATAACGAATTGATGAAAAATCTTGATGAGGCACTCGCTGTTGACGGCAATTCGCACAGTGAATCAACTCTTAAGCTTATAAGAAATCAGTTAAGAAACCTTATGACAAGTTCCGATATGGGCACAACCGTGTTCAGAAACCTCGACGCAATCGGTATTTCCGTTGATTCAGCAAGCGCAAATAATATTTCCACATCAAATGAAAGTATTATAGATTTGACTTTTGATAAGGATAAGTTCCTGGAAGCTTACGAAGCTGATGCTGACGCGGTTAAGGCGCTTCTTGTCGGCGGAGATAACAACAAAGGTATATTTACGCAGGTAGAAACACTTCTGGAAAACGCTTTGCAATCCGTTACGGGATATTTTGCAATAACCGAAGAGTCTTATCAGAGACAAATTACTAAATGGAATGATAAGATTACAAAAGAAAATGCGTCAATTGAAAAATACAGAGCACGTCTGGAAAAGAAATTCTCCTCTATGGATTTGTTAATCGCACAAATGCAGCAGCAATACAGCTCGTTTTTAACTACTTAAGATAGGTTTTCGGCGGTTAATACAACCCGCTTGAGAGTATTGAATTCTCCCTCATCAAGTCTGACCGTCAGGTAATTCCGCGTAATCCCTTTGTATTTGCCGGTTTTGTCAAGCCTTTTTTCTATCAAAACTTCTTGCTCGCATCCGATGTTTGATTCTAAAAAGGCCTTGTATTTTTCTGCGGAAATCTGTTTAATAATACCGGCTCTTTCTTCTTTTATCTTTTCCGGCAGATGTCCGTCAAGCTTTTCCGCAATCGTACCTTTTCTTATTGAATACGGAAAAGTGTGAATTTGACTGAGTTTTGACTTCCTTAAATTCTCGACCGTAATCTCAAAATCTTCTTCTGTTTCTCCCGCAAATCCTGCAATAATGTCACTTCCCAGAAACGGCTTGTCGAAGCGTGAAACAATGTCTTCAATCTGGTCAAGATAATATTCAACAGTATAATGTCTGTTCATTCGCTTCAATGTCTTATTGCACGCAGATTGCAAGGAAAGATGAAAATGCGGGCAGAACTTTTCGCTTGTCTGCAGAAAATTAAGCATCTCAGGTGTAATTTCAAGCGGATTCAATGAGCCGAGACGATATCTCGAAATTGTCGTTTTCTCTTCGATTTCAATAAGCAGATCCAATAATTCTTTACCTAAATCTCTGCCCCACAAGCCAATATGGATTCCTGTCAGGACAACTTCTTTGTAGTCTGATTCCGCGTATTTATTAATTTCTCTTATAATAAATTCAGAATCCGCGCTTCTTGATTTTCCTCTCCCGTAAGGAATTATGCAGTAAGAGCATCTGTTATCGCAGCCGTCCTGTATTTTTAGGCTGATTCTGGTCTTGGTTGTATCGTCAAGTGTTACTTTGCAAAACTCGTTTTCTGACATCAGGTCTTTTACTGCAAAATGTTCGTCTTTTGCGAGCAGTTCCGGAAGTCTGAATTTGTCCTCGTTTCCAAAAACGTAATCAATAAAAGGCTCTGACAGCAATTTTTCTTTCTCAATCTGTGCAATACAGCCGGTTAAGATTGTTGTTAGTCCGAGATTGTGAGCATGTCTTAGAAGATACATTCCCTCATTGTCACTGGTTTGAGTGACAGAACAAGAATTTAGAATATAAATTTCTGAATCTTCCGGCTTTTTAACTTGTATATATCCGGCTTCAAGAAGTTTTTGAGCGACAATCTGACCCTCAAACTGGTTTGATTTACAGCCCATTGATTTGAGATAAAACTTTTTCATAGTTTTAAATATATACTAAAAATTATTGTTGTAAAAGTTATTGCCGGTTTTATTCTTTTTCGTTTTTTTCGTTATCCTTGTCCATAGCGTAGCCGACTCCTGTACATGTTGCAGCAAATCCAAGTGCCGGAAGAATAACAGCTGCTGCGCCGCCGGTTCCTATAATCGCAACTGCTGCCGTTAATACACCAAGCCCCCCGCAAATTTTAGTAAGCGGTCCTTTAAATGACGGAGCTGTTGCTTTTGGTGCAGAAACTTCTGAAGTATTTTTTACAGCTTTACTTCTTGTTTGATAGTTAGAATAATGAATATTACAAATCGGATTAATTCTCATATGTTAGAACTCCTATTAATAAACACGTTTAAAATTTAGCAGAAATATTATAAGAAATCAAGTTAAAATATCGTCTCAACGAACTCTCAGCTTATACTCTTCCATACATATCTTCATATCTGATGATATCTTCTTCAATCAACGGATCGCCCTTTTGAACTTCCACAACCTTAACGCTTTCTTTATAAGGGTTCTGGAGTGAGTGAATTGCTTTCAGAGGAATATCAATACTGTGTCCCGGACTTAGTATCAATTCTTTGCCTTCAAGTATAACTTTTGCTGTTCCCTCCAGAACAACCCAGTGTTCGCTGCGGAAATTATGCGATTGGACGGATAATTTTTGTCCGGGATTAACATGTATCATTTTGGTTAAAAATCCGTGTCCTTCTGCTAAAACCGTATAATACCCCCAAGGTCTGTACACGGTTTTGTGGATAAGATGAGTGTTGTCATTTTGTTTCTTTAAGGTTTCAAAAATCTTTTTTACATCCTGGGTTCTATCGGCTCTGCAGGCAAGAATTGCATCTTCTGTTTCGACTACAACCATATTTTCAAGCCCGATTGTTGCAACAAGCTTTGAAGAAGAATACATCAGAGAATTTTTAGAGCCTTCATCAAGAACGTGACCTATTTTAACATTGCCGTCTTTATCCTTTTCGCTCACGTCATAAATAGATTTCCAGCTCCCTAAATCATTCCAGCCGCTCTCTAGTTTAAGAAGTGCAATCTTATCTGATTTTTCCATAACTGCATAATCGATAGAAATAGAAGGCATTTTATCATAAGCCGTAAACGGAATTTCATCAGAGCCGGAAAAATCAAATTCATCTAAAACTTTAGAAATTTCAGGCGAGTATTTTTTTACTTCTTCTAAGAGAATTGACGCTTTAAACATAAATATACCGCTGTTCCAGTAATAATTACCGTCTGCAATATATTTTTCCGCAAGTTTTTCGTCCGGTTTTTCTACAAACCTGTTAACCTTAACTCCGTTTAGAATAGGATTAGAGGTAACATTAATATATCCGTACCCTGTTTCAGGATAAGTTGGTTTTATGCCAAATGTTACAATATGTCCTCTCTCGGCAATTTTTTCCCCTTCTTTTACGGTAGAAGCAAAAATCTCAACATTTGTAATTAAATGGTCAGAAGGAACAACTAAGATTACCGGATCAACTTTAAACTTATCAAGAATGTATTTGGAGGCTAAAGCAATTGCAGGTGCCGTATTTTTAGAAATAGGTTCGGATAAAACAATTGCGTTTTTATTCAAAGAAGAAAGCTGATATTTTACATTAGAAAAATGCTTAACTCCGGTCATACTGATAATATTTTCTTCCGGCATGCATTTCGCAACCCGTTCAAAAGTTGATTGAAGCAAGCTGTCTTTAGTCTGAAGATTAATAAGCTGCTTAGGGTATAATTCTCTTGACAATGGCCATAACCTGCTCCCTGAACCGCCCGCTAAAATTAATCCGTACATTCTTATTCCCTCTTATATATAACTCCCTTGTTAAATTTTACCACGAATAAAAAATAATTGTAAAATAATTCAAATGTGTGGTAAAATACAACACAAGGCAAATTTGTTTTATGAGAGTATACTATAAAGCGACATATACGTATAAAATATACAGAATGTTTGTTCAGGAACTTGAGAGTTTTGTTACAACTCTCGGTAATATTGCACTTCTAGGGCTTGAGTTTTTGAAAGGATTAAGACATTTTCCTACGACTTTCAAGTCAGTTATGTATCAGGCGTCAAGATTTGGTGTTTCGTCACTTCCGATTACACTCTCAATTGTCGGCATGACATCCATAATCATAGCCATGCAGGTTGCGGGAGAAATGGTCAAACAGGGGGCGGGAAATTACGTAGGTATGCTTGTCGCAATACTTATGGTAAGAGAAGAAGGCGTTATTATGGCAGGGTTTGCCATAATTTCAATGATAGGATCTTCTCTGGCTTCAGAAATTGCTACTATGAAAGTAACTGAACAAATAGATGCAATAAGAGTTTTGAAAGTCAATCCGGTGCATTACCTGTTTACACCGAGAATTATTGCCGGAACTCTTATGATGCCGCTTGTTGTAATTGTTGCTTCGGTTTTCGGAATATTAGGCGGTGCGGTTGCTTCTAATCTGGTTTCAGGTTTGACTTACAAAGCTTATTTTGATTCTGTCTGGTTCGGTTTATATATGAAAGACTTAAATGTCTGTCTTCTAAAGTCTTTAACTTTCGGGTTTGTAATTTCGCTTATAAGCTGTGCCTGCGGAATGGAAGCAAAAGACGGTGCAAAAGGTGTTGGTGTTGCAACAACAAAGGCAGTTGTCTGGTCTTTTGTTTCGATAGTTGTATTAGATCTGCTGTTTGCAGCAATGTTTTTCTATTAGTTCAAGTCTCCTCTCCGGGGAGCGTTAGCGGAAAGCGGAGAGGGAAGAATTTCTTAATGAACGTTAGTGAATTTAGAAATTCGAGTGAGGGAATATTTATCACCCATCCCGACCTTCCCTCACAAGGTAAGGGGACTAGGCAAAAAGGAAACAATATGGGAATTGAAGTAAAAAATCTGGTAAAATCATTTGATAAAAAAGTTATATTGGAGGATCTGTCGTTTAAAGTCGACGACGGAAAAATCCTTTCGATAATAGGTTTTAGCGGTTCCGGTAAAAGTACAGTACTGAAACTTATCAGCGGACTTATTGAAAAAGATTCCGGTGAGATTATAACTTCCGGCGGTGATATTGCAATGGTTTTCCAGTATTCGGCACTTTTTGATTCGCTTAATGTCTTTGACAATATTTCTTTTGCACTTCAAGAAAGAAAAGATTTAAGAGGCAAGTATACAAGAAAAGAATTGGAAAAAATTGTTGCGGAAAAATTAGATCTTGTAGGCTTATCAGGAATAGAGGATAAATATCCTTCCGAGCTTTCGGGCGGTATGCAAAAACGTGTAAGCTTTGCGCGCGCTATTGTAACCGAGCCTAAAATTATTCTGTACGATGAGCCGACCGCAGGATTAGATCCAATATCATCTACACTTATTGAAGATTATATAGTAAGATTAAAAAATGAAACGAATGCCGCTTCTATTGTTGTAACCCACCAGATGTCAACCATTAGAAGGACTGCTGATTCGGTATTAATGTTATATAATGGACATGCGGTATTTGAGGGAACTCCTGATGAACTTATGGAGCAAAAAACTCCTTATACTAAACAGTTTGTAACGGCTTCAATAGAAGGTCCAATGAATATGAAGGGATGAAAAGAGTTTAGGAGAGGATAAGTTTAGGAGAGAATTACAGAGGAAATATAGAAATATGAAAATGTCACCATCGTTTAAAGTAGGAATATTAACACTTGTAGCACTTGTAATACTTTTATTTACGGTTTTGTGGATAAAGGGGCGTTCTTTTTCTTCGGCAGAAAGAATAGAAGTGCATTTTAAAGACGTAAACGGTATGAGACCGGGCTCAGGTGTGCAGATGATGGGGCTTAGAGTCGGGCAGGTAGAAGAAATTACACCTGTTGTTAACGGTGAATCAAGCTATGTAAAAATGAAATTTGTTATAACGGAGCCCGGAATAACAATTCCTAAAGCTTCAATGCTTTCTATACAGCAGTCAGGCTTAATCGGCGAACAATTCTTAGAGATTACTCCGCCGAGAGTGCGTTCAGTTTATATTCCGGTTTTAAGCAAAGATTTATTGTCAAATAATACTCCCGTTGAAATTAAACTTGATGATAAATATCACGATGTCGGCGTCGTTAAAAAGTCTCAAATTATGACTTCAAAACTTGTTCCGGATGAGTTAAAAGATTTTGTGAAAACGGATTTTGCTTACAAAGTTGACTATGTAGTAAACCTTCCGGGCCTAATTTTGCCTCACTTTATGACCGGTAAAATTGTTACGGAAAACGGGGTTAAGAAATTAAGAATTGCGCCTCTTGATAATACGGCGCTTCCTTATCCTAACCAGACATCGCCTTATACAATAGTTGAGCCGATGAGAATTGCAGATTTTATGGACTTGCAGTACAAGGCTGCAGAATCTCTTACCGAGACAAACAGAATTGTAAACGAACTCTTAAATGACAGTATGATTGCGGAATTAAGGCAGTCTGTTACTAACTTTAAAGAACTTACTGCTCAAGCTACATCAACTCTGGCTAAGACGGAAAAACTGGTTGAAACTTCAAGAAACGATATAGATGCAATGCTATGGATGCTTAGTGATGTTTCTAATAACTTTAATAAACTTGCAACAAATATTAACGGTATAATCGGTGATGAGAAATTCAAGCCTATGATGTATGATACTGCTGATGCAATTACTAATCTGTCAAAACAATTAACTCCGATTGTCGGAGCAATTGATGCGGAAGAGTTTGGCGAAGATTTGAATGCGGTTATGAAGAATTTGAACGAAATTTCAACTTCTGTTAACGATATGACAAAAGACGAAAATCTTAAGACAAAAATTGAAACTTCAATTGATAATTTGAACGTTACAATGTGCGAAGTTTCAACCGCCTTAGAAACAATTAACGGTGAAGACGGTGATAAAGAAGGTTTGAAACAGATAGTTGAAGATACGTCTGCAACGGTTGCAAACCTTAAGAAATTCTCTGAAAAATTGAACAAGAGATTTCTGTTGTTCAGGCTTATGTTTTAGGGAAAGGCGCTTTTAGGCGGACAAAAATAAAAAGTTTTGTAAAAAATCCCTGTACAATTACTGTACAGGGGTTTTGTTTATTGTAAAATACTTTTTGGGAGATTTTAGTGTTATGGTTAATAGTGCAGTAGAGTTTATTAAAGGAAAGATTGGCAATTTTAAGCCGGAAATCGGAATTATTCTCGGCTCAGGTCTTGGAGAACTTGCGGATGAATATTGCAAGATTGCGATTCCGTATTCTGAAATTCCGGGGTTTGAAGCTTCTACGATATCAGGGCATAAAAGCCGTCTGGTATTTGCGGAAATTAACGGTAAGAATGTTGTAATGATGCAGGGAAGATTCCATTTTTACGAAGGGCATCCGATACAAAAAGTGGTATTTCCTGTAAAAGTTATGAAAAAACTCGGAGTAGAAACTCTTATTGTTACTAATGCCGCAGGTGGAGTTAATCCTGACTTTAAGCCGGCTGACTTGATGATAATAACGGATCATATTAATCATATGGGAGTTAATCCTCTTATCGGTGCAAATGATGATGAAATGGGCGTTCGTTTCCCTGATATGAGCGAAGTTTATACAAAGAAATATGTTGAACTGGCTGAAAAAATCGGCAAAAATATCGGGCTTGATTTGAGAAAGGGTGTTTATATTGCGTTTACCGGGCCTTCATATGAAACTCCTGCGGAGGTTAAGATGGCAAGAATTCTCGGAGCAGATGCGGTTGGTATGTCAACTGTGCCGGAAGCTGTAACTGCCTGCTGGGCTGGAATGAAAGTTATAGGGCTGAGCTGCATTTGTAACTCTGCAGCCGGTGTATCTCCGGTCGGGCTTTCGCACGCTGATGTTATAAAAGCGGCAGGTGAAGCTAAGGATAAATTTAAAAAGCTTGTGAAAGAAATTGTTAAAAGTATGTAGTGGAGTACATTTGATATATTTGTTTTGAAACGATAGCGGGAGACGGAGTCGGGAGCGTGTTTGAGAAATAAATATATCAAATGTATCGGAAAGCAAATTATGCGTTTGGATAAATTTTTAAAAGTATCAAGATTAATAAAGCGAAGAACTGTAGCAAATACGGTTTCAGAGATGGGGCGTATTCTTGTTAACGGAAATGCCGCAAAGCCTGCAAAACAATTAAAAGTCGGCGATATTATAGAAATAGAGTATTCAAATAGGGTTGAAAAAGTTGAAGTCTTAATAATTCCGACAGGAAACGTAAGTGTACAGGAAGCCGGAAGTTTGTATAAAATGATTTCTTAAATGTCAGGCAAAGCCTGCCCTACTACAAATTTTTAACAAGTTTCACGCCGCGAGCATGTTATGCGTAAGCATAACAATAGCGAGCGAAAGAGTGCAGGCTCCGCCTGCTACAGCCATTCAAACTATCGCTCGAAAGAGCGTTGAAAACAATCGCGGGGGTAAATGTATTGGGTTGATAGGTGTAACTACAAGCTTGAAAGTTTTTTGAAAAACTCTTTATTTCGCAACAAAAGAGAAAGAAAAGTACAAATAAATTATCTCTTCATTTTTTCTTCTTTAAAACAAAAGAAGAAAAAACGAAGCAAAAAAGAAGAAACTTTCATTGTTTACAATGCTCTTGCGAGCATAAAATCAAATGGATGTTGCGGGTGAACCCGCACTCTGCCCCTCGCTAAAAAACGCTCGGGAGGGCGCCGCCGCTGTCAGAACTAACAAATCCTCGCGCCGTGAGCGTGTTATGCGTTAGCATAACAATAGCGAGCGAAGAGTGCAGGCTCCGCCTGCTGCAGCCATTCAGTCCCACGCTCGTAAGAGCGTTGAAAACAACTGCGTTATTTCTCTTTCTTTTGGTACCTTTTCGGGGTAAATGTATTAGGTTTGTAGGTATGACTACAAGCTTGAAAGTTTTTTGAAAAACTCTTTATTTTCGCAACAAAAGAGAAAGAAAAGTACAACTAAATTATCTCTTCATTTTTTCTTCTTTAAAAACAAAAGAAGAAAAAACGAAGCAAAAAAGAAGAAATTTTGATTGTTTACGATGCTCTTACGAGCATAAAATCAAATGGCTGTTTGCGGGTAAATCCGCACTCTGCCCCTCGCTAAGAAACGCTCGGGAAGGCTTTTCCGCTGTCACTTTAGAAAAATGTATGTTTTATAAAAAAGAATTGTAGGGTGCGCTCACCAGCGCACCTATTCCATTGCGCCCCAAAAAGGTACGAAAATATGCACACCCTAATCTCTGCCGTTATTAGAAAAACAGAGTTTTTCTCTGGCTAAGCCTGACCTAAATGATATATTAAAAGTTTAGTTTTGTAAAAATCTCTGTTTTTATGATGAACAGGGATTTTGTTTATTGTAAAATGCTTTTAAATAAATTGTGGAGTTTGTAGTCTAAGGTCAGTGAGGAGTAAAAAATGCCTGTAATTAATGAACATTTTACAATTAATACAAGGGGTAATAATGATATCATTAACATTACAAAACATGTGCAAAATTGCGTATACCAGCACGAATTAAAAGACGGGCTTGTCTGTGTGTCTATTCAGGGGAGTACTTCAGCGGTTACGACGATAGAATATGAAGAGGGGCTGGTTAAGGATTTAAAAGAGGCTCTTGAAAGAATTGCACCGACAGGCGCAGAGTATCATCACGACGAAATCTGGCACGACGGAAACGGGTATGCACATGTAAGAGCCGCGATTATCGGAAGCTCCGTAAATATTGCACTCAAAGACGGACTTTTGAACCTCGGAACATGGCAGCAGGTTGTTTTGCTGGATTTTGATAACAAACAGCGCTCAAGAAATATAACTGTACAGATTGTGTACTAATATGTTAATATAGTTTTATGTTAAATCTATATATCACATCATCAAACCGCAGAGAAGGAAAAACTTTTCTTGCTGCCGGATTAGCTGCTACAATGCAGAGTCTGGGATATTCTACAAGTGTTTATAAGCCGATTCAGACAAACGGGATTGAGCATAACGGCTTTATGCAATCTCCTGATTTGACGTATGTTAAGACGATTGATCCTTATATCAATACGCATTTTTCTTATTTGTATAAATCTGATATGGAACCGTTAATTGCTTCCGAACTTGAAAATGAGCCTATTGATATCGAGCTTATTGCAAGAGAGTATCAGAGGATAGCAGCAACTTCTGATTGTACTATTATAGACGGCGATTGCGGACTTTTGAGCCCGATTGCTCCTGCTGTTCAGACGGTTGATCTGGTTAAAAAATTACAGCTTCCGAGTGTGTTTGTTGTGACTCCGAGAGAAGATTCAATCAACGATACTTTGCTTTCGATTTATACTGCTCAGGAAAAAGGGCTTGAAATAAGAGGAGTTGTAATAAATAACATTAAAGAAGACTGCCCTAAAAACCTTTTGAATGCTATTCCAAGGGTAATTGAAGAGTATACAAATATTAAAATATTAGGTTTGATTTCCCATATAGACGGCAAGTTCTCGCCGGAGGACTTAATCACTAATGTCCTGAACGGTGTTGATATAGAGAGTCTTTTTAACGTAAAGATAGAGAAGCTGGAGCTATGATAATAACTGCCGGAATTTATAAGGGGCGCAAAATTGCCGTACCTGATGAAAGTATTACAAGGCCGACGCTTTCCAAGGTAAGAATGGGGGTTTTTAATACTCTTTATTCTTTGATTGGTGATTTTGAGGGCAAAACTTTTCTTGATGTTTTCGGCGGTTCCGGTGTAATGGGATTGGAGGCTTTATCCAGAGGGTTTGCCGGGGTAAAAGTTTTTGAGAAAAATCCGAAGGCTGCGGAGATTATTAAAAAGAATTACAAGCAGCTTGGATTAAAGCCGGATTTGTTGATAGGTGACAGTGAAAAGCTTATTAAAAAGCTTGAAGAGAGTTTCGACGTTGTATATATCGATCCGCCTTATATGAGTGATTTGTATGATAGGATTTTAAGGGATGTAAAAGGCGGAATTATTGTGGTTGAGGGGATAAAAGAGCTTGATTATCAGGGCTTAGAACTAATTAAGACCAAGAGCTACGGCGGAAAACTTGTAAGCTTTCTGAATTGCAGCGGGTGCTAACATAGGACTTGTAACGATTACGCCACGCCTGTAGTTCCTCTTACCAACCCAATACATTTACCCCAAAGATTACGCCAAGCTTGTAGTCTCTCTCATCAACCCAATACCATTTACCCCAAAGATTACGCCAA
>CALUQE010000020.1 GCA_944322845.1 Candidatus Gastranaerophilales bacterium
CCGCCATACTCTTTATTGCCCTTTGCATTCATGTAGGATAAGACCTTTTCACAAAGTTCCCCGTCAATAAATGCTCCCTCAAATTTTGGGCTTATCATTTCCTGTTCTTTATCTATATAAAAATATGTATCACCCACAACTCTATAATTTTTATTTTTAATATTTATTTCACCGTTTGCATCTGGCACCATAAGATAGTATTTTTCCATATTAGGGACATCTTCTTCAACTCTTGCAATATATGCGTTTACAGGTTTATTTGTCTTTTTATCAATCAGAGTTGTTATCCTTAAGCCACTTTCATCTAAGTTAGTTTTAGGTGTGAATTCAGGTGAGAGTAGTTTTTTAAAAGTCTTAGAACTAATTCCTTGAAAATTCTCTTTTAATAAGCTAACTTCAACCGTATCTGCTGCCGGCTGACGTACAAGGTCAACTTTTTTAAAATTGAACATTCTTTTAGTCGCAGGGATAATAATATCTTTAAATATATTTGTCTTTATTCCGTTTATTTTCATATTTGAATTCCTAATATATTTTAAACCCTGTAAATATAAATTTTGCTAATTAAAAAATCAAGTTTGTAGCTTGGATTTTCCCCAAACACAAAGTGTCCGAAAATAATCAAACCATGTGTAACAAGTAATCATACCATGTGTTCTTTTACACTGTTGTTATAAATCATAAAATATCCAGCGGATCAACATCAATTGCAAGCCTTATATCCTTCGGAATAGTAATTTTATTTAAGAATTTTGATATAAAATCGTGTCCCTTCTGCGAAAGTTTATTCTTTATTAAAATTTGAAATCTGTAAAATCCATTTAGTTTTTCAATTACGCACGGTGTCGGGCCCAATGTTTCCAGATATTCGGAGAACCCGAATTTGTCAGTCATTGTATTTAATCTCAAAGCAATTTCCATTGCTGATTTTTCTGCCCTAAAATTATTCTGCGAAGACAAAATTAAGCGCACAATCTGACTGAACGGCGGATAATCAAACTCCTGCCTTGCTTTAATTTCTGTTTCAAAAAACTTTTCATAATCCTGAGCTTTGGCAGTTTGGAAAGCATAATAATCAGGGTTATATGTCTGGAAGAGAACTTTACCTTTAAACTCACCGCGGCCGGCACGACCTGCAACCTGAGTAAGAAGCTGAAACCCTCTTTCGGAAGCTCTGTAATCCGGAATATTGAATCCAGAATCCGCGCTTAAAACTCCGACGAGTGTAACATTAGGATTGTCCAGCCCTTTTGCAATCATTTGTGTTCCGACCAGAATGTCAATCTCGCCTTTCTGAAATTTATTCAAAAGTTCTATATGCGCATTTTTTCTTGTCAAAATATCACTGTCAATTCTCTCAACGTTTGCATCCGGATAAAGTTCTTTTATTAAAAGCTCAATTTTTTGAGTTCCTACACCGGAAGTTGAAAGCGCATCACTGCCACATTGCGGGCAAAATTCCGGAAAGCTCATCTCCCGATTACAGTAATGACACTTAAGTTTTTTAATACTTGCATGCCAGATCATAGGAATTGAGCAATCAGGACATTCTATAACAGTACCGCATGCTTTGCACTGGGTATAAGTAGAATACCCTCTGCGGTTCATCAAAAGAATGACCTGCTGTTTTCTTTCTAAAGTTTCCGTTATCTCTGTCTGCAATGGTTTGGAAATAATCCCTCTGTATGCAGCTTTTCCGTATTCTTGCATATTAATAACCTGCGGCAGCGCAAGAGGAGAGTTATTAAATCGGTGTTTCATCTCAAACAGATTATTATTGTTTGTCGCATAATAATAGGTTGAGACATCCGGAGTTGCAGAGCCAAGAAGCAGCGGCGCCTGATGGAACTGCGCCAGCCTCCTCGCAACAACTCTGGCATCGTAACGCGGAGCAGGATTTGTCTGTTTATAAGCACCTTCGTGTTCTTCATCGATTATAATCAAGCCGATATTTTGAAGCGGTGCAAATACTGCGGAACGAGCACCTGCAAGAATTTTAATACCATTCTTATAGAGCCTTTGCCATACATCATACTTTTCACCGTCAGAAATACTGCTGTGCCAGATTGCAACATCTTTTATGCCGAATTTGCGGGCAAGACGTTTGGTCAGCTGCGAAGCAAGAGCAATTTCCGGTGCAAGAAACAGCACATTTTTGCCCGAATCTATGACATCTTTAATGAGCTTAAAATATACCTCTGTTTTTCCTGAAGCCGTTACACCGTGTAAAAGTATCGGTTTTTGGGACTTTAATTTTGATTTTATGCCCTCATAAGCGGTTATTTGCTCTCCCTGAAGTTCAAACAAAGGCTCTGTCTCAACATCTTTGAATATATAAAGCGGATTTCTGTATATATATTCTGTTTCAAACTTTACGTGCGACGATTGTGCCAGCTTTTTCATCGTGGCACGAGTTGTTTTGGCAATCTCTTCAAACTCTATTAAAGAACATTTTCCCCGCTCTTTCAAAAGCGCAAGGATTTCTTTCTGCCTCTTTGTAAGCCCTGTCTCATCGGAATTTTCTCCAATTGATACCGCGAGTTCAACCTTTGCGTTCTTCTCAATAAGCTTCATCGGAAGAGCCGCATTTAGAACCGTCACAAAATCAGTACAATAATAATTTGCAACCCACTCAAGAAGCTTTAAATACTTAAGTGAAAAAAGCGGAGTTTCATCAAGTATGCGGTTAATTTTTTTAGCCTTAAAATCACCCGGCAGATAATCAGAAAACCCGACAACAAAGGCATTAATCAGCCCCTGTCTGCCAAAGGGTACCATAACAGCCTGCCCGATTTGAATAATATCGCGCATTTCATCCGGTATAAGATAGCTGAATGTCTTAACTCCAAGCCCTTTTATATTCACTAATACTAACGCATATTTCATTAGTATTATTATACTCTAAAAGTATTTAACCAATATAAAACCGTCACTATTTTGTTGAATGAACTATAGAAAAATATGACGGCACATCGAGTTTGGAAATATCTTTAGAAGAACTATACACTACAGAAATGTCTTTTGTCGTAGGATATTTTAATTCTTTACCGAAATTACCACCGATAATTTCCTGAAACTTATTCACGCAGGTTTTTAAATTTGCCAAACATTCTTTCTGGCTTTTCATCACAAACATACGATTATTGATTATATTATCAAAAGTTTCTTTAAGCTGCTTGTCAGCTTTTTTGTCTGTAACAATCTTCTCTATTTTATTAGATTTTAAATTATTAACAATAATCGAACCTTTAAATGACTGATAATTAGTTCCTACCGGTGAAATATTCATAATTGACTCCTTCTTGTTAACTGATTGACATACTATAAGAAATCCTCTGAACAATTTTTTTGCTATCAGTTAATAAAATTTTACAAATTACAATTAATAATTCTGTCAATGCAGGCTTTTGGAGAATACATCCATTCTCTTTTTGAGATTCTGGAAACTTTGAGACCGGAGCGTTCAATAATAGCCTGCTTTTTCATATTAGAAATCTTTGAAGGAGTTTTATCCTCAACCCCGTCGCATTCTACTACAAATTTACTATCCACAACCAGATCCGCACTCAGCCCCGCAATTTCAACACCACAGGTAACTTCATGTCCCAAATCACGGAAAGCTTGAGCAACCTCGCGCTCAAAACTGTTCTTATAAATATTCTCGTCAAAATCATCAGAACTTCTTAGAGAATACCTGTCCTCGTATTCCTGAATATATCCGAAATAACTTCTCAAAAGTCCTTCCGGCAATTCACGGGGATCTTTAGAGATAAAATTAATCATCTGATATCTTGCACGGGTAATTGCAACGTTAAATAAATTAGGTTTCTGCAGGAAAATCAAACTTTGCGGGAAGCTGTTATTTGCATAAGCCCACGAAGTCAGGATTATATCCCTTTCATCTCCCTGAAAAGTATGCGCGGTACCGATTTCTATCTGGTGTTTTTCCATCATATACTCGGAAAGTACTTTTCTTACAGAGATTTTCAACTGTTCAACCTGCGCACGAAACGGTGAAATTATGCCGATAGATACAGGATTTTCAGGATTTTTCCTCTCATCTTCAACTACAATTTCATGCAGTCTTTTTACAAGAGCCTCAATCTCCGGCAGATTTCTTGTGGCATCAAAATCGACTTTACCCTCCGGCACAACAACAGTTTCCAGAACTTTCTTCGTATTGTCATTCCGTCTCATAACCTTAATTCTTCCGCCGTAAAATTCTTTGTTGGAGAAATTAATAATCGGAGGCAAGCTTCTGAAGTGTTCATCCAGAAGCACCGGATGCATTGAATAGTAGTTTGCGAGATCAAACATTGAATTTGTTCTGAATCTCCACATAAGCTGGTATCTGTCATTGATTCCGTATTGTGACAGGAAGGACTGCTCTTTTGCTTTTTCTAAGAAAGAAAGATGCGGCAGCTGTTTGTCATCACCTACAACGACAGCTTTTTTGGCTCTGTAAAGAATCGGGAAGCAGCTTGCAATATCGCACTGGGAAGCTTCATCAATAATTACCACGTCAAAGAGTCCCGGTTTCATCGGCAAAGAGCCTGAAACGGCGTAAGTTGTAACGCACCAGCATGGAAACGCTTCCAGAAGCGGTCTGAAATCTTCCGTTTCGAGAAGTCTGTTTTGAAGATTTTTCTTTCTCTCAACCAGAGATTTTGAATGTACAAAAAGTCTCTGACGCTTAACCGGATCCTGCATTAAACCCTTTAATGCCTGTCTGCGTTTTGTTTTCAGAATATCAATTGCAAGACGTCTTTGCTTCTTCTTCATATTCCGTATCTGTTCGGAGAGAACATGAATATTTCCTGTATTCTGAATCTCCGTCTCAATCATTCTTGCACGGCAGATAAGTTTTGCAAACTCCAGCTCATTTTTTAATGCAGCAAGATTTTCGTTATTAACATCAAAATTATTAACTCTAAGTATTTTTTTCAAATTCCCGATTGCGGACATATTTTTGATTCCGGTTAAGAAACCTGATTTTTCCATATTGGCACTCAAAGAGTTTATTGAATTTTCAACAGTTTTAATTTCGTCCTCTTTCAAAATGTTTTTTATAAATACAGGATTTAAATGCATCGGTTTTTCTAAATCAATCTGTTCTTTGAGCCCTGTCCATTCTTCTTCGAGTTTAATAATTTTTTCCGATTTTTTCTCCAGATCTGCAATTGCTTTCAACAATTCTTCCATATCGGAAACATCGCAGAGAATAGAGTTTTCCGCCCCATCGTCAAGGTCGACCTTGTTCGCTAAAAGGTCTTGAAGCTGCATAGAAAGCTCTCTCTGGTAATTCAATCTTCCTGCTCTCAAGGCTAAAAACGGCGCACCGAGTTCATTAAGTCTCTCTGCCACAACGTCAACCGCCTTATCCATTCTTGAAGCAACAAGAACGGTTTTTCCGTTTGCAATCAAATGTGCCGCAAGGTTAACAATTGTCTGCGATTTACCTGTTCCAGGAGGTCCGAAAACAGAAACCAGTTTGGCGTTTTCTACATTTTTAATTACGTTTAATTGTGCATCCGATAAAGACAGAGGCGTTACCGGAAAAAAGTCTGCCAGAGTCTTTTGCTGGCTGTCTGTCGGCTTGGATTGCGTGTACTCTTCGTTTATAAGATTTAAAACGGTTTCTCTGTATATTCCGCTCGGCTTTTCCGCAATCTGCGTAAGTTCGTGCAGAACCCCCGCAGTAACTGCAGGGCGCTTGGTTAAAATAATTGCACACTGATTTGTAAGGCTGATTTTTTCTAACTTAATCTGAGTTTTCTTTGCCCCTTCTTCCTCTTCAATTATTTCATCAATGTTATCTGCGCCGATTTTTTCATTATAAAAATCTTTTGTAATATTATCCTCATTGACAGAATTTGCAGGATTTAGCGAAACGTCAATATCAGGAATTATTGATTTTAGGGTGGTTAAAAATACATCAAGTTTCTCTTTTGTAATCGGAACAGCCGGCACGACATCCAGAAGCCCTTCAAGAAGCTGCTCTGTTTCATCCTCATCATCGCTTTTCTTCATAAGCGCAGTCAAAGCACCAGTATTTAGAGAAATAAATTCATCCGTCAGCATGCAGTTGATATTAACCCCGTTTCGCTCAAGCCTGCAAGGCGAATAAAGAAGCGGGGTTAAAAACTCGTTTTTCTTTCCTGATTTTGATTTTCCTACAAGAAATAAATACCCGTAAATTAAATACTTGTCTTTTTGACTCGTTTCAGACTGAATCATAAGTTCTGTTAACTTGGGATCGGAGCCTTCAAGGCGAATGTATTCCAGTCCCTGAGTAAACAAAGTATCATCTTCATTCAGAAAAATCCATTTATTATCCTTATCGGCTTTCAGATTTCTAAAAGTCGAACTCTTAACCTCTTCTCTCACACAATCGTGCAGATACTGGCTGAGTTTTTTTATAAAACTGTTGTTAAACGCTGAATTAATCGCTCTTGTTGCTTCCTGTAACATATTGTCTCCTCGGGATATCTACCTCCGGCTTGTCCGGAGAAGAAAATTTCTTACGGCTATTATACCATACTGCACCCGAAATGCATACTGTTTATGTATGAATCGGGAGCGGACAAAATTATACTGTAGCTATAGGAGTTAAGAAAGATAAAACTATGCTAGAATGTAAAAGTATAGGAGAAAATTATGAAGAAGTTTTTTGTTTTATTAGCATTACTGACAGGTCTTCCTTTTGTTTTTGCAAATGAAGCACCGCTTACTACACCGCAAAATATTACATTCGAAAACTGCACCAAAATTTTTGCAGTCGATAAAGAAAAACTATTCTACCTGACGCTTGCATCACTTTCTGCAAACAGATTTCTGATTGATGAAGTTCAAACTTCTAACGGGTATGTAATTTTTACCGTTAATCGCAACCAGTACCTTGCAACAATCGCCGGTGTTGACAGTGCTAATGCCATACTAAAAATAACTCCTTGTAATAATGTTTATAATTTTCCGCCGGGGATTTTGACAAATACATTTAAATACATAGATTTGAATCTTAATGCGGACATCAAAAGCTAAAATTTATTCCCTCTCAGGCTGAGAGGGACAGGGCGGGGGATAATTTTGAAAAAAACAATCATATTTTTACTTATAATATTTTCAATATTAGGTCTGACTGCCTGTTCAATAAGAAAAGAGCATGAGCCTCTTACTGTTACTTTCTGGACATTGCAGATGGGTGATTTTTCGGGATATATGTATAAAGTTATCAGAACTTACGAAAAAGAACACCCAAATGTACACATCAACTGGATTGATGTTCCGTTTTCAGAAGGAGAAAAAAGAACTCTTGCAGCTGTTATGAGCGATAATCCTCCTGATTTAATCAATTTAAATCCTGATTTTTCGGCACTTCTTGCCCAAAAAGGCACCCTTGAAGAGATTGATGAAGAGGCGGTTGCGGGATTTAATCCTGAAATTATCAATGCTCTAAAATATAATGACAAATTGTATTCAATTCCGTGGTACGCAACAAGCGCTATTACTATTTATAACAAGGATCTGTTTGCAAAATCGGGAATCATAAGACTGCCAAAAACTTATAAAGAGCTTGCGGCAATTTCTGAGAAAGTTAAGGCAAACACAGGCGCATATGCTTATCTTCCGACTATAACAGAAAACGATACTATGGTTAAAATTCTGAATAAATACGGAATATCGGAGGCAGAAGATTATCCGACGGCTGAAAAAGTTTTTGAAATGTTTAAAGATTTGTACCAGAAAGATTTAATTCCGCCGGAGAGCATAACTTTTACCCACAGAGAAGCTCTGGAACAATATATGGCAGGTAAAATTATTTTTTATCAGGGTGGAGCTAACTTCCTTACAATGATAAAAGAAAATGCTCCTTCTGTATATCAAAATACTGATGTTACCGAACAAATCAAAGGTCCTGTCGGGCAGAATGACTTTTCTGTAATGAACTTCGTCATACCTCTAAGAGCAAAACATAAAAAAGAAGCTCTGGATTTCTGCCTGTATCTTACAAATGCTCAAAATCAGCTTGAACTTGCAAAACTGACAAATGTTATTGCTACAAATTCGGAAGCTTTGAGCGACAAGTTCTATAATGATGATTCAACGCTGGAAGCGAAAGCCCGTTCAATAAGCGCAAAACAAATTAACAAAATAACTCCGCAGCTTAAACAGAGAAGAAACCAGAAAGAAATTAATACTCTTGTAAATACTGCCGTACAGTCTGCTCTTTTGAATAAAGATTCAACAGAACACCTGCTCTCAACACTGGAAAAAGATATTAAAAACATTGAAGAGTAAGTTGCTTGCAGAACATTCATATATACTTTTATATCTGTTTATTTTATAATTCATTTTGTAGAATAAGCGAGGATAAAGAATGTTAAAAGATTTTTTCTTAAATGAAGTAGAAGAAGCAATATTAAAAGCAATAAAAGATAATAAACTCGGTCAGGCAAACGAATATATAAAAGGTTCTTTAATGATTGAAAAGCCTAAAAACCCTGACTTTGGAGATTTCGCGGTCAATGTATCATCACTGGCACGTTCCGCTAAAATCGCACCGCCGATGATTGCAAATGCTATTGTTGAATATCTTTCAGGAAAAAATTATTCCGTTTCAGTTGTAGGCGGATTTATCAATTTTAAGATCGAAAATACACTTCTGGCAGACGCTGTAGAAGAAATTCTCGCTAAAAAAGAAAATTACGGAAAACCTGATAAAATCGAAAAAGAAAAAATCTTGCTGGAATATGTTTCGGCAAATCCTACAGGTCCTTTCCATATAGGACACGGACGCTGGGCAGCAATGGGCAGCGCTCTTGCGAATCTTTTAAAATTCTACGGACACGAAGTTTATCAGGAATTTTATATAAATGATGCGGGAAGTCAGATTCAAAAACTCGGAAATTCCCTTAAAATCCGTGTTCAGCAGGAACTCGGCGAAAATGTGGATTTTCCTTCCGATGAAATTGAAAGAAAAAACTTTTATCCGGGAGATTACCTGATACCTGTTGCAAAAAAATACGTTGAACAAAATCCTGAAATAACCTCAGATAAACTTGATGTAAAAGTTCTTTCGGATTTTGCAAAAAAAGAAATGGAAGAATGCCAGAAAAAGCTTCTTGAAGGATTCAGAGTTCATTTTGACAATTTCTATTCAGAACTTGATTTGCATAATTCCGGCAAAGTCGAAGAAAGCTACAAAGAGCTTACGGCAAAAGGTATGTTATATGAAAAAGACGGAGCAATGTGGTTTAAGTCTTCTGAATTCGGTGACGATCAGGACAGAGTTATTAAAAAAGCTGACGGTTCAAACACTTATCTGACCGCTGATATAGCTTATCACGTTGACAAACTTAAAAGAGGTTATGACAGGCTGATAAATATCTGGGGTGCTGACCACCACGGATATGTTGCGCGTGTAAAAGCTTCTCTGGAAGCTCTCGGCTATGATCCGAATAAACTTGAAATTCTTCTCGGACAATTAGTTAACCTTGTAATCAACGGTGAAGAAGTTCGTATGGGCAAGCGTAAAAATATGGTTACGCTTGATGATTTGATAGAAGAAGTCGGAGTTGATGCTACGCGCTACTGGATGGAAATGCGAAATATTGATATGACTCTGGATTTTGATATTGAACTTGCTAAGCGCTCAACTGATGAAAATCCGGTATTTTACGTCCAATATGCTCATGCAAGAGTCTGTTCAATTTTGAGAAATGCTGTAAACGACAGAGTTAATCCGGAAACAGGCGAACAGATTAAAGCTCCTATGGTACAAAAGGATTTGGATGATTTAATAAATAACTTTGATAAAAATATGATATTGAAAACGGCTGACAGCGCTAAATCATTAATCCTGAAACTGGAAGAATTCAAGTCGGTTATTGCCCTTTCAGCTCAAAACAGAACCGTTTACACAATTTGCAGATATGTTCAGGAACTTGCGGCAGAATTTCATTCTTTCTACAATTCAAACCGTGTAATCTGTGATGATGTAGAATTGATGAAATCAAGACTGGCATTGATGGTCGCAATAAGAATTACACTTAAAAATGCGCTTGATATTCTTGCAGTTTCCGCACCTGAGAAAATGTAGGAATTAATGTTGAATTGGTTTGATAGCAATACCGAATATACAAAGATTGACATAAAAGTTAAGATACTTTTTGCCATAATTGTGCTGGTTTTTATAATCAAAAATATCGGCTTTGATAACACTGTTCTCAAAAATGTTGAAATGGAGCCTTTCTCAGAGCCTATTCAGGTAAATATTGAAAACGGCAAGCCTTTTAAGCATAAAGTCAGCGGCGGTGTTGCGGAAATCACACCGCTTGCAGATTACAAAATTTACGGAAGAGTCTATGCAATTCATTACAGACCGTCAAAATTATGGGCTGCGGCTGTATATCCGTATGACATCACTATAGGTTTCGGCGGCTTCAGGCATAAAGAAGTTTACAAAGCCATCAAAGTCCGCATGGCCTCAACTGTTTCGTATTATTCTTTTACAGGCTCAGGCTGGCGTGATCATCTATCTAAATATTTCAAAAACAAGGGAGAAATAAATCACGCTTTCACAAACAATCACATTTGTCCTGCAAATAAAAACGTCAGACGCGGAATTAAAAAACTGAAAAAGAAAGACATCGTATATATCGAAGGTTATCTTGTAAAATACAAGTTTTACGGAAACGACGGGCGTATTGAAAGAGGTACTTCAAGTACAACCCGCAATGACAAAGAATCATACAGCGGCAATAACGGCAGCGGTTCGTGTGAACAAATTTATGTCACAAGAGTGGTTTCAAGACATGGTGACTTTCAATAAACCGGTTTAGTAATTGTAATCCCTTAACGGAGGGCGTGAGCTGTCAAACTCTCCGTATAGATTATTTTTCTTCGTTTTTTTAATATCAAGAGGGATATACAAACTCTGATCTTCAAGTTCAGGTGTTTCAGATTTTTTAAAGTTAATATTAAAAACATTTTTTTCCGTTTTAGCTTCTGCTGCCGGTTTTGAAATTTCTTCCGTCTTAACCTCCTGTTTAAGCGGTTCTAAAACAGGCTCGGCTTTAACTTCAAGCTGTTTTTGGAGTTCTTTTTCTTCTTTTGATTTTGCCTTTTCAAGAGCTCTTTGTTTACGCTCTTCCTGATAGTTATTATATTTTTCTTTTGTGTTGTCTATTGAATTATTAACTTTTGTTTTAGCGGCATTATAATCCTTTCCGCCCTCTTTGTGCCACCTTCTGTATTTTTTGGTAAATACGTTATCAAAATTTGCCATGTCATAGTATATTTGCTGCGATTCTTTCTCATAAACCTCAGGCGGAAGAATATTTTGCTGAACGCTTTGCGCGATTTCAGGACAAAGCATTCTTGAATAATCTCTGATTTTTTGCAGCTGCTCCGTTTGAGGAGACGGTCCGCGGGTTATAATCCTGTTTTCTACAACACTTATTGTTTTATAAAACGTATTTGACCATAAAACAGCATTATTTTGTGTATCAACAAGAGCTGCATAAGTGCAGATTTTATATGCAGGATCAACAACAGTTGCTCCCGGAATATTCAAAAAGTCCCAGAAAGTCCTTCTCAAAATATAATTTTCGGAATCAAGATAAGATGTTATTAACAAAGCATAACGTGCCTGTGACTTGTTCACAATTTTCTTCAACTGAACATGATCAATGTTGTACGAAGTTTTAAATTTGCTAGTAAGCGCTTTTGCCGGATTATAGAGATAAGGGCTGCTTTTGAGCAGAGCTCTTTCTTCGCTTACGGTCGGGGCTTTAATGTAGTCTGTTTTGTTTAAAATATTAACGACTTCGTTTGCAAAAAACTCCGCCGCAGCATTATATATATAAGAATCCAGCGCCGCAGTTTCTGTTACTATATTATCAGGAATAACTACAACCTTGTATTGCTCTTGAGCAATGACAAACGGCGAAAAAAATATAACTATCCCAGCTGTTAATATTTTAAATAAGTCTCTCACGCTAAAATTATACCATACTTACCGGAAACCGCCAAGTACTACGTACGGGGTATATTATTGAGTATTAATTTATGATATTATTAGTGTAATCATAATGAAACAAATTTTTAATAAATATATAATTTCAATTTTAATTATTTATGCTTTTTGGATAGGAGGTCTGCCGTTTATTTTTGCGAAGGCTCTTCCTGAGGTGTGCGAAAATATTTCTCTTAACACTGATTATGAGGTTAAAGTCGAAAAACCGCGCCTAATCCTTACACCGCTTCCGGTTGCAATAGTTAAAGCAAATAAAATAGAAATTAAATCAAAGCTTTCAAGTGATATTACTAAAATTGAAAACTTTGAAACTTCACTGAGGCTTCTGCCGCTTTTATCCGGAAGGGTGCATATAAATAAGTTTGCCGCATCCAAAATTGAAATAAATTCTGTTTTGACAAAAGAACTTCAGCTTGATAAAAGTTTTTTTGCAGATTTAAATAAGACAAAAATCAGATGCAAAGAAGTTGATATTAAACAAATTGCAGCCAATATAAAGCAGCAAAACGTCAAAGAGCCTGTTATCTATTCCGCCCGAGAGATATATTACAAAAAGAATGCAAGAGCTTTAAAATTGCACCTTTTAAGTGAATTAAACATCAAAAATTCTATATCTGAAGCAAATATCAACCTGTATTTACCGAAGAATAACAATGTTAAAAGAAGCGTAATTGATATAAATTTTGATAATTTTGACCTTGAACCTCTCGGTGACTACTTAAGACAATATCTTCCTAACGATTTAACCAATGTTAAAGGAATTATTAATATCAGGGTAGACAAGAAAAACCTTACTGCATCACTAAAAAACTGCGCAGTATTAATGAAAGACAACGCAAGGTCGATTATTTTTCCGGATGAACTGAATATTAATTCAAATTTTAATGTAACAAGCCGGCTTATTAATTTTGAAAATATTGATATAAAATCACGCAATATTAACGCATCAATAAGCGGAACTATTTCCAATTACTTAGACCGCTCTATGACAATGCTTAATGTGAATGTATGCCTGAATAAATCACGTGTTGAAGATATTGTGGACATGCTGCCGCCTGTTGCTGTAGAAGAATTTAATGTTTACAAACTTAAAAAATACAAGTTTTACGGCGATACAATCGGTAATTTTGCAATAAAAGGTGATGTTTATGAACCGGAAATTCACGGAGAAGTATTCATCCGCAACGGTATACTAATAAAACCGATAAAAAACGCAGGTGGTGCAATAGTAAAACTAAGTTTTACCGGAAAATATTTGAATTATGACGTAGATGTTCCGGCAGGCGGCGCAGAGAGAGTTTGGGTTAAGGGCGGAGTTGAGCTCTACAACGTTAAATACGCCGATATGCGGGTATGGAGCACTTCCAAAGTTGATCTTCAGACTGCTGAAGAAAAAGTTTTGCCGATACACGAAATTTTAAATTTCATAATAGGACCGGTTCCGATTATGGACGTTAAAGGTGACGGAAACATTGATATTATTGTTAAAGGAAACCGCAAGAATCCTCACGTATGGGGAATCTTAAACTTTAACAACGTAAAAACTTTCTTCAATGAAATGCCGGATATGGTTCTTACAAATGCTCAGGCAGTATTAAAATTTAATGATCAGGATGCGGTTTTTCAGACAAAACAGGGACTGGTAAACGGAAAGCCTATCAGTATAAACGGCACCTGCAATTTGTTCGGCAAATTTGATTTTGATGTAAAATCAAACTCTCAGGAAATCGGATACCTTTATCATGCAATTGAAACCTCAACAATGATTGATGAGCTTAAAAAAATGCTCCCGAAACTTGATATTTGCAAAGGCGGAATTAACCTGAATATGAAAGTTTTCGGTTCAATAACGGATGTTGAAGATATTCAGTTTAACAAAAATTTCTTCTCTAAAGGTGAAATTGAACTTCTTGACAATACTTTCGGCATGCAGGGAGTTAAAATCGATAATACGAAAGGCAAAATTAACTTTGAAGGAACAAACGCAAACGCAGACATAAACGCACTAATCGGAAAATCAAAATTGAGCGCCAAAGCAGATATCAAAAATAATATTGCGGACGCCTCCGTTTCAATCCCGCAGCTTAATATCAATGACATTTTGCCGGCGGCAAATGATATTAAATCTGATTTCGGCAATATTTTTGTTAACGTAAATGCTCAATACAAGGGAAAAACTGATAATATAGAATATGATAAAGTTAACTTTGATGCAAAAATTCTCAGTGTCGCACCGCAAAACAAATTAAAATTATCAAACGGAACTATTTCACTAAATAATAACAAACTGAAAGTTTCAAACCTTAACGGAACTATTGCTGATACACAAAGTGCTTTTGATGTAAACATTGATGCAGATAATATTTCCGCAAATCCGCGCTTTAACGGGCTTATACGTCTTAAATCCTTTGATTTGAGTACTTTTAACCTGATAAGCAAATACTCTTTCGTACCAAAAGAGTTAAAGGATATTGAATTTGAAAAGGGAAAAATAAATACAAACTTTAAAATACATAACAATAACATTAATGCTTATGCGGATTTAGGCGGATTCGTACTCAAATACAAGCCTGCCGGACTTCCGATAAAAATTGTTAACGGCAGCTTTATGGTAAGAAACAATGACTTGAGACTCGTAAAACTCAATCTTCTTGCTGATGATATGCCGGTATTGCTTGACGGAGTTATAAGCAATATTTTTGATAAACAAAATTTTGATATCTACGTAAACTCAAAACCTAAGCAGGATTTTATAGACAAGTATATCAATAAAAATCAGATATATCCCGTAAAAATCAAAGGCGATATTGTATATTCACTGCGTGCTAAAGGCGTTAAGGATAATTTTGATTTAAAAGCGGATGTTAATATGGCGCCGGATTCGAGTATCTACCATCTCGGCGCAACCGTGGGGGATGTGGAAAACGCTATTGTATTGAATCTTGATACAAAAATAATAAAACAAAATATTCTGAAAATAAAAGAATTTTCGTATGACAAAATCATTGCTTCGCTCTCCAGCCGCAGCACCCGTTTAAATATGCTTAAAGCAAGAGGCGGAATTGAAATTTACAAAGACGATCTGGTTTTCCACGACTTGTACGTAAAAACACAGAACCCGACAGATGCAAGAATATTTAATATTATTTTCAGAAAGCCTAATATCAAACAAGGTCAATTTACTTCCGACCTGAGATTTAACGGAAGATTATCAAATCCGAGATTACTGGGTGATTTTCATATTTTTGAAACTAATATTCCGTTTCTGGATACAACAATGAAAAATATCACCCTTAAATTCAAGGATAAGACAATCGATCTTTCTTCAAAGGGTGAAATTCTCGGAAATGATGTAACCATTCTTGCAACACTCAGAAACAAACTTACACCACCTTATTACGTAGAAAAAGCCGACTTGTACACAAAAGTTTTTGATCTTAATTACATTATCGAAAAACTTAAACTTTCTCAGGTTGATAACTATACAACTTTTGAATCCTTTGAAGGTGCAGATTTAACTTCCATAATAATCAAAGATATGAATCTGAATGCAGATAATATTTATTTAAGAAATATTGTAGCAAAAGACTTTAGTGCAAACGTTTCTGCAAATGAGAAAAAGATTTTTAATGTAAACAATTTCAAATTCAGTATTGCTGACGGTATTCTAAACGGCAAATTTAAATATAATATACAAAACAGCGAAACAAATCTGGATTTGAAGGCCAAGGAAATTAATGCAAATGATCTTACATACGCCTTATTTGACTTAAATAATCAAATATATGGAGATTTGACGGGTGATATAAAATTATCCTGCAACGGCTCTGATTTTGAAAATTGTATGAAAACTCTGAACGGAAAAACCATTTTCAATGTTTCGAACGGCAGAATGCCTAAACTCGGTTCGCTTGAATATCTTTTAAAAGCCGGAAACCTCTTGAAAGGCGGAATTACAAGTATTTCTATAAACAGCGTAATTGATATCATTACGCCGCTCAAGACCGGTGATTTTTCAGATATTAACGGAAAAATTGATATCAAAGACGGTTATGCTGAAAAAATTGAAATAACAACACGCGGCAAAGACTTAAACCTGTTTATAACAGGTAAATACAACTTCTCAACAGCAAATGCGGAAATGGAAGTATTCGGTCTTCTGTCCAAAAAGATTACCACAATGTTCGGGCCTATCGGAAACCTGTCTTTAAATACACTTTTCAATGCTATTCCGGGTATAGATTTATCAAAAGACAATAAAATCCTTGAAAATATAAACAAAATTCCGGGTATTGAATTATCAAGCAAAGCTTACAGAAAATTCATCGCAGAAATCAAAGGTAACATTAACGGAGATAACTACGTTACAAGCTTTAAATGGGTAAACTAGGGATAAAAATTTATTCCGGTAAATTCCCCGTTTCTATAAAATCTTGTGCGGCATCAAGATTGTTATTAAATTTTTCTCTGTATGAAATTATATTTTTCGCTTCTTCTTCCGTAAATCCAAGAGTGTCCATAATTTCTTGAACGCTCATATCCTGTGTCGCAATTGCTAATTCGCTTCTGATATTTTCTTGAGAAGTTATATTATTTTTTGTGTCATCTAATTGGGCCATTGCCATTAAATACGCAGCAGCTTCATCTGTTGATAAACTCATATTTTTATCTTTATCTAAAACGCCCATTTTTACAAGGATATCAGTGAACTGTTCAGCTTCTTCCGTTCCGTAAACGGAATCACCCTCTTCAGGCAGATTCATTGCATTATAATCTTTAAATTGCTTAACAGTTTCAAGGGCTTTTTCTTTTGCCTGAAGGTAGCTCATACCCTGTGCCTCATACAAAGTTGTCAGCTCGGAATAAAACATTTCATGTGCATCAATCTGGCCGTTTCCGTCCTGATCCATTGTCTCTACGTATTCTTTTCCGAATTGTTTATATTTTGCCTGAAGTTCTTCAAAAGTCTTTGCTTCTGAACAATCGCTTTGATATTCACCGCCTTTGTCTAAAGCTGTTTTTTCAAAATTCTGGAATCTTAACCCTTTTGCATAATTAATGATTCTCTCTTTTAGGGTCTCTTCGTTTGTTTCTATATTGTTTTGCTTATTGTATGTAAGAATCATTCCGTATTTTGACTTAATCTTTTCCATATCGGCATCGTTTACAGTTATTCCCGCATCGGAAAGGATGGTTTTTAATTTTTCTTCATCAGACTTATCTTCGGCTTCATTTGTAACGGTCTCAGTATCCTGTGCCTCTCCGGTTTTGACTTCCTGCTCCGCAGTTGATATACCAAGTTTCTTTTTTGCCATATCAACAATTTTGTCCCAGGCACTCTTTGTAATCTGATAATTACCTTCTTGCACGACAAACTGTTTATTATCTCTTATATCGGAATCTCCGCCGGTATATTGCTTTTTCTCAGTAGCTTTATCATTTTTTATAACATTAAATACTGAATTCCACTCACTCAAATTAAACTTGACATCCTGGTTTAATTCAGCATCAAGTTTTCTGTCTATAGCGTATGATAAGCCATCTCCGCTTTTTATATTTATATTAATAATATCCGGTGCCATATTTATATAAAGTGTATATATTTAGAAGAATTGCTTTTATTCACTTTAACTTTACAAAAATTTACATAAAAATAATAATTTCTTTGCATTTACTACCCTTTATGTGTATAATCAATTAAGTGTAAAAAATACAATAGAAGATTGGAATGTAAATGGCGTTAAATTTTCAAGACTTAATACTTAACTTATCAAGATTCTGGTCAGATTACGGATGCATAATCCAGCAGCCTTATGATATAGAAAAAGGTGCTTCCACTATGAATCCGGCAACTTTTTTAAGGGCACTCGGACCTGAACCGTGGTCAACAGCAATGGTTGAGCCTTGCAGACGTCCGACTGATGCAAGATATGGTGAAAACCCTAACAGATTAGGACATTATTTCCAGTATCAGGTTATTCTTAAACCTTCTCCAGATAATGCACAGGAATTGTATTTAAAGAGTTTGGAAGCGATGGGAATAGATCTTTCCAAACACGATGTAAGATTTGTTGAAGATAACTGGGAATCTCCGACTCTCGGAGCCGCAGGTGTAGGCTGGGAAGTCTGGTTAGACGGAATGGAAATTACCCAGTTTACATACTTCCAGCAGGTTGGCGGATTAGAGGTTAAACCTGTTGCTTTAGAAATTACATACGGTCTCGAAAGAATCGCTATGTATATTCAGAACAAAGAATCCGTATTTGATATTATGTGGAATAATACATTAAAATACGGTGACATTTATCTCCAAAACGAAATAGAGCAATCAAAATATAATTTTGAATTTTCTGATGCAGACAGATTATTCAAGTTATTTGACGCATACCAGAAAGAAGTCGATAATTGTATAAATGCAGAACTTGTTCTGCCTGCTTATGATTATGTTTTGAAATGTTCACATACTTTTAACCTTCTTGATGCAAGAGGAGTAATAAGTAAAGATGAACGTATCAATTTCATAAACAGAGTGAGAACAATGGCCTCCGCTGTTGCGCAGCTGTATGTCAAACAGCGTGAAAAACTCGGCTTCCCGCTGCTTAAACAACAGACAGTTACAAAATAACTATCACAAACCAATTTAAAATTGTCTGTTTTAGCCGGAATGATTGTTAGATAAATAGAAAGGTGATAAATGGCAGAAAAAAGATTTTCACTACCTCAGGTTCTGAGAAAAATGTTAACCCTTAAAAACATGGATGATGCACTTTCAAGCGCTGAAAAAGGCGGTTTGGAAAAAACTTTAGGGGTTTGGGATTTAATTATTTTAGGAGTTGGTGCAATTATCGGCTCCGGAATTTTTGCAATTGTAGGTGTAGCTGCAGCAGGAAGTGCTGACGGTTCAAGTCCGGGAGCAGGACCTGCGCTGATTATTTCAATGGTTATAGCTGCAATTGCCTGTGTATTTTCAGCATTATGTTACAGTGAATTTGCAACAATGATACCGGTTGCAGGCGGTGCTTACGCTTATACTTTTGCAACGTTAGGTGAATTTGCCGCATGGATTGTCGGCTGGATTCTGATGCTTGAATACGCAATCGGATTTATCGCAGTAGCCTGTGCGTGGACAAATCACTTTGTCCAATTTATGAAAGGGTTTTCAAATATACTGCCTGCTTGGATTACAAATCCGCCGTTATGGCTTGTTGATGATTACAGATCAGCCGTGACAGCTTATACCGCTCAGGGAATTGATTATCACACAGCAATTCCTCATATTGCAGGAATACCTTTCTGCATAAATCTTCCGGCAATTATTATGATTGCTCTTATTACAGCTATCTTAGTTAAAGGAACAAAAGATTCCGCTAAAATGGCAGGAATAATGGTTGCGGTTAAAATCGGCGTTATTGCTTTATTTGTACTTACGGGTATGTTTTATATTAAGCCTGAAAACTGGACACCTTTTGCGCCAAACGGGTTTGAAGGTATATTTATGGGCGCATTCATAATCTTTTTTGCTTACATCGGATTTGATGCTATTGCAACTGCTGCGGAAGAGTGCAAAAATCCGCAGAAAGATTTGCCGATTGGTATTTTAGGTTCACTTGTTGCAACAACTGTCGTTTATGTTCTCGTTGCACTCGTTTTAACCGGCATGCAGCCTACAACCGGCGGTGTTATTCCGGAAGGCTTAATCAAAGCTCCAATGGCATTTGCTATGAGTGTAGTTCATCAAAACTGGGTAGCCGGTTTGATTTCAATCGGTTCGCTTGCGGGCTTAACTTCCGTACTCCTTGTAATGCATATGGCTGCAACAAGAGTATTGTACGCTATGAGCAGGGATAATTTCCTTCCGAGCGTATTCCAGAAGCTTCACCCGAAATTCAATACTCCTCATATTTTGACAATAACTGTCGGTATTGTAGGTATTTTGGGTACATTAATTTTAGATTTGAATGTCGCAACATCTCTTTGTAACTTCGGAACATTTACTTCGTTTATTATTGTATGCGTTGCGATATTAATTCTAAGAAAAGTTGATCCGGACAGAAAAAGACCGTTCAAAGTTCCGTTCTGCCCGTGGTTTCCGCTTGCAGGCATTATCTGCTGCGGCGGTCTGATGGTATTTTCAATGATTGTTGCAAAAGGCGATACCGCAAGATTATCAACGGAAATGTTTATTGTATGGGTAATTATGGGTGCTTTGATTTACGCTTCATACGGTTACCGGAAAAACAGAAGAATTGAAAGATTAGCTGAAGAAAAAGAAATAGCAATAGATAATGAAAAAGTTGAATACAGTACTAAGTAATTTAATAAAATGCAAAAGTCCTCAGGAAATAATTGAAGCCGGAGCAAATTCCGGCTTGAAGAAAACACTCGGAGTATTTGATTTAATCGTACTCGGAATCGGCGCGGTTGTCGGGACAGGGATTTTTACAATCATCGGAAGTGCAATTGTAGGAAGTTCTGACGGTGCAGGGGCTGGGACTGCTGTTGTAATTTCAATGGTACTGGCGGCTGTAGCGAGTGTTTTTTCGGCATTATCTTATTCTGAAATCGCTGCAATGATGCCTGTTGCTGGAAGCGCTTATACTTATACTTATGCGACAATGGGCGAATTTATGGCGTGGATGGTGGGCTGGATTCTGATGCTTGAATACGCAATCGGAAATATTACCGTTGCAAGTGCCTGGACAGGATATTTTGTTCAATTTATGAAAGGTTTCAAGCATATTCTTCCGGCATTTGTTGTAAACTGCCCGCTCTGGCTCAGAAACGATTACAGAACAATGTATGAAATCTGCAACAAATACGGCTGGGATGTTCACGACAAAATGCCGTTTATCCATTTACCTTTAGGGCTTGAAATTCCTGTTGCAATAAATATCCCTGCAATTGCAATAGTACTTTTGCTTACAATTCTTCTTGTAAAAGGTGTAAAAGAATCAACAAGAGTCGCTACAATAATGGTCGGAGTAAATATGTTTATAATCCTTTCTTTTATTGTAATGGGCTCTTTTTACATTAAGCCTGAAAACTGGGCTCCTTTTGCGCCGAACGGTCTGGAAGGAATCTTTACCGGAGCATTTGTAATCTTTTTTGCATATATCGGGTTTGACGCTATTTCAACGGCCGCAGAAGAAACAAAAAATCCGCAGAGAGATTTGCCGGTTGCAATTATGGGAACACTTGGGATTTGTACGGTTTTATATATTTGCGCAGCGCTTGTTTTAACAGGGATAGTGCCTTTTAACGCAATTGATACGCAGGCACCTCTTGCACATGCAATGAGATTTATCGGTAAGAACTGGTATGCGGGATTAATTTCTATGGGAGCGCTTTGCGCTCTGACTTCGGTTTTATTAATTTATCAATTGGGTACTACGAGAATTTTATTTGCAATGAGCAGAGATAATTTTCTGCCTAAATCTTTAAATAAAATACATGAAAAGTTTAAAACCCCGCATATTTTGACATGGATTTCGGGTTTAATTGTAATCATTTGCGCTTTGTTTATGGATTTAAATATCTCTGCTGAATTATGTAACTTTGGAACATTTACTTCATTTATAATTATTTGTATAGCGGTACTTATTTTAAGAAAGACCGAACCGGATAGAGAACGTCCGTTTAAAGTTCCTTTCTGTCCGTGGTTTCCGATTCTCGGTATTGTAACTTGTTTAGGACTTATGTATTGCAAGTTTAGCGCCAAAGCAACTTCCGCATTATACTTTGTTGTCTGGCTGCTTATAGGACTCGCAATTTATGCCGGATACAGTTACAAAGAAAAACGCAGAGAAGAAGAAGTACAATAAAAATAGAACAGATAATGTATGAATTTTAGCGGAAAAGTGTTATAATGTCTTAGTATGAGAATAGTTACTAACAAAGAGCTGAGCAGTTATAAAGTTTTACCCTTTGATTTGTATACTGAAAATAAGGGTAAAATTCTTGAAGCCGGAGAAGTTCTAACTCCGGGCAAACTTATAATGCTCAAAAACTATGTCAAAATATACACGGAAGAATTTAATAGCGAAGAAAGCGCTGATAACAGTGAACAGGCCGACAGCAGCACTCCTTCACAGCTTCTGAATTTTTCTTATGAGGGAATTGATCCTTCTGATTTTGAAACCGTTATAAACAAAGACGGGTATATAAAAACTGAAACTCAGGTAAGAATTAAGTATTTTTATAAAAGAATTCTCGATTTGCTGATTCAAGGATATTATGAAGAAGGTTTGCTAAAACTTAATACGCTGATAGGAATTTTAAAAACAGAGGTTTTTAAACAGCTCAGCAAATCAGGCAAAGGTTCAAAAATCCGTTTTCTGGGAGAATATGAACTCTGTCATCCGCTTAATGTAGCGATTGTATCCGGTCTTATTGCAAAGAAACTTGACTACTCGGCATTATCAGTAGATCAGGTTATTCTTGCCGGACTTTTGCACGATATAGGCAAATTAAAAATCGATCTTGCGGATTCTCAAGCTCTTTTAACAATGAATGAAGAAGAGGTTAAAGCGCATCCTATTATCGGATACCGGATGATAAAAGAAGAGTTTGAACTTCCGGAAGAAATTGCAAAAGTTGCGCTTGAACACCACGAAAACAATGACGGTTCAGGCTATCCTCAGGGACTTTCAAGCGACTATATATCGGAATACAGCCAGATAATCAATGTTGCTAATTATTATGACAATCTTGCGTTCAACAGAACCCATGTTCTTGTTATGAATAATAAAGAAGCATTAAGAACAATGCTCGAAGTCGGAACCAAACGTTTTTCTGCGAGAATGCTTTATACATTTATTCACATGTTTAACTATGATGATTCCAAGAGTTTTAATGATATGGTAGTCTAGGCAATTGTTATTTTTTCTGCGGTGATAAATCCTGTATTTGTAAGACAGATATAGGATTAAATCAATATGAACAAAGCAGATGAATTTAAAAAAATTATGGACACATCAAATTCCGATAAAGTTGTTATTTTGACAAATCATTACCAGATTGTCGGCAGGGTTTATGATTGCGAAGAGTGCAATAAAGAATGCTTCATAAATCTTACCAATGCTTCTCTCTGTCTCATAAATGATGTTTATGACAACCAGACCTGTGATAATTATACAAGCTCGCACTATGACTGGCTTCATGTTAATTTTGACAAGATTGTGGCGTTTTCATTCAAGGGTGAATAAATATTGTCCAACCTGTAGTTTTATCAAAAGGGTGACTGTTAGTTATAAATTATCTATGTAATCTTGGCCGATGTCACCCGTCCCAATATCTACGTGCGTAGCACCCAAAGAAAAGCCGGATATGAAATCCGGCGTATCCCTATATTACTTAATCGTAGTTTACTTAATCGTAACGTATACTCCTAGGGGTAAATGTTATTCAGGTTTGAATTAACACTACCCGTTTTATAACATTTACTACTTAATTACCGTAAAGAACTTAAATTCAGCAGGCATTAATTTACCGAAAGAAAGCGAATTTGTTGCGGCAACAAATTTTTCTTCAATATAATCAGTACCGTCAAATCTGAACTCTGAAACGATTGAATAGTCGCATGAAAGCTCTATAGTTTTGTCAAAAACTTCTCTGCCTTCCTGAATTTCCTGTCTCGATTCTCCGTTTTCTTCTATAAGAACTTTTTCTGTCGGAGAATGATAATTTGCAACAACAAGAATTGAATTCTTTAAACCTTCTTTTTGTATAAGCCAAGCAGCAAATCCGTCTTCATCCTGTCTTATAACATGAGCCTCACCGTCGGTTATTACAGGAGAATTTTTAACAAATCTGTCTATCGCATCAAATTTTGCATAGAAATCATAATCCTTGTCTCTTTTGAGCGAAACTTCATTGCCTATAATATGTTCCATGCCGGTTTTGGTGAAAGACTCATCTCCGTCTATGTACATAACAGGTCTCTGCGCATTGCGTCCTCCGGGCAGGAACTTGTATTTAAACCATTTAAACAAAGCTCCCTGTTCGCCTAACTGTCCCGGATATCTGTCAATAGCTTCAAACTCGCCGTCCTGATTGTTGTATGTCTTGAGTATTGAAAGCGGAGTTGACGCTTTGGAAGACGAATTGTAATTAGAAAGATTCAAATTATCATCCGCAATTGCTTCCGGAGTCTTATATGACTGGGATACAATATCATTTCCCCACAATACATCAAAATGCATATCTTCGTGATATTCTTTGAAATAATTATCCCAGAGCATATACTCGGCTAATGCCGCAAAATACGGAATCTTTTCTTTCATTGCGGAATTAAGCATCCCGAGAACTTTTCTCGGTGCTCTGTAGCTTATTGGAGTTCCGTCTTTTTCTGAAACTTCGTCTACAATATGGTCGATGTGATCAACTCTGAAACCATCAAAATTGAACTCTTCCTGCAAATTCTTCATATAATCAATAAAGAATTTAATTACATCATTATTATACTTACCATTTTCAAGGCATACAAAATAGTATGGAGTCTGGCAGTCAAGATTTGCGAATTTTGTAACATCTTCTCCGTCAAATTTGTAGTGTTTAAATACCGGATAAGAAGCACCTTCACTCATTCTGTCAAAAACAGGCACTCCTGCAGAACACCATGCGCCGCCCGGTGACGGCCACATACCTTCCTGAATAAGCCCCTGAATGATTTCATTCTGGTTTGTAATCTCGTTTTCTGAAAGTTTTTTGCCGTGAGTGTTTCCTGCAAGTTTATTAATTATCATTTTTGCTTTTTTATGAAGTTTATCCTGAATGCTCTTTTCCAGCATTGAATTGGATAAAAAGATTTTTGTTTCTTTTAATTCTTCATCAATCTCGTCAAAAATCTTTCTGTAATGCTCCGTTAAATCCCCGTAGCTTTCACCTTTGATAGCCTTTTTGTAAATTCCGGATACAATATCCAGATCGTCCTTTGAATATTTATCGGAAAGTTTTGAAGCAGCTTCATCAACACGCTTCTTTAACTCATCAATAAGCGCATTAATATCAAACCATCTTGCGCATTCCGGTGTCGTAAGAACTATTTTTGAAAATCTTCCTGTTTGCGGAAGTATATCATAAATAACAGGATGTCCCGCAAGTTGTGACATTTGTATAAATAATTTTACCTGCTCATCAGCACCGCAGCCTGTTTTTTCGGAAATATTTTTATCCTCTAAAGCAGGACTGACACAGCTTGCAGTAGGAAGATAAGCACATCCGAATTCACGCGGATGGAACGGAGTCAGATACATTGTTGTTGAAAAAATATTGTTTTCTAAATTTCCTGTCGGAAGAATCAGCAATTCTCTCAGCCAATCCATAAATTTTCCGCATTCTTCGGATTTATTTCCGTCGCCTAAACCTGCAAGGTTAATTAACTTGATGTCGTGCCCTTCTTTTTGGAGCCAGCTTGAATCTTTTACATTATTTCTTGCAAGCACGCTTGATTTTGTAAAGTTAAAGCTTCCGTTTGAAAAAACTCCGTTAGCCTCCCATTTTGATTCAAGCGCAAATAAAACCTCCGCATTTGATAATTCTTCCAGAGCTTTTATCTGCGGGTAAGGAAGATACCCGAATTTTTTCATCTGAGATTTTAAAAACTCTTTTCTTTCATCAGATATACTGTCAAAAGAATACATCTCTTTTAATTTTGTATAAAAATTGTTTAAATTTTCACAAGCATTTTCGGCTTCTTTTTTAAACAAAAAATCTAACATAGGGTTCTCCTTACATAATTCGTGATTGTTTGGATAGTATATTTCGATTAAGTTTTTCAACTTTCTTTCGTATACAAGGATAATATCATGCTTATATATTTTTTACAAACAAAAGTAAAGTTTTATTAAGATAAATGCAAAAATTATTTTGATTAGTTTTAGAAAAAAATATGATAACATTTACAAGCAGGAATCACAACATCAGAAACGCAGATTTGATAACAAGAAAAGCTCATTCTTTATACCCGCATATTTCAGAAAGCAAGATTACATCAATGATTGGAAAAGATCAGGTAAAAGATTTGTTTTTCGGTCAAATGTCGCTTGAGTATGCCCTCAAATTTGCTGCCGAAAGATTAAAAATTGATATGGATGAAAAAAATACATACAAGTACATTCTTGAAGCTTTACAAAAAGGTCTGGGCAACTGTTATGAAGAATCTAAACTTGCAGAAATCATTGCAAGAATTAACGGACAAAAAAATATTTATTCCGGAAAAATTTATGCAGGCAAAGGTTTTGCAAAACACGAAGTAGCTTTTATTACAGATAAAGAAATTAAACCCGATAAATTATACCGGTTCAAAAACAAAGAAGCAATAATATTAGATCCTTGGCTGGGTATAACAGATTATGCCGGAAATTATTTTAACAGGATTCGTACGAATTTTGGTAAAATGCTGGGGATACGTCCTAATTCAAAGCCAAAACTTCAGCCGGATTTATCCTGCAAAATCTCCGCAAGAAAAATTGCAGACTATAAGAAAAATCATCCGGAATTAGTTATAAAAAAATTTAAGAAGATAAAAGTTTAAAAAATAATTTCTCCTATTTGTAACAGTTGTAAAGACACTACTTGTCTGAAAAGCATGTTTATACTAATATTTTATTGGTTACACTGGTCGATAGGTATAACCCTAGTCGGCGGGTAAATGGCAGACGGTAAATCAAAACGGATTGTTTTGAAACTCCTAACAGTCTTTTCTCCCCCGATGGAGCAGTATAGCCCGTAGTAAAACAAGTTAGAAAAACAAAGGAGACAAAAGATGTCAACAGCATCACTTATTGAACTTTTAGAAGCAGGCGTTCACTTCGGACACCAGACTCAACACTGGAATCCTAAAATGAAACCGTATATCTACGGTGCAAGAAACGGTATTTATATTCTTGATTTAAGAAAAACTACCGAACTCCTTGACGCTGCTTATGATGTAGTTAGAGAATACGCTGCAAAAGGCAGAAATGTACTTTTTGTAGGTACTAAAAAGCAAGCCGCAGAAGTTGTTGCAGAAGAAGCAGCACGTTCAGGCGCTTATTATATCAACAGAAGATGGCTCGGCGGTATGTTAACCAACTTTGAAACTATCAGAGGAAGAGTTAACAAACTCAGAGAATTAGAAGATTTCATCTCTTCAGGCCACGCTGAAAAATTACCTAAGAAAGAACAGGCTCAATTAAACAGACAACTTGCTAAATTGAGCAAAACTTTAGGCGGTATCAAAGAAATGAGAGGACTTCCTGATGTTATTTTCGTTATCGATCAGGCTAAAGAAGATATCGCTATCAAAGAAGCTAACAAATTAAATATTCCTGTTATCTGCTTAGCTGATACAAATGCTGATCCGGACGGCATCAATTACATTATTCCTGGTAACGATGACGCTATCCGTTCTATCAAATTAATTACTTCAAAATTAGCTGACGCAGTTATCGAAGGAAAACAGTTGAAAGAAAACAACGCTAATTCTAAAGGCAAAATCGAAGCTATCACAGCTGCTGATGCCGGCGTTGAAGAACCTGCAACTGTATAGTGATAAATTACAAATTTGATGTGAGGGGCTTATATGCCCCTTCACCCCAAGAAGGAGAATTTAAAATGAATATTACAGCTACTATGGTAAAAGAACTTCGCGACAAAACAGGTGCAGGTATGATGGATGCGAAAAAAGCACTTGTTGAAGTTGACGGTGATATGGAAAAAGCAATGGAAGTTTTACGTCAAAAAGGTATTGCTTCTGCTGATAAAAAAATGGGCAGAATCGCTGCAGAAGGCAGAATCGGTTCTTTCGTTTCTGATTCAGTAGGTGCTATGATTGAAGTAAACTGCGAAACAGACTTCGTTGCTAAAAATGCTGAATTCATCGAATTAACTAACGGTTTGGCTCAATTAGTTGCAGAATCTAATCCTGCTGACGTTGATGCTCTTCTTGCAACAACTTGCCCTAAATGCGGCAAATTAGTTGCTGATATTATCAAAGAAAAAATCGCTTCTATCGGTGAAAAAATTACTGTAAGAAGATTCGTAAGATATGAAGGCAATATCGCAACTTATATTCACAACGGAAAAATCGGCGTATTGCTCCAAACTGATGCAAAAGACGAAGTTCTTGCAAAAGATATCTGCTTACATATAGCTTCTTCTGCACCTGAATTCGTTTCAAGAAAAGACATTCCGGCTTCTGTTATCGAAGAAGAAACAAGAATTGAAATGGGTAAAGAAGATTTGGCTAACAAACCTGAACAAATCAGAGCTAAGATTGTTGAAGGCAGAGTTAACAAGTTAATGTCTCACAGATGCTTAATCGAACAACCGTTCGTTAAAAATCCTGATCAGACTATTGAACAATTAATTGCAGGCAAGTTCAACATCGTTAAATTTGACAGATACGTTCTTGGCGAAGGTCTTGAAAAGAGAAGCGATAACTTTGCTGATGAAGTTATGAGCCAGTTGAACAAGTAGTTAAATTATATCTACAGAAAATAAAAAAGGATAAAGAGTTTTCTCTTTATCCTTTTTGTATAATATAAATTATGCTGCGTTTTGATTTAGCCAGAAATGCTTTTAGATATTTAATCAGGAAGTATAAAATAAAAGAAATTTATATTCCTTATTATCTTTGTGATGTCATAAGACACACGGCTTTTGAAGAAAATTGCAAAGCTTTATTTTATCATATTGATGATAATTTCATGCCGGCAGTAAAATTCCCTCAAGAAAGCTTTATTCTTTATCCTGACTATTTCGGAATTTGCGGTAAAAATATAGACAAACTCGTAAAAATTTATCCAAAATTAATTGTTGATAATGCTCACGCGTTTTATTCAAAACCTTCCGGCTTTGCAAGTTTCAACTCTGAGAGAAAATTTCGGAAAATAAAAGACGGAGCATATTTGTATTTCGGCGCTGAATCGCGCGAAATTGCACCTGATAAATCAAGGCGGAAAATTTTTGATAAATACCATAAACAATACAAAACATCCAATTTGTTAAAAATTGATATCGCGAAAGATGCTGTTCCTTTTTGTTATCCGTATTTAGCCGGCTCTGGAAAAGAGGCGGATGATTTGGTCAAGAAGCTGAGCGAGCAGGGGTTAATTATATACAGATACTGGAATCCGCTTCCGCCGACATTTAACGAATATAAATACTACAGCCGGCTGGTTCCGATTCCGCTGGATTAGTTATGTCCCTTCATTTTGATTTCAAGAAGTTTCTCTGCTTCTTTTAATTTTGTAAGTATATAGCAAACTTTAGGTATACGTTTAGTATCATTGTAACTTAATTTTCCTGAAAAATGTAATGCCAGTTCTATACTGTCTTTTATATTATTGAAATTTAATACAGCATTCCTCAGCATAATAAAAACACTGTCCTGAATCATCCATAACAATTTTACAATACTGTTAAAATAATTATTTTCCACTGTTTCAAAAGTCGTATCTGCACGCCTTTGCGGATGTTTATTCTTATATTTTTTTACAACAAAGTCAGAACTTGTCTGTTTATATTGAGAATAAATACGTTCAAGTGTATAAACAAGTTCAATCTGTTCATTAGGAGTCCACTCTATTGCCGAAAACTCCTGAGGCATACTTTTAAACTTATCTTTGACATCATTGCTCATTTTTTTTAATGAAACCAATCTTCCGAGAATATGCCTGTAATCTACCCCTTTGCCGATTGGATGCTGCCTGTACATCTTTATACTATCATCAATTATCCTTCTGTATGTTTCAGCTTTCACAGCACCGGAAACAAGATTTTCAGGAGTAATACGTTTTATCAGGGTTGAATATATAACATTTACCAGACTTATCTTTTTAACAGGCGGTTTATTTGCAGCAAGTTTATTTACTCCGCGTAAAATAGCTTTGAGCTGTTCTTCCTCCATTCCATCTTTGCCAAAGCGATTCAGCAGATTGCCAAAAAAATATATATTGCTGTTCAATGAATACCTGTCTACACGTTTAAAGAATTTTTCATATTCACTAACAAATATATTTTTTCTGATAGCCTGCATCTGCTCTTTTGAGATAACAACAGGATTTAATTTTACAGTTGGGATTTTCAAAATGCTACTTCCTTAATTTTTTAAAACCTTAGGAAAAATAATTTTGCTACCTGATAAATCGTTCCTCCTTTCTGTGTTATACTTTTTTTATGAAATTTCCATGCATTCATAAATTTTATTCTGTAAATATTTGTTTATATCTTATTATTCTTCATGCTATTTCTACCGCCGGTACAATGCTTATTGAATTAGATCATCCAGATTTTTAGCTCTTAATGCTGGGAATACATTTGTTAACCATAATACTGGTGCCTGCAAGCATGGTTTTAGTATGCATTGAATTGATTTTGCGCCGATTTAATCTGCTTAAAATCGAATGTACTAATATTGTAAGCAGTAAAATCCGGAAAATTATATACGCTGCTACCCTTATTGCAGTTGCTTACAGTTTATGGTTCTGGATTTATTATTATCCGATTTTAGAGCAACTGGCGCGTTTCGATTAGAAGACAGGGAGTTGGGTGTGCATTTATTTTGGCGTAATTAAACAGGTGCGCTTATGAGCGCATCCTATAGTTCCGTTTGTAGATAGAAATTAGCACCCTTCACCCCTCACCCTTTTATACGCCAGTAATATTCTACCAGATAGCTCACCGCATCGAACGGATGCTCCAGAAACTTGAAGTCTCTGTTTGATTTTATCTGCGTGTGGGTAGGAACATTAACAATGCTTGTACCTTCTTTAAATGCAAGGTTATAAATATTATACAGAATCCATTTACATCTTCTCGGGTCAATAAATAAATGCCGCTCTCCGTTAGAATTTCTGACTCGGGCATTAAAAGCGGAAATTCTGTTTAAAACAGGCGGATTATAATCTCTAAGTCTGAATTTTACATTTTCGTAACCGTGTTTTTTGAGGGCATTTTTGATAATTGCATAATTTGTATACTCGCTCTGTGTGCTTCTGTTATCGCCGGAAGCGTCACCGTTTATTATAATTTCGGATTTATGCGCTGGATATCTTCTCAAAAACTCTTCTATACATTGCTGGGTAGAAGTGTTTTCAATCACTATTTCATCAAAGAAATATACATTCTCATCATCCTTGTGAGCAAGTGCCCAGCACATCGGATCAACGTTAAAATCACACGTAAGATGCAGGGGTAAATCTTCTCTATAGCGCAGGTGTAATTTGTTCTTTTCGTCAAAACCTTTTACCACAAGTCCGGAAGAATAATCTCCAAATTCTCCGAGAACATTTATCCTATAATATTCCTCGTCAAAACTTTCTTTCATGGATTGTATAAAATGCGGGGGCAAATATATGTTATTTGTAGTCGGAGCAATTATCAGCCTGTAATTTTCTTTCGGATGTTCTACAAACCTCTGCCATATCCATCCTTTATCAGGCTGCGGATTTGTATGTCCGAAAAGCCTGTAGCGAAAATCCAGCCAGTTTTTCCCGCGATAAGTATTTCTCAAACGTCCGAGAAGCTGCTTAAAAGAAGAATCCGTAATTTGAGAGGCTTCCTCTACTTCCGCCCAGTGTAAGTTCAGAGATTTAAACTTTTCCGGATCTTCAAGCGCCGAAAACAAAATCTCAGAACCGTTAGAAAATTTTATAATTTTATCTATTTTATTGTACGTGTAATCCTTATCCATCACATATCCAAGATTCTCAAGATGGTCAAGATAAGATACAAGTGTGGTTTTTCTCACAAGTTCATACTCTTTAGCGCCGACTAATCCGCGCGAACCCGGATATTTCTTTGCAAGTAAAATCCCTAAAAGGGAGCCGCACCAAGTTTTGCCGCTCCCGTAACCGCCCTGATAAATTGCCACATCCAGCGAATTTGAATGCGGAATCTCTATAAATTCCCTTTGTTTATCTAACAATCTATACCTAACCATAATTGTCTCCGATTATTCATTACTATCCTCATCCTCATTCCAGCCGCAAAATCTCTGGTAAAAATCAACCGTATGCTTCATTAAGCCGCGTTTTACGGGATTAACCTTACTGACTTTTAAAAGAGAATCAAATACACAGCTTGAAAAATATCTGTCATTGTCAATATAATCGTGATTTTCGCATAAAACATCATGTATTAAAGAAGGAACTAAAAATTTAGGATCTGTTTTTGCTCCTATATCACGCCAAAAAAGACGGGGTATTGAAGCCCCGTCCCAGCAATAATTTTCTCTTATGGAAAACTCGTATTCTTTTTTCTTTTTGTAATCACAAAGTTTTACATTTAATAATTTTTTATTCTCAAAGGGATATTTCGATATAGCCTTCTTCTCCATTGCTGTCATTGATGGCAAAGGATAACGCATCTTTACACACGGAGCAGAAGAAAAAAATATCCCCAGTTTTTTATCTTTATACCATTCTAACATTCGATTACTCCTCGTTATTCAACAGCTTTGTATAATCATTGGTTTCAAAAAATTCATCCAATTGCAGCTTTGTAAACCCTAATATTGTTCCAACCGCATCTATATAAGGATTACCTCTATAGAAATTGTTTGCTTTTAATTCAATCTTTAAAGCTTTAATATCTATAGGATTTTCGCTTGCCTGAGATGTTGATTCCACCAGTGCAACAATATCATCAAAATCGATTCCCTTAGCTTTATAAATAGCTCTTTCGACATCTGCAGCCGTCAAGTTAAGCATAGCGATTCGTTCCGCCTCTTTTGCGGCCTGCTCTGCCTCATAATTCGGATTAATCTCCGGAACACCGCTTGAACCCATAATCTCATTTGCTTCCAGCGCAAACAGTTCACCATTGACTCCTTCTTCAATTTTTCTTCCATTGTTATGATTGTGTAAAACAATAAAATCTGCTCTTTGTTTATCTGTATATGGTTTTTCTAATTTATATGACATGATTTAATCCTCCAATAAAATGTATCCCCAAGCTTTCCATTCCATAGGGTGAGAACTGGTTCCGCTTAAATTTCCAGTTACCGTACTATTAGTTCGCGATGTAACCCCCATGTTACATATAGCATCTATTGCCATGTCCTCACCCTGTACATGATAATTTGTATCTTTATATGGTTTCATTAAATTTAATGTATAATCATCACTCAATGTTTGACGTGCTCCTTGCTCGCACCAGCCGTCAGACCAGACTCTGTACCACGACGTGCCGTTTACATAGGTCTCTATAACATAGGGTCTTGTGCAATTTGACAAATCCAGATTTGTTTTTTCATCTAAAGCTTCTTGTAAATCTTCTTGCTCCTCCAAATTACCGGTAATATAGCTCCAAACAGCACCATTTTGGCGAATTACAGCTTTACCTTCGTCAGTAATATTTGATAAAGCCGTATTTGCAGCACCTGCAAGTACATCATTAACCTCTTGAGCTTTCTGTGTTGCCAGATTTGCCTGTTCTGTTGCAATAACCGCCTTCTCAGAAGCTATCTGAGCATTTGAGGCGGCACTTTGTATAGAACTGATATTTAAAGCGCAGATGCCTATGTGATCATCTCCGATTAAATCTGCTGATACTGCCTGAAAACCGCTGTCATTAAAAATTGCTTCTTTTGCATTAACAGATATTTCAGAGTATTCTTTTGCCCTTTGAGCATAGTATTTTGAAGAGTACTCGTTTCCGTCAACAGTTGAATCTACCTTATTTGCCCACGCTTTAGCTAGAGAACTGTAATATGCAGTAGAATCTGCTCCGGGCATAATATTCCCCGAATCGGTCGACGCTGCCACATTTATTTTTATAAAGTTATCCTGTTGTTTTATGTCAACCATCATACACCTTCAACTTTCTTCGGAAAAACTGTAATTGTATTCTGATATCCAATATCATCACTTCCTATCAAAAAAGTACTTTCCAAACCGTCATCCGAACATTGTTTTATTCCGTAAAAATAGACTTCGCTGGTTGCATTTTTCGGAACTTTCATCAAGTCTGTATAATCTCCGGTTAATTCAAAAACAACGGATGAAGCCTTATTACTGCTGACATATAATTCGCTGCCTATAGGATTTCTGTTTTTATCCTGAATTGCAAGATAAATAGTATAATTTTTGTCAGTATTAATTCCATTCACAAGCAGTGTACCGCTATCGCCCTGAATTAATGTTATATTTCCGTTTTCATCAATTTTAAATGCCATAAAACCTCCTTTATTTGCCGCAAGCATACCAGTCTACATCATACCCCCAGCCCTTTCCGTTATAATAAGAAAATCTTTCAGCAGTTTTTTCTGAAATACCGCCGCCTTCATAATATGTACAGTGAGTGCCGAGAGTCAGTGTATAATTTGTATCTTTAAACTCTTTAAGGTAAGTTGTCGTACTTCGTGAGGTACACACTCCGCCTTGCTCCAGCCAGACTCTTGTTTGTTTTTCTGAATCAGAAAAGTATTCTTTGTACCACGATGTACCGTTAAAATAAGTATTAATATACAAATATCCGCCCGCATTAAGACTTGTTGTTATATCATCTATATCCTCACCTATTTCTTCTATATCAGTATTCAACTCTTCACTCATGGATGAAATTGTACTGTTTATACTTGCTATATTTGAACTTACTCCGGCATTATTTGATGTTACTGTTTCTGCAACAGAACTTATCCTGTCATCAAGATACTGAAAATTATTATTCATAACTTCCGATGATGCCAGAGCGCCGTATTCAATTTCTGTTAAAGCCATCTGAACTCCTTTCATTGATTAATGTGTCATAAATTTTATCCAACTTTTGATTTATATCTACTATCTGATCTTTCATATTGCCAAATTCGGATTTAGTAATATAAACCTGCGCTACTTCCGTCAAAATTTCTCTGTGCGTATGTTCGAGCATTTCAGGCGTTACAAAGAGGTTATACTGAAATATAATTGCAATGCACATCAAAAACAGAGGAGTATATTTGTATAATAAATCCCTGTTCATACAGCCTCCTATTTACCAAGCAAGCCCAAAACTTTTGACAATATATTAACGGCCTGTCCTGCTGTTTGAGCGGCAGAAGAAGATGCCGAATTATTTGCAGTAGTCGTTGCATTACCGGCACTTGTCTGAAGCGACTGGTTCTGCATATCGGAAATTACGTTATACCCCAGCATATATGCAGATAATAAATTGTTTAATACAGAAGCTGTATTATCCTGAGATTCTGACAACAATTCATTGATATAAGAAGATAGCGAATCCGTATTTGCATCTGATAAATTTTCATACAAATCAGTTGCCTGAGAAGAGCGAATCATATTTCTATTTGAAAGAGGGTTAATAATGTTATTCTCAAGGTTTTTTAAACTCTCTGTGGCTAAAGTATTTGTATATTCATTCAACTTTGCCTGATTTGTTGCCGAATCCAAACTTGGATTTAAATACTCATCCAAAAGCGAATTTATGTTATTATTCACAAAATTATACACGGAATCCAGCGCTGTTCCCGGCTGGAAAGCGGCTGTTGTACCGGAATTATTTGTTGTAGCGGTAGCATACGGATTTGATGTCGTTGTATTGCCATACACTTTACTTGTCGTACTAGATTTTTTTCCCATTTGTTTTGTCCTTTCCATTAAATTGTTTTTATCTTGATTTTTCCGAATTCAATATTTTTTATACAAAAATCATCTCCTTCACTCTGGGTAAATAACGTCATTTGAAGAGTTCTAAAGTAAGACGCAGGTAGAGTTCTAATTGAATTAATATCCTTACTCGGAAAATATGTTAAATCCCAGTGGCCTATATCAAAGTACAACGAATTTTTCAATCCTTTTGCTTTAATATAGCGAATTTTTGATGTTGTAGAATCATAGTTTCTGACATATTCAATATAAAAACTATTGTTGTAATACATATCAAGAGTAACCTTAGGAGGGTAAGAAAGTATTTTTATTGAATTTTCCATCCCGAGATTTAGAGGCGTACATTTATAAAAAGACTCAATAAATTCTCCGTCAAAAGAGTTGGAATTATATTCTTCATAAATCTTTTTGCCGGCAGAATATAAAATTCCGCCAATAGTCGCAAAGCAATTAATCTTTTGACACTTTCGCTTAACCCAGGCTGCCCTTAAGTAATCGTAAATCATTATTGTAGAATAATTTTCTTCATTGTCCGGCAAAAGCATCCAGACTTCATTCCTGTCAGACGTCACAACCGATATTGTTCTAATCTGATCAATTTTACCTGCCGGAATATTAAATAATTCTTCCTGAATATCCAGAGCAATATTTTCCCCTAATGTCCTGTCACCGTTTATTACCTGTTTAAAAGAAAACACACCTTTTTTGGTATTATCGTAAAAATACAATTCCGTTCCGTGAAAAACAAGCGCATTATAAGAGGCACATCCGCCCGGAAATTCCATTGTCTTAGAAAACGAATAATCATCTTCTCTGGAAATTAAGCAGGACGAGTTGGAGTGAAACACCGCCAGAGTCCCGAGATAAGGATATATTGCCGTTATGTTTTTAACAAACTCAATATACCCCGCAGATGTAGCAATTTCCGCATCAGAAGTAGAAAAATCATAAATATTTTCCTGTACTGAATACCACAGAACCTGACCGCTGAAAACCCATAACCTTCCTGCATAAACAACAAGCCCGAGACCTTTAACATCCCTTTCATCAGTATCTTTTAATTCCATCATTACGACTTCCTCAAGTTCGCCGTCCTCGTTATAATTTCCGACTTCGATACTAAGCATCTCTTCTCCGTTAGAAAAAACCCATAAATCAGACCACCCTTGAGTTACATCGGTTGCACATGATTTTGAAGTTACGCTTAATCCCGTAACCTTTGACTCCAGAGTGCCTGCCGATGGAGAAAATAAATAAATTTTACCTTCTTCAGAACTTTCAGTATGTACAAAAAAATACGTGTTACTCTTCTGTACACTTTCAAAAATATTGATAACACTTTCCCCTGAGGGAATTAAGCTGCATACGCTGACATTTCCCTTGGAAGTTCTTATTCCCACTCCCGAATTGACTTCTGTTGCAAACAGCTCAACATTTTGCAAATCTGAAGCAGTAATAACAGATGAAGAAAAAACCGAGTTACTCCGGTTTATTCCCGAGAATTTATTACATATCAATGATGTTCTCTGCATTCCTAATCCTTTCTGCACAAAGCAACTATATAAAAACAGCCTGCTAAACAAGGCTGAAATTAAGAAATATTTAGAAAAAACAAAATTTTTAAACTCAATTTTACATTTCTTAACAAAAGAGGTTAAAAAAGGCAATTTTTTTAAAATGAAATACTTTATATATACA
>CALUQE010000021.1 GCA_944322845.1 Candidatus Gastranaerophilales bacterium
ATAAATTAGCCTCAAACTCCCAACAACTTTGCTCCTTTGGCTATAAATACCTATCCAAAATGTCCTGTTAAACTATATTTGCCTTGTGCGAGTTCTTAACTCTACAACCAGAGTAATAAAAAAGGACTACGTTATGTAGTCCTTTTTTATTACTGGAGATGGCGGGAGTCGAACCCGCGTCCATTGCGGATAAATACGAACCTCTACGAGTGTAGTAACTTATTATCTCAATCTGATACGGAAAGTTACAAAACCTGAATCAGACCAAAGACTTTTTGCGGAAGCCTAACCTCCAATGGTTATCTTGATACGCATACCATCATCTGCGTACTGCAGCTTGCATAGTGGTCTGATACTGCCGGCAAGCTGGGCAATATCAGAGGCTGACTGCAAAGTCTGTTATGCAGCTCTACGAGCAGCAGCTCTAGAGAAATCAGCAACTACAACGTTATCTGTAGCATTTAATTTAGTTTGCTCGTTGATAAGCGGGAACAGCGCCCGCACTCGCAATCCGGATCTACCAATCACAACGTCAAAACCAGTACATCCCCTCGATTTATTACATTCTCAATGTGCGTAAATACAGTATATGCGATTATTTAACCTTTTTCAAGTCCGATTTTAGAGATTAAATTTCTCATTACCTTTTCAGGCTAATCAATAATACCACAGCTCAAAAAGCTTAATTCATTATTTATGGTAATTTATCCCAAATTAATCAATGCCAATATATAATTATGAAAGTAAAAAGTTTTTTTAAATTAGTTAACAGAAAAATCAATAAGTATGATAAAGCCGCTTCAAACCCGTTTGAGGCAATTCCGCTTACCATTACTCTGGTATGGGTTGAAGAAGATAATAACAAGAAAAATAATAAACCGCTCTAGGCAATTTGATTTAAAATTCCCTGCCCGCCGCTGATATCTATACCCTTTTCTTTGCAAGCTTCCGCCACAAGTTTTTGTTCTGACGGTAAAAGTTTTTCAAAAACTGAAGACAATGCGAAGGATGAGCCAAAAGCTGCACCCGCTGCAAGTCCTGCCACAACAATACCTGCACCGGAAGCCAGCCCTGCAATTGCAGCCGGAACCGCAAGGTAGCTTGCACATTTTATGGCACATTTGCCGAGCTCTTTCAAACCGGATTTCCAGTTTGTTCCTTCGACCTTTTCACCTTTTGTGTTATAGTCAAGGCTAAATGCTCCGGGAACGGTTAGAAAATCAGCAAGGCAAAATATACCTCCGAGTGCGGCTCCGCCGACAGCTTTTTTTGTTTTTGCAAGTTTTTCCGCACCGCTATTCAGGTGCAATACATTGCTTACTGATACCATAATTTTCCTCAATATTAACTTAATTTTATTCCCTATATATATAAAAATAATTTGTAATAAAAAATTGACTTTTTATTACAAATTATTAAGATGTAAAATTATTATTTTTTAATAAGCTGTTCTTGTAAGTATTATTTCAGATTCTTTGTTATACAAATTATGTTTGTACCAGACTCCTTCAAATTCTCCGTCCGGTTTAAAAAGATACTGGCAGTCCTTTGATACAAAATAAATTGCGCTTACGGGTTTACCTGAAGTTCTGTACTGGATTGAATAATAAGGATAATCAGGATATTCACCGTAAATAAAATCTACGTATCTGAGTTTACCCAGAGCATCATAGTAATACGCTTTTGAGACATCTTTTTTGTCTTGGAGCGCATACATATAAATATTTTTCATCTTTTTGTAATAAAAAGCGGAAATATTATAATCCCCGAGCTCTTTGTAGCCGGCAGAAGCTGCAAAATAATTATCAAGATGATTTTTGTCCTTTAATCTGTCCTTAAATTGTTCCTTAAAATCAGGCAGCTTTTCTATAGGTGTTTCAAAAACTATATCTTTTACTTCGCTTATTATAGCTTCTTTTTCTACTTCTGATTTATTTATCCAGTCGTATTGAATATCTGCTATGTAGACATCGTTATAATTTGCAAAAGCTGCCAACGGCAAAGACAACAACAATAAAAGTAACAATTTTTTCATACTCAAATCCTTCTTCTCCTAATATCTTTAAGTATAGCATATTTCGATAATTTTATAGTATAATAACTTTTATGGTAAGAATTTTAGACGGAAAAAATACAGAGATAATCTCAAAAGTAGTATTTAGAGTTTTAAAGACACAGGAGATTTTTACAAGAATATTAGAAGTTGATAACCCGAATGTTGTTCCGTGTCTTTATGCAATGTGGCACGCACATCAGTTTTGTATCCACGGGCTTCCGAACAGAGCTAATACAAATGTTCTCATCAGCCGTTCAAAAGACGGTGACGTTATAGCAGATGTAGTAGAGAAATGGGGATTTAAGACAATAAGAGGTTCAAAAGGGAAAAAAGGTGCAGTTGAGGCCAGCATGCAGATGATAGAAGCCTTAAAACGCGGCGAGAATTGTGCAATGATGGTTGACGGCCCGCGTGGTCCCGCTAGAATAGCAAAAGACGGCGCAATTAAAATTGCCAAACTTGCGGGCGTTCCGGTTGTCCCTGTTTACTGGTATTCAAAAAACTTTACCTGGGCAAAATTCCCTTCATGGGATACATTAAGATGCCCTGTATTTGCAACCAACTTAATTAATATTTACGGTGAGCCGATTTATATTTCTCCTGACGGAGATGAAGAAGAAGCTCGCCAAAAGTTACAAAAAAGTCTCGAAGAACTTGAACAAAAAGCTCCGAAAGCGTTTGATGAGGTATACAAATTCGGAATATGGAGAAGAAAAAAGTAGTAAAATTACTTGCAATCCAGATGGAATCTGCAATCGGAAATGTTGATTTAAATATCGAAACCGTAAAAAATCTGCTCAGGGCTAATTTAGGAAAATATCCGCAGATTGATTTTGTTTTTTTGCCGGAGTTATGGACGGTAGGCTGGGATTGCCCGTCATTTCCCGACTCTGCGGAAACTCTTGAGGATTCAAGAGCGGTTAAAATGCTTAAAGGTATTGCAAAAGAGTTTGAAGTTAATATTTTGGGCGGAAGTTTTGTAAGAAAAGACGGGGATAAACTCTTTAACAGCTCGCCCGTTATTAACAGAGAAGGTGAAATCGTCTGTATTTATGACAAAAACCATTTGTATTCATATAACGGAGATACGGAAAACAGTTATATAACGGCGGGAAAAAATCCTGTAATGGTCGAACTTGAGGGAGTAAAAATCGGAATATCAATTTGTTACGATATTCGTTTCCCTGAAATCTACAGAGCGTACAGAAAGGCGGGCGCGGATATTCTGGTTGATATGGCAGCCTGGCCTAAATCAAGAAAAGTTCACTGGGATACGCTTGCGGCAGCAAGGGCGATAGAAAATCAGTCATATTTTGTTGCGCTTACCCAGACCGGACTCCTTGCGGACGGTTCGGAAAATCTCGGACATTCAATGATTATTGACTACAACGGAAAAATTCTTGATGAAATCGAAGAGGTTGAAGGCGGAATTTACGCGGAAATCGATTTGAATAAAATGTATGAATTCAGAGAAAAATGCACAATCTTAAAAGATATTAAAAACTCTTATGAGGTAATAAGAAAATGAAAAAACTTTTTGCGGCAATATTAGTTTTATTTATGGCTCTGTCTGTTCAGGCGCGCGGAGTTAAGTCTGAAAAAGCGGATTTTTCCTCCGTTATAAATGATTCCGGAGTCGAAAAAAATTCTATTGCAATTTCGATTAAGGATTTGAATACGGGAAAACCTGTTTACGAATTAAACGAAAAAATTCTTATGCATCCTGCTTCGGTGCAAAAAGTTTTAACGCTTATTCCTGCTGTTGAAGCGCTCGGTGAAGATTACGAGTTTACGACAACAATATACAAAAGAGGAGAGGACAGCTATATTATTAAACTCGGCGCTGATCCTTACCTTACATCTTCTGATTTAAAAAATCTTGCAAACAATATAAGTGCGGAAAATACAAAAAAGATTTATATAGATGACAGTATTCTGGAAAACAAAAGCTGGGGCGAGGGCTGGCAGTGGGATGATGATATGAATGTTCTTATGCCGAGATTTAATTCTTACAACCTCGACGGAAATTTGATAAAGCTCACAATAATGCCGACACAGAAAGGGCAGCAGGCAGTAATAATTAATTCAAGCAAATACCCTTTTGTGTTTATGAATAATGTCATAACGGGTGACAAAAATGACGTCAGCGTATTAAGAGATAATTCAATTTCTTCCAATACGCTTTCACTTAACGGAACGGTTAATAAGCCTGTTATAATAAGGATTCCGGCAAACAACCTCAAAAGATATTTTGATGTAAGACTTACAAACACAATTCATGATAAAAAAATATATTTAATGCAAGGTTTTATAGCGGATAGAGTTACAGACGAAGATAAAGAACTGGATAAAATTACACATCCTATTTCAGAGGCGGTGGAAGATATTTTAAAAAACAGTAATAATATGGCATCAGAAACCGTATCAAAGCTTGCGGGCGGAAAAATGTATGACGCTCAGGGTACTGATATTAACGGCATAAAAGTTTTTAACTCATATTGCGAAAAAATCGGGCTTGATACATCAAAGATAAGAATTACGGACGCAAGCGGAGTTTCAAAAAACAATCTTATTAATGCGGATTTTATTTCCGAGTTTTTAATAAAAAATAAGGATAATCCTCTGATGGAAAAGCTTCCGGCGCCCGGTGAAGGCACACTTACCCAGAGAATGCTTCCTCTAAAGGGCAGCTTGAAGGCAAAAACGGGTACGCACAGTGATTTAAGTTCGCTTGCCGGATATTTGACAACTAAAAAAGGCAACAAATACGCATTTTGTATAATGATTAACGATACAACCGCAACAATATCGGATATGAAAACTTTAGAAGATTATCTGATGCGCGAAGCGTATTTGAGATTATAGCCTATGTATCAGATTATTGCTCAATATTTAGAATATTTAGAACTGGAAAAAGGTCTTTCGCCAAACACGATAGACGCGTACAGACGCGATCTTTCGGAATTTTCTAAAGGAATAGATGATATTCAAAAAATTGACAGAATGACAATAAATACTTTTGTCAGAAAGCTTAGAGAGGAGAAGCTTGCAGCTTCAAGCGTAATCAGAAAAATTGCATCATTGCGGGGTTTTTTCAAATGGGCATCGTCTACGGGAATTATTACAAAAAATCCCGCCTCGACTCTTGAACAGCCAAAAATGCCGCAGAGATTGCCGAAAGTAGTTTCGGTAAAAGAAATTGAGGAGATGCTTCACAATAACCTTAACCCGTTTGAGCATGTAATTATGGAACTATTATACAGCTGCGGTTTGAGAGTTTCGGAGCTTGTTAATCTGAAACTCAACGATATTGATTTAAATTCCAAATACGTGCGCTGTTTTGGTAAAGGTTCAAAGGAAAGAATTATTCCTATGGGAGAAACGGCAAAAAATATCATAAAAGAGTATTTGCCTGAAAGAGATTTACTGATAAAAAAATATAACCTTAGTACAAAGAATCTTCTCATTATGCCAAACGGCAGAAAGATTACAAGACAGGATGTTTACACATTTATCCATGCTCAGGGAAAACTTATTCACAAAAACATTTCTCCGCATACGCTCCGTCATAGTTTTGCGACTCACCTTCTGGAAAACGGGGCGGATTTAAGAGTTGTGCAGGAGCTTCTCGGGCATAGCGACGTTTCTACAACCCAGCTTTACACGCACATAAGCAAAAAGCGGTTAAAAGATGTTTATTTTTCTGTTAATAACGAGTAAAAGATACTTAATATAATTTAACATTTCTCTTTACAAATTTGCGCTAATCAGGATTTTATGATAAATTTTCAATAGAACTAAAGTGGTGAGGATTTATGAAGAGTACAACACTAAGAAGATCAAACATTACCAGAGAAAAAGTTGCTATGATGGAGGCTCTGAATCGTTATAACAGAACTCATCAGGATCAGGATTATTACAAAACCCAGAGCAAAAACAGAGAACTTGATGCTCTGTGGCAGTCTTTCGGCGTAAAACCGCAGAAAAGCGAAAAAGCTCCGCAAGTTTATTTCGTAACAGGACTTATTGCCGGAGTTATTATAACATTATTAATCACTACTTTTGTTAGTTTACTTATTAATTTTTCAACTCCTAAAGATGACGGTGCAGTACCGGTTTCTAAGCCTGTGACTGAATCTTCAGGAAGATTTTCATTTATCCCTGCAGACAATACTTCTTCTAAAAAAGTTGCAGCTCCTGTTACTTTGAACGAAGAATACGTTGTAAAAGAAGGTGATACTTTAGAAAGTATTGTAATCAGATTTTACGGCGCTTTTGATATGAACAAGGTTAATGCTATTCAGGAAGCAAACAAGATGGCTAACCCGAATGCTTTATCCATCGGTCAAAAGTTAATCATTCCTATGAATCAATAATTTATGGCTAAAGTTAAATCAAAATACGTTTGTCAAAGCTGCGGATACGAAACAGCCGGTTATCTGGGCAAATGTCCCGAGTGCGGAAGCTGGGGAACTTTTGTAGAAGAGCGGGATGTTCCCGTAAATGTTAAGCAAAAACTTGAGATTCCGGACGATTTTCCGCCGATGCGTTTTGACGAGATTGAAATGAATTCTGAAATCAGGATGAGCACCAATATTTCAGAATTCGACAGGGTTTTAGGCGGCGGAATTGTTCAGGGCTCATTAGTTTTAATCGCAGGAGATCCCGGGATTGGAAAATCTACAATACTTCTCCAGACATCGGGTGAATTGTGCCAAAATAATAAAAAAGTTCTTTATATTTCTGCCGAAGAATCTGCAGGCCAGATTAAATTGAGAGCGGAGAGATTAGGTGTAAAATCCGATAATTTATACATTTACCCCCAGACAAATCTTGAATTAATCAAAAAGCATATTGAAGAGATGATGCCGGATCTGGTTATTGTAGACAGTATTCAGGCAATTTATACTTCTTCTATCCAAAGCTCTGCCGGAAGCGTTTCACAAATCAGAGAATGCTGTAATATGCTTATGCAGATTGCAAAGTCCAAAAACATTTCAACAATTGTAATCGGGCATGTTACAAAAGAGGGAAATATTGCAGGGCCTAAGGTTCTTGAGCACATGGTTGATACGGTTATCCAGTTTGAGGGAGACAAGTACAAATCTTACAGAATTCTGCGTTCGATTAAAAACCGTTTTGGAAACACCTCCGAGGTCGGAATTTTTGAGATGGGAAGCAAGGGATTGACGGAAGTTATCAATCCGAGCGAACTTTTCCTAAAAGAATACAACCAGACTCAAACTCCGGGGAGCACGATTATTGTAACAAGCGAAGGCACAAGGCCTCTGCTTGTTGAGATTCAGGCGCTTGTGGGAACGACTCCATATCCTGCGCCGCGAAGAGTTGCAAACGGAGTCGACACGGGCAGGGTTTTGCAGATTCTTGCAGTGCTTGAAAAAAGAATCGGACTAAACTTATCAAAACAGGATGTTTACGTTAACGTTATCGGCGGAATCGATGTTAACGAGCCGGCTGCGGATTTAGGGATTGCGCTTGCAATTGTAACCTGTGTCAGGGATGTTGTTTTTGATTCTCACACTGCAATAGTAGGCGAAATCGGGCTTTCGGGAGAAATCCGAGCGGTTAATCACATAGAAAGACGAATCACAGAGGCTCAGAAACTTGGCTTTAAGCGGATAATTATACCTGCCGCAAACGAGCTTCAGGAGGAAATTAAAGGAATAGAAATTATCAAAGTCCGCAAAATTTTAGAAGCAATAACAAGGAGCGTACGTCATGATAATTGATGCGCATACTCATATCGGAAATTCTTTCTGGGGGCAGTTTTCTCCGGAATTTTTGCTTGATATTATCGGTGACAGTGTTGATATTGCAATTTGTTCTAATCTTGAAGGAATCGACAGTTACACGGGTAAGGACGAATTGGAATGCAATATTGATATGCTTAATGCCTGCAAAAAGTACCCCAAACTTAAGCCGCTTGCGGTTTGCGAAGTAGACAGGACTGAAAATGCGGATAAAATTCGCCAATTACTTTCGGAACACAAAGAATTTATCGGACTCAAGTTTCATTCCGAGTTTACAAAGCTTGCGGCGGATTCGGACAGGTATGACGATTATCTGAAAGCTGCGCAGGAGTATAAAATGCCATGCCTGTACCATTCGGGACATATCAAATCCCGTTTTTCTTCACCGGAATTGATTTATAAAAAGGCAAAAAAGTTTCCTGATGTGCCGATAATTCTCGGGCATTTGTCCACTACAACACGCGAATGCCACGAAAGAGCAATTGAAATTATGCTTGAATCCATTGAAAAAGAAACAGCAACTTTGTATGCTGATGTTTCCTGGGTCGGTGTAGAAGATTCCATTATGCTGGTTGAGAAATTAAAAAATACAAAAAAGGGTGATTTTACGGATAGAATTTTGTGGGCGTCAGATGCGCCCGTGGGGGATTTTAATCAGAAAAAAGACCTGTATATCAGCAATCTGGCGGAATTTCAGACGGGAATTTTTGAGTATTTTAAGGATAAAGAATTGTTAGATAATTTGATGTACGGAAATGCTGCGAAGCTTTTCGGACTATAACAAAATTCCCTCCCGATATGGGAGGGAATAAAACTTTTATACTCCTGAGTTTTTCACAACTTCTTCGTAAAGAGCCTTTATGTAACCATCAAGTTCTTTTGCTTTATCAGAATCATACCTTTCACCTGCTTCGTCATTTTTTGTAAAGTTAAATTGAGCATCCGCACCGAAGAACGCCTGTAATTTCTTGTAAGCATCTGTATCAGTTAAATTCATTGCCGCGGCTTTTCTCATCAAAGCTTTAGGTATACGGTTACAAAGAGATTTACCCGGTTTTACACCTGAAGACCAGCCATATTCATTAGCAATATATTCCATAAGACCTTCATCCGGTGACATTTGATTAAACCCTGCAATGATTCCGGTTACGTTATCCGGTGTTACATAGTTTTCGTAACCTTCTCCTTTTTTGCCTCTGAGCATTTTGGCAATATCACCGGAACCTGCGCCGTCCAACTCGTTAAACATCGCTATACCGTTAAGATATCCTGTTTTTGAGAGCTTTTTAAGCGACACTGTATCATCTGCTGTTTTAAATTCACCATCTGCTCCTTTATAATACCAATTCGTCGCATATAAATTATCGCCGATTAAATACAAATCGTTTCTGACTTTTGTAATCCAGTGTTTCTGGTAAGCCGTTTCAAAATATTTTGCTCTGTCTTTGTATAATACTCTGTTATCAAATGTACCTTCAAACACTGCGGCTTTGGTTTTGTCATCCCATTTTGCCTGCACGGCATCAATTCCGGTAAGTACATCAAACGGGATAACAGATTTACCCAGCTCCATAACATTCTGAATAAATTCATTATCGGAAGAATTTGCTTGTACAAGCTCGCCGATTCTTGCTTTTACAGAGTCCGGATTTTTGTTTTTATATCTTGCAATAGTTTCTAAATCAGCTTTGCCCAATTCTTTCAAAGCTGCTTCAAAGTATTTTTTAGCGTCGCCATCTTTGCACTCTTCTGGGAGAACATTATCTATAAATCCCCAAACAGGCATAGTTGGATACAATTCATTCAATTTAGATATATCAAATGTTACATTGCCTTTACCGTCATCTTTCATGCAGAGCTTAGCGAGTACAATTCTGTTAGCATCGGAAATAGTACTACCACTATCAACTTCTTTGAACAGCCGCTTTTTGATATCCTCATCATCAGGGAATTTTTCAAGGATTTTATCAAACGGAAGATTGTAATCTTTATATACGGTACACTTGTTATCAATAAAATCTATCACTTCTTCTTTTGTAGACATTCCGTCTATAAATTCTGCGAATCGTTTTACTACAACGGAAGGAGATGTCCATCCTTCTATTGCTTCTGAATACTGACCTTTGCCCATATCTTCCAATTTGAGATAATTTACAAGAGCTGTTTCCATCGCATCATAACCTTGGGAGCACTGATATGCCAAACCTTCCATCTCTTCATATGTCGGGCGTCTTGACGGATTAAAGGTATAAGTCTTATTGCCATCGCCGTCTTCTGTGACTTCAAAGTAAGTTTCAAGAATTTCTGTTTTAACTTTTGTCTTATTTTCATCGGAATGGTCGGTTTTTTCTATCCAGGCAAAATTATCCAGATATGCTGCGTTTTCAAGATTGCCTTTATCTGTTGTGTAGATTTCTTTCATCCTTGCAACAACTGCTTCAACCACTGCTTTTGAGTATTCTATATCATCATCCGGGCGTGGCAGTTTATTTAAGACTACCATGCCGTTAGCATTAATGAGTGATATAACATCTTCATCCGCAGCACACAGGGTTTTGGCATTTTCTGCAAGACATTTTGCGAGTTCAGTATCAGTTGTATTAGCGTATTCTTTGAACAAAGCAGCCTTCTTTTCTTCGGTATCAGCTGCTTGGAGTTTTGTCAAAAATTCATCCAGCAAGGCAGGATCTTTAGCATAATACCAGTTCCCATCAATTTTAACTTGATACATTGGAGTTCCGTCCAGATTATCATATGACATGTATTTTTCGTAGATACCGTTTTCTTCATTTGCTTCTATTTCATAGCCGCCTTTGCGTTTGTAATCCGCAACAACCTCTTTTAGGACAATTTCATCAGGTGAAAGCATTTCTCCCGCTTTTTCTTTATTCCTTATCTCCTGATACATGCCGGCAACTATCTCATGTGCGGTTTTGTCATAATCCAAAACTTGTCCTGTTTGTTCACCTTTTGCGTCATACAATAGTGCCCTTACCGCATCAGCGTTTTTGGTAAGCAAAATATCCTGAACAAAAGCTTTATAAGCGTCTGATTTTCTGTCTACATAATTATCGTCTCTTAGTTTTTCCGCAACATTTTTGATTACCTGAATATTGCCGCCTGAAATTGTTACAAGTTCTTTTAATGCAGCCAGATTTTCAGCCTTCCTTGCCGCAGCAGCTTCTTCTGTCTCATTTTCAGGAGCAGCCATAACCCTGTCTCTTGCTGCTTCAAAATCCTTTTTAATTTTTTGCAGCTCTTCAATCGTAGGCGCGGAAAGTTTTACACCACTGGCTAAAGCACCTTCTTTTTCTTCATATGTTGTCTGATACATTATGACATCACCTTGAGTGTATTTCATAATACGTCCGCCCTCTTCAAACTTAGGGTCTTTGAAATTATTCTTGTTATCCGCTGTCTTGAGTTCGTTTCCGTTCTTGTCAACAGGGACACCTGAGCCCATATTCAAGCCGTTCGGGCTAACCGTAATTGTGGATTCCCTGCCTTCGAGCGCAGCAGGAGTCTCTGTCTCTCCACTATCTCCCCCCTGATTTCCCGCAGCAGGATCCACTGCCGGATTAACACCCTGATTACCACCTGCAGGAGCTGTACGTCCGCCAAAAGCCACTGCAGAATCATTGCCGGAGTCCTTTACCTTCTGCACACCCTCATCGGTTAGTTTGTAAACTAACTTTCTTCCTATTCTGATATTGTTAACATCATTAATGTTATTAAGGTTCGCAATCTGAGCAATACGGTCGTTAATTGATCTGAAATCAGCCGGCAACCCTTCTGCCTCAAGAGTCTTTTTTGCAATAGTATAAAGATTATCACCCTTTTTAACTTCGTATAATTCAGCTTCATCAGCTTTATAAAATCCTTTTAAATTATCATGGTCATATTTGTTACGCATATTCTGCATAGCATCATTAAAAGCCCTCTTAGGTGTACGCCCGTCTTCTGCAAGCTCCACCTTATAATTATTCTCCGTAAGTTTAGTCTTTAGCCCGTCAAGTTCACCTGCATCCAGAACACCGTTTGTGTTGCTGTCCAAACCCTCAAAAATAGTTCCGGCCTCAGCACCAAATTTGTTCTTGATATCCTCTATCTTTTCTCCTGCCTTGATGCTGACAACAGTTCCATCACCTAACGTTACATTAAAACCTGACATGAGCTAATCTCCTTTCAAAAGTTCTTACATCTTTATATTTTGTATTACGGCAGATTTTGAAAAAACTTTAATAAATACACAAAACAATTTACAATTCGTAATAATTCAAAAATTTTTCACCATTTTGTAACAAAATGTAAATATTTCTTCAAAAACCCTAAAGTTTTAGAAAAAAATGCCGATAACATTAATACAAAGGATAGGGCAAAGGATATGGCAGAAACATTTAACCTTAACACATTCTTACAAACATACAAAACCCAAACGTATGATCCGACAAAACAACACTCGGCTGCCGAAGAGAAAATGGAAGCTAAACTTCTGGAACAAGCAGAACAAGCTGTACAGCAAAGCGGATTCTTAACTCTTACTCTCAGTGAAAAAATGGCTGAATTAGGTATCGGAGAAAGAGCTCTTAAACAATTTGCAGATACTGCCATCGGACTATTAACAGATGTTGTAAACCCGATAGGCGATTATCTCGAAAAATACGAAAATATCTTTGACCAGAGAGTTTATAATTCAGAAATACAAAGTTATGCTAAGCAAATGTTCTTCGCATCTCAGGCTATGAGGCAGGAAGCAGCGGAAAACACAACCGGTCAAAACTTTGTATACGATATGTAATCTCCTCCTTTTCTTCCGAAATATATTAAAAAAGACCTTTTCTATTTGTAGAAAAGGTCTTTCAGTTTAAGACATTTATAAACTATAAAGCTGCTTTTGCTGCTTCTACAACAACTGAGAACGCATCTTTGTCATTTACTGCCAAATCAGCAAGCATTTTTCTGTTAACCTGAATGTTTGCTTTTTTGCAGGCATTAACAAATCTTGAATAGCTCATTCCTTGTTCTCTTACTGCTGCATTGATTCTTACAATCCAAAGACGACGCATATTGCGTTTTGTAGCACGTCTGTCTCTGTAAGCGTATTTAAGAGCCTTCATTACTGCAATATTTGCAACTTTGAAGATTCTGCTTCTTGCACCCTTAAAACCTTTTGCAAGCTTTAATATTTTTTTGTGTCTGTTACGACATACATTTCCACGTTTAATTCTCATTGTTCAACACTCCTATCTTGCATACTTCTTGTAAGGTAACTCTTTAGAAATCAATTTTTCGTGAGTTTCAGAAATAACTACATCTCCGAAAATCTTACGTTTTCTTGATTCCGACTTGTGTTGAAGCAAGTGGCCGATACCTGCATGTCTTCTTGTAATTTTACCTGTGCCTGTAACTTTGTATCTCTTAGCTGCAGCACGGTGTGTTTTTAATTTTGGCATTTTCTGTCTCCTTTCGGGGGTAATTTCTTCGGAACCGCTTTTGCAAAGTCTAAGCCCCTTTATTACCCGCTTTGTACTGATTCCGGGCAAGGCATACCATTGCACTATACTCCGGCATGATTGAAGTTTAGTATAAAGATACCCCTCTGTCAAGGAATTTGTTTACATCAAAGGCTTTTAATGTTAAATTTATTTACATAAGAATAGGAGGGTTTATATGGATAACAAGGTCTTGTTTAATATCGGCTACGGACTTTATGTCCTCACTGCAAACGAAGGCGAAAAAGATAACGGATGCATTATTAATACTGTTATGCAGGTAACATCTGACCCTTTGCAAATAGCAATCGCTGTGAATAAAAAGAATTATACTAATGAAATGATTCAAAGGACTAAAAAATTCAATATTTCAATACTTACCGAATCTGCAAAATTTGAAGTCTTTGAACGTTTCGGCTTCCACTCAGGACGTGATACTGACAAATTTGCAGACTTTGTTGATACCAAAAGAAGCCCGAATGGAGTTTTATATATTACCCAAAATACAAATTCCTATATGTCTGCTTACGTCAAGCAGGAAATAGATTTAGGCTCTCACACACTGTTTATCGCGCAGCTTGTTGCGGCGGAAACCTTATCGGAAGAGCCGACAGTTACATATACCTATTATCAAAATAATATTAAACCAAAACCGCAAAAAACAGAGAAAAAAGGCTGGAGATGCAAAATTTGCGGATATATTTATGAAGGTGAAAATTTACCGCCTGATTTCATCTGCCCGTGGTGCAAGCACGGCGCTATAGATTTTGAAAGAATAGGATAATACATTAAAAAACGTATTGTAATTAATGCCGGATTTGCTTAAAATAGTTACACATTAAAAACGGAATACAGGCAAAAGATTTTAACAAACATTCGCTGACTTTTACAAGAAAGGAGGTAATATGTTGTTAAAAATCAGCGAAAAAGAACTACTGATACTTATATCAATAGTTCTTTGGATCCAATCTCATTAATTTGAGAGCGGGTATGGGCATTAGCGCTGCCCATGCCTGTATTCTTATTTTAAACTATTTTTAGAAAAATACAAGTGTACATTCAAAACAGAATACAGGCAGAAGATTTTAACAAGCATTTTAACTATCAGGAAAGGAGGTTAAAATGATAGTTAAAATCAACAAAGAAGAACTATTACTAATAATAGTAATAGTTCTTGAACTCAAATCCATATTCTAATATGGAGCGGGTATGGGTGTTAGTGTCACCCGTGCCTGTATTCTTATTTTAAACTATTTTTATAATTTTTCAAGTATAATAAAAATATGAAAAGAGAGAAGTTAGAAAAATTAAAACAAGAGTGTCTGGAGTGCAAAAAGTGTCCGCTTGGCGAAACACGGATTAATATTGTATTCTCAGACGGGAATCCGGAAACTGCAAAAGCAATTTTGATAGGTGAAGCTCCCGGAGAGAACGAAGACAAAACCGGAACACCGTTTGTCGGGCGTGCAGGCAAGCTTCTGAACGAATTTCTTGAAAAAGCCGGAATTTCAAGAGAGGGAGACTTATATATAATAAATACGGTTAAATGCCGCCCGCCTAAAAACAGGGTTCCGACCGACGCGGAAAAAGCCGCCTGCGAAGCTTATCTCTTAAAACAAATTGAAATCATTAATCCTGAGGTTATGATTTTTTGCGGCGCAACCGCTCTAAAATCTTTTTATAACAAAAAAATTCAAATCTCTAAAATCAGAGGGGAAATTCTGGAACTTGAAATCGGAGGAAAAACAAGAAAATGTATTCCGATTTTCCACCCTTCTTATCTTCTCAGATATCATTCACTTGAAGAAGGAAGTCCGAGAAATTTGATGCTAAAGGATTTGACCAAAATAAAGAATCTTATATCTTAATTTCAAGTGCAGGATTTTTTCTAAACCACGTAAGCTGACGCTTGGCGTAATTTCTTGTGTGTTGTTTTAATTTATCCACAGCCTCTTCAAGCGTCCATTTGCCGTCTAAATAAGCTAAAATTTCCTGATACCCGATTGTACAGACAAAATTCTTGATTCTTCCGTGTTTTTTTAAGAGGAATTTTGTCTCATCAATCAAACCGTCCTCAATCATTTTATCAACACGCGAGTCAATTCTGTCGTACAAATCCTGCCTTGAAGTTAAAACCGGCATTTTCCAATCGACATCAAATTCCGGTTCTTTTTCAATCTCTATTTGAGAAATCGGTTTGTTTAAAGTTTTAATCACCTCAATTGCTCTTACAATCCTGCGCTTATTAGCATCCCGCAACCGCTCGCAGGTAACACTGTCCAGCTCTTCAAGCTCTTTTAAAAGCTCTTCCTTATCTTTTTTATCCAGCTCGTTTCGCAATTCATGATTCGCTTCGACCCTCGGAAGATTGTAATGCTCAAGCAATATTCTTATATAAAGTCCCGTTCCGCCCGCAACAATCGGAGTTTTGCCTCTGGATACAATGTCAAAAATTATTTTTTTCGCATCATCATAATAATTGCCGACAGAATAATCAAACTCCGGCTCCACAATATCAATCATATAATGCGGAATACCTTCCCTCTCCTCCATCGTTGGCTTTGCGGCGGCAATATCAAAACCTTTGTAGACCAGACGCGAATCAGCGGAAATAATTTCTCCGTCAAGTTCATGTGCAAGCTCTATTGCCATTTTTGTTTTGCCGCTCGCTGTCGGCCCCACTACTGCTATAACTTTTGGTTTCATATTTACATGATACCGTAAAATTAAAAACTATGATATAATGTGCCTATGTTAAAAAAAGTTCTTGCATCTATTATACTTTCAATGTCAATTTCTGTTTATGCGGCAGAAATTCCGGTTGATGCAAAATTAGACTATAATCAGGGTATAGATTTTTACAAGCTCGGCATGTACGAACGCGCCATAGAATCTTTCCGTTCTGCCGTCAGAACTTATCCTGACTATATTGACGCTTATTACAACCTCGCAGCCGTTTTAGAATATTTAAAACAATACGCAGAAGCTTTATCTGTATATAAGCAGGTTTATTTGAGAAACCCTAACGATTATGAAGTAATTTACAAGCTTGCTCTTATGAGTTCAAAGCTGGAAGATTATACAAAAGCGGCTGAATATTTAAAACTTATTCCGGAGACAAGCAGTTATTACAGCAGAAGTCAGGAACTTGCAGAATCAATAAAAGTTTCGACAACGCTACCGGCTCCGCAATCAAATGCGCCGTCTAAAGTTGCAACTAAATCCGGTATTTACGAAAATATTCTTTCTCCTACCGGAATAACCTCAGATAAGTTCGGGAATATTTACGTAGCAACTTTTTCGGATAACACAATTATTAAAATCACGCCGGACGGCAAACGTCAGGTATTCCTGAAAAGCAGTCTGATAAGCGGACCGATAAGCCTCACCTCGGACAGCGTCGGAAATATTTATGTTTCAAATTACAATACCGGAACGGTCGTAAAAATTACGCCGGCAGGCGCTCCCTCTGTACTCATATCAAAACTAGACAAACCTTACGGGCTGCACGTTGAAGGCAACATGCTTTTCATAACCTGTCAGGGTTCTAATTCTATTTACAGAAAAAAAATCACTAATTAAAGATAGCATTTAGGCTCGTCGCCTTCTACTCCTGCATAAAGTTCCACGTATTGTTTTGCAGGACTTGAGTCGATTTTTGTAAACAAAACTTCTTCTATCTGGAAGAATCCGACATCTGCAGTCATCTCAACACTGATTTTTATCGGTCTGCGCTCACCATGCTGAATACGTATTCTGTTAATAGCGTTTGCAGAATACTTGTGAATATCCCCGACTCTCGGAGTTGTATTTATGGAAAGCGGGATCCTGGCTCTTCCCTTTGTCATATCGCACCCGTCAGCAATTAATATAATTCCTGCCTCCGTTGAGTGGATTTTTCTTGATGACATGTGCCCGATTATTGCTTCAATAACAATGGAACGTATTATTACACGCTTGTGTAAATCATGCGGAAATACTTCCAACAACGCTCTTTCAATAATAGGCTTTGCAAGAATTACGGACATTTCTTCGTGCCCCTGCCTGCCTATCATCATTCCCAGATCGTGCATAAGCCCTGCAAGGATTACGGCACACATACTATCCTCAAAAGTCCCGATTTCTTCTGTTTCGAGAGAGGTTTTTATCCCTGCTTCGTGAAGAATATTGAGCATTTTGATAGCATTAGCCGCAACCTGCCTCATGTGAACAGGACCGTGGTCATTATAGCCCAGACGCTTGATTGAAACATTGTTTGCATAATCCTGCATTTCCTGCAGTTCTTCATCCTCAAACAAATAATTCACAAGTTTCAGGCAATTAGGGTGATTTTGGAGCCGCTTTAATATTTTGGACTCTACCGAAACTTCTTTTATTGACTTCATATTACCATGATAACATATTTTTTAACGGTAGTAAATCCATGAGCTATTTTAATTTATCAAGATTCAATTCCAAACGTTTATCCTGCGGAGATAAATTATACATTCTCTTTGCAAAATTAATAATGTACTGTTTTGAAAGACCGACTTTCTTAAAAGTACCGTTGTTGCATAATTCAATTAATCTGTCAACTTGCTTCTGGCAATTTTCATAAATTTTAGGATAACGCCTCAACTGCTGAACCATTGATCTTTCCGCGCGCTCGGAATTATAGTAGGCGGAACTGATACCGTAATTTTCCAGACTGTCTTTCCCGTTTTTGACATAAGGAACAAGGTGATCTATACTTCCGCCTGAGCCGGCAACAATGTTATATCCTATTTTATCAGAAGAATATTCAACGCATTTCATAATAAATGCAGATAAATTTTCATGAGATGTCGGAAGCTTAACGGCTTTCTGCACCATTCTTTGCGCAAGTTTTGTATCCTCTAAAGTATTTGTAATCTTTTGAAGTTCATATATGAAAGATTTTCGGTTAAACGGAATCACTATCGGAATATTATAAATTTTCGATCTGGTCTGAGCAAATAATCTCATTAGATCCTGATTATTCTTTAAAGTTGAACCGGTTACGAGAACCTCCATATCCGTCAAAATATCTGCACGAGTTTTTACGAGTTCTCTTTGATATCTTATTTTCTTATTCCTTTTTACTTTTGATTTAATTTGTTTTACCGGCAATAATTCATCTTCCGTCTTTTCAGGCATTTGCTTTGCAAGAGCCAGTAATTGTTTCATCGTATCTTTTTCCCGCGGATTGTTCTTTTTGTAAACCTCATCTGCAATTCTCTGAAGTTTATACAGAAACTCTTTCGCACTAAAAGGAAGCTGTACCGGCTTATGATCCAGTTTTTTATAAATTATACTCATCAAATTATGAAATTCTTTTAACTGCTCCGGAGGCATTTCTTTAGCCATTTCTGTAAGTTCATCAAATATCGGCTGCTGTGCTTCGAGTAATTTCTTGTTATGTTCTGGTGCCAAATTTAAAACTACATCCTTTAATTTATACTGGGGATTTGTTTTTGCCATACTTTTAACAATATTAAAGAACTGCCTTTCAACCGTATGCAGACTGTCTTCATATTTTACCAAAAGCTTTACAATGTTTTTTATTGATTTAGAAAAGACATTTTTTGAATAAAATTTCTCCAAAATCCTCGGATCTATTACGACCTTGCCCGAGTACATATCCGGAATCCCGTACGCCATTAATTCTCTAAGAGCTTCCGCATTTGTTGCCCTTCTACCAAAACTTACCGTATCGACCGCTAAAGGGGCATTCAATACAGCTCTGCTGTATTGAAAATAATCGCAGCGATTATTTGTTTTTATGCTTGTTGTATATTGATTTGGTAATAATGGTAATATTCTCATCGTTACTTCTTTATGATTATTTTTTATAAAACTTATAAATATTTTTTTTGCTATTAAAAAAGGAAGATAATTAATTATCTTCCTTTTTCATACTTTATGCAGCAACCGGAGTTGTTGATTTTTTCTTATCTTCCCAAATATCAACAAGCGTTGAACAGAAGAAGATACTTGAATAAGTTCCGACCGCTATACCGAGAATCATCGCAAGAACGAAATCTCTCGTTGTAACTCCGCCCCAGAAATATAAGGCAAGAAGCGTTATTAATGTTGTAAGTGAAGTATTAATACTTCTTGCAAGAGTCTGATTAACGCTTCCGTTCATAATCTCGGAGAAGGTCATTTTCTTAGAATAATATTTTAAATTCTCACGAACTCTGTCAAATACAACGATTGTATCGTGTACGGAAAAACCGATTACCGTCAGCAATGCTGTTACGAACAAAGCGTCTATCTGAACATCATAAAATAATCCGAGTATTGAAAACACTCCGCATACAAACAAAGTATCATGCACCAGACCCAATATTGCTGCAAGAGCATAGTCAAACTGGAATCGCATTGTAAGATAAGCAATTATACCTAACAAAGCGAGCGATAAAGCTATCAATGAATTTTTAAACAACTCGGAGCCGAGAGTCGGACCGACTGATGATACCTGAACAAGCTCAGGCGCATTAAATTCCTGATTCATAATATTTGTAATTTTATCCTGATCTGAAGAACCTTCCGCAATAAACTTAGTTCTGATGGACAATATTGCTTTCATATCAGTATCCTGTTGTGAATTGACATTTATTATCTGCAAATATGGATTTTCTATTCCATTTTTTTCCAGATCCTGTCTTACTTCTGAAAGCTTATTATTTGAAATACTTTCTTTTACGCCGTATTGTAATGTCGTTCCGCCGGTATAGTCAATACCTACTTTTAATGGAGTGTGCGTCGGATATGTTATTGTTGAATATATCATCGCAACTATACCCGGCAACAAAAGAATTGCTGAAATTGCTAAAAATAAGAATCTGTATTTTACTAAATTTAACTTCATAATTTATTTCCTTATATTATACTAGTCCAAGATACCAAATTTTGCTTTTTCACGTTTTGTCTCAACAGCCTGATAGCCTTCTTCAATATCGCTTTTACGCAAACCGAACAAAGCAGGATGAGTAAGTTTTCCGGCGCCGAATATCAAATGCATAAAGTTTTTAGTGATTGTTATTGCACTAAACATTGATACAATTACACCGAGAGCAAGTGTCAGAGCAAAACCTTTTACAATACTTGTACCGCAGCAATAAAGAATTGCACAGGTAATAATTGTTGTCATATTTGAGTCAAAAATACTTGTAAATGCTCTGTCAAAACCGGAATTAATTGCAGTAAACAATGTTCTACCGGCTTTTAATTCTTCTTTTGTTCTTTCAAATATAAGAATGTTAGCATCAACCGCCATACCGATACTCAGGATAAAACCTGCAATACCTGCTAAAGTAAGTGTGACTGGAATTGCTTTAAACAAAGCAAAGAGCATTAAACCGTAAATAATAAGAGCCATATCCGCAATTAAACCAGGAGCCCTGTAATAAACAGCCATAAACAGCATTACAAAACCTAGACCGATTGCACCTGCTATTTTTGATTTCGCAATACTGTCAGCCCCGAGAGTAGGTCCTACGGTATTTTCTTCAATAATTTTTGCAGGAACAGGAAGTGCACCGGCATTTAAGAGGTCAACCATTTTCTTAGCTTCCTCATACACAAAGCCGTTATCGCCGCCGGAAATTTGAGCTCTGCCGCCCGTTATAGCTTCTCTGATAACAGGAGCGGACTGAAGTTCTCCGTTAAAGAATATAGCCATCGGCTGCCCTACAAGCTGTTTTGTTAAATCAGCAAATTTCTTTGTACCTTCGGTATTAAATTCCAAATCCACAACCCATTGTCCGTTCTGTGAATTTGTACTTAAATTTGCTTTTGATAAATCCTTACCGGTAAGTCCGGTTGCTTCCCACTCAGGCTCGCCGTCTTTCATAACAGGTTTTCTGAAATCAAGTTCCGCAGTCTCGCCTATATAAGCTTTTGCCTGCTCTAAATCCGATACGTCAGGAATTTCGACAACAAGTCTTCTGTCGCCTGATCTCTGTACAACAGTTTCTGAAACACCGAGTTTATTAACTCTGTTTTCAATTGCAAACTGCAAGCTTGACATCATATCAGGAGTTATTTGCGCAATTGTCTTACTCGTTTGAGCCTCAAGTACAAGACGCGAACCTCCTACCAGATCAAGCCCCAGTTTTGTAGGTTTTGTGCAAATAACGTAAATACTGGCTATTACGATTGCTACAATTACCCAAAACAGTATTAGCTTATTCTTCATTTATATACTCCTTTTTAGTCTCAATGAATAGTAATTGGTAAATAGTGAATTGACTTTCGGTTATATTCACCAATAATCCCCTTCGCACATTTTTCAATGCTGGTCCGGTATATTAATCCGACCTTATCTTATTTTACATCAAATAAGAAAATAAATTTCTTACCCGATTGTCTAAATCGAATCAAGCGTAAAAATTAAATCTGCTTTTTCTGCTTTTGTAAGTTCAACAAGAGGTCTTCTTACATAGTCTGAAATAATTTCTCTGTAAGCAAGAGCTGCTTTTACAGGCACAGGATTCGGCGCCATAAAAAGCTTCTTAAATATCGGATAAAGCTTCTGATGCATATTTCTTGCAGTCATTACATCACCCGTTTTGAAGTTTCTTATCATAGATTTAATTTCTTTTCCGAAAAGATGCGACGCTACTGAAATTACCCCGTGTGCTCCTACAGAAAGCATTGGAAGTGTCAGGCTGTCGTCCCCTGAATATATCGCAAAATCTTTCGGACAATTCATCTTTAGATCGGTAATAACATCCATATCACCGAAACTTTGTTTGAGTGCAACAATATTTTCATACTTTCTGGCCAGAGTCTTTACTGTATCTACAGCCATATTAACTCCGGTTCTTGACGGAATATTATACAAAATCACAGGGAGTTCAACAGCCTCGGCGACAGCAGAAAAATGTTCAATAATTCCGCTCTGAGAAGGTTTATTATAATAAGGAACAACTGATAAAATTGCATCGACACCTTCTTTTTCAGCCTTCTTTGCCATCATCACGGCAGTCTCGGTTGAATTTGAACCTGTTCCCATAATAACTTTACCATTGGAACCGACGCCGCGTTTTGCACTGCAGAGAATCTCAATTTCTTCTTCATGTGTAAGAGTCGGTGACTCTCCGGTAGTTCCTGTAACCAGTACGGCATCCGAACCGGTATTAATAAGCTGGTAAGCAAGCTGTTCAACTTTATCATAATCTACTTCCCGTTTTTCGTTGAATGGCGTAACCATTGCCGTTATAACTTCGCCTGCATCGTATCTCATAGATTTATACTCCTTTTTCTACCTAATTATACTATGAAAATTCGCGGAACTCATGAACTTCAATTGTTTTATCCCCGTTCTGAAAAACGCCTATCTGGGAAGTTTGATATCTGTGAGTCGCATTAAATCTGTATCTGTATGAAGTATCAGCCGCCATTGTAATTTTACCGAAATTCTTCAAACTTATTAATTTTCTGAGCTGAGGCATGTTATCACCGGCCTGAATACATATTGCATAATCAATAGGAGTTGAACCGTGCATTACTTTAAACAAAACTTCAAGAACACTGTCTATTCTTCCGTAATTATCAAAATTGTACATAAAACCTTCTTCAAATATCATAGGTTTTACCCCGAGCTTATTCTTGATAAAATCGACCATCATTCCGTTTTGCTGTTCCAGATCAACATTAATTCCCTTATGCGAAAAGTTCGGTTTAACTTTTGTATGGATAGTAACTACATATTTATTTATACTTCTTTCTTCTCTTTCGATACTATCTCTTAACTCTTTATTTAAAGCGATTTCCTGAGTTTTTTTGCAAATATAATGAGTACTTTTATATCCTGCTTCAATAATGTTAGTTAATAAAATTACAAGGTTCATACCAAAATAGCAGGCCAAAAGTATAATAATCGCACTTATATATTTTAACTCAATTATTGTTCCAAAAAACTCAAAAGAAAGGGAACAAATATTATCAGAAACATCCAAGAGCGTTTTCAAGTGCGGAGCAAAATACTCCATCCATTTCCAGCTGGCATGAGTCAAATTCTGTATCCAAAAAAGCAAGAGCATTATTATGCAAAAAACACATACAATTTTTAAAAAATGCCAGAAACTTTTTAAACAATCAAATCCTTTTAGAATTATTTTGTGTAACATAGCTATCCCTTCAAATAAATATTATCTATTAATCTCACACCTTCTACTCTGCAAGCAATCAAAACTATTGAATTATCATCCGCATTATCTTGTTCTTCTAACGTATTTTTATCAAGAATTTCCAGATACTCCAAATCATGTTTATCATTTAAAAAAGCGTATGCAGTTTCCTTTAACCCTTTTATATTCGTTACTCCACGATTATAACATACTTTTATATTATTGAGAATCTTGCTTAAAACAAGCGCCTCTTTTTTACCGTCTTCAGAAAGATATTTGTTTCTTGAACTCAACGCCAGTCCTGATTCTTCCCTTACAATCGGACATTGAACAACCTCTACCGGAACATTCAGGTCATTAACCATTTTCTTTATGATAACAACCTGCTGCGCATCTTTTTGACCGAAAAACGCATAATCCGGCTGCACAATATTAAATAATTTCAATACAACCGTACAAACACCGTCAAAATGTCCGACCCGCGTTTTTCCGCAAAGTTTATTTACATAAAAAAACGGAGGACATACATAAGTTAATGTATCATTAGAAAGGCGGTTGCCTTCTCCGTACATTTCTTTAGGCGAAGGAGCAAATACAATATCAACACCTTCTTTATTGCATAATTCCATATCTTTATCAAGCGTTCTCGGATATTTATCATAATCTTCAGAAGGTCCGAATTGTATCGGGTTTACAAAAACAGAAACCACAACTTTGTCACAGGTTTCTTTAGCTTTTTTTATCAAACTTAAGTGTCCTTCGTGCAATGCACCCATTGTCGGTACAAGCCCTACTTTTAAATTTTCCCACTCTTTCCTTTGTTCTCTCAATTCTTCTATACTGTGTAAAAGCATTTTCTCTATCCCTCCAGCTTTGCTTTTTCTTCCTTATTCAGTTCAAACGACTCTTTTTCGGAAGGAAAAATATCTTCTTTTACCTCTCTTTTATACATCTCTGCCGTATGCAAAACAACATCATGCAAATTTGCATACTTTTTAACAAATTTCGGGGTAAAATCGGTAAACTTACCCAAAATATCATCAATTACAACAATCTGCCCCGAGCAATACTTTCCGGCACCGATTCCGATTGTAGGAATTTTTAAATTTTCCGTTATATATTTCGCGCTCTCCGCCGGCATAAGTTCCAGAACAACCGCAAAACATCCGGCTTCTTCGAGTTTTTTGGCACTTTCTAAAATCTGCTCAATCTTATCAGATGTTTTTCCCTGAATTTTGTGTCCGCCGATTGTATTCATCAACTGCGGAGTAAAACCAAGATGCCCGAGAACCGGAATTCCGGATTCCACGCACCTTTTTACCAGCTTAAGTATATGCTCGTTACACCCTTCCAGCTTAACTCCGGAAGCTCCTGACTTAATCATCTTAGAAGCATTTTCCAGCCCTTGTTCCACCGTAAGATTATAACTCATAAACGGCATATCTCCGATTATAAAAGAATTCGGAGCACCTCTCGAAACAGCCTTTACAAAAATAAGCATTTCATCAATTGAAATGTTGTAAGTATCCTTATACCCCAATGCCACCATCGCAAGAGAATCTCCGACAAGAATCCCGTCAATTTCAGCCTTATCCAGAACCTGTGCTGTTGAATAATCATAAGCCGTTAACATCGCAATTTTTTCATTGTTATCTTTCAATCTCTGAAACGTATTAACTGTTTTCATCATATCCTTTCAAATTCGCTCACTCAGACAAAGAGAGCCGGAGGCATTTTTCGTATATTTATTTTTTAATAGCTCTTCTATACCAGTAATATACGGCTCTTGCAACTCTGTGAGAACTGTGTCTTACAAGCCCCTGCCTGTTTTCCAGTATTAACTTCTGTGAAACAACTTCAACCCCAATCGGAGCAATATTTTCCATATCAAGTCTTACCGGATAAGAACCGCTTTTTGCATACCCGTCGGACATATTATCCGGCAGACTGTCGTTTACAAGAACCGCATCAATAATTCTCTTTCCGTCAGAATGCGTAATAAGAGCATTAACATGACTTGCTACGGAATAATTATCAGTTTCTCCCGGCTGGGTCATAATATTGCATACATAAATCTTCTTTGCATGAGATTTATCAATCGCTTCAACAATACCGTCAACAAGTAAATTCGGAATAACGCTTGTATATAAACTGCCCGGTCCTAAAATAATCAAGTCCGCATCATGGATAGCGGCAATAGCTTCCGGTAAAGCATGACAGTGTTCCGGCTCTGTAAACAATCTTTTAATCTTACCGTGAGCTTCCGGAATATTTGATTCGCCGTGTATAATTCTTCCGTCTTCAAATTTTGCAGCGAGTTTCATATCATCCAGTGTCGCCGGCAAAACTACACCGCGAATATTTAAAACATTAGACGATTCTTTTACAGCTCTTACCATATCACCCGTAATTGAACAGAGAGCTGTTAAGAATAAGTTTCCGAAGCTGTGCCCTTCAAGCCCTTCGCCGTTTTTGAATCTGTACTGAAAAAGCTCTGTAATTAAATCTTCATCATCAGCCAGAGCCGCAATACAGTTTCTGATATCGCCCGGCGGCAAAACGCCCATTTCTTCTCTTAGTCTTCCGGAACTCCCGCCGTCGTCACCAACGGTTACAATTGCAGTAATATTATTTGTGTATTTTTTTATTCCCCTAAGAAGCATTGAAAGCCCAGTTCCGCCTCCGATTGCTACAATCTTTGCGCCCTTGTTGAGCTTTCTTCTTCTGTATAATTTTTCAAGAATGGAATAATTACCTTTTTTATTATCCATATCCATTATGGATAAAGTCGTTTTCTGCCAGCCTTTAAAGAAAATAACCGCACCGATCAAAATAAATACTGCTGCAAGGAAATTGGAGGGCAGGATTAACGCTGCTTTTCTGATAAGTTCAAGTGTTAAGTATATAGGTCTTACGTTTGCAAGCACCATAAAACCAAGAACTATCATTACTGAACCCAGAAATATCAGGAAAAACCATCTTTTTACTTCCAAGCCCGGCATAAGCCAGCCGACATCCTTCGTCACTTTTACATTATTTTTAAATTTTGAAAACATATTAATCCACCCATCCTGAAGATTTTGCATTAATATAATTTACCGGAGCAGGAGCAATGTAGCTTCTTGCCTGTTGAATCAACTCCAGTGAATTTTTATACTTATTTGAAAAATGGATTGTACTTACTTCCGCAAAACTCATCCCTCCGAGGTTATTACGTATTTGAGAAGTATGCAAAAGGTGCTGGAATCTTTTTATAAGCTCATAATTATTAGTATTGTCAGGAACAGAATAATCAATTGTCAAATCAGGATTGTATGTTTTTTCAAGACTTATTTCCTGAGCGACCTGAATGCCTGTATAATCTCCTGTTTTGGCAGTTACGTCACCTGCTGGAGCATAATAAACAAGCCATTCGGAACATTTTTTTATTGCATTTGCTATTGCGCAAGAAAATGTAAAATCTTCACCGGCCATTTTGTACATAGCTCCGTGCGGTCTTACGTGCTCAATACTTAATCCGTAAGCTTTAGCAAAAGACATAATCGCACAGACCTGATAAACAACGAGAGCCTCAAGTTCATCTTCCTTTAATTCAACCGGTCTGTAACCAAAACCCTGAATATCATTAAAACCTATGTGTGCGCCGATTGCAACATTTTTTTCTTTTGCTTTCAGCATAGCTTCTTTTATAGTAACAGGATCACCGGCGTGAAATCCGCAGGAAATATTAACAGAACTTACATAATCTAAAAGTTCATACTCCTGAATATTTTTATACACACCGTAAGCCTGCGCCAAATCACAGTTAAAATCTATATTCTTAATTGATTTTTTCTCTATAACTTCCTGCATTATTCTTTCCCCATTTTACAGATAATTATACTACAAAAGTTTATTTAAAATGTTTCTATACAAGTCCGGTAATATTATCTCTCGTTATTACCGCATCATAATTTTTATATCCGAGAATATTTTCAATATTATTGGAATGCGCTCCGACAATCATTCTGCATTCCTGCGAATTGTAATTAACCATTCCGCGGGCAAATTCAAAATTATGCTCATCCATAATAGAAACAACTTCACCCTGCTTAAAATCGTTAACTACATTTATAATCCCGATAGGCAGAAGGCTTGAACATTTTTCAAGGATAGCTTTTTTAGCGCCGTCATTAACAATAAGCCCGCCGATAATATTTGTAGCATAACCAATCCAGCGTTTTTTATCAGGAAGATTTTCGTTTGTAGGAAGAAACATTGTTCCAATCTCTTCTTTATCAAAAATTTTACTGATTACATAAGGGATTTTTCCGTTTGCAATAAGAACTTTTCCGCCGAATCTTGTAACAAGCTTCGCAGCTTCAAGTTTAGTTCTCATACCGCCTCTTCCGCCTTCCGAAGCATCTGTCCCGACAGCCATAATTTCATCCGTTACGCCGTTAACTTCTTTTATTAATTCCGCTTCAGGATTTGTCTTAGGATTCGCGGTATAAAGTCCGTCTATATCAGACAAAATTATCAACAAATCCGCATCAAGTTCGCTTGCAACAAGTGCAGAAAGCTTGTCATTATCCGCAAAACAAACTTTTACTCCCGATAAAACCTGATTCATTTTTATGGTTGAAACGGTATCATTCTGATTAATAATAGGCACAACACCAAACTCCAGAATTTTATTCAAAGTTGTTCTCAGGCTTAAATATTTGTACCTCAGGGAAAAATCATCCTCGGTTAGAAGAATTTGCGCAATCGGAATATCGTAAATTCCGAATCCGTTTTCGTAAAAAGACATCAGGCGGCTTTGACCGACAGCGGCACAGGCTTGTTTTACACCATCTTCCGCAGTAGATTCAAGGTTTAATTTCTTTTTTCCGAGTCCTACCGCTCCGCTTGTAACCAGAATAACTTCTTTACCTGCTTTCACAAGCTTTGCCATATCTTCTATAAATGAATAAATTCTGGAAATTGCGACTTCACCGTCCGTATTTCTTATAACATTTGTACCGAGTTTTATAACGATTCTTTTTGCGTTTACAAATTCTTCTCTGTTCATAACTATATACCCATAGCTTTCAAAACGTCTTTTATGTCTGAAGAAGTTTTCTTGACATCTGCATTTGAATACTTAATTGCATTATCAGGATCTTTAAGTCCGTTTCCGGTCAGGATGCAGACAATATCCGCACCTTCTTTGACAAGACCTTGAGAGTGCGCCTGAATGAGTCCGGCAACAGATGCAGCACTTGCGGGTTCGCACAAAATTCCTTCGGTTGAAGCAAGCATTTTATAGGCTTCTGCAATCTTTTCATCAGATACGCAGCCGATTTTACCTTTGCTTTCATCCCTTGCAGCTTCTGCCTGCTTCCAGCTCGCAGGGTTGCCGATTCTGATTGCGGTTGCGAATGTCTCAGGCTTCATAATTCTTTCGCCTCTGACAATTGCGGCAGAACCTTCCGCTTCATACCCCATCATCATTGGCAGATTTTTAATAGTACCTTCGGCAAAATATTCTTTGTATCCTTTCCAGTAAGCAGTAATATTTCCGGCATTACCTACAGGAATAAAATGGTATTCAGGCGCTTTTCCTAACGCGTCGCAAATCTCAAAAGCGCCTGTTTTCTGACCTTCTATACGATAAGGATTAACAGAGTTTACAAGTGTAATCGGATGCGTTGAAGAAATTTCTCTTACGCATTCGAGCGCCTGATCAAAATTACCCTGAATAGCGATAATTTCCGCACCGTACATCATAGCCTGCGAAAGTTTTCCGAGTGCAATGTATCCGTCAGGTATAAGTACAAAAGTTTTGATACCTGCTCTTGCGCCGTATGCGGCAGCTGACGCGGAAGTATTTCCGGTTGAAGCGCAAATAATCGCACCTGCTCCGGCTTCTTTTGCCTTGGTTACGGCCATTGTCATACCGCGGTCTTTAAAGCTTCCGGTCGGATTGCAGCCTTCAAACTTCAAATAAATATTAGCTTCCAACCCTATTTTTTTTGCAAGGTTTTCAGCTTTGATTAAAGGTGTATTACCTTCATTCAAAGTTACGACAGGGGTAGAATCATCCACCGGTAAATACTTTCTGTACTTATTAATTAATCCCTGATAATACATAATATAATCCTCTCTTTGTTTATTTTTAATATATCACAATAGAAAGGAAAATAGAAATTTTAAACTTTTTGAGCGGTTAATTTTAAATTATATCCCAAGCCCAAAAATATTTTGTGTAAGATTTCTATGCTCGGAGTCATTTTTCGTGAAAATATTTTATACAATGTTATTCTGTGAATACCAATTAGTTTTGCAAATTCGCAAATGGTATACTTTGATTCAATAAGCGGTTTTAAATTGTATATTAAATCGTTGACATCTTTTGTCTCGGAGTAATCAGACAGAAGGCTCTCAAGCCACATTTGAGCATATTCGCTATCATTTTTTAATTGTTGTTTTAAATTATCATTATGTTTTGGAAAGTTTTGTAATAATGTTTTTTCTTTTTTGTTCATTATTGTTTCCTTTCATTATAATCATTTAGGTATTTTATAGCAGTTTGAATATCTTTGCTTTGTTTCGACTTATTTCCGCCTGTAAATAATAAAACTATTGTATTTTCTATTTCTGTATAATAAATCCGTAAACCGTTATCGAATTTAAGTTCATAAAGTTCGTCGGAAAGCCGTTTATTATTGCCGTATAACCCGCGTTCAACTTTTGATAATCGCCTGTCAACAACAAGTCTTAAACTCTTATCAAGTGAATTGTACCATTCAAGATACGGTATCTTGTTATCTACGGTTTGGTAATAGACAATTTCCTTCATATCAATATTGTAGCGTATTGGCTACAATATTTCAAGTTATCAACATAAAAAATAAGACGGAGATAATATGCTGTCCTGACTTAATTTAGACCCCTCACCGGAATTTCTAAGCTTGCCTAATGGTTCACTAAGAATTTCTTTCCTCTTCCGGGGTAAATGTAACCGTGCTTGACGTGAGATTACAAATCTGACGCAAGCCATGTAGGTTTTGGTAATCTTTGATTACCGAAACAATAATTTTATTGATGCAATTGAAGATTAGTCAGCAACTCTTATTATGCTGTTTACCGTACAATCATTTAATTCGTTAACGACTTCTTTTATAAGTTTTTCCTGACAGATTTCAGTAATTACCGTAATATCAGCCGTATTATCATCGGAAACACCTTTTTGAAGTATGCTTGAAAGACTTATGTTTTTACTTGCGCATATCGTACCGATTTTTGCAATGACACCGATTGCGTTCGGTGCGGTAATTGATATGTAATACTTGTTATAAGTATTATCAATGTTTACAGGATTCGCTTTTGATGTGTGATTACATCTCATCATCGGAAGCATATAATCTGTTTTTCCAAACTCGGCGGCTATTGCAAGAATGTCGCCGACAACCGAACTTGCCGTCGGGAATTCGCCGGCTCCGGGGCCTGAAAGTACAATACTTCCTATCGGGTGGCCGCTTAATAATACAGCATTTGTGACATAATCAGTATGTGCAAGCAGGCTGTTTTTCGGAACAAGCATCGGATGAACCCTTACATCCGCATTGTCATTTTCGTCAATCGTTGCACTTGCAATAAGCTTAATTTTGTACCCGAATTCATTGGCTTTTGCCATATCTTCTTTTCTGATTTTTGTTATACCTTCTCTGTAAACGTTTTCTATTTTAACTCTCTTTTTGAAGGCAATAGTTGCAAGAGTTGTAATTTTGTATGCTGCATCAAAACCTTCAACATCGCCTGTAGGGTCAGTTTCGGCATAACCCAGAAGCTGTGCCTCCTTCAAAACATCTTCGTAAGAAGCGCCGTCAACATCCATTTTGGTCAAAATATAATTGGTTGTACCGTTTAGAATTGCCTGAATTTTATTAATCTTATTTCCTGCAAGAATTGTTTTAATCGGCATAATTATCGGAATACCGCCTGCTATAGCAGCTTCGTACAGGACAACTCTGTTATATTCCTCCGCAAGATTAAATAACTCTTCTCCGCGTTTTGCAAGAAGTTCTTTATTTGCGGTAACAATGTGTTTTCCGTTTTTAATAGCTGCAGCTATGTAATCGTAAGCCGGCTCAACACCGCCGATTAGTTCCACAACGACATCAATTGAAAAATCGTTTACAAGGTCATAAGGATTATCAGTAAGCATTTCCGGTGCAACTTCAACTCCTCTCGGTTTATTTATATTTTTGACCGCGATTTTTACAATCTCAACGTTATCGTCATTTTGTAATGTCTTATAAACACCGCAGCCGACAGTTCCCAGACCTATAATTCCTATTCTTAATTTATTCATGCAATTCTCCTTCAATGGGTTTTATTATAACATAGAGAAGTTTTCATGTTAATATTAATGTATGTTTAAAACATGTTTAAAAACTTTTGCAGGGGATTGTCTGGGGAGCTTAAACGCATCTATTGTTGCGCTTCCGCAGGCTCTGGCTTTTGGTGTGGCTACAGGGTTTGGAGCCGGGGCAGGCGTGTGGGGTGCTATAATTCTGACTTTTGTATCAGGAATTCTGGGCTCAAGAATCCCTCTTGTTTCAGGTATTACAGGACCTGTAACAATTGTTGTTGCTTCGATTATGGCGGCACTGAATGCGAACATTTCATCTGTTATTCTTGTAATGTTTATGGCAGGGATTCTGCAAGTTGTGCTTTCTTTAACTTCACTGCCGGCAATTGTAAAATACGTTCCGTATCCGGTAATTTCAGGATTTATGAACGGCGTCGGAGTGATTATAATACTTATGCAGCTTAATCCGATTATCGGACATCCTGTTATGTCTAATACAATAGTGAGTATCAGTTCGTTTTTTACAAATCTTTCTTACATGAACAAAGACGCGCTGTTTATCGGAGTTTTAACTCTTGCTATTGTATTTGCAATACCGAAAAAATTTAATAAAATTATCCCCGGTCAGGCAATTGCACTGGTTATCTGCACCTTCGTCTCCATAAAAATGGGGTTGAATGTAGAAAGGATTTCAGAAATTTCAATTTCTTTTCCGGCGCTTACTCTTCCGAAAGCCAACCTGCATGATGTTATTACATATTTTCATTATGCAGTCACTCTTGCAATAGTTTTATCTTCGGAAAGTCTGCTTACCCTCCTTGTTGCGGATTCGCTTCTTAAAACAAAGACTTCATCAAAAAGTATGCTTTTCTCGCAGGGGGTCGGAAATATGGTCTGCGCGCTCACCGGCTCCGTTCCGGGTTCTGCCGCCACTATGAGAACCGTTGCAGCAATAAATTCCGGCTCTTCAACAAGGATTACCGCAATGATTTGTCCTGTAATTCTTTTGTTTTTATTATTTAAACTCTCCGGCTTTGTAGCACAGATTCCGCTTGCCGTGCTTGCAGGAATTCTGATAAAAATCGGATACGATATTATTGATGTCAAATTACTGAAAGTAATCAAATTTGCGCCAAAAGACGATTTGTATGTTCTTGCACTCGTGTTTTTACTCACGGTATTTTATAACCTGATTGTTGCCGTCGGTGCGGGAATTACCTGCGCTGCACTTCTTTATGCCAAAAGGACGGCAGACAGTGCAAAACTTGTTCAAAAAACGGTTTATGATAAAGAAATTGCCAAACTGGAAAAAATTCTTGAAAAGGATTACAAACACAAAATCCGTGTTGTACATATTGACGGTCAATTTTTCTTTGGCTCGGCAACCCAGCTTGTTTCACAGTTTGAAGAAATCCTCGGAACAAAATTTCTTATACTCGATTATTCTTCGGAAAATCTTCTGGATATTTCCGCAATTTTTGCACTTGAGGATATTATAATCAGGCTTCAGGCGCAGAAGATTAAAATTGTTCTTGTGCTTGAATCAGATGCGGTAAAAGAGCAGTTTGAAAACCACGGAATTATCGCTCAGCTGGGCGAAGAAAATCTCTTCAAAACAGAAATGGAAGCAATAGAGTTTGCAAAAAGCCGTATTAAAATGAAAGCTAAAAGGGGTAAATTTCGAGAGTAAATTCAGGAGCATATAGGGTTGGCACGCTCACGCTTTGCCAACCCTATAACTTGTATTATTTATTTCTATTCAGTCCATTTATGGAACATTTCATACATTTGATATACTTCATTCGGCGTTATGTTCTTGCCGCCTTCTGAAGATTCATCAGAGAAAGTTTTCAGGACAAAATCAATACCTCCATATACGTCAAGCTCTGTCCTACCTGAATTAGAACTGCTTATTCCGGCTATAGGTACTTTTTGTTTTGCAATATCAGCTCTTAATTGTACCTGCTCTTCAGGGGTTATATTAGGATTTTTTCCGGTAAAATATTTATTTACAGTATTAAATAAAAGAGCTGCATCTTCTGCAAAAGTGTTGTAACCATTTGGTTTATATGTAACTTGTTTACCGTTGCTGTTGCGATAAGTAATAAAAACTGAGTCGTCATCTTTTTTTATAACAGCCTTGTAAATATATTTTGCTTGATTTTTAGGAGGCTGCTTTGTTCCCTGTTGTGATGTTACTTCTAAATTACTCATGTTCATTTCTCCTTTTCTCGTATAATATCCTCGTGTTTTTTGTTGTATGTATATAAAATTTACAGATTATTCATAAAATGTTGTAATTCGACTTTGCTCTGCTGTAATTCCTGCTCAGCAGCTTTCAATGCCGCCTGAGTTTGTGCATATTCTTTCTTATCGCTTTCGCTCGCATTTTTAGATCTGGTTAAGTAATAAATTCCCAACCCGATAAGTCCGCCGCAAATAGCGCCGACACCTCCGCTAAGCGTTCCGAAGCAAACGAAATTGCTGATACGATTATGCCTAGAGCCTAGAGCAAGTAAACCGCCAAATACTGTACCTGAGGACAACGCACCATAGATTGTCCCATTTGCCCTATAATCATTTCTTTTTGCAGTTGGACGATTTTCTATTTCTGCAAGTTTTTCACGTAAATTAGCGACTTTTGCTTCAGCTTTTTGAACGTTTGCTTCTAATCTAGTTTTTTCCGCAGCTACCGTGCTAACATCAAATACCTTTCCTGCTGTTTGAGTTTGTTTATGAATTTTCAAGAACTCCTCGTACTCAGCGTCCAGACCGGCAGATTTAACCTGAGATGTAAAAATTCCCATTTCGCAATCATCAAGTACTTTGTTTCCTTTTGTCTCTCCTTCGAATGAACCGTCAACTTTTGCCGCTAACTCTCTCAGTTTTGCGTCCTGAATTTGTGCAATAGTAATTCCCATAATTTTCCTCCTTTTTCCTTTTTTAATATCTTCGTGTAATCCCTATACTCTTATAAAGTTTTTAGGCGGGGCGGAATTTACTACTACTACGCGCTCCACGTCTGGATTTTAGCTTTTTAAAATTTGTGTTTACAAAAGTTAATATTTTATGAGCTGTTTAACATTTCTTAACAAATTGAATTAAAAAGGTGGGCAAAGCGTGAGCGTGCCTACCGATACTCTTTCTTCTTTTGTTTATTATTAATGACGTTTTGTACTTTTCTTTCTCTTTTGTTGCGGTTCAAAGAGTTTTTCAAAAAACTTTCAAGCTTGTAGTCATACCTACAAACCTAATACATTTACCCCGAAAAGGTATCAAAAGAAAGAGAAATAACGCAAATGTTTTCTACGCTCTTACGAGCGATGGTTTAAATGGCTGTTGCAGGCGGCGCCTGCACTTTTTCGCTCGCTATTGTTATGCTCGCGCATAACACGCTCGCGGCGCAAAGACTTGTTATTTTTGACAGTGGCGAAGCCCTCCCGAGCGTCTTTTAGCGAGGGTCAAAGTGCGGGTTTACCCGCTGCAGCCATTTGGACTTATGCTCGTAAGAGCATTGAAAACAACAAAATTTCTTCTTTTTTGCTTCGTTTTTTCTTCTTTTGTTTTTAAAGAAGAAAAAATGAAGAGATAATTTATTTGTACTTTTTTTTCTCTTTTGTTGCGAAATAAAGAGTTTTTCAAAAAACTTTCAAGCTTGTAGTCATGCCTACAAACCTAATACATTTACCCCGAAAAGGTACCAAAAGAAAGAGAAACAACGCAAACGTTTTCAACGCTCTTGCGAGCGTGAGATTGAATGGCTGTTGCAGGCAGAGCCTGCACTTTTACGCTCGCTATTGTTATGCTGACGCATAACACGCTCGCGGCGCGAAGGCTTGTTAGTTCTGACAGTGGCGGAGCCCTCCCGAGCGTCTTTTAGCGAGGGTCAAAGTGCGGGTTCACCCGCAGCATCCATTTGATTTTATGCTCGTAAGAGCATTGTAAACAATGAAAGTTTCTTCTTTTTTGCTTCGTTTTTTCTTCTTTTGTTTTTAAAGAAGAAAAAATGAAGAGATAATTTATTTGTACTTTTTTTTCTCTTTTGTTGCGAAATAAAGAGTTTTTCAAAAAACTTTCAAGCTTGTAGTCATGCCTACAAACCTAATACATT
>CALUQE010000022.1 GCA_944322845.1 Candidatus Gastranaerophilales bacterium
TAATTCTTTAGAAAATATTATAATGGAATCATATAGTTCAGTTAAATAAGAATGGGTGTTATGAGAAGAAATTTATTTTTAGTATTAGCTTTATTTACAGCTTTATGTATTAGTGCCAGAGCAGATATTACTCCTGCTCAACAGACAGATGCCGAATATCTTATTAATAACGGATATTCAGAAGCAGGTGCAGAACAGGTTTTGATTCAGAAAAACCGTTATGCAGGCGAACCTTGCGAACCTTTATATGAAAAAAAACATAACAAATTTGTAAGATTCTTGCAAAACTGCTATTCATATCTTGATCCTGCAATAGACAATCAGGAGAGATATCATCACGATATTCACCAATCTCCAAGTTTCAAGGATTTATAATATTTACAAGAAAAAGACGCCCCGCTACGGACGTCTTTTTTTGTTGTATAATATTGGCATGGAAAAATTCAGATTTTTAACCTCGGGAGAAAGTCATGGCAAATGCCTGAATGCCATTATAGAAGGTATTCCGGCAGGCTTTCGTATAAAAGCTTCTGTTATTAATGAAGATTTAGCGCGCCGTCAGGTAGGATACGGCCGCGGCGGAAGAATGAAAATAGAACACGATACCGTTGAAATTAAATCCGGCGTACGTTTTGGAAAATCAACCGGCGCGCCGATTTGTCTTGAAATTAAAAACAAAGATTTTGAAAACTGGCAGGATGTTATGAACGTTGAACATCAGGATTATCCTGCACAAGAAACTGTTAAAAAAATCGAAGCAAAGTCGTTTACTAAAATTCGTCCGGGACATGCCGATTATGCAGGTTCAGTCAAATATAATTTTACGGATTTGAGAGATGTTCTGGAACGCTCAAGCGCCAGAAAAACCGCCATAGAAGTTGCGGTAGGCTCTGTTGCAAAGCAAATCCTCAAAGAATTCGGGATTATGGGATTTTCTCATGTTGTACAAATCGGTAATGTAAAACTTGATTTTTACCCGAAAACTTACACTTTAATTAAAGAAAAAGCTGAAAAATCCGACGTAAGATGTGCGGACGATCTGACGGCGGACAGAATGCGCAATGCAATTGACGAAGCAGCTCAGGCAGGTGATACGCTTGGCGGGAAATTTGAAGTAATTTTTGGAAACCTTCCCGTAGGCCTTGGCTCTTACGTACACTGGGACAGAGCATTAGACGGACGTTTGGCACAGGCAGTTATGAGTATTCCGGCGGTTAAGGCTGTAGAAATCGGCGCCGGAGTTGACGCAGCGTCGCTTCGCGGTTCTCAAATGCACGATGAAATTTTTGTTAAAAATAAAACAATCTACCGCCATACCAACAATGCAGGCGGACTTGAAGGCGGCATGACAAACGGCGAAGCACTCGTTATAAAAGGTACAATGAAAGCAATTCCTACAATGCGTAAGGCACTTGCGACAGTAGACATTAAAGACATGAGTCCTGCAAGCGCGCATTTTGAACGCTCTGACACCTGCGCGGTACCTGCATGCGCAGTCGTTGCGGAAGCAAGAGTTGCTATTATACTTGTTGATGAACTTCTCTCCAAAATCGGCGGAGATAATTTTGTGGAGATGAAAGCCCATTATGAAGAATAATATAATTCTTGTCGGCATGCCGGGTTCCGGAAAAACCACAATTGGCGCAATGCTGGGTGAAAAGCTTCCGGATTATGTTCATATTGATATTGACAGTGTAATTGAAAGAACTGCAGGAATGAAAATCAGCGAGATTTTCGCAAAATATTCGGAAGATTATTTCAGAAAACTGGAATATGACACAATAAAGCTCTGTTCTTCCGGCTCAAAGCGTATCATATCAACAGGCGGCGGCGCATTTGAAAATCCTGATAACAGGGCAACGCTTCTAAAATTCGGTAAAGTATTCTATTTAAAGACAAATCCTGATATACTGTATGACAGATTGAAAGAAGATTCCGCAAGACCTCTTCTTCAGAAAGAAAATCCGCGCGAAATACTGGAAAATATGCTGAAAAAGCGGGAAGAAAACTATAAAAAAGCGCATTATACGATTGATACCGATTTACTAAGCGAAGATGAAATTATAAGGTTTATACTGGATGAGACAAATTCTTAACGTAAAAACTGCTGACAGAGAATACCCGATAGAAATTTCCGATAACAGCTTCAGCAAACTTAATAAGGAAATTGATGAAGCAACACGCGGTCAAAAGCGGCTCATTGTAATTTCCAAAAAAGTTTATGACCTGTATTACAATAAGTTGGATTTTTCAGAAGACGAACTTTTTATCCTGAAAGACGGCGAGCAGGAAAAAAATTACAAAAACTATCTCAAAATCATTAACCGCGCAGCAGAATTAGGACTGACGCGAAAAGACGTTATGGTAGCCGTAGGCGGCGGCGTTGTCGGTGATATTACCGGATTTGCAGCGTCTACTTATATGAGAGGAATTGATTATATTCAGGTGCCGACGACTCTTCTTTCTGCCGTAGATTCTTCCGTCGGCGGAAAAACCGCAATTGACCTGAATGAAGCCAAAAATATTATAGGAACTTTCCATCAGCCTAAAGCTGTTTTTATCAATATTAACTTTTTAAACTCGCTTGACAAAAGGCAGTTTCTGTCAGGCCTCGGGGAAGTTATAAAATACGCATTCATTGAAGAAAACTGCGGATACGAAACAGCACTTTATCTGTTTGAATTTTTGACTCTCGGATGCGAAAAAATTCTCCAGAAAGAGCCTATTACAATTATCAGAATGATTGAATACTGTCTTAATTTGAAAACAGCAGTAGTGAATCAGGATGAAAAAGAAGGCGGATTGAGAAAAGTCCTCAATTTCGGTCATACTCTGGCTCATGCACTTGAGACAATTACTAAATACAAAAAATTTACTCACGGTGAAGCGGTTGTTTACGGAATGTTTTTCATTCTAAACTGGGCTTATAAACACGAATATATTACATATTCATATTACAGACTCTCAATCGAGCTGCTGGAAAAATACGGATTTAAACCGCTGGATAAGAGTTTTCCGCCAGAAAAACTTATTGAAATTATGAAAAAAGATAAAAAAGCTTCTGACGGAAAAATTACGTTCATTATTCCATACGCCAAGAAAAAAGTAAAAGAAATTAAACTGACGCCTCAAGAGACAATTTATATGTTTGAAGAGGTACAAACCTTATAATTTAGCTCTTTCCATCAATTTGCGCAGCTTTTTATATTCTTTTCCCCACTTTTGCATAGAATCTATTACGGGTCTTAAAGTATATCCGATATCCGTCAGATAATACTCAACTTTAGGCTGTGAACTATCGTATTCTTCTCTTACAACAAGTCCGTCTTCTTCAAGCTCTTTAAGGCAATTAGTCAAAACTTTAGCCGTACAGCCGAGTTTCTTTTTCAGTTCCACAAAACGTAATTCTTTATTCAGCAGTTCTTTTATAATCAAAAGTTTCCACTTTGCTCCGACAAGCTGCAAAACAACACTTACAGGATTTACTGCCAAATCTTTATACTGCATTCTTATCCCTTTATTCTTCTTTCGGTTTATGATCTTCAGGCGAACCCCATAATTGCTGTAATTTATTTTTGATTCCCATACGGCCAAACCATTTTACAACCAGTCTTTCTTCAAACCCGAGACCACCATTTATTTTTGAACAATCAGAAAGAGAAAAAACAGCTTCAGAAATAGTAATTCTTACAATAAAATGCGGCTGCTGATATTTTGAATCATCCATCCATATCCGCATATTATTGTATTTTGCCATGTTAATACTCTTGATATTGTGAGCATCTGATTGTTCTTCTATCATAAATTTTTTCAAACTGTCTTCCAGATCTTTGAATGTTGTCATTTTTTGCCTTCAATTCTAATTGTTCAAACTATGAATAGGAGCGGGAATTCTTCCGCCTCGTTTTACAAAATTTTCGGATGAAAGCGGGTTAACTTTCATAATTGGCGCTTCACCTAAAAGTCCTCCGAAAACCACTTTATCTCCCGCTTTTTTATTCGGTGCAGGAATAATTCTTACCGCAGTTGTCTTTTTGTTAATCATACCGATAGCCATCTCATCCGCTATCATACCTGCAATTGTCGAATTAGGCGTATCTCCCGGAATCGCAATCATATCAAGTCCGACAGAACAAACACAGGTCATCGCTTCCAGTTTGTCAAAAGTCAGATAGCCTTTTGAAGCAGCTTCAATCATTCCCGCGTCTTCAGAGACAGGAATAAAAGCGCCCGAAAGCCCGCCTACATAAGAGCTTGCCATAATTCCGCCTTTTTTAACCGCATCATTAAGCATTGCAAGTGCGGCAGTTGTTCCGTGAGCACCCGCATGTTCAAGCCCCATTGCCTGAAAAATCTGGGCAACGCTGTCACCGATTGCAGGAGTAGGCGCAAGTGAAAGATCAATTACTCCAAACGGTATTCCGAGCCTGTCAGCAAGTTTTCTTCCGACAAGTTCACCGGTTGTAGTAATTTTATACGCAGTCTGCTTAATTTTATTTGCAAGAACACCTAAATCCGCATCTTTTTGCAAATCACCTATTGCGGCTCTTACAACTCCCGGGCCAGAAACACCGATATTCAAAGCGCATTCAGGTTCGCCGTAACCGCAGTAAGCACCTGCCATAAAAGGATTGTCACTTACGGAATTGCAGAATACAACAAGTTTGGCAGCACCAAGCCCGTCTTTATCCGAAGTTAATTCCGCAGACTTTTTAATAACTTCTGCCATTTTTAAGACTGCATCCATATTAATTCCGGCTTTTGAACTTGCTACATTAACAGAAGAACAAAGCCTCTGCGTAGAAGCAAGGGCTTCCGGTATAGCTTCAATAAGGGCGGTATCACCCTGAGTGCAGCCCTTTTCCACAAGAGCGGAAAATCCGCCTATAAAATCAATTCCAAGATTTAGCGCGCACTCATCAAGCGTACGGGCAATTTTTACATAATCCTTGTGTGAACAAGATTCACCAACAAGCGAAATCGGAGTAACCGCAATTCTTTTATTTACAATCGGAATTGAATAATCATTTTCTATATCGTTAGCATAACGCACAAGGTTATGTGCATATTTATCAAGTTTATACTTGATTTTATCGCAAACGATATTAACATCTTCAGACAAACAGTCGCGTAAACTGATTGTCAGCGTCACAGTTCTGATATCAAAATTGTGAAGCTTAATCATGTTTATGGTTTCTAAGATTAGGCTCTCGTCAAATATCGTCATTATAGAATAAATTATATCACGTATTGTAAAAATTTTAAACATTTATACTCTTTTTTATATATAATATTACTTACCGGAGGTATGAAGTAAATGCTAGTCGTAATGAATAGTCACGCAACCGAAAAAGATATTAAGCGTGTAGAATTATTTATAGAGTCAAAAGGGTTTGAAGCCCGTGTGTCACACGGAGAAGCAAGAACAGTTGTTCACGCAATCGGCGTAAAAGATTTTGACCAGAGAGATTTTGAACTTCTTCACGGTGTTGATGAAGTTATCAGGTTATCAACAAACTACAAGCTTGCAGCGCGTGCCTGTCAGGGAAAAGATACCGTTGTTGAAGTTAACGGAGTAAAATTCGGCGACAAATATACAGGTTTGATTGCCGGCCCTTGCACGATTGAATCTTACGACCAGATGGATGAAACAGCGCAGGAACTTGCGGAATCTAATGTTAAAATCATAAGAGGCGGCGCATTTAAGCCGAGAACAAGCCCTTATGCATTTCAAGGCCTCGGAGAAGAAGGTTTAAAGATTATAAGAAGCGTTGCCGACAACCACGGTATGGCTGTAACTTCCGAAATTATGGAAAGCTCTCAGCTTGAAATGTTTGAAAAATACGTCGATATTCTTCAGGTCGGCGCAAGAAATATGCAGAATTTCAACCTGTTAAAAGAACTCGGACACGCACACAAACCGGTTATTTTAAAAAGAGGACTCTCTTCAACTTACGAAGAATGGTTGATGTCCGCGGAATACATTATGGCAGGCGGAAATAATCAGGTTATTCTGTGCGAAAGAGGTATAAGAACGTTTGAAAAATATACAAGAAATACGCTTGATTTAACTTCAATTCCGGTAATAAAAAAATTAAGCCACCTGCCGATTATTATAGACCCTTCGCACGCAACAGGTCTGCGTGACAAGGTTGAACCTATGTCAAGGGCTGCAGTTGCCGCAGGATGCGACGGTTTGATTATAGAAGTTCATCACGATCCGGACAGAGCCGTATGCGACGGTGCACAATCACTTTATCCTTGGCAGTACGATTTATTGTACAAACAGATTAAACAAATTGCACCGATTGTAGGAAAAGAAATTATTTAACGGAAATTATATCCTCTAAACAGTTGATGTATCATTCTCCCTAATCCTGTACGATATAGACGGGAAGGTAAGTATTTTACTTTAGGGAATGGTATGATAAATTCTGTGTTTTTTGACGAATTATATAAACAGTTTGCATGGTTTGATTCCGTATTCACGCCTGTGGTAAAAAGCTGCAGCAGTGAATTTTTCTTTGACGGATTTGAATACAAGCTTGCATCAATAAGTACAAATATGAATGTACTTTCCCAGAACGAAACTTTTTTCGTTACCAAAATAAAAATTAATTCAAAAAACGATGTTTATATAAGAATTTCGCAGGAAGCCATCAACGTAATACTGGATAAAGTTCTGGGCAAAAACAACAGAAGATTTGACCTGACGGAAGTTACCGAACTTGAAGCGCGTATTATAACCGCGTTCAACGATTTTCTATACGAAACCCTTTCCCCTAATTTTACAATAGAACCGCACAAGCGCTATACGGAAATTTTGCATTTAACATATTTTGTAAAAAGCGAAATTTCTGATGCCGCAGCAAAATTCATCATATCAGTTCCGAAAGAAATTCTTTCACCTCAAAGCTTAGAGGCCAAAGAACCGCGTTTTGAAGACAAAGACTTTGCGGACAGCCTTGTAGAAGTTAGTCTTTTACTCGGAAAAACAACTTTCCCTGTTGCAGATATCAAAAAATTGGATATCGGCGATATTGTTGTATTTGAAGACAGCAGTTCCTCAGAAATGACTCTTGTTTGCAGCAATATAGTACAAAAATTTCAAATAAAACCAAATATAAAAATTATAGAACCGTATGACACCGGCGGAGGAGATAATATGGAAGATAATGCAAATACAAACCTGTGGGACAGCATTCAGGTTGATATGACGGCGGAATTTGATAAAGTCAAAGTAACGCTCGGAGAGCTTAAAAATATTGAAGAAGGCCTGATTGTAGATTTGTGCTCGGTTTATGATAATAAAGTTTCGCTTAAAGTCGGCGGCAAAACCGTTGCTCTTGGTGAACTTATAATAATTAACGACAGATTTGGCGTAAAAATTGAGAAGGTCAACGATTCTTCTTCATCACCTTCCGGTTCCGAGCCGGCACAAATACAGCAGGAGGGCGGAGAAGCTCCGGCTGAAGACTTTGACTACAGTGATTTTGAAGTCGAAAATCAAGGATAATTGACTTTATTCAAAATGAAGTTAAAAAATAAACAGAGGATTGTGTTATGGGATATTTAGCAAATTTTATGGTATATACGCTTGCAATGATAGGTGTAATCGCTATTGCGCTTCTTGTTTTCAAAAACAGCTGCTCTTTCGGCAGCGCCTGCAAATCAAAAAACCTTAAAATATTAGATTCGCTGACCATTGCGCCGAGAAAAACACTTTATGTAATATCAACGGGCAGGGAAAAATTTCTGATTGCGGGAGATGTAAGCAAGACAACTTTAATTTCCAAATTAGAAACCCCTGAAACAGAACTGCGTATACCTCAAGTTGAATCAAGCCGTATTGAAGATTTTGAAAGTATGGAAACAGCTCCGCACAAAAGTTTTCAAGACACAATGGCAAGTCTGCCGAAGTCTAAATACATGGACAGATCAAACATCGGTATAAATTCAAGCATACTGACAAACAGAAGTGATACTCCTTATACCTCGGTAATAAGAAGCTTAGCTTCCAAAATGAGGTAGCTGTACAGGCAAAATAAAAAATTTTCAACCGAAAGGTTAAGGTGAAATAAAAAAATGAATTCAGTAATACAAGATATGAATCCGGTTTTACAAATGCTGACGGTAATGACGCTATTTTCGCTTCTGCCGTTTGTATTTTGCTGTATGACCTGTTTTTTAAGATTTACAATCGTATTCTCACTGCTTAAAACCGCAATGGGCGTACAGGTTCCGCCGGCAATAGTTACAATCGGTCTGTGTATGATATTAACCTTCTACACGATGGGAAATGTTTTTCAGCAGATGTATGATATGGGCTCGATTCCGTATCAGAAAAATCAGAATATTATAGAAGCTGTAAACGAAGGTTCAAAACCATTAAAAGAATTTATGATGAAACAGACAAGAGAAACGGATCTGGCGTTTTTTGTGGAGCTAAAACACAAAACTCCGCCAAAGAGCCCTGAAGATATTACTCTCTGGGAAGTTGCTCCGGCTTATATCTTAAGTGAACTAAAAACAGCTTTTGAAATCGGTTTCATTGTATTTGTACCGTTCATTGTTCTTGACTTAGTTGTAGCAAACATACTTCTTGCACTGGGTATGTTTATGTTATCACCGACAATCATTTCTCTTCCGTTCAAATTGCTTATATTTATTGCAGTTGACGGCTGGGCGCTAATTGTACAGGGCTTGGTGCAAAGTTATAACTAGAGTAACGGGACGGAGAATCTAATCCGGCAAGAAAGGTTAAAAATATGGAAATGTTAACTGAATATTTAGCAAAAGGTTTTATGATAATGTTGTCAATCTCCATGCCCTGCGTACTTACAGCGGCTGCAATCGGTCTGGTTGTCGGTATTATTCAGGCTGTAACACAGGTTCAGGAACAAACGATTGCCGCCGCACCTAAAATCTTTGCGGTATTTCTCGTTATCATAATCGGCGGAATCGGATTCATAAGACTGCTCACCAACCTGTTTAACGAAGGTATGGCACTTGCTTTTAATACAGTTCCGAAAAACGACAGTTTTGTTTTGCCTACTGATTATTACAAATACACAACTCCGTTCGAAGGTGAGATGAAAGATTCGTTCAAAAATCAGGATAATTTTAATGATTTGATGAAAAATCCGGGCAAAGTTCCTTATATAGACAAATCACAAAAGATTAAATATGATACAGCTCCGAGAGCTCCAATGCCAAAGGGTAATTTTGTAGAAATCAATAAGATGTTAGGAAGGTAATGAAAAAGTTTTGGTTTTTACTTTGTTGTTTAATAATTTTGCCGGCGCAGGCCTTTCAGGATTGCGTAATAACCACTGACGGCAAGCTTTCCGACATCAGTATTGAGCAAAATGATATTATAGATGTTTATCCTTTGTTTACGGTAATGAATGAAAAAAACACACTTTTTGTTCATCCGTTAAAGGAAGGAAAAACAAGGCTTTGCGTACTCAAAAACAATAAAAATATCGTAATGTTTAATGTGGAAGTTAAGCCGGACGAGACAATAATAAGCGAAGCGGAAGGTTTTGAAATATTAAGCATCGACCCGCCGCCTGAAGCTGAGGGGGATATTTTTGAATTAGACCCGCCGCCGGAAATAAAGAGTGAAGGAATGTGACTAAGTGATTAAGATTAGTGAATAGTGAGCAGTGAATAGAATTATTATAAATTTAACATTCTTGCAAAGAAAAAACGCGGTGCACATCTTCCCCCCTTGCGGGGGAAGTGGCCGGAGGCCGAAGGGGGGTAAAGTGACTATAATTCTCTTTTCACCAAAAATATAACAGAAAGGCAAACAAATTAAATGGATGAATTAATACGCCAGATAGCAATATTATTTCCGGAATTTGACCGCTGGTTTTCGGCAGGTTTTATTGTATTTGCGCGCCTTCTCGGTTTTATAAGATTTGCTCCGATTTTTAACCGCAGAGAAATTGCAGGTCTTGTTAAACTCTCATTTGTATTTATTTTGACAATTATCCTCACGCCGCTTCTTAACCCAGGAATTCCGCCTTCAGGAATTTCACCTCTACTGCTTCTTTTACTAAACTTTGCAGTCGGTGCAATCATCGGATATATTGCGCAATTATTGATTCTGGCAATTGAAGCCGGAGGAGACATGATAAACACCCAGATGGGTTTATCATCAGCAATGGTTATGGATCCTACAACAAACAGCCAGACATCTATTTTGAGCCGTGTAATCACACTTCTGGGGCTGGTAATTTTTATAGAACTCGGCGGTTTTTACTGGCTTATAAATGCGCTTGTGAGGAGTTTTGAAATATTTCCTATCTATGCCGTAAGTATTCCGCTGGAGCAGATAATCAACATGGATTATCTGGTTAAGATGACATCAAATGTTTTGTATATGGGCTTACAGATAGCCTCTCCGGTACTTCTTGCAACATTAGGACAGGACATCATTCTGGGCGTAATTTCCAAAACCGCGCCGCAGGTTAACGTATTCCAATTAAGCTTCCTGTTCAAGCCTGTTTTTGGCGCAGCAATTATGATATGGATTCTGCCGATGCTTATAAACGTAATCTCTGATTTCTTCACTTCGTTTTCAAAGATATATTAATTCTTCTTTTTATCGGCAAGTTCGCTGTCCATTCTCAAAAATACCGGCTTGATGTTTTCTTTATCAATCAAATGTCCTTCATTCAGGCTTTCGCAGGTAATATCATCAAGTTTTGTATTCAAATCATAGGATAACTGCTCTGCCATTGCTTTTGCAATATTAGGACAATATGGATAAATCAAAGAAGCAATTACTGTCATTACCTGTAATACATTGGTCAAAACTTCCCCGCATTTTTCCGTCTGCCCCTCTTTTGCAAGAGTCCACGGAGCATTGTCGGTTACGTATTTATTTGTTAAATCAACAAGTTCATTGATTTTCAATGCGGCTTCCTGAACTTCCATATAATCAAAATAATGTTTAACAGCTTTAACAGTTTCCAGAGCCTGCTCTTTTAAACTATTTTTGCCCAAAAATTCAGGCTTAATATCTCCCTCAAAGTATTTTACGAGCATGGAAAGAGTTCTGTTAAGAAGATTTCCCATAGAGTTTGCAAGGTGAGCATTAACTTTTTCTTTGAAATCTTCATCGGAATAATTTCCGTCTTTTCCGCAAGGTGCGGCAGATGCCATATAATATCTGAGCGGGTCTGGAATATCAAGATTAAACGCTTCCATTACACTTGTCGGAGAAATAACATTTCCGAGTGATTTTGACATTTTTGTCTGGTCTATTGTAATCCATCCGTGCGCAAGAATATGTTCCGGAAGCGGAAGTTCAAGCGCCATAAGTATTGCAATCCAGTATATGCTGTGGAATTTCAGAATATCTTTTCCGATAACCTGAACATTTGCCGGCCAGAATTGTTTAAACTTATCTTCAGAACCCTCAGGAGAATATCCGAGTGCGGTAATATAGTTAGACAGAGCGTCTATCCAGACATAAATCACCTGCGAATCATCGTCAAGAACCGGAATTCCCCAGCTTACATTTGTTTTTGCGCGTGAAACGGAAATATCTTCAATATTTTCAAGCTGGTTTATAACTTCATTCGCCCTGAAAGACGGAATAATAAAATCCGGATGGGTTTTGATATGCTTAATTATCGCATCTTTGTATTTGGTGAGTTTAAAAAAGTAGTTTTCTTCTTCAACCACTTCAGGCTTTTTCAAATGGTCAGGGCAAAGACCGTCTTCTGTCAGGTCTTTTTCGCTCAAAAATGCCTCACAGCCTGAGCAGTAAAGTCCTTTGTAAGCGTGTTTGTAAATATCACCTTTTTCAACAAGTTTTTTGAAAATCTTTTGAACAACTTTTTCGTGCTGTTCATCCGTAGTTCTAATGAATTGAGAATATTCTATATCAAGAGCTTTCCATGCATCTTTAAACTTTTGCGCATTCATATCGCAGAATTCTTTCGGAGAAACTCCTTTTTCCGCAGATGTTTTTTGAATCTTAATTCCGTGCTCATCAGTTCCTGTGAGAAAATATGTATTTTCGCATCTCTGCGTAAAATGTCTGTAAATTACATCCGTAAGAATTTTTTCATAAGCGTGTCCGATATGCGGCGCACCGTTAACATAATCAATTGCAGTTGTTATATAAAATTTTTCCATCTTCTCAATTCCCTTTTTATTCCAAACAAAATTTTATCACAAACACGGGCTTGATGAAGCCAGACAAACGATATCTTTTATGCCGGAAGCTTGAAGTGTCTTAATCATTTCTTCAAAAGTCGCACCTGTCGTACAAATATCGTCTAATATCAAAACCGGTTTGCCGGTATTTTTTGTAATATCAATTTCAAATGCGCCGGAAAGATTAACAAGGCGTTCTCTGCGCGAAAGCTTATACTGAGGCTTTGTATCCTTAACTCTGGTAATTAATTCCGCGTTCAAAGAATAACCCGCCAGTTTGCAAAATTCCTCCGCAGCAAGTTCCATATGATTGTATTTTCGTTGCTTAATCCTGTTTTTGTGAAGCGGAGTCGGAATTACCTGAAAATCTTTTCCTGAATTTCCCGTCTCTCTCCAGTATTCGTACATAAATTTTGCAAGATAAAACGCCAGTTCTTTTTGTCTGTGATATTTTAATCCGCGGATAAGTTTCTGCAGATTCTTTTCATAAATTCCGGCAGAATAAATATTCACCCCGTCAATTATTCTTGAAGGCTTAAAAGATGCAAAATTAAGCGTTTCATAACAATTCGGACACATTTTGACCGAATACCTGGAAGAAGAACAAAAATAGCATTTCTTCCTGTAAATCAAATCCAGAAGCAAAAGAAAGAATTTTTTCATAGACCAATTATATCATGCTGCGTTTTTAAAGTATAATAAAGATGGAGGTATCAGGCTATGGGTATCAAATCTTGGACAGATTATTTTTTAGACCTCGCAAAAACCTGCTCATCACGCTCTAATTGTTTAAGAGCACAGGTTGGCGCAGTAATTGTCGGTCAGGACAAAAAAATTAAAGCAACCGGATATAACGGAACCCCTTCAGGTGTGGAATCCTGCTACGAACGCGGCGAATGTTACAGAATAAAAAACAATATTCCCTCAGGAACCTGCTACGAAACCTGCCGTTCAATCCATGCCGAGCAGAACGCAATAATTCAGGCAGGACAGGACAGATGCATGGGCGCTTCCATGTATATTTACGGACATAATTTTATCTGCATCCTATGCAAAAGATTCATTGTCCAATCCGGTATTGTTGATGTGTATCTCAAAAAAGACGATAACTCTCCGATTCTTCACGTATCAGTTGAAGATATTAAACGTGAACTTGAAAACCCTGAAAATACAGGTGTAAGTCGTAAACCGGAGGCCGAAACTTTATGCTGACAAACAAAAATATCTTAATCGGTATAACAGGCGGAATTGCAGCGTACAAAATCTGCAATCTTATAAGGCTTTACAAAAAAGCCGGTGCAAATGTAAGAGTTGTACTCACTCCAAATGCCCTGAATTTTGTTACTAAACTTACGCTCCAAACACTTTCAGGAAATGAAGTTTATGTCGATAATTTTGAAATTGACGAATACAAACCGGAACATATTGCGCTTACCGAATCGGATATTTTTGTTATAGCTCCCGCTAGCGCGAATACAATCGGAAAAATAGCAAACGGAATCTGCGACAACCTTCTTTTATCCACTGCCTGTGCTTTTTCAAAACCGATTTTAATTGCCCCTGCAATGAATGAAAACATGTGGAAAAATCCTTTCGTACAGGAAAATTTGAACAAACTTAAAAACAACGGCTGTCAAATAATCGAACCCGAAACAGGATTCCTTGCCTGCGGTACAAACGGTATCGGAAGAATGAAAGAGCCGGAAGAAATTTTTGAAAAAACCGTTGAAATTTTATCGGAAAAACAAATTCTTAAAGGAAAAAAATTCCTGATAACAGCAGGCGGAACAAGAGAAAAAATTGACCCTGTGAGGTATATTACAAATTCTTCTTCCGGAAAAATGGGGCTTGCGCTTGCTGATTGCGCGTTCAAAATGGGTGCTGAAGTAACACTCGTATCAACTTTCAAAGCGGAAAAACCTTACAAAAACATCATTACACCGACAGCGCTTGAAATGGAAAGAGCGGTTAAAGAAAATCTTGAAGGACAGGACTGTGTAATAATGGCTGCGGCTGTTTCGGATTACAGAGTTGAAAACATTTCGGAACAGAAAATAAAGAAACAGGGCGGAGAAATGACACTTAAACTTGTGGAAAATCCTGACATTTTACAGGAAATATGCAAGAACAAATTACCACAGCCTCTGATAATCGGCTTTTGTGCAGAGAGCGAAAACTTAATTGAAAATGCCAAATCAAAAATTCAAAAAAAAGGATGCGATTATCTGATTGCAAATGATATTTCCAGAAAAGATATCGGATTTAACACTGATGAAAACGAAGTTTACATTATTGACAAAAACCTGAATATAAACCATATTGAAAAAGATACCAAACTCAATATTGCAAAACGTATTCTGGAGGAAATTTTTGAATAAATATGAAATCGTCAAAAAAATAGAAGAGTTCGCACCTCCGGATACTCAGGAGAGCTGGGACGCAAGCGGCTGGAGCGTAGAACTTTCGTCTCCGGAGGTTAACAGAATCCTCTTTGCACTCACAGTAACCGATGATGTTGTTAAACAGGCGCGCGAAAAAAACTGCGATATGATAATTTCCCACCACCCTCTGTTTTTCGTACCTTTTGAATACAAAGATATAAATATTTATTCCGCACATACAAATCTCGACAGGGCAGAGGGCGGAACGAGCGATTTAATCATTGAAAAACTCGGATTAAAGAAAACAAGAAACGACGATTTTGTGAGGATTGTGGAACTTGAAACTCCGATTACGGTTGAAGAATTAAAAAATATGCTTCTGAAAATTTCGCCAAAATTAAGGTATGTAAATAATTCAGGCGCAAAAACCGTACGGACAATCGGTTTTTGCGCCGGTTCGGGCTCAGAATTTATCGGGGAGACCGACGCCTTTGTCACGGGAGATTTAAAATTTCATACCGCACTCGATGCTAAAAAAGTTGTTTTTGATATCGGACATTTTGAGAGCGAGATTTTTGCGCCGGAACTTTTGAAAAAAATTACGGAAGTCGGAGAAAACGGAGTAATTGCGGATGAAAAGAGCCCTTTTATTTAGTATAATTTTCTCTCTTTTAATTCTTCCGGTGCTTGCGTATGAAACAATTATCATCAAGTTTCCGGATAAAGAACTCTGGCTCAAAGCGTATTACAAAAAAGCAGGAAATGAAGCTATTCTTCAATATACGCCGAAAGGCCAGTATTCAAACGACTGGATAAGAACAATCGTTGTTCATTCTTATAACGGTTCAACTTATCCTATCAGTGTTTTTCTTACAAACAACACGGCACGGCTTTTAAAAATTAACCCGACCGCACCGTATAAGACTCTGCGGCTTACTCCGAATGACGCTATAGTCGGGCGCTGCACGGAGGATTACAAAAACATTAAAGCGCAATGCGAGTTTTTGCGTGTTACAAGAGGGTATGAAGGCATTGTCACAATCCATTATATGAACAAAAACAAAGACGATTTTATGGAAAATTATAATCAATGGTACAACATTGTAAAACGCGCAAAGCTTTACAACAGCTACTATAGAGATGAGCGGATTCTGGATAAAGCCGAATATTTTGAGCTTTAATTACAGGGCAAATATTGCCCCCTCACATTACTCCCTCAAGCTTCACTCTCTGCCGGCAGCTTGTTTTTCGGAAAATATTCTTCCTCTTCCTCCGGCGGTAAATTAATCGGCAGTCTGAACCCGAAAGTTGATCCTTCTCCTTCTTTGGAATCCACAAATACCTGCCCGTGGTGGTGTTTTTCAACAGTTACTTTAACCAGATGAAGCCCTAAACCTGTACCTTTAACGGTATGTGTGGCATTTTCACATCTGTAAAATCTGTCGAACACTTTTTTCAAATCTTTTTCCGGAATACCGGGTCCCTGATCCTCGACGCTCACTTCCACATACTCACCGTCTCGCGAGCGCTCAACGCGGACTTTGATACGTTTACCGTCAGGAGAATATTTGATGGCATTAGATAAAATATTCATAAACGCGCGGGAAATACTTTCGATATTTACGTAAATCTGCGGCAAATCCGGCTCTTTCATAATGGAAATCGTTAAATCGTGTTCTTTTGCAAGAACCTGAACCTGATTAACCGCGTCTTCAATAATCTCAATAACATCAGTTTTTGTTTTTTCCATATGAACATTCTGGGCTTCGTAGCGCGAGAAATCCAGAATATCATTAACCATTCTGTTAAGCCTGATAATTTCCTGATTCATAACCCCGATAAACTCTCTCTGGGTATTGAAATCAAAATCATTACCGTAGCTATAGAGAGTATCAATATAGCTTCTCAAAACAGTTACAGGGGTTCTGAGTTCGTGAGAAACGTTGGAGATAAAGTTCGAACGCAGCTGATCCATCTCAACGTCTTTTGTAACATCAATAAGTACAATAATATATCCGACATAAGAATTTGAGCGGGTAAACATCGGAGAAATCAAGCATTTCAGGATTCTGGTATCAATCTGAATATTGAAAGGAACAGGCGCACCTTCATCATCCAGCGGAGTATCTTTAAACTGCGCAATTTTATCCGCAAAACAAAATTCGCCTGAGGAATCGCAAAACTGCTGAATCTGGGTATTTATAATATCCTTTTCTTCAACCTCAAGCAGTTTTTGCGCATAATTGTTAACCATAATAACTTTGTCGTGATTGTCGCACACAACAACACCGTTAACGATACTCATAAGCACGGATTCAAGCTTGTTGCGCTCAAAAGTCAGGCTTTCAATTGTTTGTTCATTGTAACGGCTCAGTTTTTCCGACATGTCATTGAATGCGCCGTAAAGCTCTTTTACTTCGCTGTCAACATCCTTATCATCAATCATATAACCGAATTCGCCGGAAGAAATTTTCTTAACGCCCTGATAAAGCTTGCGGAGTTCGCGTGTGATAATAGAAGAGTTCATATAAATAATACCGATAATCACAAGCCACGCAAGCAGGAAAACGATTGCTATTGAGGTTTTTGAAGCCGAGGAAACTCTGTCAATAATGCTTCCGCTTAACCCGACTTCCACAGAGCCGACATTTTGCGAGCTGCCGAAGTTTTTTACAACCATCGGCGAACTTACGGTAATTCTTGCTTTTTCTGCCTGATCAGGGTAATCGTCTTTGCTTGAGTATATTATTTTTGATTTATTGTCTTTAAAAACAATAAACGCAATATCGTCGTTGCTGTTGAGAACGGAAACGGAATTTGTGCGCAAAGCGTCATATTTTGCAAGTTCCGGCACGTCTTTTGTAGCTTCAACGCCTTCTATTGCAAGGGTTTTGGATAAAACAAGCGCAAAGTTTTTGTAAGCGCTGTTCATATTCTGGGTAATGCTGTAAGTTGCAAAGCCGGCAGCTAAAAGAATAAAGGCAGTGCTGACACCCAAACCCGCAAGTATTAATCTGGTTTGAGCAGTCATCCCCCGTTTTTTAGCCTTCTCTTTTTTCTCCGGTTTCTTAAGTTCAGCGCTTGTTTCCATACCGAAATTATATCATGTAAAGTTTTTTGAAGCAATAAATGATTCAGGTTTCAATAAAACTACATCTATATTTTTATCCGACTCTTTAATATGGTATATTTTAATTATGAAAAACCTAGATGAAAAATATATGCGTATGTGCTTTACACTCGCAAAGCGCGGCAAAAACAAGGTTGCACCTAATCCGATGGTCGGATGTGTTGTTTTGGACAAAAACGGAAATATAGTATCAAAAGGTTACCACAAAAAATACGGTCAAAACCACGCAGAACGCGACGCATTACTAAAACTTAAAAATAAAGAGGCAAACGGCGGAACAATATACGTAAATCTTGAACCGTGCTCTCACTACGGCAAAACACCACCATGCGTTGATCTGGTTATTGAACATAAACCGGCGCGCGTTGTTATCGGAATGAAAGACGTAAATCCTAAAGTTGACGGAATCTCCAAACTCAAAGCCGCCGGAATTCAGGTAGATTTTGTTCTGGAAAAAGAAGCAGAATTTCTAAACCGCAGATTTATAAAAACAATGACAAAAAAACTTCCGTACGTCGTACTCAAAACCGCGTCGACAATGGACGGCAAAATTGCGGCAAAAACAGGCTCTTCCAAATGGATTACCTCTGAAAAATCCAGAGAACTTGTGTATAAAATGCGCAGGGAATTTGATTGTATTCTGACAAGTTCAAATACGGTAATTGCCGATAATCCTTCCATGAGTCAGACAAAATGGAGATGCGTACTTGATAAAGACCTCAGGACGGACAAAAATTCAAAAATTTATTCCCAAAGTAATACTTATATCGCCTCAAGACAAAATACGCCGTTAAAGAACGGAGAGCTTGATTTGGAAGCAGTTTTGAGAGAACTCTATAAGCTCGGAATTTATTCCGTTTTTGTCGAATGCGGAGGAACTCTTGCCGGAGCTTTGTTAAAAGACGGATTAGTTGATGAAATCTATCAATTTATTGCTCCGAAAATTCTCAACGACAACAACGGCATAAGCTGCTTCAACGGGGATAATATTAACGAAATCAGCGAAGCAAAAAACCTTAAAATATACGAAGTTAAATACCTGAACCCCGATATTTTAATAAAAGCCGCACTTAGTTCATTTTAAAATCTTTAGCGTATTCAGGCTGCTGGTTTGCATAATTAGGCTGGCCTTCAGATTCCATTCTTCTTCTCTCAAGCTGAACCTGACCGTTCTTAACAATTTCCTGAAGCTGACCGAGATTTTGCTCAAGATTAGTCAAAACCTGCTCAGCATAAATATTAGCACCGTCTTTAATACGTGTTGCTTCATCTATAGCCTGAACTCTGATATTTTCAGCCTCATCAACGGCTTTACGTTTAATTTCTTCACAGTCAGTGATAACCTGTTCTTTAATTTTCTCGGCTTCTCTCTGAACCGCTCTTAATAAATCTGATTCACTGAGCAATCTGTTAGCTTCCGCCTGAGCGTCTGCAACAACTTTTTCAGCCTTTTGCTGCGCTTCATACTGCAATTCATCCTTGCGTCTCAAAAGTGAACGTGCTTCCTTAATTTCATCAGGAAGAGCAGCGTATAATTTGTCCAAAATGTTTGTTACGGTATCTTTTTTTACAACAGAAAACCCCAATAAAGGAAAACCTTTATTGTCTAAAGCCTCTTCTAACTCATTCATTAAACCGTATATAACATCTTGTTGTGAATTCATTTCTTGCTCCGTTTTCTTTTATGATAGTCAACAAAATTGTACAACAAGTGGTAAACAAAAGTCAACGCATGGTTTTTAGTTGTCATGATCTTCAAAAAGTTTTTCTATATTGTTAATATCGCGCTCTATACCGAGAATAACAGAACTAATAAGTTTATTAACCTCTGTTATATGTATTATGCAAAGATTTTTATCAAGAAAAAACTTTTTTGCCAACAGTTTAGTCAAAAGCCCGTAACATAAAACCGAATTATATCGCTGCACATCAACTTTTGTCTTAAGCATTTTTTTATATGATTCAGGTAATTTTGCATAGACACAGCATAAAATATCATCTATTTTACTTTTTTTGACAAGTCTTATTCCGGCAAAAGAAAATGAATGATCGAAATTTACTACTTTCTGTAATTTTTTTAAATAATCTTTTATAGCTATAATATCTACTACATCAAACATATTGCTACCCTCTTAATATTATTATAAATTAAATATCTGAAAATAACAATATATATGCTAAAATATAGAATATGAAAGAGATAATCATTTCACCATCTATATTATCGGCAGATTTTGCAGAACTCGGCAGAGAAGTCGATGCAGTAAAAAAAGCCGGCGCAAAAGGGGTTCATATCGACGTAATGGACGGGCATTTTGTTCCGAATATAACAATAGGCGTTCCGGTTGTGAAGTCTTTAAGAAAAGCTACTGATTTAATTCTCGACACGCATTTGATGATAGAAAATCCGGAAAAATATATCAAACCTTTTGCTCAGGCAGGTTCTGATATTCTAACTTTTCATTTTGAAGCCTGCAAAAATATCAGCCATGCGGCAGAAGTTATTTCACTTATAAAAAGTTTCGGAAAAAAAGCCGGAATATCGATTAAGCCGGCGACTTCCGCAGAAGAGATTTTCCCTGTTTTAGACAAAGTCGACCTTGTACTTGTAATGACTGTAGAACCCGGATTCGGCGGGCAGGAATTTATGCACGATTGCGCCATGAAAATCCCTGTTATAAAAGAACATGCGCAGGAAAATCTAATCATTCAGGTAGACGGCGGGATTAATAATCTTACCTCCAAAATCTGCACTTCGCTCGGTGCAAATTCTCTTGTTGCCGGAAGTTATATTTTCGGACATAACGATTACTCAAAAGCTGTTCAAAGTTTGTATTAATTGAGCAATACCAAATCCTTTGAGATAATATTTTTAAATTTTTCGGAAATTTTTCTTAAATCGACAATATCAACTTCATAAGGCATAGTTGAATTTTCAAATATAAATTCAAGTTTTGATTTCACTTCTCCCGTCAATTCTGCAGAATCGAGAGCCAAATCTATATCGGAATATTGCCTTGCCTTGCCCGTAACTCTTGAGCCAAAGATATACAGCTTATATTTCTTGAGATGTGAAGCGACCGTCTGTTTTATAAATTCAATATATTCAGGTTCTAAATTAATCATATCCGCTCTTTTAACTGTTTTAATAAAAATTCCGCTTCTTGCTTAAATTCCGGAATTACAGCCATAACTTCCTTTGCAACATTTTCATCATACGTATGTGAAGTCGCATTACGTTTTTGCCGGTATTCCGTCCATTTAATGAGATTAGACTGCAAAAGTCCGAATTGGTTTGCCTGTCTTATGATTTCATTAAATGTCATCTGCGGAAGATTTTCATTTGATTGAAGATTCAAAAAACGTGTCATCATCTTTATTGCAAGAGAATAAGTATATTCAAAGCGCTGAATAACAGCATCACGAATATCAATATCAAAATTCTCTTTTTCATATCTTATAAGTATTGCTTCCAGACTGCTTAAAACCTTTTCAAAAGATGAAATATCAATAGTTTCCATAATCGTAAGAATACCATTTTTCTTACCTAAAAGCAATCCTCTTGTTTACTTATTCCATTTTGGATAAATACGTTTTAGAATTATTTTATGGAAAATATTTTAGAGATACGGTATTTAAATCTGTTTTTTGATAAGTATCAGGCGCTGTATGATGTTAATTTAACTCTCGGACGGGGAACAATGCATGCTCTTGTCGGTGAATCGGGATGCGGAAAAAGTATGACCGCAATGTCAGTTATGCGTTTGATTCCCAAAAGTGCAAATATTAAAAGCGGAAGTATTTATTTCAAAGGAGAAAACCTTCTTGAATATAAAGAAAAACAAATGCGGGAGCTTCGGGGCAATAAAATTGCACTTATTCCGCAAGATCCGATGACTTCGCTCAATCCGCTTTATACTGTCGGAAATCAGCTTGTAGAAGCAATAAGAGCCCACAGCAAGGTTTCCGAAAGACAGGCTCTCAGAAAAGCCAGAGAAGTTATGAATCTCGTGAGCATTCCTGATGTTGATAAAAAGTTAAACTTTTATCCTCATGAATTTTCAGGCGGAATGAAACAGAGAATTATTATTGCAATGGCGCTTGCATGTCAGGCAGAACTGATTATAGCAGACGAACCGACAACAGCGCTTGACGTAACAATACAAAAACAAATTATGGATTTACTGGATGAGATTAAAAAAGAATTCGGAACCACTATTTTATTAATCTCACATGACCTTGCGCTTGTCAGTAATTATGCGGATTATGTCTCCGTAATGTATTCCGGTCATGTTGTAGAAGAAGCACCCGCAGGAGAATTTTTCAAAAAACCGCTTCATCCGTATTCAATAGCGTTATTGAATTCTCTTCCGACCAAAAATCCTGCCTTAAAACTCAGAACTATTGAGGGCTCGCCGCCAAGTATTCAGGAAGAAATTTCAGGCTGCAAATTCCACCCGAGATGTGATATCTGCAAACCGGAACTTTGTGAGGTAAAAGTACCGGAACTCACCAAACGCAGTTCAAATCATTCTTCTGCCTGCTGGGTGAAATAGTATAATATTTACCCTTAGCTTTGCAGCTTTATATATTACCCCCCCCCTGCAGTGACTCAGAATTCGTAGTCTCAATATCAATTCAATATATTTACCCCCCTCAGAGCATGGCGACGTTGGTTTTGCCAAACTTGGCGGAAAGGTCGTCAATATGGTGGATTAAATATACAAACGGTTCTAAATCTTTTTCATTCAGGTCAATAATAGCGCCCCAATCGGCTCTGCCGTGGTGTGCGGCAATCATTTTAGCAACGCGTTTAAAACCCGCTGTCATACATATAGAAAACCCGTATTGCGAATGGGAAATCCATTCTTTGCGGAAATTTTCGTCATAATCAATTAAACCTGATTCGGTATCAACGGTGTATTCAAAAATCTTTCCGATATCGTGGAGTAAGCATGCCGCGTAAACTTCATCATGATTAACCCTCTGAAAGAAAATATTCATATTGGCTTCGGCATATTTCAAGCACTCCAGAACATGCACCATCAAACCGCCGATATAGTTGTGATGCATAAGCTTTGCAGCCGGAGATATTAAAATTCTGTCTTTATTTTTTGTATAAATATCTTTTACAAACTCTTTTAATTTATCGTCTTTAATCTTATCGATATATTCGCAAATCGCAGCGTATTCCTGTTCCCGTTCGTTTTCATCCAAACCGGTCTTTGCCTCTTTAATAAGTTCCAGAGCAGATACAAGACAATTATTGTACTTCTCGTTAAAAGAACCTGAAACTATTCTGAGAAGGTTTCCGCATCTGAATAACTTTGAATCCATTCTGTTTAAAGCTTCTTCCCACAAAATACAGTTAAGAAATTCGCCTGATTGCGGATCTTTGAGCTGTAATTTGCCCATTTTGCTTCCTGATTTGGTATCCCCTATAGAAAACGTTACTACTTCGTAAATAATATCGGTGCTAAACATTCTGTTCTCCTGACTTTTGTCTAATTTTAGCACAAAAAAAGAATTGAATACTGCTTCAATTCTTCCTTGTTCCATTCTAAATCTACTCGACTAACTTCTTTTGTCATCTTTGTTGTCTTTGTTGTCCTTGTTAGTACTTTCGATTGCATTACCGAGCATACCTCCTGCAACACCGCTTGCTGCAGCATAAATTCCGCAAACCAGAGGAGCAGCTGCACCGCCGCTGAGAATAGTAATAGCGCCAAGACCAATCAGAGCACCTATACCTACACCTTTGGCAGTTTCATTTGCTTTAAAAGCAACTGTGTCCTGTTTCGCTTCAGAATCCTGTGTTCTTAATGAACTCATGTGATTTCGGTTTTTGTTCATTTTTGAGACAGCACGAGCCGGCTCATAATTTCGGATAGCAGAGATTCTCATAATCTTACCCTCTTTTTTTAACACACCCATGCACATTACTATAAAAATATTATTTTGTCAACCCTGAGAGTAAGATTTTTTACATTGTCTTAATGTATTAAACAGTCAGTGAATACATTTTTTTTACGTAAACTTTATCATATACTTGCTATGATTTACAACTACAATGAAGATTATCAATATGACAGCTGCGTTTCTCAGGGAGTCTGCTCGGTTAACCCGAGAACCTCATCCCTGCAGGAGGTTTTAATTCTATACTTAAAACTCGCATCGTATTATGCAATCAAACTTTACGAAAACGGAATTCAGGACAATGATACAAGAAATATGATATTAAATACTATTTCTATTCTCGTATCTAATTTTGAATTCTCCGAAAGAGATTTCAAAGTAATTACGGAAGGGTTCAACAAAACTCTGCCTGCACTTATAAAAAAATATGAAGAGACTTGCAAGGGTAATAATATTGTGCCCGAATGTTTGAAATCAATTCTAAAATTTAAACAAAGCTCTGATATTATAAAATCAATTCAATTTGGTGAAAAGGAGTTTTTGAAAAAGAATAAGTCGCTTTCGGCACAAACAAGGGATTTGTATAAGATACTTTTTGTACTTGCAAAGAGTGTATGTATTAATGTTCTTGATTTAGAAAGCTTTGGCATTGAAGACAAAACCGGTTATATTTCTATTCTGAAACTTCTAAATTCACTGAATACAGATGAACATGACAAAGATGCAGACAAATTAAAAACACTTATTGAAGAGATTTCCGTCATCGATAATACTTTGATGAAAACATTGCAAAATGTGAAAGAAGAACGTTACGGAGCACAGCAGCTCTGCGAAGTTTCTTACTCCACCGTGCCGGGTAAAGCAGTGCTTGTTGTCGGCTCTAATATAAGAGAGCTTGAAGATATTCTTGAAGCTTTTAAAAATAAAAAAATTGATGTTTATACCCATGATGAAATGATTCTTGCAAATACTTTCCCTAAATTCAAAGAGTACAAAAATCTTAAGGGTCAGTACGGACAGGGAATTGAAAACTGTTTGCTTGACTTTGCAACATTTCCGGGGCCGATAATACTTACCAGACATTCGCTGTATAATGTAAAACATTTGTACAGGGGACTTTTGTACACAACAGATTTTGCAACTTCAAAAGGTGTTATACCTATAAAAAACAGAGATTTTTCACAGGTAATTGCCGCCGCTGAGAATGCAAAAGGTTTTAAAACCGGCAGACACTGCGAAACTTTAAGTGTAGGATATGATTATGACAAATTAATAAAAACAGTAAAACAGCGTGCTGAAAAATATTCCGGAATTTTCATCGTCGGAATCGGCGCTTATACACTGGAGTCAAAAGCATATTTTGAAAAACTTCTTGCCAAAACTCCGAAAAATATTCTGGTTATATCTCTTTCCTACTGCATCCAGCGGGAAAACATAATCTGTCTGAACGCATGTTTTGACACATTTGCGGTTACAAAAATTACAGAAGGTCTTGCGGAAGAATTATCAATCCCGATTTCTGTATTTTTCCCTAAATGTGACAGACATACAATTTCTCAAATGATTTATCTGAATCAGAAACACAATATAAATATTTACGTAGGAAAATGCACGCCTATTATGCTGAATCCGAATATGATGATTACACTCAAAAACCTGTTTAACATAAACGGCTTGACTTCGGTAAAAAAGGATTTGGATGAAATATTAAAGAAATAGTTATTTTTTAATACTCCGTATAAGCTCTGCAATATGCTTTGCGGCATCCAGTTTTGCAAGGTGGGAAGAATTCTGTTTGATATAATTCATTTTTACAGGATTTTCAACCAGACTCACAACCGCTTCTCTTAATCTGTTCGGATCAAGTTCCTTATCTTCTATATAAATACAGGCGCCCATCTCCAGCAAATATTTGGCATTAATTCTCTGATGATTTGCTGCCGCATAAGGATAAGGGATTAGAATAGGTGCAGCACCTGAAGCGCAAATTTCGGATATACTTAAAGATCCTGCACGGGAAACTACAATATCACTGGATTTCAAAACAGATATCATATCCATAAAATAAGGTTTTATTATAAGCCCTCTATCCTGTTCAAATGTCGGATAAATCTGTCTTACACGCTCAATTACATCATCATAATTCTTTTTTCCTGTCTGGAAAATTACCTGCATATTCCGCTCCTGCGAAAATTCTTTCAGAAGTTCAATTGCAGTATTATTGATTGACTTTGCGCCCTGAGAACCGCCCATAATACACAGCGTAAGTTTATTCGGGCTCAATCCCATATTAAGAGCAGCCTGAGCCTTTGTCATTGTTTCAAACTCTTCTCTTATAGGATTTCCGGTAACAACCGTATGCTTGTTCGGAATATATCTTTTTGCTTTTTCAAATGCAAGTGAAACATACTTAGCTCTTTTTGAAAGTTTTTTTGTAACCAGCCCCGGCATTGCATCGCAATCATGCATCATATAAGGCGTTTTTGTTAAAATGCATGCAAAAATCATCGGTGCGGAAACATAACCTCCGGTTGCAAAAACAGCGTCAGGTTTGTATTTTTTGATGTATCTGATGGAACGTATAATTGCCTTAACAAGCTTCATCCCCCAGATGAAGAATTTAGGATTCAAGCCGCGCGGCATACCTTTTATGCTTACGTGAAGAAATTTGTACCCTTTTTTCGTCGCAAGTTCAAATTCCATATTGCGTTTGTTCCCGACATAATAAACCTTTGAACCGCCTGCTGAAAGCTCATCCGCAACAGCGAGTGCAGGATAAATGTGCCCTCCGGTACCGCCGCCGGTGACAAAATAAACGCTATTGTATACTTCTGACATTGTTACCAAACCTTACCCTTTTTACATTATCTTTTGAAATATTTAAAATTATTCCGACCATCCACAAAGAAACCATGACGGAAGATCCGCCGTAGCTTATGAAAGGCATAGGAACACCGGTTGCCGGAACAAACGAACTTGCAACCCACATATTGAGAAAACCTTGAAAACAGATAGAGAAAGTTAACCCGAGTGCCAGTAATTTTCCGTACATATCCTGACATTTAGTCGCAATTAAAAATCCTCTCTGCAAAATTGTCCAGAATAAACATATTATTAATAAACATCCGATAAATCCGTGTTCTTCACCGATTACCGCATAAATAAAGTCTGTATGCGCTTCCGGAAGCCATGCCAGCTTTTGTTTGGAGCTTCCGTAACCGACCCCGTACAGTCCGCCCGAAGCGAACGCAACAAGCGATTGAATAATGTTATATCCCGCACCCAGCGGGTCTGCTTCTGGATGAAGCCATGTTGTAATTCTTGAAGATTGATAGCCTTTCAAACCTTTCCACAGCAAGAGCGGAATAAATGCACACATTCCGTATATAATTAACTGAACCGAACCGCCCGCGCAAATATACACAGCTACAGAGGTTGCAAGCAAAAGCAAAACCATACTCAAATTCGGCTGGGTAAAAATTAACCCGACCATAATCAGTATAGGAATAAACGCCGTTACAATCTTGTTGTTATCAAACAGGTTTGCATCTTTGCAAAACACAGCTGCTAAAAGCATAACAACGGCAGGTTTTGCAAACTCGGAAGGCTGGAGGCTCAACGGCCCTATATTAATCCATCTTTGCGCGCCGTTTACCGTTGTTCCCGCAACTTTTACCATTACAAGCATAACGATTACAAAAATCGCAAACGGAAGTGTGTAATTAATAAGCTTTTTGTAGTGAAAATTAGACAAAAATCTCATGCCGACAAGTCCGATAACAACTCCGAAAATCTGCTGGATTAAAAACCTTGCGGGATTCAAACCCATATCGATACATTTCGGGGCGCTTGCGGAAAATATTGCCATCAAACCGATAACAACAAGAAAAATTACCGCAACAAACAGCGGTCTGTCAGACTGCATGTTTTGCGAACTTAATTTATCAGGATTGTTGTTATTTAGATAAGACATAATCCTTGAAAACTTCTCCTCTGTGTTCGTAACTCTTGAACATATCGAAACTTGCGCATGCCGGTGAAAGAAGTACCACATCAGGTTTTAAGCTGATTGCTTTATCAATTGCTTCTTCCATGGTGTGTTCTTTTATTATATTACTAAAACCATTTTTTTTCAGATTTTTTTCAAATCTTTCCGTAGCTTCGCCGATAAGTAAAACCGTTTTAATGTGCTTATTTATCGAACGGCACATTTCTGTAAGGTCGGTATTTTTATCACGTCCGCCGAGAATCAAAGCTACGTCCTGATTGTTAAAGGAATCAATTGCAACAATGGAAGCCTCCGGATTTGTTGCTTTAGAATCATTAAAGAAAGTTATTCCGTCAAGCTCTCTTACTTTTTCAAGACGGTGTTCCGGCGCTTTGAACGACATAATCCTTTCTCTGATATCTTCATTTTCCATGCCTGCAAGTTTTGCAATAATTACCCCGCACATAACATTTTGATAATTATGATGACCGACAAGCGGACAGTCTTTCAGAGAAATAATTTCTTCATCACCATAATAAATAGCATCATTTTTTATTAGTGAATAGTAAACAGTGAGTATCGAATCTGATGTTTCACCAGATGACGCGGCGGTCATCTGCCCCCCTTGCGGGGGAAGTGGCACGGAGTGCCGTAGGGGGGTATTAATTTCCAAATCTCCGGCGGCAGTCATCTGCCCCCCTTGCGGGGGAAGTGTCACGAAGTGACGAAGGGGGGTATCAATCTCGCGCTTCAGAAAATCAATACAACCCTCAATATTAAAATCAATCTCATTATTCCAAAATCTAATTACCCTGAAATTCTTTTCATTTAAATAAAATGTTCTTTGTATATCATTAAAATTTCCGCAATGCTGTCCGCCGTCTATTTCAATGATAATACGTTTTTCAAGACAGGCAAAATCCGCAATATATTTATTATCAATTGCAAATTGCCGCCTGAATTTTACCCCGAGTTTTTCTTTTCTTATTAACTGCCAGAGTTTAACTTCCTGCGGAGTCATTTCTTTTCTCATTTTTCGTGAAAAATCTTTTATGTAAGGAGCGTAGTATCTGTGATTTACTTCTTTTACCCCCCTTTGTCCTCCGGACATTTCCCCCGCAAGGGGGGCAAAAGCCTCCGGTGCCAGATTAGCGCACTCTCTTCCCCCCAATGCGGGGGAAGTACCCGAAGGGGGTAGGGGGATGTTGTCATCCGCATCAAAAAATATTACATTTTTACACTTTTTCGCAAATTCAACCAGCTTTTCGTCTTTTGCGTTCAAAATTGCAAACTCAGGCTCCTGAGGCGGTAAAAATATCTTAGCTTTTGCATTAAAATAATTCTCCAGACCGCCATGCCAGTCAATGTGGTCAGGCGTAAAATTCGTCCAGCAGGCATATTTTGCCTTAAATTTTTCCGTCATCTGCGCCTGATATGAACTTATTTCACAAACAAGAAAATCGTGTTTTTCGCCGATTAAAGAGGTCGGAGGAACGCCGATATTTCCGCAGACAGGTGCAGAAAATTTCTTACCCAAAATGTGTGACACAAGCGCCGTTGTTGTAGTTTTTCCGTTCGTTCCGGTTATTGCAATAAAAGGAATATCCGTATTCAAATACGCAAGTTCAATTTCAGAAATTATTTTTATATTTTTTTCATTTAATCTCTTAAAAATCTCAGACTTAGGCGGAATCCCCGGGCTGGTGACTGCAAAAGCAGAGCCTTCAATAAATTCTTCGCTGTGACCGCCGCATTCAACCTTAACGCCGAGCATTTCAAGCTCTTTAATCTGCGGGCGGTACTCTTCTCTCACGTCATTTACTCCCTTAGATTCCGTAAGATAAACATCATAACCTTTGCCGGCTAAAAACTTTGCAGCGGAAATTCCGCTTTTTGATAAACCCAATATTAAAACTTTTTCTGACATAATCTTTTTCTCTCCGGTTTTAATTTTACCTCAAAAAGAAAAGTTGAGAAACAAGCGGCGGCGCATAAAATGCGCCGCCGCCATTAAATTAATAATCAATTAAAAAACTAAGCTCTGTCCTTAATTTCTTTTTCGATATCCGCGATAAATTCGTCAACTGTTTTTGTTCCGACCTGTCCGACACCGCGTTTTCTTATTGCAACAGAGTTTGACTCGATTTCTTTATCGCCGATTACGCAGACATAAGGGATTTTCTTATCCTGCAATGATTCTCTGATTTTGTAATTCATAGATTCAGAGCGGTCATCGAGTTTTACTCTTATACCTGCATCGCGCATTTTCTTATAAACTTTTTCCGCAAAATCAACATGTTTTTCGTTACTTATCGGAACGATTGCAACCTGAGTCGGAGCAAGCCATGTCGGGAATGCGCCTGCGTAGTGTTCAATCAGAATACCGTGGAATCTTTCCATTGAACCGAAAATTACTCTATGCAGCATAATAGGTGTTTTCATAGAGCCGTCTTTATCCTGATATTTGATATCAAATCTTGCAGGAAGGTTGAAGTCAAGCTGGATTGTAGCGCATTGCCATGTTCTTCCGATTGCGTCTTTTACCTTAAAGTCAATCTTAGGTCCGTAGAATGCGCCGTCTCCTTCGTTGATATCGTATTTCATTCCGCGTCTGTCCATTGCTTCTTTCAAACCGGCTTCCGCTTTGTTCCAGTTTTCAATTTCGCCGACAAAGCTTTCCGGACGGGTTGAAAGTTCAACTTCAAAACTCATATTAAAGATTTTCATTGTATCGGCAACAAAATCAATAATATCGTTAATTTCATCTACAAGTTGTTCAGGTGTGCAGAAAATATGCGCATCATCCTGAGTGAATCCTTGAACACGGGTTAAGCCTGACAAAGCGCCTGATTTTTCTTTTCTGTAAACAGTTCCCAGCTCTGCCATTCTCAAAGGCAATGAGCGGTATGAATATCTGTTTGCCTGATAAATTAATATATGGAACGGACAGTTCATAGGTTTTACTACAAACTGCTCATCAGAATCTTCTTCTTTCTGGATAAAGAACATGTTTTCTTTGTAATGATCCATGTGGCCTGAAATTTCCCACAACTTAGATTTAGCAATCTGCGGAGTGTTAACAATTACATAACCGCGTTTTCTGTGTTCTTCTCTCCAGTAGTTTTCAATTTGTTCTCTGACTACTGCAAGATTCGGATGCCACAATACAAGCCCGCCTCCGATTTCTTCTCTTACGGAGAATAAATCAAGTTGGGTGCCGAGTTTTCTATGGTCACGTTTTTCCGCTTCTTCAAGGAAAGTCAGATAAGCTTGTAAATCTTCTTTATTCCAGTATGCGGTTGCGTAAATTCTCTGAAGCATTTTGTTCTTCTCATTTCCGCGCCAGTAAGCTCCTGCAACCTTCAGAAGTTTTATGGCATTACCTTTAATATAAGAAGTATTCGGAATATGAGGTCCTGCACAAAGGTCATTGAACAAAACATTTCCGTCTTTGTCTTTTGTCAAATACAAAGTAGGATTATCGTTTCTGTGTTCTTCCAGAAGTTCTGCCTTGTAAATTTCACCTTCAGATTTAAATTCCGCAATCTGTTTGTCCACATCAGGTATTTCATATCTTTCGAACGTAAGATTTTGTTTGATAATACTTTTCATTTCTTCTTCGATTTTGGCTAAATCATCCTGTGTGAATGCATAACCGTCTGTCAAATCAAAATCGTAATAAAAACCGCTGTCAGTAGCCGGCCCTATAGCTAACTTTGCCTGAGGAAACAGCTTTTGTACAGCCTGTGCCATGATGTGAGAGCATGAATGTCTTAGTACATGCAATGTTTCGTTGTTCTTTTCCATTTTCTATCCTTTCCGGAATAAACATTGGTCTGCGGCAACATTCCGCTAACTTATTTATTCCATAAAGAGGTGGATCCCTCTAACTATTACAAAAATATTTTATCATAAAAGGGGATAAATACATTTATTTGATAAGTAATAAAGAGGGTTTAAAAAATTTTGTTCATGATATTATCTTATTATTATGAGAAAGCTTTTATTGTTAAGTTTGATTTTGTTTTCAACATTAAGCGCAAATGCAACCTGCTGCAGCGATTATCTTGCGGATTTGTATTCTAAAGAGTATAACTCGAAAGTTAAAATTGTATCCAAAAAAGAACACATTGAGAAATACGAACAAAAAATCGGTGATAATTTTGTTTCGTCAATTGTGTACGGTGTCGGGTATATGAAAAGACCGAAGTGTAAAAAACTTAGAATAACATACATTTGTCTTCTGGAAAGCTGTGAAAAACCTCCAATCTGGGGATACATTATTCCGCGTTGATTTTAAATTCTTATTCTTCGCCGGCTTTTTTGCGCATGCCCATAATTCCGGTTACAACGCCTGCTCCGCCGCCTATTATACCGTTAACGGCGAGAGAGTTTTTCATTGGCGACTTAGAAAACTGTAATTTTCTTGAAACCAGATCCAGAGCCACGCCAAACCCGAACCATGCGCCTGCGGTTGTTAACCCGTCTTTCATAGGATTAACATTTTTCTTAGGCATTGCGGATTTAGAATTTGCCGCACAATAATTAATAACCGGTGTATTTTGTATATTTTGTATTCGCATAGTGTAAGTTTCTTATTTTTCATTAAAAAATACCTGAAAATCAGGTACTTATTTTATTTAAATTATTCTAAAAAAAATGCCGATGGCCGGGGTTTCTTACTCACTCGCGTATAACGGCAATTCCGTATTTTTGCTTTTGTATTTTCAATACTTTGCAAAAATACTCCAGCCTCAGCTCGTTCGCGCCGAACCGAATAAAAGCTTCGCTTTGGGTTCGACCCGCCAGAAGAATTCTTAGAAGAATTATTCTGAGAAAAATGCCGATGGCCGGGGTTTCTTGCTCACTCGCGTATAACGGCAATTCCGTATTTTTGCTTTTGTATTTTCAATACTTTGCAAAAATACTCCAGCCTCAGC
>CALUQE010000023.1 GCA_944322845.1 Candidatus Gastranaerophilales bacterium
AATTGCTATTTTCATATTTTTACCACCTTTTTGTTTTTCAATATTTTACTGAAGGCAAGCTTTCATTAAAACGGAGGGAGTGGGATTTGAACCCACGGTACAATTGCTTGCACACAGACTTTCGAGGTCCGCACCTTAAGCCGCTCGGACATCCCTCCTTACATATTAATCATAGCATAATTTGTACATAATAAAAAACTCCCGGAGATGGACTGTCTTGCTCGTCGGCATTAAACGGGTCTGCGTATGATTGCCGCAACGTAAAAACGTTTTGCAATCATAACTCCGCCCTCTGCCGGCTTGCGCTCGAACCACTATAAGCCTAAAGGCTTGGTGGTTCTCATCCACTATACTATTTTTCACATAATAAAAAACTCCCGGAGATGGATTCGAACCACCGTTAAAAGAGTCAGAATCTTTCGTCCTGCCACTAGACGATCCGGGAATGTTTTTTATTTATATTACCAAATTTGCCAAAAACGCTTTTTGCTCAAATCCTCTAATTGATTTGCATCCTTCTTCTGGTAATCAAGGTTTGTATTACCAAAAGTATAAGGATCAGAAGCGTCCATTGAACCTTTATTAAAAGTAAAAGAACCTTTTGTTTTATTTGTATGTCCTTTTGTTGTATCAGAAACAGGAGTTTCTCCCGCAGCCGGAGCAGCATTAACTGCCGGTGCTTCATTTGTTTCGGCAGGAAGAGTTTCATCCGCAGGCTGTGATATATTATCGCCCTGAACTTCATCAGTCTTCTGGCCGTCTTTAAACATTACATTTGTTAAATCCTGCTGTTGAGGATTGTTATAATCTTCAATCTTTTGAAGAGTCTTAGCTCCCGGATCCTTGCCCAAGAAATGCAACCTGCCTAATTCATCAGTATATATGGTAGAATTCGCATAAACCTGTGCTGCTAAGCCCATAACTGCAATCAGACCTAATGAAATTAACATTTTCTTTTGCATACTGTTGTCTCCTTAAGCTATCAGTAATAATATTATAATACAAAAACATAAAAAAAAACAAGAGGGAGATAAATGTATTAGGTCTGCAAGTAAAACTACAAGCTTAGCGCATTATCCTTAACTCACGAAAACGCAAAGCTTGCAGCACTGATTATTAACCACAACACATTCGTCCTATTTAACTTTTATATCATTGGTAATGTCTTTACCGCCATATAACATGACACTCTTGGCAAAAACATAATCGTAATGATCCTGCTGTGCTTTTTTTGCAATCTCATCTTTTATACTCTTTTCAATAGCATTCAAGCGATTGCTGTAATCCTTTTCAAGAGCTGCCTTTTTTGCATTAAATTCGTTAGTGTATTTTTCTTCAAGCTGCAAAATCTTTGCATTGTCTGTTGTATTGGAAATTTCTCCGCGGGCATTAACAATAATTTTGTTTAACTCCTCCATCTTTTTCTCATGCTCCTGTTTCAACTGTTTCACCTGTCCGGAATTACTTACAATCTTCTGCAAATCAACAACCGCAATATTTTCTGCCGCCAGAACGTTGTTTGATACCATAAACACCCCCAAAGATAAAATCAATAAACTTTTTTTCATAAAAATATCTCCTCTTTAAAACTCTTAACTATTTATCATGCAAATTTATAAAAAAAAATATTCTCCTGTCAGGCAGAAAATAATTGAAAACATTATTTATTTAATTTACAATATAACTATGCGCAAAATGTTACTCGTCATAGCTCTAATGTTTGTAAATTTCGCTCCGGCATTTTCCGAAGAAGAGAATGTAAAGCCGGTTGTAGAAACATACAAACTTCAAGGGCAGGTTGAATATGACGACAATCCGGTAGAAACAATTTATCTTGATGATGATATCGAAAAACCTCAGGTTAACATCCCCCAGCGCTCCGTTACAATACCGGTAAAAATTTTGAATATCACATCAAACACAAACACGCCCAGGAGCGCCCTCTCGAGGGCGGCAATAACAAGAAATAACATGAAAGACATTCTGCCTTTAAGCGGAACGTTGTCCGAAAGTTTTCATGGAATTACGTACGGAACGCTCTGGGGCGAAGAATTATCATACTCTCAGATGGAATCTTCAACGGGAGTTTTCTTAAGATATGATGCTCCGAAATATTTCTCACTGGATACAACATTTAAACAATCCGCAACACAGGACATCGGAACACAATACGGAACAGTAAGAGTTACACCGGAATGGCATATTACCGATAAACTTACACTCAAAGACAGTTTCACAAACTATGTAAATGCTCCGAAAAATAAAAATGAAATAACACTTGTCTACAGTCCGGCTTTAAAAAAATACGCAGAATCTCTCAAATTTGAACTCGGTGTAGCCCAGTCATATTATGCGAACGGGGGCAGAAGTTCCGCCGTAAGTTTTTCCACCGGATTTAAGTTGTAATTCAATAGAAAATTTTATATAATTAACTTATGGCAGCAAGATACAGACAGGAGCTAAGACGTCCGAAAAGAGTCGTCAATATAGATAAAACCAAACGGGATGAAAAAAAAGTAACAAAAACATCTTCGTCAAACGGTTTTTACTATTCTTTTCTTACCATAATTCTCCTTCTGTGCCTTTTTCAAATCACAATCAGCGCAATTTTGAATATATCAAAAATTGTTTCATATAAAGCTAAAATTGTTCAGATTACCAAGACAAGAAATGCCGCAAAAGCTTTAAACGAACAGCTGCAGGATAATATAAAAAATTTCTCAAATGTTACCGGGCTGGAAGCTATTGCCAGAAACAATCTGAAAATGTCCGGAGAAGACGAAGTTCTCGTTATAATTAATAAACAGGAAGAAGAAGAAAAAACGGAAAAGGATGCAGTCTCAAGACTGATGAAATTAACAAAACATGATTAAAAATTTACTACAGGAAGGTTTTACCTTAAAAAACAGAGGGCACTATAAGCATGCTATAGAAGTTTTCTATAAAGCACTGGAAGAAGACAACAACAGTACTGAATTACTGCTGGAAATTGCCGATTTATACTACAAAATACATAATGAAGAAAGAGCACTCAGCTATATAGAACAAATTCTGGATAAAAATCCTGAGCATATCGAAGCTCTTAAACTTCTGGAACAAGTTTTTACGGATAAAAATGCTCTTCCGGAAGCAGAACAGACCGCAAAAAATATTTACTGCATATCACATAATATTAATGACCTCATACGCATTTTCAAATTATTAAATATGCAGGGTAAATACGATGAAATCTTTGAGTACAATATTGAAACCCCGAACAGCCTTGTCTATCTTGAACAAGCCAAAGCTTTATACAATAAAAAAGAACTTGAAAAATCCGAAGAACTTTTATTTAAAGCCCTTGAGCTTGAACCTGATAATCAGGACATTCTTTTGACACTCGGACAGGTATATTATGCTCAGAATAAAAAAGATAAATGTATAGAACTTTTAAACAAGCTCACTGAAGATAATGAAAATCCGGAACTTCTTAATTTTTGCGGGGCAGTGGAAAGTTATCAGGGAAATTTTAAAGCTGCAAGAAATTTTGTACTCAGCGCAATAAAACTAAACCCTAAAAATGATGAATACTATTTTAATCTAGCTAACATCTATTTTAAGCAGGGAGATACGACCTTTGCTAAGCAGTATTATAACCATGCAATAGCTTTAAAACCGGATAACCGCAATTACCGTTTTGCTCTGGCAAATTTGTATTACTCGGAAAAACACTATAAAAGAGCTCTGGAAGAATTGCAGGATGATTTTTTTGAAGCAAATTTATTAAAAGCGATAATACTTTATGACACCGGATATCTTGCACTTGCCAAAAAAGAATTGAATGTACTTGCGGAAGAACAGCCAGACAATCCGATATTGCTTGACTATCAGGAAAGAATCAACTGTGAACTCGGAATCAACTAATCAATTAAAAAATTCCGTTAATTTAAACTTGTCATAAAAAAAGTCTAATCTTTCTCTGTCATTAAGATACCAGTATCCGATAAGAACTTCAAAAGCAGTTGCAGGACGGTATGTATTTTGAATCGCCTTACGTCCCACAGGAATCGGCAGATTTCTGCCGCGGCGTACAAGTTCTTTTTCCGCTTCTGTCAGATCTTCTTCCATAAAATGCAGCATTTCTGCTTGAAAAGCAGCGTTAACTCTTTCCGTCGTAAGTTTGTGCAGCGTTTTCGGACTGGATGTTTTATAAACAACATATTCTCTTACAAAAATCTCCCACACTGCGTCGCCCAGATGTGCATAATTTCTAAGTGCAAGCTCTGCCATAAAGATTATTCCGCCTCATTACAAATCAATATCAGATTCTTTAATCGGAGCACCGATTACGCGCTCTAACTCTGCCGCATTTATATTGTAATTCAAAAGGTTATTATAATAATCAAGCTGCGCATTCAAATAAGTATTTTCAGAATCCTTAAATTCAATTGCATCACCCAAACCTACCTGATATCTTCTAAATGCCAGATATTGGCGCTCTTTTGCCTGTTGCAGCGCAAGTTTTGCAACATCCAAACTGTCGTGAGAGTTTAGAAGATTTATATAAGCACTCTTAACCTCCAGATAAACATTTTGTTTCTGCTGCTCATAATCAGCAACGGCTTTATTATAAGTAGCTTTAGCTTCATCAACCTGTTTTTTCAGGAGCATTAAATTCATCGCCGTATAATTCAACTGAACCCCGAATTGATATCCGTAATCATTATCAATCTGGCGCCCGCCGTGGTCATATCCGGCAAAGCCGCTCAAGTCAGGAGTAAAAGCACGTTTTGCAGCTCTTACATTCATCTCAGCCGCATCCATTGCTTTCTTTGCCGCAAGAAGCGCCGGTCTGGATTCTTCCGCCGTCTTAATTAAATCCGGAAAATTAACTTCATATTTTTTATTGTTTAATTTATCCTTTAAAATAACCCCTTCAAGCTCCGGAATACCGACAGCATTTGCAAGCTGTACCGCCGCAACTTCCTGCGTATTCTTTGCCTTGATTAAGTTTACTTTAGCATTACCAAGGTTATATTCCGCCGTTGTAACATCAATTTTAGCTTTTTTACCGATTTCATAATAAGCTTTTGCCTGCTTCCACTGGAGTTCAAAATCCTTAACCGTTTCTTCGTAAACTTCCTGCTGAATCTTTGCAAAAACCATATTATAATATGCAACTTTTACATTATAAATAACTGTTTCAATACTGGATTCAGCATCATATCTTGAAGCCTCCCAGTTTCTTTTTGCCATATCGGCATTGGCTTTAGTTTTTCCGAAATCAAATAAAAGCAGGTTCGCAGACAAAGTCGGAACATAAAACATATTGTACTTCTGCTGCATCATTCTGGCATAATTTCCGGACATAGTCATCAGCATATCATTTCTGGAATAATTAACTCCCGCGCTGAGAGTCGGAAAATAATTAGACCAGGCCTGACCGATTCTTGTTTTGTAAATTTCTGCATTGCTGATTGCAGACATAATTGTAGGGTGGTGGGTTATTGCAAGTTTGATACAATCGCTCAGAGTAACTTCGCCGTTCATATCCGCATACTCAATCTGGCTTGTTATTGTAGGAAACTTAGTTTCGTACATGCCTTTTGCTTCTTTGGAAGAATCCTTCTTAGCTTTTTCATTACTCTTAAACTTTTTCCACTCGAGCTTTTTATTAACCTTTTCTTTTTCCGGTTTTACAATCTCTATCTTTTCAGAATCTTCATTTTTTTCTTTTTTTGATTTTGCCAAGACCTGAGTTGAAGTTACCGTAAGAAGAGAGCATATTAACAATATATTTAAAATCTTTTTCATCCTACATCTCCAAATCTTTTTCGGTAATTTCTTTCTTCGGGAATTTATCAACAAACTCCTGAACGATTACATAGAATGCCGGAGTAATTGCCGCCCCGAGAGTTGCCGCAGCAATCATACCGCCGAATACAGTTGAGCCTACGGATATTCTTGAATTAGCACCGGCGCCGTGTGCAAAAAGCATCGGAAGTACACCGATAATAAATGCTAATTCTGTCATCATAATTGCTCTGAATCTTAACTTAGCCGCCTTAACTGCCGCATCTTTTACGGATAAACCGTGTTTTTCGTGCTCTTCCTTTGCAAACTCAACAATCAAAATAGATTGCTTAGCCGCAAGACCGACAAGTGTTATCATACCAACCTGTGAATATATATCGAAAGACTGATTCAGCATTAACTGGAATAACAGAGCGCCCAACGCCGCAATAGGTGAAATCAAAAGTACCGCAATCGGGATTGTATAGCTTTCATACAGCGCTACAAGGAACAAGTATACAAACACCAGAGCCATTCCAACAATCAGGGTTGTTTGACCGGAGGCTTCTCTTTCCTGTGCGGAAGTACCTGACCAGTCGAAAGATATATCAGCAGGAAGTACTTCTTTTGAAACTTCTTCCATAGCATTCATTGCATCGCCGGAGCTTTTTCCTGCTGCCTGCTGACCTTGAATCTGTACAGACTTATACTGGTTATACCTTGTAATTGATGCCGTACCGATTGTTTGTTTCAATTTTACGATTGATAAAACCGGAACCATAACACCATTATTATTCTTTACATAAATTCCGGACAAATCAGTCGCCTTGTTTCTAAACTGGCTTTCTGCCTGAAGCTGTACCTTGTAAACCCTGTCATATTTGTTAAAGTCGTTTACATAATACGTACCGAGCATTGAAGAAAGTGTTGAATACAATTCCTGCAGATCAACGTTCTGCGCAAGCGCTTTTTCATAATCAATTTCTACAATATATTGCGGAACGTTTGCCTGGAATGATGTATAAACGCTGGATAAATCAGGGTTCTGATTAGCTGCCGCAATAAGTTTGCCTGCCCATGTCTCCAGCTCCTGCGGAGTATATTCTCCTTTAGAAAGCATCTGGAACTCAAATCCGCCCATCATACTCATACCGCTGATTGCAGGCGGTGAAAACGCTACAATTGAAGCTTCTTTAAAGCTTGAAGCGATTGCCCTGACTTGATTCAGGATAGCAACGTGAGATAAATTTGTAGAACGGCCTTTGATTTTTCTCTTTATCCATTCAAAGACTCCCACATTTCTGTCAGCATAATCGTCAAGCTGAATAATTACGGTTGACTGGTTAACAGAACCGTTACCGCCGAATACGGTAAGTTTTTCTTTATCTACGCCGTCAATATTTTGAACCTGTTCCGTGAATCTTCTGGAAACTTCTTCCGTTCTGGATAAAGAAGCACCGTCAGGAAGTGTAATCTGCGCAAGCAAAACACCCTGATCTTCATCCGGAATAAAACCTGTTGATATTGTCTTGAAGCATAAAAGCGTAAGTGCGATTATAATTGCGTAACATATCAATACAAGTTTTTTATCGTGAACAAATTTTATAACATATTCCATGTAGAAATCTTCAAGTTTAGCAAACATTTCATTAAACTTGACTACAATAAGGTTTCCTTTTTCTTCGATTTTCTTGAGAATCGGGAATTTTTGATTAAGCTTGCCCTCTCCTTGATGTCCGAGGAAGTGTGAACACATAGCAGGCGACAGAGTCAGGGCACAAATTGCAGAAAGAGCAATTGATACTGCAATACAAACCGCAAATTGTTTGTACATTATACCCGTCATACCGCCCATAAACACAATCGGAACGAATACGGCCATCAAGACAAGCGCCATTGCAACAAGAGCAGAACCTACTTCCTGCATCGTAAGCTGAGTTGCAATAATTGCCGACTTGCCTTCATCAATATGTCTTTTTACGTTTTCGATAACAACAATAGCGTCGTCAACTACAACCGCAACCGCAAGAACCATTGCAAACAGGGTCAAAAGGTTAATTGACATTCCGAGCGCTTTTAAAAAGGCAAACGTACCGATTAACGAAACCGGAATTGTCACGCAAGGTACGAGAGTTGCCATTCCGTCTCCAAGGAACAGAAAGATAATAATTACAACAATCAAACCGGTTAAGAGAATTGTAAATTCAACTTCCTTCATTGATTCATGAATATAATCCGCATCATCTTTAACGTACATAATCCTGATACCGTTAGACATTTGTGCGTTTAACTCTTCAACTTTTGCCTTAACGGCTTTTGAAAGATTGATTACGTTAGCATCCGGAAGCTGTGAAATTACAACAACGGCAGAAGGTTTACCATTTACGAGACCGAGGTTGGAATAAGATTCCGCACCTAATTCAACCCTTGCAATATCTTTGATTCTTACATTAGATCCGTCCATATTCGAGCGGATAATAATATTTTCAAACTCTTCAACCTCGTCCAGACGTCCCTGAGTTTTGAGTGTTAACTGTAAAGCATTCGGCTCATCAGTCGGAAGCTGGCCTAAAGCACCCGCTGTTACCTGTGTATTCTGGTTAGCAATAGCCGTTTTTACTTCGCTTGTAGAAATATTCAACCCTGCCATTTTCTGCGGGTCAAGCCAGATTCTCATTGAGTAGTTTCCGCCGCCAAATACTTCTACATCAGCAACACCATCTATACGCTTAAGTTCATCTTTAATATAAATAGAACCGTAGTTTGTTAAATCTAACTGCGTCCAATCTCCGGATTCAGGATAAAGAGTCAAAATAATCGCACCGGAACCTGAAGTTCTGCTGATAGCAGTAACACCCGTTCTCTGAACGTCTTCCGGCAGTTGGGATTGAACCTGCTGGATTCTGTTTTGAACGTTCATCAGGTTTATGTTTTTATCAGAACCGACTTTAAAATACAAAGTAAGTGAATAACTTCCGTCATAAGAGGTGGAAGTCATATAAGTCATATCTTCAACACCGTTAAGCTTGTTTTCCAGAACAGTCGCAACGGAAGATTCAATAACCTCCGCGCTCGCACCCTGATAATTTGCTGAAACTCTTACCTGAGGCGGAGTTACATCAGGATAGCTCTCCTGCTTGAGGCTTATCATTGAGATAAACCCCATTATCACTATACACACTGAAATTACCAGTGCAAATCTCGGCTTTCTTATGAAGAAAAATAGTTTTTCTTTATCAAAAATCTGTTTCATTATTGTTCACTCTGATTAGTTACTGTTTTTAACTTTTGTCCTTCCTGAGAAACGTTCTGGATACCGGATACAACAATCACGTCTGACATTTCAAGTCCGTCCTCCACTATCCAGTTGTTATTTATGTCATCAGAAACCTCAATATTTTTTCTGACAGCTTTATTATCCTTATCAACCGCCCATACATAATATCCGCTCATTGCATCACCTTTTGTACAAGCCTGCGGAACTGTCATAAATTCAACAAGTTTAGGCGCTATGAGTTTAACCTTCATATAAGCTCCCGGAACAAGCCAGCCTTTTGAGTTATCAAAAGTTGCACGCATAGTAACAGAACCGGAGTTCTGGTCAATTTTGTTATCAACAAAATTGATCGTTCCAATTTCATCATACCAGTCACCATCGCTAAATTGAACTTTTACCTGTACATCTTTAAATTTGTCGCTTGCTCTTAAAAGTTTTACAAAGTCATCCGTTTTCAAGCTAAAAGTTACATATACAGGCGAAACACTTGCTACGTTAACCAGCGAACCTGAAGAAGCTGTTACATAGTTTCCTTCCGTTATGTTAACTTTGCCGATTCTGCCGTCAATCGGTGATTTAATTGTTGTATAGCCTAAATTTACCCTTGAAAGTTCAAGCTGCTGCTTGGCTGCATCCAGTAAAGCCTTGTTCTGGTTTCTGGTTGCAAGGCTCTGATCAACGTCAGATCTGCTTATCAAATCCTCTTTAACAAGTGCATTTGCCCTGTCTAATTCCTGCTGCGCATTAGTATAAAGCGCCTGATATTGGTTTACTGTTGCCATTGAATTGTTAACAGAAAGCTGATATTCTTTCGGGTCTATCTGAAACAGAATCTGGCCTTCTTTTACGAAATCACCTTCATTAAAATATTTTTTAAGCAAAAATCCTGAAACACGGGCTATAACATCAATTGAATATTTAGCCTCAACCCTTCCTGTAGCCTCTGCCGAAACATTAATTTTTTCAACATGAGGATTGTCTACAACAACCTCTTTCGGCATACTTAAAGCTCTTCTTTGAATTACACCGGCAACAACCCCTGCCGCTTTATTATATATTATAGGAACTATTATTATAAGCAGAATAATAACCCCGATTTGCTTACGCGAAAGTTTTATTTTCATACCTCTCTCCAATTCTAATCATTATGGTAGAATATTCTACCATAATACTAAATGAGAAGGGGTGAATTGTCAATAAGCGCTTGTATTTATCAACCATATAGAGTACAATTATTTTGATGAAAGATTCTAATTTAAATTTCGAAGATAATATAACTTTTCAAATCGATTACACCGCAAACTTTAATAAATCTTTCAGAAGAAGATTTAGTGCTGCATTTATCGATTCTGATCTCACGCCGGATGAATTTTCAATAATATATTTTGTATCACTTGAGCCAAATATATCACAAACAGCGCTTGCTAAATATTTGTTCAGAGGCAAGGCTCATATAGGTAAAATTCTTAAAGAAATGGAGCAAAAAAAGCTTATTAAAAGAACTGTGTCCAAGCATTCTGCCGCAGCTAAAATTGTTCTGCTTCCGAAAGCAAAACAAATTTACGAAAAGGGATTAAAAGTAACTGAAAATCTGAGAAAAAGATACGAAAATGAATTTTCTGAAGAAGAGATAAAACAATTTCTTCATTTCTTAAAAAGGTATCGGGAAATGCTCGGCTCGCTTATTGAAGTTGATTTGAAATAACTATACGGCGCATTCTCTTTGTTTTGCCTGATTCATAGGATTCCAGTTGTCATCAAGGTTATGCTTAATAAGTTTTTTGTAATGCTCCTCCTTGTAATTAAGCATATCAAGCTGCTTATTTAATTCCTCCATCTGCTTCAAAGCCTTTTCTTTAGTGGTTTTAATAATTTCATATCTTTCAGGGATAGTTGAGTCTCCTACGATACACAAATCTATATACCGCTTAACGAGCTTACTTTCCGTACCGACCGAGCGCAGACATTTAACTATTCGCACCCAGTTTAAATCATCGTCGGAAAACATTCTGATATTATTCTGGTTCCTTGTAACAAAAGGGAAAAATCCGCTTTTTGCCCAGAAACGGAGCGTATGTTCGGAAATATCCATCTTATCCGCAACTTCCTTTATCGTATACATGTTTCCCTCCTTTTGCTATCTCATACCCTTATTACAATTTATCACAAAATCAGTAAACATAACAATAACGGAGAAGTTAATATTAACTTCTCCGCACTTGCTGTTTATATTCGGCTGATTAGTTCAAACCTAACTGGCTTCTGTAGAATCCGTTGCTTGCAATTTTTTGTTCAACAAGGTTGTTATTAGAAGATGAAGCAAGGTATAAACCGCTTAATTTATCTAATCTTCTTGTAAGTTTGCTGTCAGGATAAGTTTTTGATGCAACTTTTAATCTTGTCCAGCAGGAAGCTTCTTTTTGAGTAGCAAGTGTTTCTTCTTCCAAATCTGCACTGTAGCCTGTGTGATAGCTTTCGTGTGCAATAAGGCAGGCAATTTGTTCTGCCGGAGCATTTTTGTATGCGGAATTAATCAAAATAACTCTTGTTCCGTAGTTATTATAAGTACTTACGGCAAAAGCATTTTTTCCGTTTGTAACCATTGTAAGGTCATCAAACTTAATTCTCATACCGTATTTTTGGAGGTTTCTGAAAACATCCTGTTCGCCGGCCTGTTCAAGAACTCTCATTGCTGCAATAATTTTTGCGTCTGATGAAAATGTCTGAATTCTGTAAGCGAATGCTTGTTGGTTAATACTTAAAAATAAGAATGCAAATAACACTAATACTACTTTTTTCACGATTTAAACTCCTAATCAACTTCTTTCCTATGTGAGTGTTTACGGCTCGTTTTTCGGAATCTTTAGTGTTTTGCCCCGTTCCTGTTACAAAACTTTATAAATCGCAACAAATCTTCATGAAAATAGGGCTGAAATGCCCATTCTGCCTGATTGGTTATTTAAAGATTTAAATTTTAAGATATAATAAGAACAAATATACTAAATTGAGTCAATTTTACATTTCTTAACAAACGGAGGGTTTATATGAATCGTATTTTCTGGAAACGGCTTGGTATACTGCTTGCAGGAGCGGTTGTACTTTTATATCTAATGTTTTTATCCTGCCCGCTTATACTCAATCCGCTGATTGAAGGTTATATTCCGCAGATAAAAAATATTATTAAAGAGACAACAGGGCTGGATTCAAATCTTGAGGGAGTAAAAGTTGTTACAACTCCAAAATTAACTGCGGGATTAAAAGCTGAAAAATTCGAGCTTTCGACTCCTGAGAATAAAAAGATTTTAAGCGCGGGCGGTTTCAGGGTAAAAATGTCACTTTTACCTTTGTTTGCAAGAAGAATTGAAATTGATGCGGTTCAGCTTGATAATGCGGAAGCAAATTTGCTTGTGATGAGTGACGGAACTTTTGAGGTCGAAAAATATTTTCCTAAGAGTGAAGAAACCGAAGAAAAAGCCGGAAGCGAACCCGCAGCAATCACGGGATTACCGCTTGGATTCAAATTATCCAATCATCTTCCGGATATAGAAGTTAAAAATTATACGCTCACTATTACCGACGGTGCTGATGAATATACATTAAGCGGTTTTAATACCAAAATAAGTGATTTTATTTTGGACAAAAGCATTAGGGTAAAAGCCTCCGGTAAAGCGGTTTTGAAAGGACGCGAACAATTTAGTTACGACGTAAAAATTTTAAACAAAATCATGCCGGATATGGAGCTTAATGAACTTGTTTTCAACCCTGCTCCTGCGGAAGAAAAACCGAAAGAAGAATTTGAAAGAATTGATATCATCGGAATTCTTAAAGGAATTTATGCAAACAACCTGACTGCGAAAGCAAATGCGGATTTGACCATTGCAAAAGAGGGTATAAAAGGTCAGGCAGAGGTTACGAATTTATCAATAATTAATTTACCCCCTAGCTTTGTAAAATTGAAATTTAAAGAAAACAGCATTGATATTTTATCTGATATTTATACCGCAAAAAGTGAAGTTTCTAAAATTGACGGGATTATCAAAACGGGGAAAAATCCCGACATTGATTTGAATTTCAAATCCAAAGTCGAGATTGCAAATATTTTAAAGATTGTTAAAGATATTGCGGTTATTTTTGATATAAAAGATTTGCAGACACTTAGCGCAAACGGAAGGCTTGATGCAAACTTCAATATTAAATCAAACTTAAAAACAGTAAAATCAAACGGATATTTAAATATTCCGTCTGCCGATGTTTATTACGGCCTCTATAAAATCGGGGTTGATAATATTAATGCTGATGTAAAATTAAACAATAATAACATTAATATTAATAATATAGGATTTTCTATTCTCAACCAGCCTCTGAAATTGTACGGAACAATTACGAGCGATGCGGTAAGCGATTTACATCTAACCGCTCAGGATTTGAGTCTTAAAGGGCTTCTTGTTGCAGTTGGTCAGGCAGCTTTGATGAAAGAAAATCAGGTTAATTCGGGTTTAATTTCAATGAAAGCGGATGTTACCGGAAGACTGGATAAAATTAATCCCGCAGTTAAAGTGGATTTGAACAATATTAATATTAAAAATATTCCGTCAAACACAACTCTGAGACTTCCTACAACCACGGTCGGAATTACAACCGACGGAAAGACTTTTTCCGGTACGGCAAAGAGTTCAAATATCCTGATTGTTAATCCGTGTGCAAAAATTTCCGCACCGCAGATTAATGCAGCAATTAAAGAAAATGAAATTGATATAGCACAGACTCCAGTTACTGTTGAAAAAATCAATTTCAATGTTTCAGGCAAAATCAAAAATTATTTAACGGAAAAAATTGAGTTGAATTTTGCAACAACAGGAGATATAAAATCGACTTTGAGCGGAATTGCAGATATTGCAAAACAGACTCTCAATCTCAATTTTGCAACTACCGAAAGTTCAACAATCATTATTCCGATGTTTGACAAGTCAAAAATGACTTTCACGGGAAATATTCATATAACAGACAGCATGATGAATCCAATCTTGAACGGCACAATTAATATCCCGTCGCTTGAGATTCCGGAAATTCCTGTTGTAATGAGCGGTGCGGATATCAAACTCAACGGACATATTTTGAAGGGAAGCGCAGCTGTTCAGAAATTTGCGTCAGGCGGAATCGAAGCGCAAAATCTGACAGGTGATTTTTCGCTCAAGGGAGACAATTTCTATTTGAATAATCTTAAAGGTGACGCTTTTGACGGAAAAATTAACGGTAATATTATATATAATATTACGAACGCCAAAACCTCTGTCGAGATGAGCGGTGAAAATATGAACGCCGAAAAGACGGTAAGAGGCGGAGTCGGAATCAAAAATGCGATTTCCGGAACCTTGAATTTTAACACAAAATTGTCTCTTACAGTCACTGACTACAACGAGATGATGAAATCTCTTGCGGGGAACCTGAAGTTTAATGTCAAAAACGGCGCCTTCGGCTCAATCGGAAGATTAGACCAGCTTCTTCTTGCAGGAAACATTATTTCAAATTCCGTTCTCAAAACTACAACCCAGACGTTAGTCAATAACACAAGTCTTGCAGATACTGCAAAATTTGATTACATAGACGGAAACCTTAACTTCAAGGACGGCTGGGCAAAAATCGAACCGATAAAGAGTTCCGGTGCAATGCTTGCTTATTACATCTCAGGCAAATACAACCTGATAAACGGCACGACCAATGTTAATCTTCTGGGTAGATTAGATGCGCAAATAGTTGCCAAACTCGGACCTTTAGGTCAATTATCCGCAGAGAAACTGCTTTCATACATTCCGAATTTCGGCTCATCAACCGCAAAAATCGTAAATGCGCTCACCGCCGACCCTAAGAATGAAAACACGGATGCAATACCGGCACTCACAAGCGGAAGCACGGAATACAAGGACTTTAAAGTCCAGTTTAACGGCGGCTTGGAAAGCACAAGTTCGGTTAAATCCTTCAAATGGCTTACGGATGTTGACACAAGCGCAATCGAGACAAAGTCAGTTTCCGAGACGGTGAAAGAAATTACCACATCTGTTAACGAAGATTTAACAAACACCGTTAATTCGGTAAAAGAAGCCGTTTCTGCCTCCAAGGAGGAGTGGAACGCAACAAAAGAACAATGGAAAAACAGCGCGGAAGAGCTGAAAAATATGTTGAAATTTAAATCTGAGCCGGAAACAGTACCGGAATCTTAGAAACAGGAAAAAGGGCAGGCATAAAATGCCTGCCCTTTTAAAAACATTATGACATATAAAAAATTATGTTAAGTATTAGATAAAATAGCTTCTGCCGGTACATTTAATTTGTACATAGCTCTCAGTATTTCAATGATTTTGAGTCGTTTTAATTTACCTGCTTCAATTTTTTTCAGGCATTCAGGGGTAATGCGGCACAATTCTGCGAATTCTTCGATGCTTAGCTTGTGTTCTTTCCGAATTTCTTGTGTATTCTCACCGATAACTTTCAATAATCTTTCTGTTTCCTGATCCGCCATACAACCCCCTTTCTAATAACTTTCTATTGGAAAGTATACCTAAAAGGATTGACAATGTAAAGTAAGTGTAAAGTATTTGTAAAGGGTCATAATGAAGAAAAAGTTATATCAAAGCGGCAACGCCTGGGCATTATTAATCCAAAAAGCCATACTTCAACTTTTAGACATCAATCCTGAAGTTGATGAGGTTGAACTGGAAGTAGAAAACAAAGTTCTGAAAGTGAAAAAAGCAGAAAAGTAAGCATAACTTGCAAATTATGCAAGCTGTGCAATTTGTGCATATTATGCAAAATTTTGCACAATATGCTTAGCACGACATCAACCTGTAAAACAAATCTTTTGCATAAAACTACCGGTCATCCGTCCGGTAGTTCTTTTTTGCGTTTTATGCAAACTAAGCGTAATACGCAATTTTTTGCGTAACAATACCACACAAATACCCCGTACATCTTTTTGCGTTTTACGCAAATTATTGCATACGGTGTCTGCTCCCTATTCACTGATTGACATGAGCCGGCTTTTTGTAGTAATCTAAGTACAGACATGTCTTAAGGGGAAGGGATTTAATGTACATAAAACAGTTGGAAATAGACAACTTTAAGTCGTTTGCGAATAAAGTCGATATTCCTATGCTGCAAGGTTTTACAACCATTTCAGGACCAAACGGTTCAGGAAAAAGCAACATTATCGACAGTATTCTATTTGCACTCGGACTTTCTACAAGCCGCACGCTTAGAGCCGAAAAACTCTTCCACCTGATATCAACCTACAATAAAAGAAACGAAGCCTATGTAAAAGTAACTTTCGGAGAAACCGACGACGGAGATTTTTCGGTCGCAAGACGCATCAGAAAATCCTCACAGGGCTTCAACAGTATTTATTATCTCGACGACAAAATCGCAACTTTGAGCGATATTCACGCAAAACTTGAAAAATACAACATTACTCCTAACAGCTATAACGTTATGATGCAAGGCGATGTTATGAGTATTACAAACTGCACTCCGAACGAACGCCGCAAAATCATCGACGAAATTGCAGGAGTCGCAGATTTTGACAGAAGAATAGAACAGGCAACAAATGAACTGGATACAGTCGAAAAACGTGTCGTTAATTCAACTCTTATTCTGAACGAAGTCAACACCAGACTTGAGCAGCTTAATGAAGAAAGAGAAGTTGCGTTAAAGTACCAGAAACTTAAAGAAGAAAAATTTGCGTTAGAAAGCCAGATAAATACGGTTAAGTTTTTTGACCTGCGCAGAAATCTGGAAAAAGCTCACGAAAATATCTTAGAATTTACCAAAAGAAAAAAAGAAGAAGAAGTTAAGTCCAAAGACCTTGAAGAACGCCTGAGACTTATTAAAGAGAAATACGATGAAATTTCCAAAACCATTACCGAAAAAGGTGAAGGGCATCAGCTTGAACTGAAACAAAAAGCCGAAGAAATTAAAGGCGCAATCTCAAGAAAAAATTCTTCAATAGTTTATGCCGACAAACAAATTCAAGACAATTTAAAAACTATTGAAAATACCAAAAACGGTATCGAAGTCCAGAAAGACAAAATTAAAGATTCTGAACTCAAAATTTCACTTAAGCAGGATGAAATTAAGGGTATTGAAAAAAATATCGAAGAACAAAAAGGAATTTTGCATAAAATTCTTGAAGATATGTCCGGTCTGAATGAAACGGCAGAAAAACATATCGAAAAACGAAATGCATTAAGAAAAGAACTTGAAGAGCTTCAGGATAAGGAAACAAAACTTATTCAAAAACAAGCCCCGATGGAAGCGGATTTGTCCGCAAAGAAAAAAGCTCTCGAAGATACCGGCGCAAAACTTGCAGAACTGGAAGCTTTCAAAGCAAACTTTGCGGAGACAAAATCATCAAAAGAACTTTTGATAGAACAATTGGGCAAAGAACTTGACGATTTCAAAATCATCCTTAAAAACACATTGTATGAGTATGACAAAACTAAAAATGAAATCACAGACATGGACTACGACCTTCAAGCTGCACGTAAAAAAATATATCAGCTTGAGGCAGTTAAGCAAGCGAACGAAGATGCTAACCTCGGACGTGCGGTTGATACAATTGTAAATGCCAACATTCAAGGGGTTCACGCTCCGCTTGTAAAACTCGGTCAGGTTGACGAAGAGTATTCAACGGCTATGGAAATCGCTGTCGGCGGCAGAATGTCGCACATTGTTGTTGACGATGAACACGTCGCATCAACCTGTATTGAATTGCTCAAGTCTTCAAACGCAGGCAGAGCAACATTTGTTCCGCTTAACAAAATCGTAAAATGTCCTCGAAGCTTAAACCTTCCGAAAGAAAAAGGTGTAATTGACTTTGCAATTAACCTGATTGATTTTGACGACGAGTACCTGAACGCCTTCTATTACGCAGTCGGCGATACACTTGTCGTTGAAGACCGCTCGGTCGCTAATAAATTAATCGGTAAATACAGAATGGTTACACTCTCCGGCGACCTGTTCGAAAAATCAGGCTCAATCACCGGCGGTACGGTAAGGAAAACAGGGCTTAAGTTCTCGCAGAATTCCGACAGTGAAATTGATACTTTCAGAGCACGGCTTAAAGAAATGGAATCAAAATACGCCGCCCTCGTCTCCAAACGCTCAACTCTGGAAGCAAAAATGGAAGACGTAAGAGGCAAATACTCCAATTCCACAACGGAATTTAACAAAGCAAAATTAGAACTTACAAGCCTTGAAACTAATTTTGCAAACACACAGCAAAATATTGAAGAAAAACAAAATTTCATCAAAACGACAGAGCCGGAAATTTCTTCTCTCGAAAAAGCTCTGGACAAAATGGAAGAAGAGCATATTACTATTTCCGAGAAAATGACCGACCTCCAGACTTCAATAGAAGAAGTCGAAAAGCTTATGAACGACGCGGATTTGAAAGATTTGAAAGAAAAAACCGCAGGAGTCGAAGCGGAAATCAAGCGCTACGAAAAAAATATGGCAGACGCCAATCACGAAATCGAAGGGCTGCACCAGAAAATTGATTTTATCAATACAACAATTACAACCCTTAACAGCACAATTGATAATTCCGTTAATACAAATAAAGAACTTGAACTGGACAAAGCAAGATTTAACGAAGAAATTAAAGGGCTTAATGAACAGCTGGAAGTATTAGAACTTCAGATTAAAGAAATTACCGAAAAATTAGGCGAACTGTTGAAACAAAGAGATGAGATTAACAATGACCTCGTTAAAGTCGAAACTGACAAAAATCTGAAAGCTAATGAAATTGAAAAAATTGCAGAGCAGATTGAATCCTTTAAAGCCCGCAGAAGAGAGTTAGAGCCGCAGCTTGAAGAGACTAAAAATGTTCTGGAAGAGGCAGGAGTAAATATTAATGACCTGACTCCGGTTGAAATGTCAATCGAAGAAATTACTTCACGCATACAACGCCTGCAAAAAAGAATGGATGATCTTGGCGCGGTAAACATGAAAGCTCTCGAAGATTTTGAAAAAGTTTCCGCACGCCAGCAGGAACTCCAGAGCCAGATTGAAACCCTGAGCCGCGAAAGAGAACAAATTCTTGAAAGAATGAAAGGTTACGAGGACTTGAAAAAAGAAACTTTCCTCAAAACTTACAACGTCTTAAACGAAAACTTTAAAGATATTTTCCATAAACTTTCAGACGGTGAAGGAACATTGATTCTTGAAAATGAAGAAAAACCGTTTGAAGGCGGTCTGGATATAGAAGCACAGCCGAGAGATAAGAAAAAGCAGCGTCTTGCCGGTATGTCGGGCGGTGAAAAAGCTCTGACAGCTCTTTCTTTTGTATTCGCAATCCAAAAATACATGCCTGCACCTTTCTACGCTTTTGACGAAGTTGACGCAAGTTTGGACGGTATAAACGTCGAAAAACTTGCACATATCGTACAATCTCAGGCAGAAACAACACAATTTATCGTCGTAAGCCACAGAAAACCTATGATTGAATCCGCTAACAGAACAATCGGCGTAACTCAAAAAGAAAAAGGTATCTCAAAAGTAACAGGCGTTAAGTTACGCGACTAAGGGGAAGAGCATTATTGTAAATTATTCCGACCCGGCTTAAACCACCGTATGACATATTTAAAATGAACGATATAACAGCAATCCAAAATTTAATATATGAAATAAGAGGATACAAGGTTATGCTTGACAGCGACCTTGCAAAGTTGTATGAAGTAACAACAAAACGTCTAAACGAAGCTGTAAAACGTAACATTGCACGTTTTCCAAAACATTATATGTTTCAGCTTCTGCCGGAAGAATTTGAAAACTTGAGGTCGCAAATTGCGACCTCAAGCAAAAGACATGGAGGTAGGCGTTATATGCCTTATGTCTTTACTGAACAAGGAGTTGCAATGTTATCATCAGTGTTAAATTCTGAAATGGCAATTCAGGTAAATATTCAAATTATTGATACATTTGTTAAACTAAGACAACTTGCAGTCGAACACAAGGATCCGGAACAAAGAATATCTGATCTTGAGCATTATTTTATGGAACATTCAAGAGACTACAAAGAAGATATGAAAGATATATATCAGGCAATAGACCTACTTATGGACAGAACTAAACCTGCAAAAGTCGGATTTGTTAAGGATTAGCAACATTCATGAAAACAGAGGATATAAAATAATATAATATAAATTAAAATAATAATGGGAAAAGGTATTTTCCCGCACCTTCTCTTCAGGGAGAAGGGGAGTAGTGGAGATATGGCAGTAAATAATATAGACAGTACAAATATATTACACCATCAGGCTTTGAGCGCAAAGCAGGAAGAATACGTTCAGGAAGCCGAAGTTGACGGAATTGAAATTCTGGTCAACATGGCTAAACACGGTAAAATTGACCCGTGGAATGTTGATATTGTTGAAGTTACCGATAAATATCTGATGCACCTTTTTCAGTCCAAAGCGCAAAACCTGAGACTTACCGGAAGAACACTTTTATTTGCCGCAATACTTCTAAAACTCAAATCAAATATTCTTGAAGGACTTGATGTTCTTGATTTTGAGCCGCAAAGCGAAGAAGATTTTAATTACGATGACGATACCCAGCTGGATTACGGAGAAGAAGAATATATTCCGACTAATAATGTAATCTCGATTGACGAAGTTTTGCAGAGAAGAACCAGTGTAAGGCTTAATCATAACCGTGTTGTAACATTGAGAGACTTAATCAGGCAGTTGGAATTTTATGAAATGCTTGATAAAAAACAGTCGCTCAAAAACGCCCACGAGCGTGCAAAAAGACGTGTTCAAAATTATGCAAGACTTTCTCCCGATGATATTATTAATCTTGCACACGATGAATATATCGAAAACGGGGTTCAAAGGCTGAAGGCTAATCTTTCAGAAATTTTAAGCAGGCAGGATAAAATCGAATTAAATGAACTTACTCTGCTCGGAATGGATAAAATCAGCGCTTATATTTCACTTTTGTTTTTGACTGCAGAAAGTGATTATGATTTGGAACAAGACGAGTTTTATTCTGATTTGTATGTTGTAAAAAGAGAACCAACTCCCGCTCTAAACTTACCCGAAGGAGAGGAAACAGAGCTTGACAGCTTTATTGATAATGTGCAGGGTGTTGTAGTTAATAAAGATGAGGTGAGTGCATAATGGAACAGTTAAAATCCAGAATTGAAGCCGTTTTGTTTGTCACCGCACGCGTACTGCAGATAAAAGATATAGCGGAAATTCTTGAAGAAGAACCTGAAAAGATTGAAGAAGCATTGCTGGAACTAATTATGGACTATGCTTCCCGCGACGGCGCTCTGGAAATTGATGATGAAGACGGGTATATTCTGCAGGTTAAGCAGGAACATCTGGATATCGTAGAAAAGCTTTGTCCTGTAGAGCTTAAGCCGCCTGTACTTAAAACACTTACGGTTATTGCACTAAAAGAGCCTATCAGACAATCGCTGCTCAAAGAACTCAGAGGTTCAAACGCTTATGAGCACGTACAGGAGCTTCTGGAAAAAGGTTTAATTTCCCGCCACAAAGACAAGAACGGCAGGTCTTTTAATATCAAAACAACTCCGAAATTTGCTGAATATTTTAAGCTAAAAGGTGATGTAAGAAGTCTGGTCAAAACTTTGAATATAGACAAAGGTGTTAAAGATGACCCGGAAGATGAACACCAAGCTGCCCCAATTAGTGAAAAAGGGGTAAAAGATGATCCGGAAGATGAACACCAAGCTGCCCCAATTAGTGAAAAAGGGGTAAAAGATGATCCGGAAGATGGGCGCTAAATCGCCTCAATAGTATAAAAAGGGGTAGTAATTGTCAGGGTATAAAATTTCAAAACCTAATAAAAAACCGGTATGGAGCAGTGTTGTTGTTTATTCCCTGCTCGGAATTCTGGTTATCATTTCTTTCTATTTTCATAATAACGCCGATTATATTTACGCACAAATCGGAAACTGGTATTACAAACACAACGAAATTTCAAAAGCCCAGCATTTTTATGAAAAATCTTTCCTTCTAGGAAATAATGATTCTTCTACTAGAGAAATTTATGTAAATTCAATTATTAATTCGCCCTTATCACTTGATGCCCAGACAAAACTTGCGGCACTTGCAGAAGATAAAATTCAGGATAACGCTTCGCTTAAAGCCAAAGAATTTTTGTACAGCTTAAAAAGAGAAATTCACAGACAGTATCCTGATAATTACATAAAACAAGCCCCGTTTAATCAAAAAGTCATAAGATGGAATAAATTTCCGATAACTTATACATTCAAAAACAGCCAAAATGTACCGGAAGAATATATTGAAGAAATTAACAAAGCTTTCACAGAATGGGAAAAAGCCGGTGTTGTTTTATTCACAAGGACAGAAAACAATGCTGACATTACGGTAAATTTCAAAAATAACAAAAATGAAAATATGGAATACGGGAGAAAATACGTAGTTGCATACACCGTTCCCGTTGTTGTTAATTCTACGCTAAAAGGTATGGATATCAACTTCTACATTCAGGATCCTGAAGGCGGCACATTTACACCGAATCAAATATATAATACGGCTCTCCATGAAATCTTTCACGCACTCGGCTTTATGGGACACAGTTTTAATCCGGATAATATAATGTATCTTGCAAAAGATAATAACTCTTTAATTAATGATAAACGGGCTGTTCTTAATGACGCAGATATAAGTACTTTAAAATTGTTATATAAAATAATGCCGGATATTACAAATTCTGATGATTTAGGCAGCGAATACATTTCATATCTTGTACTCGGAAATGATGAAGAAGTCAACATCTCCAAAGCCAGAGAAGCAAAAAATTATATATACCACGCGCCGACTCTTCCAAGCGGATATATTGATTTAGCAGAAAGCCTTGTTGCAGAAAAACGTTATCCTGAAGCCATTAAAAATCTGGAAAAAGCGCTCTCTCTTGCCGACACTGATGAGATGAAATATATTGTATATTACAATCTTGCAATAGCTTATTACTATATAAATCACACATCAATGGCTCTTGAATATCTGGATAATGCCGCAAAAATTCGGGACAGTGAAGAACTGCATCTTTTAAAAGCAGAGATATTGCTTCCGGTTAATAAAAAAGAAGCCGTAAAAGAATATAATAACTTAATAAAATCACACCCTGATAATCAGGATTATGTCATAAGACTTGCAAACTTGCATATACAGGATAAAAATTATCTTAAAGCAAGAAAGGTTTTAAAAAGATATTTAAAAAGGAATCCGAAAGAGCGCTCAAATAAACGATTTGCGCCATATCGAATATTGATTTTTTAGCAATTTTATGCTACTTTTAGAATATGAAAGTTGATTCCGTTAGAAAAAATTCGATTATCACACCAAAAACAACAGGATATGCTGCGACAGTCGGACTGGGAGCAACCGTTTGGAGCGGAATTAGTAAAAATAAAACTTTCCGCAGACAGCACAAACCTCTTGCATACATTACCGCAATTTTAACCGCAATACATATCGGATTGATTGAATATTATCACCATAAATACAAAAAAATGTAACAAATTACACTTATTCAATTGTTATCTGTTACATTTTTTTATTCTTTATAATACAATTAACTTAAGTGGAAAATAATCAGAGGTAGAAATGTTCAACGAGATTAAGACTCACGAGATTACGGTCGACATTGTAATTTTAACAATTAAAGATGATGCCCTCCAGGTTTTGTTGGTTAAGCGTAACAATGAACCTTTCAAAGATAAGTGGGCAATTCCGGGCGGTTATGTCAGAATGTCCGAAAACCTTGATGAAGCTGCAATGAGAGTTTTGAAAGAAAAGACTAATGTTGATAATATTTATCTCGAACAGCTTTATACATTCGGCGATCCTCTAAGACACCCTGTTTCAAGAGTTATCACCTGTGCATATTTTGCGCTTATAAGAGCAGAAGATTTTAATGTCGTAACTACACCAGAAATCGCATGGCATAAAGTTTCGGCCCTTCCGCCGCTTGCATTTGACCACAAAGAAATTATTGAATATTCCCTCAAGCGCACACGCGAACGTCTGGAAATGTGTCCGGTTGCGTATCAGCTGTTGAACGAAAAATTCACATTAACTGAAATGCAAAAAGCTTATGAAATGATTATGGAAAAGAAGCTTGATAAAAGAAATTTCAGAAAAAAAGTTATCACAACGGAAGGTTTAAGAGAATTAAACGAATTCTCCAAATCTTCTTCAAAACGTCCGGCAAGATTATACACTTTTGACAGTATAAAACTGAACTCCAAGCGAGCCCATTTCATCAAAAAAGGCGTAAACTAGGGGTAAACCAGGGGTAAAGCAGAAAACAAAAGGGTATTTATACCTGACCGGTAAGTAAAAAAGGAGAATAAATGTTAACACTAGTTTGGATAATACAAGTCATATCCGCATTATTATTAATAGTATTGATTCTTATGCACTCGCCAAAAGGTGACGGCATCGCGGGAATCGGAAATGCAGCGCAAATGTTTACATCTCAAAAAAGTGCTGAAAAAGGATTAAATAAGCTGACAGGAATTGTTGCTGCCGTATTCATTGTATGCATATTCCTGCTGGGTTTTGGCATAATAAAATAAATGAATGAAATTTTTGCAAGAAATATTCTATACTGGGGAGAAAAAGCACAGGAAAAGCTTTTGTCTTCCCATATTGTTGTATTCGGCCTCGGCGGAGTCGGTGGTTTTTGCGCGGAGGCACTGACCAGAAGCGGGATCGGAGAATTGACACTTATTGATTTTGACAGAGTTTCAAAAACAAATATTAACCGCCAGATTATTGCACTCAATTCAACTATCGGACAAGTCAAAACCGAACTTTTTGAACAGAGGCTAAAAGATATTAACCCTGAGATAAAACTGAATTTGGTTAATGATTTCTATCAAGATAACTTTGACTTTTCCGGAATCGATTATGTTGCGGACGCAATTGATACAATGCGTTCCAAGATTAATCTGCTCGTAAAATGTAAAGAATTAAATATTCCGGTTATATCTTCCATGGGTGCAGGAAACAGAATTAATCCGGAAAAGCTTTATATCTCAGATATCTCACAAATCCGCGATAAAAAAGCACCTTTTGTATCAAATATTTTATACCAGCTAAAAAAATATAATATCACCTCCGGAATAACCGTAGTTACAAGCGATGAAAAACCGTTTGTTCAGGAAAAGCTTTCGGAAACTGAAAATATAACGACCGCCTCAGGCGAAAATATTCAATTCAACAAAATTATCCCGTCCTCAACCCCGTTTGTTGCTTCTTGTGCAGGCATTTTTATGGCATCAAGAATTGTTTCTGATTTAATAAAATAATTTTTTATAAGTGTTGTATAAACAACAGAAATGTTGTAAAACATGGTTTATAATAAATTTGTAAGTTAAGAAAGCCAATAAATTTATTAATAAAAGGAGACAAAAATGACAACACAGCAAGAAGAAAACCTGATCAATTTACTTGACGGATATGTAGAAAAGGGCGGACACCACCTTAACGTAAACGTATTCAACAGAGACACTTTATTGGACGCACAAAAACACCCTGAAAAATACCCTCAGCTTACGGTAAGGGTATCAGGATACGCTGTCAACTTTATAAAATTAACAAAAGAACAGCAGGACGATGTTATCTCAAGAACATTCCACAGCTCACTAGCCGGCTAATCCTCCCTGCCGGCAGAAAATAACTTTCTGATGAGGAGTATCTTGAAAGGTAATCTTTCTCTTGAACCATTAACTCAAAAACAGTACATGTCTGGGGCTTATTCAAAATAAGCCCTTTTATATTACCTGATATTTACACGTACGGGTATTTACCCCCGAATTACGCTGTTTTGCAGATTTCCGGAAATAAATTCTTCAATATTGGACATTGTTGTTTTAAGGATACGATTTATTGCTTCAATTGAATTAAAAGCTGTGTGTGGTGTAATAATTACATTATCCAGTTTGAAAAGCTGAGAATTTATAATTGTCTGCTCCAGAATATTTTTGTCAAGCCTGTTAAGCCCCACGATATAATCAAAATCGGTTATTGTCTCCTCGTTTTCCAGAACATCAAGCCCTGCACCGGCAATTTGCTTAGTAACAAGCGCCTGATACAGCGCCTGACTGTCTATAAGTTCGCCGCGGCCTGTATTTACAATAATTGCGGTCTTTTTCATCTTTTCAAAACTTGCCTTATCAAACATGTGATAATTGTCTTTGGTAAGCGGAGCATGGATGGAAATAAAGTCTGACTCTCTTAATAACGTATCAAAATCAGTGTAAGTCACGTTATATTTCTGTTTCATTTCTTCTTTTTCAAATTTGTCAAACGCAAGAATCTTCATATCCAGACCGTACGCAATTCTTGCAAAAGCAGAGCCGATAGCGCCGAGCCCTACTATACCGATTGTTTTTCCGCTCAACTCCATACCCATAAGGTTTTCCGGACGGACTTTTCCGTCTTTATAGTCCATATAAGATACGGTAACTTTTCTGCCAACATTCAAAAGCAGAGCAAGCGCAAATTCAGCAACAGTTATATTTCCGTAATTCGGAGAGTTAACAACCGCAATATTATGCTCTCTGCAATAATCCGTATCAATATGATTAAACCCGACAGAGCGAAGTGCAATCAATTTGAGATTCGTAAACTGTTCAAGAACTTTTTTATTTACCCTTGAGGTTGTAAAAACAGAAATTACTTCGGCATCTTTGTATTCATCTTTTACAGGCGCTAAATCATTCAGTGCATTAGAATCCAGATAGTATTCATATTTGCCTTCATTATTATCTTTAAGAAACTCTTCTTCGTAGTTTTCTACATCAAAATATACTATTTTCATAAACATATCCTCACTTAAATATCAGTTTCATTATAACTTAAAATCGAAAAAATACATGAGAGAGGTTAACATTTTAATATGTTTATAATAGAATGTAGTTATGTCGATATGGCGAAATTGGTAGACGCGCATGATTCAGGTTCATGTGGAGAGATCCTTGGGGGTTCAAATCCCCCTATCGACACCATAAAAACAAAAGCGGCTTAAAACTAAGCCGCTTTTTTAATTATAATCAAATAAATTTGTCGGGCTCATGGCAATAACCCGAACTACACCGGATATTATTATGTTATGCTCACGCATAACACGCTCGCGGCGCGAAGGCTTGTTAGTTCTGACAGCGGCGGCGCCCTCCCGAGCGTCTTTTAGCGAGGGGCAAAGTGCGGGTTCACCCGCAACATCCATTTGATTTTATGCTCGCAAGAGCATTGTAAACAATCAAGGTTTCTTCTTTTTTGCTTCGTTTTTTCTTCTTTTGTTTTAAAGAAGAAAAAATGAAGAGATAATTTATTTGTACTTTTCTTTCTCTTTTGTTGCGAAATAAAGAGTTTTTCATAAAACTTTCAAGCTTGTAGTCATACCTACAAACCTAAGACATTTACCCCGAAAAGGTACCAAAAGAAAGAGAAATCACGCAAAAGTTTTCTACGCTCTTGCGAGCGTGGGACTGAATGGCTGCAGCAGGCAGAGCCTGCACTCTTTCGCTCGCTATCGTTA
>CALUQE010000024.1 GCA_944322845.1 Candidatus Gastranaerophilales bacterium
CACGGTCGTAAAGCCCTGCAGAGGCGACAATACTTGGAGGGCCACTTCCCGGGAAGATAGCACGCTGCCAACATCTAAATTAAGAGAAAACGAGAATTGATTGGAAAATCGGTTCTCGTTTTTTTTTATTTTATTTTTTATTAATGTTTTAAAAGAAAATCGGGAATCATTCTGAAAGTTGATTCCCGATTTTTTGCTATTCTTGTATGCAGTATTTTTTTTCGTATATATGTCCTGCAATTGCGGCAACAACAGCGCTAATACCGATAAGGCTGTAGGTTACGCGTGCTAATAATGTCATATCGCCGAACATAAATTCAACAAGGTTAAAGTCAAAAAGGCCGACAAGTCCCCAGTTGAGTGCGCCAACAAGAACTAAAATGTAAGAAGTGATTTTTAAAATTTTATGCATTTTATGCCCTCCTTTCAGGTACATACTTATTATTAAACTTTTTTTACAAATTTAATTACCTGTAGGGGCATCTACTTTAGGATAATTTATGCATTTTTATAAAAAAAAGAGCCTAATCGGCTCTTGGAATTAAGAATAGCTGGAAGTATGAAAAAGATTTAATACTTTTATTAAACGTAAATTATTTATAAAAATCTATCACCGTATGTGGCAGAACTATGCTTCATAAGAATGTTATACAGGTTAGGTAATTTAGAACTTATAGTTTAACTTTTGAATTAAATACAATTCATCCCCCCCCTTTATTACTTTTTCTCTTTGTGCAATAATAATTTGGTATAAAAGGAAGGATAAGATTATGTCAGAAGTAAGAGTAAGAATTGCACCGTCACCGAGCGGCAATCTTCACATCGGAACGGCAAGAACAGCTTTATTTAATTATTTATTTGCGAAGAAAAATAACGGAAAATTTATACTGAGAATAGAAGATACTGATGCGGAAAGAACAAGTCAGGAATATGTCGATAATATTTTTGACAGCTTGAAAGCTTTAGGTTTAAATTGGGATGAAGGTCCTGATGTAGGTGGAGAGTACGGCCCTTATACACAATCTCAGAGATTTGATATTTATCCGAAATATATTCAGAAACTTTTGGATGAAGGTTTTGCTTACGAATGTTTCTGTACTCCTGAAGAATTGGAAGCAGAAAAAGAAGAAGCTTCAAGAAACAAAAAAGCTTATGTTTATTCTAAAAAGTGCGAGAATTTAACAGAAGAAGAAAAGACAAAATTAAGAGCGGAAGGCAGAAAACCTGCAATCAGATTTAATGTTGCAAAAGCTCAAAAAGCTTTTCACGATTCTTCAATTCTTGAATTTGATGATCTTGTTAAGGGTAAACTTCACATGGATACAAACCTCATCGGTGATTTTGTAATTATGAAGTCTAACGGAACTCCGACTTACAACTACGCGGTTGTAATTGATGATGCCCTGATGAAGATTTCACATGTTATAAGGGGGGAAGATCATATTTCAAATACTTACAAACAGATTCTGATTTTTGAAGCATTGGGCTTTGAAGTCCCTAGATTTGGACATCTGGGTATGATTCTGGCACCTGACAGAAGCAAACTTTCAAAGAGACACGGTGCGACTGCTGTTTCAGACTTTGTAGAACAGGGCTATTTAACGGAAGCTCTGGTAAACTTTGTTGCTCTTCTTGGCTGGTCACCTTCTGACGGACAGGAAATTAAGACGGTTGATGAAATTGCTGCAGATTTTAGAATTAATGAAATCTCTTCTTCAAATTCTATATTTGAATATGATAAGTTGAAATGGATGAACAGCCATTACATCAAAATGCTTCCGAAAGATGTTTTGAGAGAAAAACTTAAAAAATATTTAACTAAGTATGATTTAAGTGAACTTACGGAAGAACAGTATAACAGGATGATTGATATCACTTATGAACCTTTGACATTGTTATCTGATATTACAGATGCTGTTTCATATTTCTTCGGCGGAGATAAAGTTGAGATTGATGAAAAAGCTCAGGCAGAACTTGATACAGATTTGTCTCAAGATGTTTTGAAATCTTTCATAGAACAGGCAGAAGGCTGGGATTGGACAGAAGAAAATCTTCACGAAAAATTAGAGGTCTTCAGAGGTAAATTTAAAGAAGAAAAAGGTTATAAACCTAAATTTACAATGTGGGCAATTAGAGCTGCTGTAACTGGAAGATTATGCGGAGCAGATATGGTTGTAACTCTTGCTATTATCGGAAAAGAAAATTCCCTAAAAAGGGCAAAAGCTGCTGTTAAAAAAGTAATTGTTTAAAACATATTGCAATATACAAAAAGGAGTGCAATTTTTTTGATTGCCTCCTTTTTTATGTATAATAAATAATATAAGAGGATAAAGATTTTGTTTAACTATCGTTTAATAAGAAGAGTATTATTAATATTATTGTTGCTTGTTTTTGGCGTAGTTAAGTCTTACGGATATGAAATTTTTTATCCGGGAGAAAAGAAATCCGTAACAACATATGACTATGGTTTGTTTATAGGTAAAGCTCGAAATTCAGAGTCAATAACAATAAATAATGTAAAAATTCCTACTGCATCAAACGGTGCATTTGCTCATTCTGTAAAACTGGAAGATGGTGAAAACAGGATTTTTATTCGTTCCGGTTACAGTACAAAAGTATATAATGTATTTAAGAAAACTGAAGTTCCGAAAATTCAAAGTGAAATCAAGGAATTTGATAAGCGGACGGTTTTAGTAAAAAATGATACTACTCCGCTGAGAAAAGCTCCTGAAGATGTTGGTTTTAATATTGTTTCATATTTATTTAAGGGTACGCGCATAGTAATTAACGGTGCTGATGACGAATACTATCGGGTGTTTTTGGCAAAAGATAAAACTGCATGGATTTTAAAAAGCGATGTGGAAGAATGTGCTGATGGTTCAATTGCGAGCTTTATAAATATGAACAGTCAAAAATATAAAAATGCTAATGTTCAGACAATATCTTTTACAAAAAATCTTCCGTATACGGTAGAGGACGGAGAAAAAGAAATCCTGTTCAGAATTTATAATCCGGAATTGTCTGATACATCTGTTTATACATTGAATATATTGAAACCTAAAAGATATTATTACAATGTAACTCTTCAGGACGGAGCTTATACCTTCAAGGTCAGCGAGGTTCCTAAAACTTATGAAGGATGTACTATTGTTGTGGATGCCGGACATGGCGGCTCTCAAAACGGTGCAATGGGCTGTCTCGGCGATGCGGAAAAAGATATAAACTTGAAAATAGCACTGGAGTTACAGCAGTTGCTGAAACAAAAGGGTGCAAATGTCGTAATGACACGTGAGTGTGACGGAATGATTACCCTGAAAGACAGAATAAAAATTGCGAAAGTGAATGAGGCGGATATATATTTAAGTATTCATATGAATTCTATAGGCAATGTAGCTTTCAGTCATTCAAAACACAGGGGGACAGGAATATATTATTTTAATAGAAATTCAAAAGAGCTTTCTGAAATATTATTAAAATCAATAACAAAATCTGCCGGTACTAAAAAAAACGGGATTAAAACCGCCAGTTTTGCGGTAATAAGACCTGCAAGCTATGTTGGAGTTTTGATTGAAACTGCTTATATGATAAATCCTTCTGATACTCTTTTATACACACAGGAAAATTTTGCACGTAATGTTGCGGAAGGAATTATTAACGGGTTGGATGAATTTATTGAAAAATAAAATCTATTTCAATTTATTAAAAAAAAATGTTGTGCTAAAATGTTGGTATGGCAAATTCATTTGAAGAAGTTATTTCTCAGATTAAAGACCGGCTGGATATAGTAGACGTTGTATCACAATATGTTGTTTTAAAGAAGAGCGGTGCTAATTATTGGGGATTGTGTCCGTTTCATAATGATAAAAAGCCTTCTATGTCAGTAAGCCCTTCCCGTGGTATTTTTAAATGTTTCTCTTGCGGTGAAGGCGGGGATGCTTTAAGTTTTCTGGTAAAAATTCAAAACCGCGAATATAAAGATGTTATATTCGAACTGGCAGAAAAATACGGAATTGAAATTCCGAAAAAATACTCTCCGTCATCTGAAACAAAAGACTTAAAAAAAGATATGATAAAAGCCTGTGCAAAAGCTGCGAAATTTTATCATACACAATTAAGAAGTGCCGAAGACGCTAATAAAGCAATGACGGCTTTGAGGGCAAGAAACGTTGATGACAGCGTCATTGACAGATTTACTCTCGGCTGGGCGCCAAATAAGTATGATACTTTGTACAAAGAACTAAAAAAAGAATTTAAAGATGAAGTTTTGGAAAAAGCCGGCCTGATTCTTAAGTCCAATTCCGGCGGCTGGATTGACAGATTCAGAAACAGAATAATTATTCCGATTCAAAACGAAAACGGCGAATATGTAGCATTCGGAGCTCGTGCGGTTGACGAAGGCCAGAATCCTAAGTATTTAAATTCGTCCGATTCACTGATTTACAACAAAAGTAAAATTCTTTTCGGGCTTTATACCGCTCAGGAGGCAATCAAAAAAGAAGACGGCGTTCTTATTATGGAGGGATATTTTGATGTAATCTCCGCTCAGGCACACGGTGTCGAAAATGCGGTTGCTTCCTGCGGAACGGCAATGACAGCCGAGCATGTAAAATTACTTTCGCGCTATACAAAATCAAGAAGGATATTTTTATCTTTTGATACGGATAGTGCCGGAATTAATGCAACAAAAAGAGGCGGGGAAGTTATAAAGGAAACCCTTGCGGCTCTTGGCGGAATAAAACAGTTTGACGAAAGCCATATATCTTCGACCGCCGATAATAAATATGCCTGCGAAATCCGTGTTGTATCACCGCCGCAGGGAAAAGATCCGGATGAGTTTATAAGAACGATGGGCGGCGATGTTTTTAAAGAGTATATTAAAAATGCTCCCCTTCTTATAGATTTTCTTCTAAATAATATTTTAAAAGAAAAAAATTCCGCCAAAACTCCGCAGGAAAAGGCGCAGCTTGTCGAGCAAATAATTGAAATTTTGAAAGATGTTAATAATAAAATTATTCAATCAGAATATGTAAAAATGGTCGCATCAGTATTAAACATTGACGAAAACGCAATGCTCAAGGAGCTTGTAAAGCATGAAAATATGCTTCGATTGTCCGAGCGTCCGAATTTTAATAAACAAGTTGTAACAAATTCTTCACAATTCGAAATAAAAGCGCAAAAAAATTTATTGAGCGTTTTTCTAGCAAGTGGCAATGTTCTAAGTTACCAACAACTAAATGAATTATTACCCGAAAATATCATCCAAGATGAAACGTTAATAATTGTAAAAAATACAATTGACAAATTGGCGTGTACAATAAATAATGTTAAGGAATTGGTAAAAAATTTGTATACAGAATTCATTGAGGATGATAATTTGACCCATATATTAACCGATATAGTTGAACTTTCTGAGTCGTTTAACGGATTGGAAGCCGACGAACTCGAAAATGCTGTAAAGGAGAATATTGCAAGACTTAAAAGGTGTTATCAGGAAAAAGAAGCCGAAATAATTCGCCGGCAGTACAAGCAGGTGAATGATAATGATATTGAAGCATTAAAGCTTCAAATGCAGCTTAGAGATAAAATAAAATTAAGGACTGGAGATAAATAATGACCCAAAAAAGAAATTCACATTCATCAGTTGTAAGTGTAGAAGATGAAAATATTGATTTATTGGATTTTGATGCTGACAAAGAGGATGATGATACAGTAGATTATATTGAAACTGATTTAGGGACTGATAATATTGAAGATATCATAACTTCATCAAAACTCGGCGAGATGAAGAGCGACGATTTTTATATGATGGATTCAGGCGATTCTTCAAGAGACTCCGATTTGGATACTGATGTTCCGAAAGGTGTTGCTGTAGAAGATCCGGTAAGACTTTATTTAAGAGAAATCGGACGTATTAAATTATTATCAACAAGCGAAGAAATTGAACTTGCAAGAAAAATTATTCAGGGCGGAACTCCGGGCGCTATTGCAAAACGTAAGCTGGTTCAGGCAAATTTGAGACTTGTTGTAAGTATTGCAAAAAAATATGTCGGAAGAGGCATGCTTTTCTTAGACCTTATTCAGGAAGGTAACTTAGGTTTAATAAGAGCTGCAGAAAAGTTTGACCACGAAAGAGGGTTCAAATTCTCAACTTATGCAACATGGTGGATCAGACAGGCAATTACGAGAGCAATTGCGGATCAGGCAAGAACAATTCGTATTCCTGTTCACATGGTTGAAACAATTAATAAGCTAAAGAAAGTTACCAGACGTTTAGCTCAAGAACTTTCAAGAAAACCTACCGAAGAAGAATTGGCTTCCGAAATGGGCGTTTCAATTTCTAAATTGAGAGAAATCGTAAAGATTGCTCAGGAGCCTTTATCATTGGAAACTCCAATCGGTAAGGAAGAAGATTCAAGACTCGGCGATTTTATTGAAGATAAAGAAGCAGACGCTCCGATTAAGACTGTAGCTTCCGAACTCTTGAGAGAAGATCTTGCAGAAGTTCTCTGCACATTATCTCCGAGAGAAAGAGATGTATTAAGACTCAGATTCGGTATGGATGACGGCCGTCAGAGAACATTGGAAGAAGTCGGACAATTGTTCGGTGTAACACGTGAACGTATCAGACAAATTGAAGCTAAAGCATTAAGAAAACTTCGTCATCCAAATAGAAGTAAACGCTTAAGAGAATATGTAGAAAACTAATAGATAAAAAATCCTGTTTTTATAACAGGATTTTTTATTTTAAAGAATTGATATAATAATCTTCATATTCTTTCATTAATTCGGAAACTTTTATATTAAATGCACTGGCAACTTTTTCAATAACAGAAAGTTTTATATCCTGTTTTAAATTCTCAACTCTGCTAAGAAGTGCCGGTTCAATATTATTATCGAATGCAAAATTATTTAAGGATTTCAAAGGCATATCCTTTTTTCTTTTATATCTAAGAAATTTTCCGAAATTTTTGTATTGCATTTTCTCAATTATTTGATAAAATTTTTACAAAAGCATTGAGAAAATACAATAAATATGTATGTAATATTTATAAAACTTTTACAAAACATAACATTTTATTGGATTTTTAGCATGTTTAAAATATAATAACGAAGGTAAACCTATGAGGGAGTATAAATATGCCAAATAACGAAAGTGTTGGAAAGAAAATTGTAGAAGCTTTGAAAAAGCAAGCTGAAAGTATGGATATTCAAGATAATCAGGATATAAGTTTTGATTCGGCTCCTGTAACTAATCCAATCAATGACGATATTTTTGCTTCATCTTCTTCAGATGATATTTTTGCTGAGCCGGTTAAACCTCAAAAAACTACAAATTTCTTTGATGATGTAGATGATAAAGATCCGTTTTTTACGGAATCAAAACCTGTTCAGGCTACTGTTTCAGAAACTATGAGCAGCGAATCTTTTGAAATGCCTGCAAATATAACTGTTTTGAAAAAACTTATTTCACAGCTTCCAAGCGGTGTTTCAAGACATACCGGTGCGCAGATTATTAAGCAGACAATGGAAGCTCTCGGTATTTCTATGAAAAGTGTTCTGCAGGATGCGCAGCAGGTTCAGGAAAACTTGAAAGTTTCAGCAAGAGAATGCCAGGCTTCTATTCAGGAATACAAAAAACAAATTCTGGCTCTGGAAAAACAATCTCAAAGCTATCAAAAACAGTATTCAGCTCTGAATGATTTGATAAGTTTGTTTATACAGACAACAAAATAAAGTTATTCATAATATCAACAAAAAGGAGGTTAAAAACCTCCTTTTTTATTTTAAATTTCTTCATCTCCTTCCGCATCTTCGTCAGTTACCGTCGGTGCCGTAACTGTTACGCCTAAAGATTCAAGTGCTGCCCGTGCTTTCGGAGCAAGAGCTGTATCGGAAAAATTCTCTAAAATTGTCTGATAGCATTCAATAGCTTCCGGTTTCATATCTCTGAGACGATAAACATTTCCTGCTTTGTAATAAAGCGGAGCAAGTTCTGTTGAAGAAGACATCAACATCTGGTTATCAAGTTTGATTTTTATACCGATTAACTCTTCATTATCCTGCGGGGATAATAAAGCTCTGCCGTATATCTTTTGAGTCAGCTTATCAATAGTGTCTGACATTTCCGTAATTGCTTCTTTAGAAAGCTTTGAAGATTTTTTTGCTGCAGATACATCCAGTGAAATTGCAGATAACAGTAAAAATCCTACTAATATAGATAAAAAAATCCTTTTCATTTCTTTAAACCTTTACTCCTTACCTTAATTATACTACACAAAAAGTTGATTTTTATTATCAGTTAAATGTATGATTGTTCTATGGAAAAGCTTATTTATCGGAAATTTATTCTCGGAACAGGCGGTGCCGAAAATAGAAAATATTTTGAAAGTGCTCTGGCCAAAGGACTTGGAGGAGTTATTTTCTTTACCCGTGATATTGATTCCAGAGAACAGTTTAAAAATTTAATAAGCAGAATAAAGTCTAGGTCAAAAGAAAATTTGTTTTTATCCATTGATCAAGAAGGCGGAAGGGTTGAGAGGACTGAAAATATTCATGCAAGATACCTGTCGCCAAAGTTTGCGTATGAGCGTGGAGAAGAGTTTTTAATAAATCAGACGGAAAAAATAGCAAAGGAGCTTGTTGATTACGGAATAAATCTGAACTTTGCTCCGTGTGCAGATGTAAATACAAATCCGCAGAATCCGATAATCGGTGAAAGGGCTTTTTCTGACAGACCGGAGGTTGTTTCAAAATGCGTAAAACTTGTGTCAGAAATATACAGAAATAATGGAATTATACCGTGCCTGAAACATTTTCCCGGACATGGAGATGCTTCAAAAGACAGCCATTTAACGCTGCCTGTAATTGATTTACCTCTCGGAGTAATGGAAGAAATTCACATTAAGCCGTTTAAAGATAATCTCGATACAGAAATGATTATGGCAGCACATCTTCATTGTACTTGTTTCGATAAAGAGCCTGTTCCGGCATCTTTGAGTGAAAATGCTATCGGTTATTTAAGAAATATTTTGAAATATAACGGCGTTGTAATAACCGATGATATGGTTATGAAAGGTGTTCAGGACTTTGGCGGGGCAGAAGCTTGCGAAATGGCAATACGCGCCGGAGTTGATATGTTTATTTTCAGGGATGCTAATTATGATGTTTTGGATATGATAGATAAACTTGTGAAAAAGGCTGAGAGGGATGAAATTTTAAAAAGGTATGTTATAGAATCAGATAAAAGGATTCAAAAACTAAAAAAAGAGCGGGTGAAATAATTCAAACCGCTCTTTTTAATATCAAAATTATATTATGAAGCTGCGACTTCTGCCGATTCTGCGGCGGCAGCAGCTGCTTTTTCAGCATCAAAACACTCTTTGCAAAGAACATCCCTGCCTTGAGTTGGATTAAACGGAACTTGTGTTTGTTTACCGCATTTTGCGCAAACAGCATCGTGCATTTTCTTTTTGCCTCTGTGCATTTGTTTTTTAATCTTTCTGCAGTTTGCACATCTTTTTGGCTTATTTGTTAATCCTTTTTCTGCATAAAACTCTTGTTCCCCTGCGGTAAAGACAAATTCAGCTCCGCAGTCTTCACAAATAAGCGTTTCATCTTGGTACATGACTCGATCTCCTAAATATTTAATAACCCAGACGTGATTAGCGTCATGCACTCATTCTATACTTTTTTTCAGGAAGCGTCAAGTGGTAAACGCAATAATATCAAATTATTGCAACAAAACTTAAATCTTTATTCTATATGCTTACTTTCCGGTAGAGCCGAAACCGCCGGCACCGCGTTCTGTTTCAGACAGCTCGGTTACTACTTCAATTTTCGCCTGTTCATATTTTGCAATAATCATTTGCGCAATACGTTCATCGGGCTTGATAGTGTAAGGTTCATTAGAAAGATTTACAACCGGAATACAGACTTCTCCCCTGTAATCTTCGTCAATTGTGCCGACACAGTTAATAAGGCTTATGCCGTGCTTAATTGACAAGCCTGAGCGCGGTCTGATTTGTGCTTCGTATCCGTGTTCAAGCTCGATTTTAAGTCCGGTAGGAATCAATTTTCTTTCAAGCGGCTGCAGGGTAATTTCTTCATCAATAGCAGCGCACAAGTCCATGCCTGCTGCACCTTCTGTTTTATATTCAGGTACAAAGCGGTTATGCGGCATTCTAAATATTTTTAATATCATACTTCTCCTCAAATAAATCTAGGCTGTAATAATTGTTTTACCGTCTATAACTTGTTTAGGGAATATAGTCAAAGTTTCAATACCCATTGATTTATCAAGTTTTTTATTATTAACAGGGTTAACTTTTTGTGCTTTTTCAACAGCTTCGCCGTTATTGTTCATCATAGACATGAAACTGTTTGAATACTTGATAAACATATTTTTTCTCTGAGTTGTATTTTCACCCAATGAAACAGATGATATATTCATAATACTTACCTTCTTTCTATGGTTTTATTTTCAAACAGAGGAAACATTATGTCAATAAAAATATAAAATTTGTAACAAAATTTTTTTTGTGTTAATATAGATTGTGCGCGGGATGCGTGGTGAAAAATAAATAAAATTTATGTCGATGTGGCAAGGACTCTGCGAAAAACGATTAATTATCGTTTTGAGTGGACGGCAGGCGAGTTAGAAGGCGTAAGCCTTTGTGCGAGCCGTAAACAAGATAAAACCGAGTCTGCCACAAGGCAATTGAAAATTTAATAAAATAAATATGTCGATGTGGCAAGGACTCCGCGAAAAATGATTAATTATCGTTTTGAGTGGACGGCAGGCGAGTTAGAAGGCGTAAGCCTTTGTGCGAGCCGTAAACAAGATAAAACCGAGTCCGCCACAAGGCAATTGAAAATTTAATAAAATAAATATGTCGATGTGGCGGAATCGGTATACGCGCACGTTTGAGGGGCGTGTGGAGAGATCCTTGCGGGTTCAAGTCCCGCCATCGACATTTAACTTTTTAGAGCCTTTATGAAGAGGCTCTATTTTAGTATTCAAGCCTTTTTTACGGGTTCCAATCACTGCAATATTGCTTAAATCTAACCGATTATTTTCAAGAGCCTGTTTTGCACTGCCTGAGCGAGTTTTAAGGGTTCCAGTCAATGTTTCTAAGTCTTCTTTAAACTCCTGCTTCCGTTTGAGTTTTAACTGTCTCAAATGTTCAAATACAGGTCTTAACTTAACTGACAGAGTGTTATCATCTTCATTATAGGTAATACTTTCAATTATAGTATTGAGTATTAACCTTTTCTCATCCAAAGTTGCTTTCAAATAAAGTTCAGGAAGACGGTTGGCAAAATCAATCAGAATACTTATTCGTTTCACGGTATCTTTAGAATTTTCAGTGAGATTGTCAATCTCACGTTTTATATCGTCTTTACGGGCTTCCAGTTTCTGTAACACCTCAGCACGTGTGGATTCACTAATGCCTAGTTTATCAGTATTCTTCTGAGTTAATTTTTCAGCAATGTCATCTACTATCTGGTCATATGCTTTTTTTAAATCATCAATAGACTTATGTTCATATTGTTTCAGGTCTGTAATAGCGTTATTTATCTGCTTCTTTATACATTTTATCTCTTTTTCTGTAATATCAAAGCTGTCAATTACTTCCTGTATTGCTTCATCTATAAGATTTTCGTTAATATTCTTTTCTCTAGCATGAGCTTTCGTGTAGTTAGTACAGTGGTAATAGATATATGTACCACTATTGTGTTCACCTCGCTTAGTTACGGCTACCATTGAGTAACCGCATTTCGCACATTTAATAAAGTTTGAATATGTGTAAACGAGTCCTTTAGGTCTTTTTACATCCTCACCTTTTAACAAGAGTTGAACTCTGTAGAACAATTCTTCTGACACAATAGGTTCGTGTACACCATCAAAAATATCATCGCCATGGGTAACTTTTCCGATGTATACGGGGTTCTTGAGAATATCTTGAATGCGCTTCTTTGAGTATGGGTTTCCTTTACTGTCAACAAACCCATATTTAGCAAGTTCTTTACCTAACTTTTCGTATGCAAATACTCCTGTTCCATACAGTTCAAAACAACGCTTGATATGAGGAGCCTTAGCTGGGTCTGGTTCAATTATACCATGTCGGTGTTCATCTCTTGTATTGATATACCCTATTGGAGCTTTACCGAGTTTGTATCCCTTTTCAGCTCGGTTTCTTAATACTGAACTAGTCCTGTCTTTAATATTATCAAGCTCATCTTCTGCTTGTCCAATATATACGCCAATAAGGACTTTTTTTACCTTACTTATATCATCGAAATTTTCCATAATGCTTGCAATAGTACAGCCATATTTTTTGAGCGGTCTTAGAATTTCTACAAAGAAATCATCAAGACAACGAGAAAGCCTGTCCAGTTTCCATACAATAACATAGGCAACTTCGTTACGGTGTTCCTTTACGTATTTAAGCATTGCTCTAAGTCCTTTTCTGTTAGTGTTAGAGCCTGTTTTCCCTGCGTCCTCAAAGTAAACAAATGTATAACCATCTTTGGTTGCTTTTTGTTCACATTGTTCTCGCTGCATGTTAAGACTAAGTCCACTGTTAGCCTGCTCCGCAGAGCTGACTCGTCCATAACCTACAACAATTTTTTTACTACGAATAACTTTTTTAGACATCATCTGTCTCCTTTCTTATTTTATACTGTACATCATCAGGATTATCAACCCTGATACCAATTTGTGTTACCGTTATCATTAACTGCGCCAATAAGGCATTATTTACAGCTATATCATTAGCGTCATTATTAGGTACAAATATAACAGAGGGTTTCTTAGCCATTAGTCCCTCCATTTACTGTTTTTGCTTGATAATAAGCCTGTAACCTACAAATAATATCCAGCATTATCGTTACTGATTTAGGTTTTCGATAAACAAGGAATGATAGAATATTCCTGCGAATATTCGCTAAAGTATTAAATTTTTCAAGTTCTTCATCGCTCGCATTTACGTATTCAGTCCTTATATGACTCCGTGCTATACCGATGTCAAAATTATTATCTCTGAGTATTTCAACAAACCTTTCAGCTATGAAGATTTCATTGAGCGTCATGTTGTCTGTTGTCTCAATATTCTGTAACCATTTCAGACGTTCCAATAACTGTTCAGGCTTACCAGTAAATGACTCCATTTGCCTTAGTAAAACGGGAGCAGTACAGTTGAGAACATCTGTCAATCTCACTATACGTGCCTCATTCATAGTAATATCAAGGTTCCTGCGTATACTTGCTAAAGAGAAGAGTTTTAACTCAAATCTTAATGTTCTCTCAGCAAGTTTAATACCTGTATCCCCAATAATATCAGTGTATAATGTTGCTTTAGTGGTTCTATTGTAACTGTAATCCAGCTCTTGTCCTTTAGAATAAATCACAAGCGAAAAACCAGACTTTTGTGCTTTAGGCTTTAACATCAATCCATGCCTGCCATATTTAGCGATATTATACCTGTTAGTCGAAATCGGGCAGAATGAACTAATACCATCTATGTGTCTGCTGACCTGTTTTTGTGACTCTGATTGAATATCCACAAATACATCACAAATGAATACTTGAGCATGTCTAATAAATTCATCAATGTTAAAGTCAACTATTCCTAGTTCTATAACCTTTTGCAGGGCTTCTCTAATATTATCTTTGTGCAGGCTTCCGAGTACACCATAACCAGCCATCCACTTGCCGGTTATGTCAATGACAAAATAACCTTTGAATAGAAACATATTGTTTAAACCGACAACTCTCTTATAGTCGTCATATCTGATACGGCGTTTTATGCTAAAATCTGAGAAAATATCAGGTTCTGCTTCTGATTCTTGGCTACTTAGCTTTTCCGATTTTTCTGTCTCTAAATATTCCTTATATTCTTCTTCTGAGTCAAACAAATCAGATATATCGTATTCTTCATCGTCATCTTCTTCATGTATAAATGAGCGTCTGGTTAGAGTATCTCCCTCATTCTTATTAAGGTATGACGGCGGTTCTTTCGGATTTTCAACATCTTCCATGCCAAAATCTTCAAAATGTATTATGCGCCCATAAAGTCCAATATTAATGCCTATTCTTAAACGGTCAAATTCTACTCTTACAGCCGAAAGAATTTGTGTATCGATAATGCTCATTACAACCTTAATTTGTGCTTTTACTGTACTAAGAGCAGGAAATTTTTCTCCATTGAGGTTGAAGTCATCAGTCTTTAAATCACCTGTACTTGATATATCGTTAGTTATTGAGTTAGATATTTTAGAAGTTTTTGCCATATAGGTCTTATGTTAAGATATGAGGCTGAAAAATTTTAAGGTTATTCAGGGGTAAAATTTCATATTCACGTAATGGTGCGTAAAGTGTAAAGAATTGATATTAAAGAAAGACAAGATAATTAAAGGTAAGGGTATAATAATTTTTATTTATACAATGGATATTAGGGGGTATCTGTTGATACATAATCTATTATACAGTTCCAAAAGATAATTAAGTTGTTAAACAAATCATATATATCTCTTTCTGCAAATAACGCCCCTGTTCTATGCTTATTACAATTAATACGTTCATTAGTTGTAAACAGATAATTCCATACATCCTCTGGAATAATGTCAATATTAAGCACATTTTCAAAGTAATAATTTAACCTATTAGTCAAATTGTTTACCTGATACCTACAAGATTTTAACATAGATTTGTTGAGATTAATTAAATCACTAGGCAACAAAGATTTTATATCTTTCTCGAAATAGTGGTATTCTTGAATAATAGTGCCAGTACTAAAATATATGACTTGAATAGGGTAATTTCTTACTGCAACTAAATGCTCTTGTATATGAGGATATTTTTCATTAAGCTGTTTTTCATTCTCATAATGCTGTCTTAATACATTAAAGATTTCTAACGCCAGTTCTTTTCTTGAAATTAAATCATTCTTATATAAATTAGGGTCTTTAGTTTTATCTATTACTAATTTCATAATCACCTACCATTGCTATTATATCACGCACACTCCAGCCTCAGAGCTATTCGCATGTTATAGTATTCCGTTGTTGACTCTTTCATAATACGGACAAGTTCGGCGTAAACACTCATGTCTGCTGTAGAACAGGTGTTTTTATCAGGTAAAATTGGTTCCAATATAGTAACGTTAACGACACCATAAAAAACAAAAAAGAAGATATCTTCGTTATTTATGAATATGCAACACAGTTTGAAAAAAGGCAGATTGATATGAAAAAATTTCTTTTTAGTGTTTTAGGTATATTTTGTTTAGTTATCGCAGGAAACTTTGTTTTTGCACAAAATAATCATTATCCATCTGCTTTTATAGATGCTTTTCAAGCTTGCAAACCTTATACATTAACAATTGGACCTATTAATATGATGGGGATGCAAGTAACAACAAAAAAACAAATTGTAGGCATAAAAAATGGGTTATGTTCTTATGTCGAAGTAGTTGGTCCTGTCGATGCAAAAAACACAATAAGATGTAACTTTAATCAGACTCACATTAACAAACTTGTATCGGATATGAAAAATAATACTACAAGTGCATGGTATGAATATTATAACAATCCTAGTGTATGCAAAACTTCCACCCCATGATGGAATTAAACTAAATTTTATCTAAGCAAATCAAGAAGAATTGACATATTATAATATTCTTGTGTAGATTGTTTAATCAGAGAAATAAGCTCAGAACAGAGTTTATTCAAATGACCTGTTTGTGATACATTATTACTCGAGGGTTCCATATTCGGGAGCTTATCGACACCATAAAAAGACTCCTTACGGAGTCTTTTTTAATGCAAGTAGATTGTATTGGGGGACGCAGAACCCCACAAGGCGAAGCCTTGTCAGGTTCAAGCGGGAGCGGAGTGCTTTTGTTTGATGTGATGAAATTACAGAAAACAAAACACGGAATTGCCGTTAAATGCGAGCGACCAAGACAGTCCCGCCGTCGACACCATAAAAAATAGAGGTTTTGACTTCTCTTTTTTTATAAATTGAAAAAGTATGTACAATCCAAAAACGGAATTAACCAATATTTGTATGATTTACTTATGTGTTCACAAAAAGTTATAGCTGACCGTTACAAAACATCCGTCAGCAATCTTTACAGTATTTTGAAAAACATTACATAGGCTTGATTATAACCAATTTACTATTAGGTGTTGAAATATTAACCTAATTTTAATTTTTCTGTTAAATATTTTAACGATATTTCTAGTTTTACCTTTTGTTTAGGGTCAGTACAACTTCTAAGAGCTGTTGAGATCTCATTAATCGCAGTTTGATAAGTTTTAACCTGCTCTGGTGTTATATATTTGATTGTTGTTTCTGTAGAACACCTTCTTAACTCATTTATAATGTTATCTACGTTTTGAGTTGAGCTATCTTTGCTAAAACGCTCACACAAACTTTTTACATAATCAAGGAATTTACTGTCTTTGTAGCCAACCCAACCATCACCACAAAAAGTATCTTTAGTACATAAGATTTCATTAGGTGCTATTTTCTTACTTTTTACAAGTTCTAATAAATTTATTACCCCCTTCTTTAATAATTCATTTTCTTGTGAAGCCGTCAAGCTTGTGACTCTACATTGTGACATAAATGATGATAATAGTCTATAATCCTCTCCAGGACAAAAGTCTATAGGGGTAATCTTGCCAGAAGAAGGATTAATTATACAATTTGCACCTGCATAATCATGTCTCATACCAACCTTGTTCCCTTTTGAAAGATATAAAAAATACTGTTTGATGTTTTCAGGAGATAATGAATTTATAGCTTTTGTAATTTCTTTTTCATGTTGAGCCAAATCATCTCTTGTATTAAATCCCGGTATATATTTCAAAACTTCTGCTTTACCTGATTTAGCAATAATATTATTAATTTGTTCTTGTGGCGTAACGTTAAAATCAAGTTTTGACATATCAATACTCGTACCTAACTTACCAAGTTTTTGATGTGGAATTTTAACAACGAAATCTGTTCCGGTAATTCTGTATACTGCACCCTCTCCACCTTGTCCTATCAATAACTCTTTTTTAATATATTCATTAAGGTTAAGTTCTTGTAATACACTTTTTGCCGAACAGCTTCCTACTGTATAACAATCTGACATTAGCGGTGGAGTATATTTTACCCCCTTTAACTCTGCTGGTTTAATGGGTTTTGTTTGTAATATCTTGGACTTTCCACAGGTTTTCAACCAAGCAGAAGTCCTTTGAGCTAAACTCATTCCAAGTTTTTCTAATCCCATAAAATTTCCTTAATTTCTTTTAAAATCCCCTATACTTATATAAAGTATTTTGCTGTTTTAGAATTGCCTAATTTTCAATATTCAGTGAAAAAAATCTTAACACTTCAACCCTAAAACACTTCTCATATTGTAATACTCTTGAGTTGACTGTTTCATAACTGATATTAATTCGCTGTATAATGTTTTTGTACTGTAGCTAAAAGGTTCCATATACGAGAGCTTATCGACAATAAAAAAGAGTCCTTTGCGGGCTCTTTTTTATTGCTAATTCATTTACATCATATAGAAATATTAAATTAATTGCTCTTCTGACATTTTTGTAATAAGATATAGATGAGAGGTGAAAATGGATTTTTTCAGACGGAATAAAAAGATTATAGTGGGGTTTATTTTTGCAGCAGTTGCCTTATGGCTTCTCGGCGGTACTGCTATTATAGCGGTATTAAGTATGGGGAAATAAGATGAATCCGAAAAAAATATTAATATCATTAATATTTTTAGGTATTTTCTTCAACACTTTTGCGTGTTGCAGTTCTCTTGCCGTGCAGGATTTGGAAGCAAAAAAGAAACAGACCAGAGCTAAGATAAACCGCTTAAAATGGCTGGAAGATCTTGAAACTAATAAGTTATATAAAAATCAACAGAAGTTAGAGAATGCTACAAACTCTTTACAGTATTCAAAATCACAGATAATTTCCGCACAGCGTGAATTAAACGGCATGCAGGCACAGCTGGATGAAGCTGCTGCTGAGTATACGAAATTAAATAATGTTTTAGCTTCTCATATAAGAAAAGTTTTTAAAACCCAGAGAAAAGCGTTCTTTGAATTGTTAATAACTTCAGAAGATATTAATATGCTTGTTGATAGAGTATATTATCAAAAAATTATTCTTAAGGATGACTACGAGCGCATGGCTTCTGCAAAAAGAAAAGCACAAGAAATTGCGATGCTGAAATATAATATTGAGGCAAGAAAGCGAAATCTTGAACGCTCTGTTGCATCTATTAATACTCAACAAACATATATTCAGCAGGCTATTGCTAAGAATGAAAGTATGATAAATAAATTGCGCACAGATCGTGTTGCTTATCAAAAAGCGGAAAGAGAGCTTGCAAAACAATCTGCAAGTATAGGTTCTTATATAAACAGAACAGCCAAAGATACAGATCTTCAAATTGCATCAGGTTTTATAAAACCTATACAGGGCAGGATAACTTCTCCGTTCGGCTGGAGAACTCACCCGATTTTTAATACAAAATCTTTCCACTCTGGTGTTGATATCGGGGGACCTAATCTGGGTGCTATTAAAGCTTCTAACTCAGGTAAAGTTATTTATTCCGGCTGGTATGGCGGTTATGGAAAGGTTGTAATTCTGGAGCACGGTGTAGTTCATGGAAAACCAATGACTACTCTCTATGCTCATATGAACTCTATTGCTGTTTCAAACGGGCAAAGAGTTTCAAAGGGGCAGACTATTGGCTACGAAGGTACGACCGGATACAGTACCGGACCGCATTGTCATTTCGAAGTCAGAGTCAACGGACAGCCTAACAATCCGTTAAATTACATAAATACATTATAGCAGGATGTAAAAATTGAAAAAAATACCGGTTTTATTAATATTATTTTCTCTAATAATTGGAAATGCCGTTAAGGCAGATTATTCGTATGTAGATTCTTCGGATTTTACCGGAGATGCTTTTTTTACACCGCCGGTATTTCAAGAGCAGCAAGAGGAAGCAAGGCAGGCTAATGATCTTGGCGTAAAACATTCTGTTCCGCCGTTGAAAAAACTTCGCTTAAAAATTAAAAAGAAGCTGAATGAGCGAAATGCTAAAAAGTATGAGCTTGCACCGACAGCTCCGCAAGAAGAGGATGTTTATGCTGCGGGTGCTGAAACTTCTGAATATGCTTCTCATGATTTAAAGGATGAATTTGATGAAACAATGATGCCGGACGGCTTTGAAGCGGATCAGGAATCTGTAGAGGATAATCAAAAAGCAAAAAGACATTTCTGGCAAAGAAAACCGAAAGAAGCAAAGGCCGAAAATCCGGAAGAAGGCGATAATATTATTCTTGACTGCGAACAGGTTGATTATGATACTGATTCTTACTGTGTTTTTGCAAACGGTAATGCGACTGTAAATTTTGTAAAACAGGATACGACTGTAAAGGCTGATAAAATTACCTATGATAGAATGAATAATACTATTAAAGCAGAAGGTAATGTTAAAATCTTAAAAAACGGGCAGACTATTAACGGTGAATATATCTTTGTAGATTTAAACGAAGAAAATGCTCTTATTGAAAAGCCGATTGCTCAAACAGCTACAGTAAGTATTCATTCTGATAAAGGGTATGTTTACGGTGACAGGATTGTACAAGAAAAGGGTGAATTAACAGTAGACCAATCTTTTCCTATTAATTTTCGCTCTATTAATACCGGACCGATGATGTCTTCTATGATGGTTCCGGAAGATGAAAAACTTTCGGATGATATGGAAAAGGGCAAAATTGCTCTAAAAGCAAAGAATATAAAAATTACGCAAAAAGGTGATTTAATTGTTGCTGATATACGAAAAGCTTCTTTATTTAGAGATGGAAAACGGCTCATAAAGTTGCCTCCTGGAAAAATATATACTAATAAAAATTTTGACTTTGTAGAAACTGCTTCTTGGGAACTGGGTTCTATCAGAGGTCTTGGTATGTACATAGGACCGGGGCATGTATTTGAGATTCCCGGAGGTTCTGTATTAAAGGTTATGCCTATATTGAATTACAACCACGGATTTGGTATAGGTGGTATTGCCCGCTACAGCAGTGCTTCAAACTGGACACAGGCTGCTTATGGTACTGCAGACAGTAAGTTCCTTATCAGAGGCCGCCAAAAACTTGATGACCATTTATCTTTGCAATATGTAATGAACGATTATTCAAGAGAATGGTTTTTAGGCAGGCGTCGTGCTAAGTATGGTGCAAGTATCGTATATGAAAACGGGTATGCGAAAGAAGGTTTTCTTTTGAAGAACCAGATGTCAAGCTTTGCTCACCAGTTTGATTTCGGTTATTTTCAAGATATAGATGAGGATTCAAGTTACAAAAGACTTGGCGGTTCTGAACTAGGCACGACAAGAACCAGATATATGGCTCAGGTAAATCAAAATTTTTATACATATAAAAATAAAGAAACACAGGCTGCTGTCACATTTGGTTTAGTAGGTCAATTGTCTGCGGCATTATACGGAACCGGCGATACTCAAGTTATAGGTCGTATAGGACCAAATCTTCATTTACAATATAAGAGATGGATGCAGGATATAGGTTATTTCCAATCTGCTTATGAAGATAATACTCCGATGCCTGTTTATGATTCTTACCGTTATGGTAAATCGAATGTGTATTTGAGGGAATATATCAGGTTAAACAGATACCTTACACTTTCTTGGTTCGGTTCTATGAACATTTCAAATGACGCGCCAAACGATAAAACATTCCAGGAAAATGCATTCTTTATATCTGTAGGTCCGGATGATATAAAGTTCAGTATCGGTTATGATTTTATCAGGGAAAATACCAGATTTATGGTAGAAGTAATGATGGATACAAAGGGGACAAAAGTTGAGTATGATCGTCTGGAAATAAAACAGGATAAAAAAGCTAAAAAGTCTAATGATGATGAATATCAGGAAGAGGAAAAAACTGAGTTCCAAAATTCCCCGAAAGCTCCTGTGCTCCAGCATGCTGTTGTAGAAGATGTAAAGATAATGGAAGATGTTTTATAAAAATAAGCTGATTAATGAAATTATTAAATATGGAAAAATGTGCGGAGAGAAAAATTTTTCTCCTGGGTATTCAGGTAATATTTCTGCAAGATATTGCGACAAGATGCTTATAACAACCTCCGGTTCTTCTAACGGGTATTTAAAAAGGAACCAAATTGTACTTACGGATTTTGAAGGTAATTCGCTCGAAAAAGGCAAAAAGCCTTCAAGTGAGAAATTTTTGCATATCGGTATTTATAAATTACGACCTGAAATTAATTATATAATACATGTACATTCTCCGTACTTAAGTTCTTTTGCCTCATCTGGCAAGGATTTGATGGAGCCTATAATGGCAGAAAATGTTTTTTATTTTGGAGGAATTCCTCTTGCTGAATATGCTCTTCCTTCGACAATGCAGCTTGTAGAAAATACTATCAAATATTTTGATAAATACGATGCTGTTTTGATGGGAAATCATGGTTTTATTGTAGCTTCAAAAACAATGGAGGACGCTTATATGAAACTGGAGCTTGCTGAATCTTATGCTCAAGTGGTATTAAATACATATATATTAGGCGGGGCAAAATTATTAACCGGCGAAGAGGCACAAAAGATTTTGGATATGAGATAAAAAAACGGGATGTCGCAAACATCCCGTTTTTCTTTTATTATAAAAGTTCTTTTAAATAGTTTGGAAGTGCAAATCTTGCATCGTGGTATTCTTTATTATAGATTTTGCAAGTCTTGGTGATAGCATTTCCTCTTCTTTCGTCCCAGTATGAAAGCGGTTTAACTGTTTCCGAACAGAACGCCCACGCCCAGTATCCGCCGGGATAGGTAGGTATATTAGAAGTGAATGTTGCACAAATCGGGAAAACTTTTTTCAAAAGTACATACATTTTTTTTACAGCATCAGATTGTGAAAAAGGTGACTCTGATTGAGCGCATACTATTCCGCCGGATTTAAGAGAACGTTTTACATTCGTGTAAAATTCTTCTGTAAACAACCCTTCTCCAGGTCCCATCGGATCTGTTGAGTCAATAAGAACAATGTCAAACATATTTTCTTTGTCTTTAATATATTCAATAGCATCCTCTACAAGAATTTCACATTTAGGGTTCTCAAGTTCGCAAGAAATAGTCGGTAAGTATTTTTTACATGCTTCTATTACCATACCGTCAATTTCGCAAAGCACTACTTTTTCTACAGTGTCATGTTTAAGAACTTCTCTGACAGTACCGCCATCACCGCCGCCTATTACAAGAACGGTTTTAGGGTCTTTGTGGTGCATCATAGGAATATGTGCTATCATTTCGTGGTAATGAAATTCATCCCCTTCGGTTGTCATCATTAAATCATCTAATGTCAGTACTCTTCCCAGAGTAGAGTCAGACTCAAATATTTCTACTTTTTGAAAAGGTGATTGTTCACAAAATAAAGTCTCTTTTCTTTTAATTGCAATACCATAACCGTCCGGTGTTATTTCCTGATAAAATTCTGTCATAGTTTTATACTCCCTGCTAATATGTGTATATGCAGGTGGAAAACTTCCTGCCCTGCTTCTTTTCCTGTGTTAATAACTGTTCTGTATGACTTTAGTCCGGCAGCTTTTGCAGCCTTTTTGACAGTCATCATTAGTTTACCTAATAAAACTTCATCATCAAGTTCGTTTAGTGATTCAACGTGTTTTCTCGGAACTACCAGCAAATGTGTGTCAGCTTTTGGGTTAATATCCTTAAAAACAACAGCATACTCGTCTTCATACACAAATTCAGTATTGAACTCTCCGTTTATAATTTTACAAAAAATGCATTCAGACATCTTTATCTCTCCTTTTGTATATCTTAAATATATTGTACCAGAAAGTTTTAAATTAATAGTGGTTATCTTAATGAAACTTATAGATTGTCTGAGTTGATGTGTTTATTTCTGTATTTTTTACAAAAAATAGGTAAGAAAGGAGGCGTAATGTCAATAGTAGAACCAATTAGAAATAAGAAAGAAATAAAAAAGGTCGAGGAATTTTTGGCAACTTAAAGTCAGAGAAATTTGCTTCTGTTTACTCTGGGTATAAACAGCGGGTTGCGAATATCCGATATGCTGGCTCTGAATGTTGGTGATGTTCGTAAAAAAGCGTACATTCAGTTGGTAGAAAAGAAAACCGGTAAATCAAAAAAAATTCCGATTAATTCAAAACTTAAATCAATGTTTGCCAGATTTACATATAAACGTGATGAAGACGAACCTCTTTTTCTTTCCGTATACCAAAATCGTCTTAATAGGGTAGCAGCCTATACAATAATTAAAGTTGCCTGCGAATCAAACCGGCATAGAAGCTCATGTCGGAACACATACAATGCGCAAGACTTTTGGATATCATCATTATCAAAAATTTAAAGATCTGGCAATCTTGCAAAAAATTTTTAACCATTCAAGTCCGCAGATTACTTTGAGATATATAGGAATCGAGCAGGATCAAATAGAAGACAGTTATAGCAATTTTGAGCTTTAAGTAAGTGTTGTAATTGATTTCCTATTCTTGTATTATATAAAGTATGATATCGGGTGTATGAAGGGAGTCGCATGAAAATTTGTGTAATAGGTACGGGGTATGTTGGTTTAGTTGCTGGAACTTGTCTTGCTGATATGGGCAACAATGTTATTTGTGTTGATAATAATCAGGAAAAATTAAAGTTACTGGAACAGGGGATTATTCCAATATATGAGCCGGGGCTGGAAGAGCTTGTGAAATCAAATACTGCTGAAAAACGCTTGGAATTTTCTTCTAATCTGGCAGAAGCTGTAAAAAAATCAGAAGTTTGTTTTATTGCTGTAGGAACGCCGCAGAGAGAAGACGGTTCGGCAGATTTAAGCTATGTTTACAGCGTCGCGGAAGAAATTGCAAAGGCTATGAATGGTTACAAGGTAATTGTTGATAAATCAACTGTTCCTGTCGGAACTGCCGAAAAAGTAACTGAAATAATCAGAAAAAATACTACACACGAATTTGATGTTGTTTCAAATCCGGAATTTTTAAAACAAGGAAATGCAGTAGATGATTTCTTGCTTCCGGACAGAGTTGTAATTGGCTCAGATTCACCGAGGGCTACTGCTATAATGCAGGAAATTTATTCTCCATATTTACGAACTGCAAACCGCATAGTTATTATGGATGTAAAATCTGCAGAAATGACAAAGTATGCCGCAAATTCTTTTTTGGCGACAAAAATTTCCTTCATGAACGAGATTGCTTCGTTATGCGAAAAAGTCGGGGCTAATGCAGAAATGGTAAGAATCGGTATGGCCACAGATGCCAGAATCGGTAATAAGTTTCTATTCCCGGGGGTCGGATACGGCGGAAGCTGTTTCCCTAAAGATGTAAAAGCTCTGATTCAAACAGGACACGAACATAATTGTGAAATGATGATTGTTCAGGCCGTTGATAAGGTAAATAAAAGACAAAAGGCCAAATTCGTTGAGAAAATTTTGCAACGATTTGGTAAAAATCTTAAAGGCTTGACTTTTGCGGTTTGGGGATTAGCATTTAAACCTAAAACAAATGATATGAGAGAAGCTCCTTCTATATATGTAATTAATGAACTTTTAAGTTACGGGGCAAAGATTATCGGATATGATCCAAAGGCAATGGAGACCGCAAAAACAATCTTTGGCGACAATATTACTTATGCAAAAAATGCTTATGATGCTTTATCAGGAGCAGATGCTATGCTTTTGTTAACAGAATGGAATGAATTCAGACGTCCTGATTATGATAAAATGGGTGAACTTTTAAAACAGAAGATAATATTTGATGGGCGAAATCAGTATGATCGAGTAAAATTGGGCTCAAAAGGATTTGAGTATTACAATATAGGCGAAAAGTGTTAGAAAAAGTATTTACAATCAAAAAAGCTTCCTGTAAAATATAAAAAGAGGCTGTAAGAGCAAAAGTTATATATAATACCAAGAGGGGTGTCCGAGCGGTTTAAGGTGCAATCTTGGAAAGGTTGTGTAGGAGCAATTCTACCGTGGGTTCGAATCCCATCCCCTCTGTATTTTAGTCCACGAAAAGAGAATTAATGGAGATTGATTTGCTAAAAGATGCCCGATATGGGTGTAATTTAACGACCGGTTTTATTTGT
>CALUQE010000025.1 GCA_944322845.1 Candidatus Gastranaerophilales bacterium
CCTCCGTTTTAATGAAAGCTTGCCTTCAGTAAAATATTGAAAAACAAAAAGGTGGTAAAAATATGAAAATAGCAATTCCTGTAGAAAATGGCAGATTATGTTCTCACTTTGGACATTGTGAAGCCTTCGCATTTGTTGATGTAAATCTTGAAACAAAAGAAATTTTGAATATTGAAACAAAAATTCCTGAAGAAGGTATAAGCTGCCAGAGCGCCGGATGGATTTCCGAGCAGGGGACGAATGTAGTTCTGGCAGGGGGAATGGGTGCAAGGCCTATGGGTATTTTTGAACAAAACGGTGTTAAGGTTGTATCAGGATGTCCTGAAGTTTCTGCAGAAGAGCTGGTTAAACAATATTTGGATTCATCTCTGGTTACCGGAAAAAATGCCTGTGAAGGGGAACATAGCCACTGCGGCGGGCATCATTCTCATCATTGCCATCATGGTGAATAATGATAGCAAAAAATTTGTTTAGGTGGTTTTATATAAGCACATAAACAAAGGTATAGTATGAAAATTTCAAGTATAGATAATTATAATGCTTCTTATCAAGTTAATTACAGAGGCGGTTTAAAGTCTTTAAATATAATAAATCCGGCATCTCATTATCTGGATAAATATTTTAATAAAATGGCAGAAGCATCAGTGAAACATGTTGATCCTGTCTCTTCTGTGTTAGCAGATAAGATTAGAATTGCCAGAATAAATAACATATCAGCATGGGACATTAACCCTGCGAGTGTTAAAGAATATGTTTTATTTTTGCATGGAATGTCACAGAATGTAAGCAATTACCAGCGGCTTTATGAAACCATTGCCGGTAAAAATAAGGGAATATTTGCTCTTGAATACCGCGGTTATGGTTTGAACAGCTCTGCAAGAATTTCTGAAGACAAATTAAGAAAAGATGTTGAGAAGGCATATAATTATCTTACTGAAAAAAAACAGGTAAAACCTGAAAATATAACTGTAATCGGGCACAGTATGGGCGGTGCTCTTGCGGCTGATTTTGCATCAAAACATGATAATTTAAAAGCTTTGATACTAATTTCTCCGATAAGTAAAATTTCTTATCTCGGCGGAAAATTTATGCAAAACAAGAATCTGGGTGTAGGAATGCCGGAAAAAATTAAAAAATTTACTGACAAATTCCGTCCGCTTTCTAAATTGCTTGACCTCAGATTCAATTCGATTAATAAAATGAAGAAAATCAGTGTTCCTACTTATATTTTGCAATCCAAAAATGATTCGGTAACAACAAAAGAAGGTGCAAGTGCTTTGATTAAAACCGCAAGACGCAGAGGAGTGCTGAAGGATTTCAGATATTTGCCTCTTGGCGGGCACAAGGTTGATTCAAAAAAAATCAGTATTGTTGCTGAAATGCTTGATAAGATTTACGGTTAGCAAAAAATAAATTTACGGATTTTATCTAAGTATGCAGATTAATTTTAACAAAATAACCCCGGCATTTCGTTCAACAGGAAGATTTTATGATTCTCCGGAGGGAGATTCTTTTGGCTGTAACAGCTGGTTGTTCAGGGAAGATCTCGACTGGAAGAAAACTGCAAAGTATGAAGCGGATTTGTTTAAAAACAAAGATAAAGTGAATATCGAAATGTATGCAGCGTCTGACGGTTCTGAGGGGTATACAAAAATGATTTCTCTATTTGAACATTTTGGACAAGAAAACTCTGAAGGTGCTGAAAAGTTTTTTCCGATAATTGCGTACGATATTGATGACGAAATTCTAAAAGCTGCAAGAAGCGGGCTATTAAAGACTTGTCTTGCAGATAGAATGAATATGCAGATGTTTTGCGAAAATTATGAGGATTATTTTGAACCTGCAAATAAAGAGCTGGAGATAAAAGATGATAAAAAACTGCAGGCAGAAAAAACGCTTGCGGTAAAAAACAAACTCACAAGAAATATTAAATTCTTACAGGGAGACATGTTTCAAAAAGTACGCGAGATTAAGGATGAATCCAATACTATACTAATGTGCAGAAATATTTTAGGATATTTTTTGAATGATAAGATTGAAGAATTTGTAAAACTTGCTTCAGAAGTTCTAAAATCAAATAGTTTATTTGAAATAGGCGATCATGATTCCAAGTTTTTCGATATAAAAACCTGTATGGAAAGCTACGGATTTAAACAGGTTTTGAAGAACGTTTATAGGAAGCTTTAAGTCTTTGTTTTGTATAAAAATCCCGCTCCGCTTTTGCTGCTTGTTCGGCAGAATATTTGTATTCGGAAAGATCAAGGCTGATTTTTCCTCTTGATTCTTGTGCAAGTTTAGTTTGAATTTTGTACGGATATGTTTCATTTCCTTTTAGCTGGCCTTTGTGAATCAATTCAATAATTTGGTCAATATATGCCTGACATTTCTTTGGTACAGACGGAAACATTTCAATAAATTTAAGTAACGGCATATTAGATCTCATACTGTTTGCACCTGCTGATGCCAGCATAAAGTTCCCTATAGCATTTTTCCCGTCCAGAGAATTCGGCTGAATGTGTTCGATTGTGGCAATTGAAGGGCGTAGGATTCTTTTTGCAACTTCCTGCTGGGTACGATCGGCGTATTTGACAATAAAAGCATTCTCGCTTGTTCCTGATGTCGGAAGATAGACAGCACGGTCTTTAAGTTTTTCAAAAATTGCAGGCTCATTACCGCTGTTTTTAGGCTTAATATCATCAAGAGAGGTCAGCAAAATTTTTCTTTTGAATGTGTCTGTTTTGTCGTTAGCCAAAATAATCTGCCTGCATCTTGTTGTTTTTGCGTGAACCGCAAGCGCATTTTCCGGTGAAAGTTTTAGTGATATTTTATCAACATCATCCAGAACATTAAATTCTTCCAGTTTTAATTTTATAATAGCTTCATCATACCAGAGCTGAAGGCATTCAGGCAGTGTTTTGTCAGGCGCTGTTTTTGCCATCTCCGCAAAGCGTTTGTACATTTTTTTCTCAGTTTCCTGCATGTATTTTGTGTACTTGGACAGGACTTTTACGGCATCTTTAACATTAAAACATTTATCCAGACGCTTTTCTATTCTGGCAATATCCGCTCCGGAAATCATTTCTACCCCGAAATACGGGCATTTTAGGCCTTTAAGTTTCTTTAGCGGATTACCGGCGGAAGTATTTGCCTGAAACGATACTGCCTCTGATTTTGTAAAACTGTCAGAAACATAATTCGGGGAAAATGAATTTATACGCAAATCCTTACGGGTTTGAGAATTAAAAATGTGATTATTAAAATTTACCGGTAAAATCCGCACTGCTTAACACATCCTTAAAACAATCATATCAGATTTACCAATTGGACGCAATATTTTCTTCTTTTATGGTATTATAATTTCAAGCAAAGAAACTAAGGAGATAAATTATGCAGGCAAGACGTGCAGCAAGAGAATTAGCACTTATATTATTTTCACAATTTGAGAAAGAAATTACAAAATATACAAGAAAAGATTTTGAAGATATTATGCTTAAATCTGTCAGAATACTTTCAAATTCAGCATCAGAAGAGTTAAAATTAACTGTAGGCTCTTTGATTGATATTAAAGATATGCTTGATACTTATGAAGCTGAACACGAAACCAACCTTGCCCGTCCTATGGGAGCAAAGAATAAACCGGTTAAGATTCCGATGACAGATGAGATGATACAAAAAGTTGATACTATGATTGATGTTGCGGAAAAAGCAATTCTGGCATTGGAGATTGCAGAATTTGCGACGCTTGAGAATCAGTCTGAAGTTAAGAATTATACTGTTGAAATTGCGGAACAGTTTAAGCTTCACCATCAGGATATTGATGCGGAAATTCAGAAGTATTCCAACGGATGGGATATCTCAAGATTGGTTAAGATGGATAAAGATATCTTAAGAATTGCAATAACAGAACTACTTTATACAAAAGACGCACCAATCAAGGTAATTGTTGATGAAGCGGTAGAATTGGCTAAGAAATATTCAACAGAAGATTCTTCTTCTTTTGTTAACGGAATTTTAGCTAAAGTTATTGTAGAAAACGGTTTAAAATAAATTATGTTTAACTTCTTTGATAAACTAAAAAATACAGTGTCAAAAACAGCGCAGGCGCTTGTCGGCAATGTTGTTGATGCCGTATCAGGAGAAGAAGAATTTTCGGATTTTGTCCTTGATGATATGGAAGATCTTTTAATCAGTGCTGATTTAGGTGTGGATTATGCTTCCGAACTTGTTGATAAACTCCGGAAACAATCTAAAATTAAGCCTGCGGAAGTCAAAGAGTTTTTGCAGAATGAATTTTTGAAAATCCTTGATGAAGCCGGTTCCTGCAAATTGAATTTTCAGGAAAATGCTTTAAATATTTATTTTATAGCCGGTGTTAACGGTGCGGGGAAAACAACGCTTATCGGAAAATTGGCCTATCGCTTTAAACAGGAAGGAAAAAAAGTTCTGATTGCTGCAGGTGATACTTTTAGAGCAGCAGCGGAAGAACAGGTTGATATCTGGTCAAAGCGCTCCGGCGCCGATATTGTAAGACGTGATAAGGCAGATCCTGCGTCTGTAGTTTATGAAGCAATTCAAAAAGCAAGAAACGAAAAGTATGACGTGATTCTTGTTGATACGGCAGGCAGATTGCAAAACAAATTTAATTTAATGGAAGAGCTTTCCAAGATTAAAAATGTTATAGACAAAAATGCTCCTGAAGAACTCAGAGAAAGTATTCTGGTAATTGATGCCAACACCGGTCAGAACGGCTTGCAGCAGGCAAAAGTGTTTAAGGAATGTGTAAACCTGACCGCAGTTGCACTTACAAAACTTGACGGCTCGGCAAAAGGTGCGATTGTGCTTGCGATTGCAAAAGAGCTTGGACTTCCGGTTAAACTTGTTGGTGTCGGTGAAAAAATGGAAGATTTGAAAGATTTTGATTCCAAAGAATTTATTCAGGCACTATTTAATTAATTGATTTACCTCGAATAATTGTTATAATTTAATATATGGACAGTTTCAGCGTAGGAAAAATTTTAGCGGGCTTGAGAAATCCCGAGATTTATCTCAAAAAACTAAAGCAGGACGGTATTAATACCGGCGGCGGTTTTAATACCTCGCTTTCTCAGCCGAAACCGGCATTTACTCCGAGCGTTCAGGCAACGGCAGCGCTTATGCAGCAGCTCCAGATGAATCAGATAGCAAGTATGGACAGAGCTGTTTATATAAGAAATCTGCTCGGGCTTCCGCAGACTCTTGGTGCGCTCTTACTTGCAATTCAAAGTAAAAACAGGCCGCTTAATACTAACAGTTTATTACTAAATGATTTAAATCAGGAGCTTTTGAAAAACCAGAAGGTAATTGCTCAATTGTTTGATGATACGTCAGAAATTCCGTCCGTTACGCAGCAAAATATTCAAACACAGGTCGCAGCTGGCCAAAAAGATGCGGTTATGTTGATGTTCAGCGGTATGATTCATATGCCTGCAATTTCCGAGCTTATACTCAAAAACAGCAAACAGGCAGTGGCAAGTTTGATTATCGCTATGGCATCTGCTTCCAAAAACGGCATGACTGGCGAACAGATAAGAGAGAATTTAAGTATTATTAATTCCTGCATTGCAATGGCAGAGTCAGGAAATCCGACGCAAACCCTCAAAAGTCTTATGCTTCTTTACCTGCCGTGGCTTCCGCTGAATGAGGGCGTTGGGTTTGATCTTGAAGTAACGCCTCCGGAAGGAGAGAATGAATCAAATGATTCGCAGCTTACCGTTCTTATTCAAACCAGAAATTACGGAAATGTTAAGGGTGTGTTTACGCTTACAACATCAAATTCCGTTGATATTTATATAATTTGTTCGGAAGATTTTCCAAAACGAACGCTTCAAAAGAGTTTGATGGAAGAAAGTTCTTCACATGCAATGAATTCCACAATTGATATTGAGGCTGTTGAGCCGAAGAAAAAAGATCCTAATGAAACTCAGGAAGCAAAGGTTAATCTTTCCGCCACAAACGAGATGAATCCGTATCTCCTTTTGATGGCGCATGCGTTTATCAGGAATACAATCTTTATAGACTCAAATTCCATTGTCGACGAAGAGGATGAGTCTAACTCTTAATAGGTATTCTTCTTGAAAGCTGGTTTGCAAGAATTAGTGCTTTTTCTGCAAAAATTAGCGGCAGATGATTAACATCCCCCTGAATAGAAACGGTTGACCTATTGTATGTCAGGCGTTCACTGGTTCCTGCAATGATAAGACCTTCAATGGTTTTAATAAATCTGTCATAAATATTATCAATTGTAAGATTTTTTACCATGGTTTCATTTCTTACCGGTACAATCGCCCAGTTAATTCTTCCGCCGTTTACCAGAAATTCATTTACCTGCTCGGGTATGATATTTAAATTATTCGGATTTGTATAAGCGTCAAAAGAAATTAAATCCGCCCCCGCCTCAATAGGAATTTTCCAGTCACATTTTTCAAAACATTGAATTCCTGCTTTTGCTTCAAAATCATGAATTTTGGCAATAACTTTTGCCATCATGTTGATAATAACATCCCTTGTAATATCTTCATGTTCGCGTTTAACGTCGCCGACTTTGTGTAAAAGCGGTTCCTCAAGCAAAATAAGCGGTCTGGTTTCCGGAGAGAATTCTCTGATTTTATTGATTATCCATAGAGCTTTGATACTTATTGCCTGAATAACAACTTTTCTGTAGAATTTATCGGAAAGCAGCTGTGAGCCTTCTTTATTCATCATTCGTTGAGAAATTGTAAAAGGTCCTAATAGGCTTACGACAGTTTCTGCCGGTTTTATTCTTTCAATAATCTGCCAGTATTTTGGGAGAAAAAAAGTATTAAATCCATAAGGTTCAAGGTTTTCCATAATAGGATTATTGAACGCTGTATCCATGGAAACAAGTTTTTGTTTAAGATTTATTTCATCATTATTGAAAATAATTTTCTTATCTTTGATATGAATACCCGGTGTATTCATTAATGTTCTTTTAATAAGAGTTTCGTCTGCAGCTGCATTTGGTAAATTGGCCAGAAAAGGTATATTTTCGAATAACTTTACCATCATTTTTGTGGCCGCTTTATCGGTTGTATATGGCAAATCTCCTGTCGGTAAACATCTAAAAGGTTTTCTCATCTCAGCTCTTTCTCTGCAAAAAAACGTGCCGATTATATATTCGGCACGTTTTTATTAATTTTAATAACTACGCACCTGCTTCTTCCGTAATTTCTTCTACAGATTCTTTTACAACTTCAGAAGCTGTAACGATAACTTTTAATTCAGTCTTAACTTTAGAAGTTAATTTGATTAACATTGTAAATTCACCGATTTTATTGATAGGTGCATTTAAAGAAACAGTTTTTCTGTCGATTTCAATGTTATGTTTTTCTTTTAATTCTTCGCATAATTTTTTAGTAGTAATTGTACCGAACAATTTTCCGCTTTCACCGGCTTTAGCAGATAATTCAATAGAGGCGATTTTTTCGATTTGTTCTGCTTTTGCCAGAGCTTCCTGATGTAATTTTTCTTGTTTAGCTTTGAGTCTTGCGATATTTTGTTCTCTGTTTTTCAAAGCGCCTTCAGTTGCGATTTCAGCGTAATTTTTAGGGATAAGATAGTTTCTTGCGTAACCGTCTTTTACGTTTACTACGTCACCGGCTTCACCGATGTTTTGAACTTCTTTTTTCAATATTACTTGCATATTCTTTTTCTCCTTTAACTATTATTGGGCTAGTATAAACTTTATAATAAACAAAAAAAGATGAATTGTCGAGTACCCATGCCTTTTAGCTTAAAATAAGTTAACTTATAAATTATTTATTGCGGTTATAACAACCTCTGCGGCTTCTTCCGGTTTCATTGCTGTTTTCTCGTCTGTTTCGCGAATCTTGAATTCAACATTTCCGTCCGCAATTGATTTACCGACAATAATTTGATAAGGGAAGCCGATTAAATCTGCATCTTTGAACTTAACTCCGGCACGTTCGTCTCTATCATCAATTACAACTTCCGCACCGTGTTTTTTGAGTGTTGTATAAATGTCATTAGCAACTCTCATTTGTTCTTCATCTTTAGTGCTGACAGGAATAACAATTGCGTGATAAGGTGCAATTGCTAAAGGCCATTTAATGCCGTGTTCGTCATAATGAGCTTCAACAGCAGCGGCTGCGGTTCTTGAAATTCCGATTCCGTAACATCCCATAATATAAGGCTGAGTTTTACCGTTTTGATCAAGATAAACTGCGTTCATCGGTTTTGAATATTTTGTTCCGAGCTGGAAAATATTACCGACTTCAATACCTCTTGTAACCTTGAGCGGCTTGCCGCACTGAGGACAGAGTTCGCCTGCTTCAACAAGACGTATATCCGTAACTGTCTCAGGCAGCTTTACATCCAAATCCCAGTTGTAACCTATACCGTGTTTGTCTTTTTGGTTAACTCCGATTACAAAGTTTTTCATATCTCTGACTGTCTCATCGGCTATAACAGTAATTTCATAACCGTTATATTCCTTCAAACCCTGCGGTCCGATGAATCCTTTTGCGGCATCAAAACCGTTTACCCCCATCATTTCTTCAATTTCGCCTGCGGTTGCAATTCTTATATCATTGCCGCCGAAAGCATTCATAAGCTTGGTTTCTTCTACCTGTTTATCCCCCCTGATTAACGCTAAAACAGGTTTTTTATCAATTATATAAACAAGAGTTTTTACAATCAGAGTTGCAGGAATTTTTAAGAAATCACAAAGTTCTTCAATGGAATGAGTATTCGGAGTATCAACAATTTGCGCTGTTTGCCAATCTCCTGTCAATTTCACCCCTTCATTTACCTCCGGAAGTTTGGAAACTGCGTGGTTAGAGTTAGCTGAATAGTCGCAGCTGTCGCAGTAAAATACATCATTTTCACCGGCATCAGTATCTGTAATTACCATAAACTCGTGGCTTACGCTTCCGCCGATTGCGCCTGAATCCGATTGTACCATTTTTGTATTCAAGCCGCAGCGTTTGAAAATCTTTGTATAAGCCTGCGCCATGTTTGCGTATTCTTTTTCAAGTCCTTCTTGTGTCATATCAAAACTGTAGGCGTCTTTCATAATAAATTCGCGGCCTCTCAGAAGTCCGAAACGCGGACGGACTTCATCACGGAATTTTGATTGAATCTGGTATAAATTTACAGGTAATTGTTTGTATGACTTCAAGCCGTCACGTGCGATGGAAGTTATGATTTCTTCGTGTGTAGGTCCGAGGCACATTTCACGGTTATGTCTGTCCCTTAGACGCATAAGTTCTTTGCCGTAAACTTCCCACCTGCCTGATTCTTCCCAGAGCTCTTTAGGCTGAACAAAAGGCATCAGAAGCTCCTGCGCGCCTGCTGCATCCATTTCTTCTCTTACGATATTTTCAATTTTTTTCAAAACTCTCCACATAAGGGGTAAATAGTTATAAACCCCGCTGGTGAGCTTTCTTATATATCCTGCTCTTACAAGCATTTTATGAGAAATAACTTCCGCATCAGACGGAAATTCCCTTAAAGTCTGAACAAATAATTTTGACATTTTCATGGTTTCATATTCCCCTTTAATATTTAATATACGTAAATTTTATCATGAAAAGAGAAAAGAAATCATGTAAATTACCCGATAAAGTTATTGCGCAAAAAAAAATAGTGTGATAGAATTATTCTACGGAACGGAATTTACCTTACAAAAGTGTGATTTGTTCTGTGTGGTATTAAAAAGGGGTGACTATGCTAGTTTCTGCAATATCTATGAATAACAACAACGGCTATAACGTAAGCAGCAATATGCCTTTCTACAACAGCCGGAGTAATGAAACTATCGGAGATACAGCATTTAATTCCCTGACCCCTTATACAAGCAAAAAAGTCGTTTCATCCGACAAATTACCTCAGGTTTTTGATAATATTAACGAATGGCAAAACTTCTGCCACAATCAAATTTTAGGCGGAAAACTTAACGTAATAGCTTAATTTTTAGGTATGAGAAACGGATTAATTTTAGGTTTTTTTGACGGCGTGCACATAGCTCATCAGGCTGTTATAAGTTCTGCGGTTAATTATGCGGAAAATCCTGTTTTGATTACTTTTAAAGATTCTCCGGCAAAGTTTTTTCACAAAAAGTGTGAATATATTTATCCCCGCCGTAAATCGGTTGAAAAGATAAAATCTCTCGGTGTTAAAGAGGTTATAGAATTTGATTTTGAACAAATTGCCGGCATGCGTGCGGAGGATTATCTGGAATATCTTGTAAAAGTCTTTAGGCCGGTTTCTATATCTACAGGATTCAATCATACTTTCGGGAAAAACAAGGGCGGGAATCCGGAGCTTTTGGAAGCTTGCTCAAAAAAATACGGTTACAAGTATTTTTGTGTTGAACCTCAGACTTTTGAAGGCAGTGTTGTAAGTTCGACTTTGATTAAAAATTATTTAAAAGAAGGCAAAATTGAGACAGCAAATACGCTTCTTGGGAGTCGTTTTTCTCTGGAGGGAGAAGTTGTTCACGGTGCGGAAATCGGAAGGACAATAGGTTTTCCTACAGCAAACTTAAATTATCCCTCCGAAATTGTCAGAATGCCTTACGGGGTTTATGCGGGGCTTGCAGAAGGGCGGCATGCCGTGATTAACTGGGGTATGAAGCCGACTGTTCATAATACAAAAGAGCCTGTTGCAGAGGTTCATATAATAAATTATGAAGGTAATCTTTACGGAAAAACTTTAGAGGTTGAAATTCTGAAAAAAATCCGTGATGAGAGGAAGTTTAACTCGCTTGAAGAATTGAAAGCGCAAATAAATAAGGATACGGAAGAATGCTTAAAGTTGTAATTATAGGTTACGGCGAAATGTTTACCAATCTTATTGCGGGAACTCTTGATGCGGGGTGCGAAATTGCGGGAGTTTTAAGAAAAGATACGGTTAAATATCATCCGCTCTGGCGTAAAATAAGGGATACTGTTAATCCGTCCGTTGAGTATAATTATATAAAAAGTTATTCCATTCCTGAGATTGAAGCGCGCGGTGTAAATACGGAAGAATTTAAGCAGGCGCTTTTAAAGATTAATCCTGATATAATTCTGGTCGGCTCCTGGGGCGAAAAAATCGGGAAAGAGATTTATGATTTACCTAAAATTGCGGCAATAAATGCCCACCCGTCGCTTCTTCCCAAATACAGAGGACCAAATCCGTATTTCTGGACAATAAGAAATCAGGAGCAGCAAAGCGGGGTGACTTTTCATCTGATTGATAAAGGTCTGGATACGGGCGCAATTTTAGCACAGGAGGAGATAAAAATTTATCCCTCCGATACCGGAAAGACTCTTAAAGAGCGGACTGTGCTTCTTGCAAGGGGAGTTGTGTGCGATTTATTAAATGCATTAAGAGAAGATATTATTATTCCTTTGCAGCAGAGAGAAGACAGAGCGAGTTATTATTCGCATCCGGAGGGGCTGGAGCTTGATTTTTCCGGAAGTGCGGAAGAAAATGACGCATTAATAAGAGCTATTTACCCGTGGAACGAAGTGTATTTTTACCATAATGATACCTGTTTTGCAGTAAAAGGACACAGAACGGAGATTCTTGAGAATAATACAACATATACGACTGCGGGAACAATAACCGATATTGATTACAAAAACAGGGCTATAAGCGTTTTGTGCGGTAATAATAAAATTCTTAAAATAAATATTGTATTATATAAACGTTTTGATCGTATATTTACAGGGAATTATATGAAAAGAGAAATAAAGATCGGAGATATAATTTAAAGCTTGTCCCACTCTCCGTTTTCAATTAATTTTCTGATTTCTGCTTTAACTTCGGGATTATCGGTTTTTGCCTGTAATTCTTTTATAAGCTTCTCTTTTTCTTCCGGAGTGAGATTTTGAGTTTGGGGATTTTTGCCTGTTATACGCTTAATCTCATTTTGAATAGAAGGTTTCTTTTTGTTCTTTAAGGCTAATACTGCTGCGGCAGTAACTCCTGCGGCACCGAGAACAGCCAGAACAACTTTCGGAGAAACCGGTTTATTTTCTTTTTCTCCGCTGTCTTTTTCTCCGCGTCCGGATGCGGGAATATAAACGTTTGTGCCTGCAGGTTGAATCTTAATTGACATACTTTTACCTTCCTATATATATAAAAACTCCGGCAGTTTAAAAATTGACACTCCGGTTTATTTATTCTAATAATTAATTCAGAGGGAATATAAGTATGTTGTATGATTTTAAATTAGCCGAAAAAAAGTTAGAAAAAGAATTTGATAAAATTAATGAAATAAGAGATTTCAACCAGAGAAAGGTTCTGAAAGCTTTTTATGATAACCATGTTGCGCCGGAGCATTTTTATACGGTTTCTGGCTACGGGCATGATGATCTGGGAAGAGAAGTTCTGGACAGAGTTTTTGCTCAAGTTTTCTGCGCAGAAAAAGCTCTTGTAAGAATCCACTTTGCCTCAGGAACACATACTCTTGCCTGTGCATTGTTCGGAAATTTAAAGTACGGTGATAAGCTTCTCTCGGTTGCCGGAACTCCTTATGATACAATGCAGGAAGTTATAGGAACGGCAGGAGATGAAGAGACAAAGCGCGCTTCTCTTATAGGAAACGGGGTTTTGTATGATGAAGTTCCGCTAAAAAACGGAATGGATATTGATTTTGAAAAGCTTGAAGAAATGGTTGACGAAAAAACTACAATGGTTTTGATTCAACGCTCAAAAGGGTATTCCACAAGAAAGTCTCTTTCAATAGAAACGATTGAAAAAATCTGCAAAATTGTAAAAGCCAAGAATCCAAGCTGCATTTGCTTTGTAGATAATTGTTACGGTGAATTTGTCTGTGCCAAAGAGCCGTTAGAAGTCGGTGCGGATTTGATGGCGGGATCTTTAATCAAAAATCCGGGAGGCGGAATTGTGGAGGCCGGCGGGTATATTGCAGGTAAAGAACTTCTTGTTGAACGCTCAGCAAATCGTTTGACAGCTCCCGGGATAGGTTCTGAAGGCGGGGCAATGTTTAACCAGCACAGATTGATTTTTCAGGGGCTTTTTATGGCTCCGTCCGTTGTGTCAGAAGCTGTCAAAGGAGCAATCCTTGCTGCTAAAGTCTTTGAGGATATCGGATTTAACTCAAGCCCTAAATATGATGAGGAGAGAACTGATATAATTCAGAATATAATTTTTGGAAAACCGGAGCATCTTGAAGAGTTTTGCCGCACGATTCAGTCGCTTTCACCTGTAAACGGCTACGTAACTCCGATTCCGGAATATATTCCTGGCTATGAAGATAAGGTTATTATGGCAGGCGGAACTTTTATAGAAGGTTCAACAATTGAACTTTCCGCAGACGGGCCGATGAGAGAGCCTTATGTTGCTTATATGCAGGGCGGGCTGAATTATGCACACGTTAAAATTTGTCTGGAAGAAATTGTTAAAAAGCTTTGATTTTATTTATTATTGCCGGAGTTTCGCTTTCTTGCTTCTTCGCGGGCTTTTTCTATTTTTTGAGAGATGTTTTTATATTTATCAAGTTCATTTTTAGAATCGGCCTCAGACCGCAAGTTTTCTACAAACTTGTCCAGAGCTTCCATATCATCTTCAAGCTTTTTTGATTTTTGCTCTGCTTCTTTAAACATTTGCTCCATAAGTTCTTTTTCGTTTTTTAAAGCTTCAAATTTAGCTTTTTCATCCATTCTGGCTTTGCGTTCGACAATTATATCCGCAATCAAAGCAAGAAATAATGCTGCTGCGGTCAAATATTTCCACGCATTATTTTTCTTTTTTTGCTGTGCGGAATTATTATCCTGAACGGAAGTTTCTTTTTGTCCGCCATTATTGTAGGTGGAAGGCTCTGCTCTGTAAACAGGAACTTTGTAGGAGATGATTTGTGAAGAAATTGAACTGATACGCATAAAATATTTCCCTTTATGTCTTCATTATACTAAAAACAGGAACAAAATTATTTTTGCTGATTTTATGAGAGAAGTATTTGGGTAGTGAATAGTGAATAGAGGTTTAATGACTGGGTGATTAAGAATTGTAGGTCAGGCTCTGCCTGATAAAAACTTTTTTATAAACATACATTATTCTAATAATGATAGCGGCAGAGCCTGACCTAGCGTTTCTTAGCGAGGGGCAAAGTGCAGGTTTCCCCGCAACATCCATTTGGTTTTATGCTCGCAAGAGCATTGTAAACAATCAAAATTTCTTCTTTTGGCTTCGTTTTTTCTTCTTTTATTTTTAAAGAAGAAAAAATGAAGAGAAAATATTTGTACTTTTCTTTCTCTTTTGTTGCGGGTCAAAGAGAAAGAAAAGATACCAAAAGAAAGAGAAAAAACGCGATTGTTTTCTACGCTCTTCCGAGCGTTGGATTGAATGGCTGTAGCAGGCAAAGTCTGCACTCTTTCGCTCGCTATCGTTATGCTGACGCATAACACGCTCGCGGCGCAGGACTTGTTAAAAACCTGACCTACATACTCTTTAATGCTCTCTTCACGCTTCACCCCTCACCAATCGACATCCCCCCCCTTTACATTTGTTCCATTTTTTAATACTATTAATACAATGAGAGGTTACTAATGGTTACAAAATATAAACGTGTGTTATTAAAAATCAGCGGGGAGGCGTTGCTGGGCAATCAGCAGTTTGGTATAGATTATGACCCTGTTGAGATGATTTCTAATGAAATTAAGTCGATTTATGATCAGGGTGCTCAGGTTGCGGTTGTTGTCGGCGGCGGAAATATCTTCCGCGGTATGAAAAATAGTGCAAAACTCGGAATGGATCAGGCTTCCGGTGATTATGTGGGGATGCTCGCAACTGTTATGAATGCTGTTGTTTTGCAGTGTGCTCTTAAGAAAATCAATGTAGAATGCAGGGTCCAGACTGCAATAGCAATGAACCAGATTGCAGAACCTTATGTAAGACACAGAGCAATAAGACACCTCGAAAAAGGCAGAGTTGTAATCTTTGCCGCAGGAACGGGAAATCCGTTCTTTACAACCGATACAGCCGCAGCTTTAAGGGCTTCCGAGATTGATGCCGAGGCAATGCTTATGGCTAAAAACGGGGTCGACGGGGTTTATAATGATGATCCTAAAACTAATCCGGAGGCTAAAAAGATTGACAAAATGTCTTATGATGACATCATTAAAAATGAATTAAAAATTATGGATACTTCTGCCTGTGCTTTGTGCAAACAGAATAAAATACCTATTATCGTATTTGATTTTAAAGCAAAAGGCAGCTTAGCCAGAATTATGAACGGCGAAGCCGTAGGTACGTACGTAAGTTAATTATTTTATAAAAGGAGAAAATTATGTCAGAAGCTCTTGATGAGATGTATTTATTTGGCGAAGAAAAAATGGAAAAGGCCGTAGGTCAGATGAAAAAAGAATTTGCATCTGTACGTACGGGTCGTGCAAATCCTGCGGTTCTTGACAGGGTTATTGTTGAATACTACGGTGCTCCGACTCCAATCAGACAAATGGCTCAGGTTAGCGTAAGCGAAGGTACTACGCTTGTAATTACTCCTTTTGATAAAAGTATTATGAAAGAACTTGAAAAAGCTATTATAAAAGCTGAATTAGGTGTTGCACCAAATAATGACGGAACTTGCGTAAGATTAAATTTCCCGCCTTTGACTGAAGAGAGAAGAAAAGAAACCGCAAAAGAAGTTAAAAAATACGGCGAAGATGCAAAAGTTGCAATCAGAAACGTAAGACGCGATATGGTTGATTCTTTAAAGAAGATTGAAAAAGATGAAAATATGCCGGAAGACGCAGTAAAAGATAATCAGGATAAGATTCAAAAACTGACAGATAAATATGTAGGGATAATTGATTCACTCGTTAGTGAAAAAGAAAAAGAGGTTATGACAGTATAATGAAAAATAAAAGGCTGCTGACAGGGCTTGTCTTCGGATTTGCCGCTTTGTTTGCCATATTAGCCGGCGGGCTTTATCTGGTGGCTCTGGTGCTTGCAATAGTTGTATTGGCTGCGAGAGAGTATACGTTTATTTTGAAACATAAAGGATTTCTTCCGAGTTTCAAAATAATCATACTTTCCAGTTTAATATTTGCCGCGTTGGCATATTTTAACAGGTTTGACCTCGTTGCATTAGCGTTTTCCGCCTGCTCAATAATGGCATTTATGTCTGTGCTATTCAAGGGTAAGCAGCCTTATATTGCAAATGTTGCAACAACAATCCTCGGGTTTGTATATTGCGGATGGTTTCCGCTTCACCTTTTATTCCTGAGGGATCTGGGCAGTATGCCTCTGTATTCCGGTATTATGAAATACAATGTAACTTATCAGGGTGCCTGCTATGCGTTATTTTTACTCTTCGCGGTAATTTTAACCGATACTTTCTGCTATTATGCCGGTTTGAGATTTGGTAAACATAAATTATCAAAAGTAATCAGCCCTAATAAAACAGTGGAAGGTTCAATAGGCGGTACTTTGATGTGCATGATATTTTGTATGATCTTTGGTCCGATTATACAAATTCCGTGGTATCACAGTATGATTATCGGCCTCTTAATTGCCGGCTTTGCGCAAATTGGTGATTTATGCGAATCAATGATTAAGCGTGATGCCGGGGTTAAGGATTCCAGCAATATGCTTCCGGGACACGGCGGGTTTTTAGACAGAACTGACAGTTATATTTTGACTATTCCTGTTCTGCATTATTATTTATATTTCTTTGTGGTAAATAACTTCTTTGATTTATTCAGGGGAATATTTCCATGTTAGAAGAAATTTTTGGTAAAAAGAATGAGTTAGTGAAATTAGCACTGACTCATCCTTCTTATACGAGTGAAAATGAATTAAATCCGCTTGAAAATTACGAGCGGCTGGAATTTTTTGGCGATTCGGTTTTGAAACTTTTTACATCAAAACTTTTATATGAAACCTATCCCGAATCTCCGGAAGGCGAGCTTTCAAAAATTCGTTCAATACTTGTTTCTGATGCTATACTTGCTCAGATTGCGGTAAAAATCGGGATTGACAAAGAGATAATTCTCGGACCGAGCGAAGAGAAGCAGGGCGGAAGAAAACGCGAATCAAATTTAGCCTGTGCGACGGAAGCTGTTCTCGGCGCTTATTATTTAAGCGGAAAAGAAGAGGAAATTGAAAGGTTTATCAAAGATTACGTGATGGTTTTTGCAGACGATGTCGGTAAACATTTTGTGAAATACAATGCAAAAGACATTCTTCAGCAGTATACTCAAGGAGTGGATAAGACGCTTCCCGTCTACAGGACTGTAGGAACGAAAGGGCCTGCACATAAGCCGGTTTTTGAGGTCGAAGTTGAGTGGCAGGGTAAAATTATTGCAAAATCCGAAGGAAAAACTAAAAAGGAAGCGCAGCAAAATTGTGCTTATGAGGCTTGCAGAAAACTCGGTGTAATAAGCGAAGAGTAAATTTTCCACCAAATGCATGATACCAAATAATGTTTGTTTTATTATAATATTAATGTGTATTGGGAGAGGTTTTGATGAACAGACGTTGGTACGATTCAAATGAGTATACTGAAAAAGCTTTAGCTATATTAAAAGATATGGATGAAGATAAACGCCGTGCACTTTCACGTGATTTAACGGCTGTAGTTCGTCAAATTAAAGAAATGCGTGAAGAAGATGAAAACGAAGAACAGGATGTCAGTATCGGAATTGACAGGGTTCTCGGGCTTTATAAAATTTCCAATTCAAGAAGATGGTATGATAAAGTAAGTTTATTATCATATGCGATGAAGACAATGTCTACACTTCCGAAAGAAGATTTTTATAATATTATGGAAGGGATTTCAACCTCATTATCCGCGTAGTTTTTTACCTTGATTTTTCCCCCTGTTTATTCTAAACTGCAAGTGTTAGATAAATAAGGAGACGGATTATGTCAAGAAAACCAATTATTGCAGGAAACTGGAAAATGAATTTACTTCAGGATGAAGCAAAGGCTTTGTTTGAAGGTATTAAAAGTTTTACAAAAGATTTTACGGCGCCTCAATTGCCTACAATTGTTATAGCACCTGTATTTACATCATTGAATGTTGTTCATACTGAAAAATGCAACTGCGGATGCGGCGGAGATAAAATCGCTATTGCCGCTCAAAACTGCCACTGGGAAAAATCCGGTGCTTACACAGGCGAAGTTTCTGTTGAAATGCTTAAAGATGCCGGCTGCTCTTATGTAATCATCGGCCACTCTGAAAGAAGACAATATTTCTCAGAAACAGATGAAATGATTAACAAAAAAGCTAAAGCTATTTTAGCAGGCGGCTTGATTCCTATTATCTGCTGCGGTGAAACTCTTGAACAGAGAGAATCCGGTGTAACCGACCAGCATATTGCAACTCAAATCCGTGCAGCATTGAACGGTTTAAGCGAAGAAGAAGTTGCAAAATCAGTTATCGCTTATGAACCTATCTGGGCTATTGGAACAGGCAAAACTTGCGACAGCAAAGAAGCTAACAGAGTTATTGCTATGATAAGAAATGTTGTTAAAGAGGTTTCTTCTGCTTCTGCCGCTGATTCAATCAGAATCCTCTACGGCGGTTCTGTAAAACCTTCTACAATCGAAGAGCAAATGTCTCAATCTGATATCGACGGTGCTTTAGTCGGCGGTGCAAGCTTGAAGGCAGACAGCTTTAATGAAATTATTGCTAACACTATGAAAGTTGGTGTTTAGTTTATTCAAAAAAGGCGGGAGGCAAAGCCTCCCGCCTTTTTTGCTTATTCATTTTTTTCTAAATTAACCCAGCTTGTATAATTTGTTTTAAATTGTTCTGTAAATGTATTAAGTAATGTTTTTGTATCCAGATAACAAACCGTATTCTTATTAGCGAGATTTTCAATGTTTTTGTATATCGGGTTTCCGTTTTCATCGAATGAAATTGTGTTAAATTCGGAATGCAGAGAAAATCCCCAGCTGCTTCCCGAAACAGCTTGATTCACGGCTGTAGATTTTGCATTATTGAAAATTGAATTAAATGCACTGTTATCAAATTCTATTCCATTTGCATCGCACATTGCTTTTGCTTTTTTAAGCATCTGGGATTTCATATTATCAACCATTATTTCTGCCAGTGTAACATAATAATCAGCACCTTTGTCGAATGTAACGATAGTTTTACCTGAAGCGTATAGTGTGCTTATATCTGTTCCAGTAGCTTCATCTGTGATTGTATTACCGTTTTCGTCTTTTCCTGCTTGAGTATAATCCAGATCAATAGTATCAAAATCTTTATCAGAAGCATTCATTTCATCTATAGCTTTTGCAATATTTGTATTAAATGTTGTTATAAACGCATCAACACAATCTTTTGT
>CALUQE010000026.1 GCA_944322845.1 Candidatus Gastranaerophilales bacterium
TAAGGGGGTAAATGTATTGGGTCTGTGGGTATAACTACAAGTCCGGCGTTATAGTTAAGGGGGTAAATGTATTGGGTCTGTGGGTATAACTACAAGTCCGGCGTTATAGTTAAGGGGGTAAATGTATTGGGTTGGTGGGTATAACTACAAGTGACATAAATAAGAAACAATAATTTTATTAATAATTTTATTGATGCGGTAAATTAAAAATTTACCACCTCCTACGTGCTATGTGCTACAGACTTATAGTACATGAGGCGTGAAGAGTGAAGCAAAGATAAAAAAGTGTAGATATTTCCCTAATGATGAGCGTGGTGGAGCCCTCCCGAGCGTTTTTAGCGAGGGTTAGAGTGCGGGTTTACCCGCAACATCAATTTTGTTTTATGCTCGTAAGAGCATTGTAAACAATTAAAGTTTCTTCTTTTTTGCTTCGTTTTTTCTTCTTTTGTTTTTAAAGAAGAAAAAATGAAGAAATTATAATTATAAAAAAGCACCCATCCTAACCTGCTTGTTTACCTGCGTTAAACGAGTCTTTGAATTTTCTTTTTTTTAACTCCGTTTTGTGCTAGAATTTATTTATGGCAATTATATCAGACGACAGCGGGTTGGAAAGAAGGATTAAAAAAAATCCTGTAATTAAGCCTGAAACAATCGAATACGATAATACATTTGAGAGCACCATAAGACCTAAGGATTTTGATAATTACATAGGACAGAGTGCCCTGAAAGAGACTTTAAAAATCATACTTGAAGCAGCAAAAAGACGTAACAAGCCCCTAGATCACATGCTTTTCTACGGACCGCCCGGACTTGGAAAAACCACGATTGCAGGTGTTATTGCCGCTCAAATGGGAGTCGAAATAAAAATTACCTCTGCCCCCGCACTGGAGCGCCCGAGAGATATTATCGGTATTTTAATGTCACTTAAGGGCGGAGAAATTTTATTTATAGATGAAATTCACAGATTAAATAAAGTAGCAGAGGAAATCCTATATCCTGCAATGGAAGATTTTACCCTCGATATGACAACAGGAAAAACACAAACCGCTAAAACTCTAAGGATTCCTTTGCCTAAATTCACACTAATTGGTGCAACAACAAAAGCCGGAGAACTTTCAAGCCCGCTTAGAGACCGTTTCGGAATGATTCACAGGCTTGAATTTTATACAATAGAAGAGCTTGCAAAAGTTGTACAAAGAACTGCAAAAATTCTGGAAATCGAAATAACCCCTGACGGAGCAAAAGCCATAGGTATGCGTTCCCGCGGCACTCCAAGAATTGCAAACAGGCTGGTTAAAAGGGTTTCTGATTTTGCAATTGTTAAGTATGACGGCAAAATTGACGAAAAAGTTGCAAATGAATCGCTGGATATTCTTAAAATAGATGAGTTCGGACTCGATAATACCGACAGAGCATTGTTAAATCTGATTATAGAAAAGTATGACGGCGGTCCTGTAGGAGTGGAAACTATTGCAGCAGCTTTAAGCGAAGATGTCAGAACTATTGAAGATGTCTGCGAGCCGTATCTTCTACAGGCAGGTTTGCTGCAAAGGACTCCGAGAGGCAGAAAAGTTTCCCCCGAAGGCTACAGGCATCTGGGTAAAAAAATGCCTTCAATGCAAACGAGATTATTTGGAGAAGAAGATTAGGATATAACCGGTGATTTAATATTCATTTCTCAAACACGCTCCCGCCTCCGGCTCCCGCTATCGTTTCGAAATAAATATTAAATCACCTTGCAGCATAAAGAGAGAATATTAATGAAGAAATTTTTACTAATAGTATTTGCCATATTTACAATGATTTTCATGCCGGCATTTGCTGACAATGAAGAAGGGAAAATTCTTCCGTCAGAAACAGGAGTTGTTGAGAGCGTGGAATACGTTGATCTTGAAGATGATGCGGTTTCGCAGACAAAACAACGTATTCTGGTAAAACTTCTGAGCGGCGAATTTAAAGGTGAGACTGTAGAGCTTGATAATATGCTTACGGGAAACCCTTATTATGACATAAAACTCAAAAAGAATACCAAAGTAATACTCCATGCTGAGGATAACGGAAGCGGGATTGAATATTCTATAGAAGATATTAAGCGCGCCGGAACTCTCGGCTGGCTTTCGCTGATTTTCTGCGTCCTTCTTTTATATATCGGGAGAAAAAAAGGGCTCTACAGCCTGTTTTCAATAGGTTTAACAGTTATTCTTATAACACACGCCCTCTCGCCTCTCATCCTTTTTGGAATGAATCCGGTTCTGGCAACGTTAATTATTTGCGTTATATCAACAGCTGCCACTATGTATCTTGTAGGCGGTTTTAATGCGAAGAGTTCTTCTGCAGTAATTGGCGCGGTTTTAAGTCTTTTATTTGCCGGAGCTTTATCCTATATAATAATGCTTACGGCTCACTTAACAGGATTTGCGGAAGAAAACTCAATGTTTCTATATACGGCTCATCCTGAGTTAGATTTTATCAGCATAACAATTTCTACAATGATTGTAGCAACCCTCGGTGCGGTTATGGATGTTGCCATGTCAATTGCAAGTACAATTAATGAAATATTTCTTATTGATACGGAAAAGACCGTAAAAGATTTGTTCTTCTCCGGAATGAATGTCGGACGTGATATTATCGGAACAATGGCAAATACCCTCATTCTGGTATACCTTGGCGGTTCATTGCCTTTAATCTTGCTTGCTGAAAATATCGACTTGCAAAAATTTATTAACCTGAATCAGGTTGTAACAGAAACAGCCTCCGCTCTTATAGGAAGCATCGCAATCGTAATTTGCGTTCCTTTTACAGCTATAGCTGCATCACAAATGATAAAACATTTTGCTAAAAAAGAAGAAGAGATTACCATCAATTGCAATTAGCCCCTTAATGTGTTACAATCATCGTGAATCAGAGGAGAGAACAATGAAAAAATTAATTATATTAATGCTTGCTTTATGCATGACAACTTTTTGCGCATTTGCAGGAACATTCAAAGCTGATGCCAGAACAAAAAGAATTCCTGCCGGAACTGTTTTTCAGCTTGAATTTATACAACCGGTAAGTACTTTCTCCGGCTGTGAAGGTGATTCATTTGTCGCAACATTAAAAAATGAACTTTCTACGGATGCTAATGTTATTTTGCCGGCGGGTTCTGTTGTTAGAGGAAGTATTAATAAAGTTAATACAGCAAAAAGATTTTCAAGAGGCGCAAAATTATATTTGGATTTTGATCACATAGTTACGCCTAATGGCCGTCAAATCCCTCTGGATATGGCAGTTTGCCAATTTGATAACATTTATTACGATGGCGCTTTATATAAAAACCTCGGATATGGTGAAGCTTTAAAGAAAAATTATGAACGCGGAGTTGAAATTACTAAAAACGCTACTGCTTACGGAATGAGTGCAGGTGATTCCGCTCCGGGAATCCAGTTCCTGACGGCACCAATTTGTGCCATAGGCGGATTCATCGGCGGTGTAGGATACTGGGTAGGCGATAGCGTCGCCGATATGTTCAGAAAAGGTCAAGATGTTTATATTCACAAAGGCGATGTGCTCAGCGTAAAACTGCTTAATCCAATTGATATACCTGTGTACTAACCCCCTTTACTAGCAATAAAAAGCCTCTTTTGAGGAAGAGGCGAGGGGAATTTATTAAGTTAATAGGTCTACACTTCACTATTCTCTACACACTATAAAGTTTTTAGAGTTAGCTGTTTATAATAGTTTTATCCGAGTCCGAACTTAGGTGCGCTATCCCGCGCCTCTTCGGAAGCTAATTGTTTTACTGAATCAAGCATTGCACGTTTCATCTTGATTCGCTGTTCAATCTGATTCATTTCCAGCTGGATTTCCTTTTCTTTTTCATTTAATATCTGAATTTCCTGCTGCTTAAGAGCCTTCATAGACTCTTCTTTAAATTTTGCAAAAGCACTCATCTCTATTTGATACTGAGCCATCGGATTACCCGTCCATGGCACCATGCCGGTCATCTTCATCGTCTGAAGATTCTGCATAGCACTCATAGAACTTACCTGATTAGAGAATTGGGCAAACATTGACGCTCTCGGTAAAAGCTCAGGTGAAAGTCCTGCGATGTTATTCATCGTCATAATACTTGATCCGCCAAGAACACTCGCATATTTTTGATAATGCTCAAGTCGGGTGCGGGTCTCGATGGCCTGCTTCTCCAAGTAATTTATTTCGCGTGTTAATCTCTGGACTTCCCAGAATGCCATTAACATAGTGGAACCTACCTAACTTTTACTAACCTGCGTAACATTAAAACTAACCTTTTAACCTTACAAATATATAAAGTAATTTTCTTTTTATAAATTGCCTTTTTTATACTATTTTGTTAAGATATGTTAAGGGGTAAATGTATAGGGATAAGAAGCAAAACTACAAGTCTAATGTATAAGGGTATTATGAGTAAATATATTGGATTAAAAAACAGAGGTAATAATAATGATTAAAGACAAACTGGAACATGCAAAGACCTATTACGGAATTTCAGAAAATTTCAAAAAAGGATTTGAATGGCTTAAAAACAATGATTTGGATACACTGACCGAAGGACGGCACGGTATTGACGGGGATAATATTTATGCAAATATTCAAAGCTACGAGACCAAAGACAGTGCGCCTTATGAAGCTCATAGAGAATATGCCGATATACAGTTTATGATAAAAGGTGAAGAAAGAATCGGGGTAACGGATTATTCAAACTGTACGGTAACAGAAACATATAATAAGGGAAAAGATATTGAATTTTTATCACTTGATAAAGAAGATTTTTTTGAGACAATTAAGGAAGGCGAATTTCTGGTACTGTTTCCTCAGGATGCACACAAACCATCCATAAATCCTGACAAAAAGCAACATGTCAAAAAAGTTGTAGTTAAAATTAAGTTATAAACGAGGAGGTGGGATTTGATGAATCAAAACCCGCCTTTTTTGAGGAGATATCTTTTTAAGCCGCAAAAATATTTTTTGCGTTTTTGTCTATTTCAAAGTCATACAATTCGTCTTTGTATGGATTTTTTTCAGAAGCTTCATTATTAGCTGTAAATATATTCCACAATTCGCCGAGAACCGGTTCTTTTACAACTTTTTTGTTTGCGTGCTCTTTCAAATACTTTAATGTCTCTTTCAGAGATTCATTCAAAGTAATTTGAGTAGAAGCTTTTAATACAGACATTTGAGGGGTAGTATAAGCTTCTCTCAACACTGCATCGTTATTGAAAAGAGTTTTTTCAATAATTTGCTGGGTAGTTTCCGCAGAAGCGCCGCTTTTATTGAGAATATTTCTTGCAGTGTTTCTGAGGATTTCTCCATTGTCTAAATTGTATGCTAATGATGCAGATACGTTTAATCCCATAATCCCATGCTCCTTTTCCCGAGCTTTTTCTTTTCCCTTTTGTAATATATATATCGGCACAATTTCAAAAAACTTTAGGGTTTTGGGGAAGATTGTTACAAAAGTTTACATAACTTTTGTAAAGTTTTGTAACAAATAATACAAATTGTGAAATTAAATATTCTTTACATACTTTATATATATAACAGATGTAAGAAAAAACGAGGTACAGAGTATGACCAGAATAAATTGTCACAGCTCATTTAAGCATTATGAAATGTTCCACTCCGGATGCGGGGGCGGAAACAACTACGGTAGTATATTTAATACTACTTATAATATAGACTGTAACGGTCACGGCGGATTCTGGGGCGGCTTTGGCTTCGGTTTAGGTAACGCATTCGGCGGCTTGTTCAGCAACTGGTTTGGCGGCGGAATGAATTTTGGCGGCTTCGGAATGGGCGGATTCTTCCCTTCATTCGGCAACTTTGGTATGGGCGGTTTTGGCATCCCATCCTGGGGCAGCGGCTGGTATGGCGGCGGTTCAAGAGTCGGCGATGATGACAGCAGTGTCAGACGTAAGAAAGCAAGCGATAATGACGGCGACAGAGATAAAGTTGAAGATAAAAAAGAAACTGAATGCAACGATCCTGACAGACAAAAAATTGTTGATTTCGGTGACAAAGTAAATGATGCAATAGTCAACAAAGATTTAAAACCTGAAGATTTAAAAACACTATATGACCAGATCAAAAAGGCTCAGGAAGAAAGTAAAACTGAAGGACACCACGATAAAACAGATCCTAATGATTATCAAAACTGGCTTGACGTTTTGAAAAATGAAGCAGCAAGACGCGGCTGGGGCGATATAGAAAGTGATACGTTCGGTAAAGATTTGATTGATCCAAAAAACAATACTGATACAGATCCAGTAGATGTCACCAATTCAGAAGATACAGGTAACACAGACAACAACAATAGTGATATAAATGGATTAACACCGGATCAAATACGCAGCCTTACAAAACCTGATATATCCAAATTAACACCGGAGCAGGCAACTGAATTGCTGAAGAAACTGGGTATAGAAGACGGCGGAGTAATAAAAGATGCAAACAATATATCAGTTCTCCTATTACTTGAAAAAGCAGGAATTGATGTAAAAATTGCACAAAATACAGATAAAACATCAGTAATAGATCAATGGATACAAGGTAAAATAAGCGGTGTACAACAAGACAAAGACGGTAAGATTTCTTACTCTGTTGATTGTACAAAACACGGTTCACAGAAAAATAAATACAACTTTACACAAAATGAAAAAGGTTCAAATAAATACACTGTAACAGTTAAAGAATTCGGTCAAGGTGCAAAATATGCAAAAGCAGGAGTAACATCAGTAGAATACACATATGACGCATCAAAAGGGCACTTAACCCGTAACGGATACAAATTCACAACAGAACTGTAATAATAAATAGTAAAAAAAGCCTCCTTAAAAGGGGGGCTTTTTTATCTTATAAAAACATACTTACCTTCATAGGGAGAAGGTTCGGGTTTAACATTTTTAAGGAATTCGCCAAGTGATTCAAACGGATTTGAGATAAGCGGATTTTCCTGCTTAACGTGCAAAATTTCATTAGACGATAACAGTCTTGTGACAGTTTCTTCTGTAGTTAATTCCATACTTCTTAATTCCGATTGAGATACCACAGTTTAACACCAAGAGCTTTAAGAGTCAATACAAATTTAACGGGACTTATATAGCAAATTCAACTAAGCATGTAAAAATGCTTAATAATACTTAACAATCGTCGTTTTTATCCTTAAAATTATAAATCTTTTTAATCGTTTTGGCAAAATCTGATAATGAGTCATCTCTATCTTCAGAGATTTCTTTACTAAAATCTCTTACTTCTTCATTAAAATGTGCTGCGTATTTTTTATTGAAATCTTCATGTGAATTACTGGCAGCATGTATTGTAAAGTAAACATCTAAAGTTTCAACTAGAAAATCCTTAAATTTCTTTATATTAGCCTTAATTTCATACTTGCCTTCATTAAGGGATAAACAAGCTTCCGGCAACCTCTTTAGAATAAAATATTCTGTAATTGCTGCAACAAAAGCACGTTTCTGTCTGAGTGTTTCAGTATTATATATTAAGCTGTAAGTAATAAATACATTCCTATAAAAATCTTCGCATTTTTCAGTTTCAGCGATAACGTTTACAAGTTCTCGCCTGCAAATCTTATGCAACCCTCTCTTGATTTCGATTATATTGTCTATATTTTCCATCTCTGACTTCTTTCCAGGTAATCTTGGTATTTCCTATATTTTGTAAAAACCAAATACATGCTTCGCTAGGTTTCATTTTTCTTGTATTATACCTGAAAGTAACTCTGACTATCATCTCTGTATAAAGTTGAACCTTTTTTTATGTATCTTAGTACCCCTGCGCTTAACGTACTCTCTGACATATTCGAGATAACTCTAATAACTGCGTCCCCATTCCGTTCTACAAATCCTTGCAACAACTTTTTGTTCTGATTAGGAATTTCCTTAACTTTCAATTTTTTATCATAGTGCATATTTTTCAGAGAACCGCCTGCATGATACTCATCAACTTCTACTGTTCCGCTTAATTCTTGATGATTTTCTTTACCCATAGCGTTTCTTATTTTATGCAACATATTCCAAGCTACGGTGTATGTAATACCATATTCGTTCATAACAGTTGTAGCTGCCAAACCGCTTTTATCAGAATTTTCACGGAAAATTACTTCAAACCAGGTGGTTAAATCTATTTTTGTACCATGAAATAGTGTTCCTGTAAGAATATTAAATTCCTTACCTGTGTTTTTACATTTATACCAGCCCTTTACACTTGTATACCTTAGAAGTTTTATCAAAAGGGCTTACAGGTTCACCTTCCCAAATAAGTTCTTCCAAGAATTTTATGCAATCTTGATTTGTTTTAAAGGTTGCTCTTAAATCTTTAAGGCTTTTAAAATTTTTACATAAAGTATTTTCTATATTCATAGCTATACATATATAAAGTTCTTTAGCATTATTAAAATTGCCTTTTTGTAAAAATTTGTTAAAATTTTTCCTTATTAACTTGTATGGAGGTGCTATAGAGCTGTTGCACAAATCAGCAATTTTAGCTTGATATTCAATTTTGGTACAACTGCTGTATTTCACCTTGCTCCTTTATAGTTCTCTGACACCCATAAAGAAGCAAGAAAAAACCCCATCGCAACGATGGAGTTTAGTCAAAACTTTTTAATTTAGACTATTTATCCATCGTTCAAGCTTTAGCACCTTATGAATATCTTTCACAGGTTGCTGTGTGGTCATCGGGCTTGTCCCTCGCACAACTCTTTATGGAATTGTCCCCTTTATTGTACCATATTTTCCCGTTTTAGTCAACTTTTTAGGGGTTTTATGGCAAAGTCAAAGGTCGTAACATCCCTGTATAGAAATGATTCCAGGTAATGTTAGTAATATAAATTTAACAGACCTGCTAAAATAGCAGGTCTGTTTGGTAGTTATCAAAATATGAGGCTTATTTCACAAGTTTAGCGATTGATTGTGTTATATCATCTCCGCCATAGAGAACAACATTTTTAGCTATAACAATATCATAACCGTTGGCTTTAGCTTCTTTTGCGATTACTGCTGAAATTTCCTTATCGATTGATTGAAGCTTAGAAGTATAATCTTTTTGTATAGCCTGCTGTTTTTTCTGGAAATCAGCGTCATACTTCTTTACAAGCTTTTCTTTACCTTCTTTAGTAGACTGTTTTTCGACATCTTTGCGAGCATTTACAAGCCATTTTTGCAGTTCTTCCATTTTAAGCTGCTGTTCTTTTTTCAGCGCCATAACCTGTGATGATTGGCTTACTATTTTGTTAACATCTGCAACAGCAATCTTTGACGGAACATCAGATACTGCAAAATTATTTATACCCAAGCCCAGCGTGAAAGCAATTGCTATTAGACCTATATTCAAGTATTTTTTCATTAGTTTATCTCCTTATTTCATACTGCTTAATTTTACCTGTGCCTTTGCAAGTTCCGGAGTTTTTCCGCTGATTTGCGCAGAACTTCCTGAATCCTTACCCAGAGTGTATCTGAAACCTAACTGCAAACCTACACCGTTTCTTCCGCCGTTCATAATGTAAGTTTGGAAGAATCCAACACATCTTTCGCCCCAGGTTTTTCTAACACCGACACCATATCTTACGAACGGTTTTACGCTGAGTTCCGGTAACGATACGTTGTTAGCTTTAAAGTTTGTTTCATCAATTATGTTCCAAACCATACTTACACCGAGATATGGCTGCCAGCCATTTTTAAGATTCCCGATAAATTTAATACCTGGTTCTAACTGAATAGCGTGCAGCGGATCTGAATCAATGCTAACGCCGGCAGAATTTGTATAATCAAATGTGTTAACAAATGAATATGACATTAAGAAGTTTGGCTGGATAATGAATTTACCGTCTGCTAATTCAATGTTGTAGCCGGTTTTACTTGCAATACCAGCCATAAGCATTGAGAAGTTGTCAGTACCGTAGAAGGTGCTTGCTTCACCTGCATTTGCTCCGGCATTAAGTGTTAAGCCGGTGAAGAAGTTTCCTTTGTATGCCATACCAACAGCACCTAATGTACCGCCGTTTTGATAGATTCCTATACCGTCATAAGCCTGGTGAGAGCCATTGTAACCGGCATAGATACCATACATACCATCCCAGCCGTGACCGAGGTCGTATAATTCGCTTTCTCCGCCAAAGAAAGTACCGTAAGCAACATTAGATACTTTCGGACCGCCTTTAAGAGGTACATTTTCAAATGTTGCATAAGGTCTGAACCATACAGATTTATCTGAATATGGACTGTTTCCTTTGTCATAAGCTAAATTATTATCAAGAGAAGCGTATTTATTGCGTAATTTCATTGCTTCACGCTGTTTTTTAGTCATCAACATGTACATATCCATGTTTCTGAATGCTTCATCGTATGAATTTAATTGAGTTAAGTAACCCCCAAGTTGTGCTGCAATAGGACTTGCCATAACTGACGGATTATAATCACCGTAGCTTCCGCCGCCTCCACGAACAAAGTTCATCATTGCAGTATTAGGGTCATAGGTTGCACTATATTTATAGATTGGAGAATAAACCATTTCTCCGCCTGTATATTGTACAGAGCCTGTAAGTTGTGCCCTTACAGTTTCATCCATATTTTCACTAATTGGTGAAATAGAGAAGGTTTTTGCTGTAGTAGGCTGTAGGATATTAATATTAGAAATGTTAATATTATGCCCGTTTGATGTAAATTGATTTGCAGAGATTGTATCCAGTGTTTCCTCTGCAAAATTACCGTCAAGCACTAAATTCATATCTTGATTAAGTGTAAGATTACCGAGGTTAGTTTCCTGAATAGTTCCGTTTTGCAGACTCAAACTACCGCCGTTTGCAATAAGAGCGTCTGCATTAAATATATTACCGAGCTGCCCGAGAGTTAAGATACCTGAATTTAAGTTCAAAGTATTTCCTTCTACAGCATTATTTATTGTGGTATCACCTGTAACATTACTTGTACCTGTACCGGTAATCTTGTCATTTAATGTGATTTGTGAAAGATTTACAGTACCGTCATTGGTAACAGCAGTTTCGTCTGCAAATCCGCCGACTTCTTTTATATTTGTAAGATTTAAGGTTTGCCCCTGGGCAACGGTTACACCCTGATTGTTTCCACCATTAAGTGAATTGCCGCCGCCGTTGATTGTAAGAGTGTTATCACTGCCTGCAAGTGTTCCCAAATCACCTGTAAGAGTTTCATCTCCTGTCATTTGATAAACACCGTTTGCAGAGTCTTTAGCAATAGCGTCAGCAATGCTTGTTACATTATCAGCAGTTAAAGTACCGTTTGCTGAATTGTAACCAAGATAATTATTGCCGTTATCCCCAACAACCAGTTCTACATCATCAGATAATGAAATCTTATCTCCGATTGAGGTAGAAATTTGATGAGTATCACCTGTTTGTGAAGTCAAATCAATTTTGGAAAGTTCAATATTACCTTCAACAGAATCAGGGTTTGTAGTATTTAATGTATCGCCCCAATCGAGTTCAAGGTTTACATTACTGCCTGCTGCGATTGTAAGATTATTCATATCTGTTGCTGCCTTGTTACCGTTAAGCAGGCTTATTGTAGAACCGTTTTGAGCATTTACGCTGCTTGCATTCGTAAATAAGTTTCCGTTTTCCCCAAGTGAAAGTTTTGCACCTTCAAGGATATCAACATTCCCTGTTGAAGTATTTGCAGCATTTGAAACAACATCACCGGAAAGATTTACATTTCCTGTTCCTGAAATAGCGTTTGCGATTGTTCCGCCTTGAACATTGTAAGTTCCTGTATTATCAACAGTTCCTGCAATATTATCGGCAGAAGAAGTTAATGTTCCACTGTTTGTAACTGCTGCCGTTATAATACCTGTGTTTGTTAATTCGCCTGAGTTTGTAACGGCAGTTTGGGTTATATTTGCGATATTATTAACTTTACCTTCAAAAGTCGTATTACCGGCTCCTGTAATAACATTTAAGTTTTCAAGAGCAGATTCGCTTCCGCCTTTTAAAGTCAAGTTGCTTGTATTATTAATACCGTTAGCAGTAATTATTTGTCCTGCATTTGCGGTCAAAGTTCCGCTATTTGTTACAGAATCCTGTGTAATTGTATTTGAAGAAGCAGAAATATCATTTACTCCGCTTAGAGCCAATGTACCGCTTCCGTCTATATTACTGTTTAAACCAAGAGTTTTAGCAGTAATGGCGGCATTGTTTGTTAATAAGGCATTTACCAAAACATTGCTTTGTGTAATATCAGCATTGCTTATAGTTGCTCCGCTAACTGTTATATTACCGGTACCTGTAACTGCATTTGCCAATGTTCCGCCGGTAATTTCAAGCTCTGCTGCGTTTGCAACGGCTCCGCCGAGATTATCGGCAGATGAAGTAAATGAACCGCTTGTAACATTAACCGCCTGAGATATTAAAGCATTGTTTGTAACATCTCCTGCAATTTCTGTAGTTCCGGCTCCGGTAATTATATTAGAGTTTACTCCGTTATTAAATATTACAGTTCCTTCATTTGTTATACCTTTGTTTCCAAGAGTTGAAGCGCTGGAAGTTAAACTATTTCCGCTTTCTACTGCAATTTTGTTATCAATAGTACCGGAGTTTGTTACATTACCCTGAATATTTGTTGTACCGCTGCCTGTGATTGTATTAGTATTTTCACCGCCTGTAAGGTTCAATTTCCCTTCATTAGCAATACTTGCGGTAATCGTATTTGCAGCAGTTGTAAGGTCTGCTGTATTTGCGATTGTTACGTTATTTTGAGTAATTGAACCAAGATTAGATGAAGAACCTGTAAGGTTTAAAGTTCCTTCACCGTTTATGGTTTGATTAGCCGCAAGCTGTACAGATGAATTTAATATACCGTCATTTGTAAACGTTTTTCCCTCTGCTACATTAGTTATTGCCTGCGTTATAGTCTTATCATTCGTAACATTATCAAGAATTGAGAGAGTTCCGTTTCCTGTAATGTTATTCTGTACACTTCCGCCGGTAAATTCAAGTGTTCCGTTATTAGTAACTGTTCCGCTTGTTGCAGTCAAATTACTTGCATTAGTGTTTAATGCCGCACCTTGTGAAATACTTATGTTATTCTGGCTGATTGTTCCGTTGTTGGTTGTTTTGCCGGAAGTGATATTCATATTTCCGTTTCCTGTAACACCAGATTCAAAACTATTTGTTCCTGCAAGGTTTAATGTACCGTTGTTTGCAATATCAGTAGTGTTGTTACTAAAATTCATATCTGTAATATTTAAGATACCGCCTTCATTTGTTTCAAGAGCAGTTACAAAGTTTTCCATAGAAGCACCAGTTGAGCCAGTTAAGTTCATTGTGTAACCGTCTGCAACAGTAATACCGTTGTTGTGCTTTTCTGTACCGTCAAAACCTGTTAAGGTTGAGCCGTTGTTCAAAAATACATTCTTTGTTGTATCAGAACCTTGTGTTAAACCAATATTCTGATTATCGTTTAGAACAATATCTTTATTTATGGAGAAGTTATTTGCCTGCACTTCTCCTGAAATATAATCAGAAAGTCCGCCGGTATAATCTTGAGCAAGAACATTTAATGAACCATCATTACCTTTTGTAAATGTATACTTGTGGTCTGTTGTTACTGCTACAATCTGCCCGTCTGTAGAACCGTTAATATTGAGAGTTAATCCGTCAGTCGTTCCTGTCACATAATCAACATAATCGTTGTAAACATCTCCACTTGTTGCAAGTTCATTTTCTACGTTGATTACATCAAGGTTTAAAGTTCCGGAATTTGAAGCACCGTTTGTAATGTTAATCTTATCGTTAGAAGCTGCTTTTCCTGAGTTATCAGTTAAGTCAACATCAATTTGAAGATTACCGTTACCTGTAAGATTTCCGACTTCTAAAGTTGTATACTGTGCAGGAGTGTTGCCCATTGCAATAGTTTTATCATTCATGTTTAAGGTGCCGGAAACAGTTCTGTCTTCTGAAAGTGATATATCGGTACCTAAAATAGTAGTACCGGTTCCTGCAATATCTTTAGACAAGTTATCACCCAGATTAAAAGTACCTTCATTTGTAACTGTTCCGGTGATATTTGCAAGATTAGAACTTAAATTACCCGTGCTTGAGACGGTAACATTCTGCCCGATTGAAGCAGAATTTGTAACTTCACCGGAAATTATGGTAGAGCCGCTGCCGGTAACATTTTGTGCTAATGCTCCACCGTTAAGCTCTAATTGTGCGGCATTTGTAATTGCTCCGCCTAAGTTTGAGGCAGAAGAAGTTAATTTACCTGATTGAATATCAACTACCTGCCCGATTGCGGCATTGTTTGTAACATCACCTGTAATGATTGTAGAACCTGCTCCGGTAACATTTTGTGCTAATGTACCGTTATTAAGTTCTAATTGTGCAGCATTTGTAATTGCACCGCCTAAATTTGATGCGGAAGAAGTTAATTTGCCTGATTGAATATCAACTGCCTGCCCAATTAAAGCATTATTTATTACATTACCTGTAATTGTTGTTTTACCGTCACCTGAAATACTATTAGCATTTGTTCCGCCTGTAAATGTTAATAATGACTCATTTATGATACCGTTATCAGAAATAACATTTGACGCATTAGTAGTTAAATGTCCGGTATAGTTTTGTCCTAATATTTCAAAACCTTCTGCTATCTGTACATAATCAGCATTGATTTGTGCATTATTATTAAGATTTCCGCCGATTACAACCGTTCCGTTTCCTGTAACATTCTGGTCTAAAGTGCCGTCAAACAGACCTAATTGTCCTTCGTTTGCAACCGCACTATTTATACTGTCTGCTGAGAGAATATATGTTTCAGAACCGGAGCCTGTGCTTAAGTTTCCGGCAATATTAACGTTTTTGTCTATTCCCAGAACTCCGTTTGTATTAGTAATATCTTTTCCGCTCTGACCTAATGTAATTGTTCCCTGATTATTATTTGAAACGATTACGTTTGTTTCATAACCGCTTATACCGATTTCAGTTTCAACATTAGATGTAACCTGTGTATTGCCGCTTATAAAATTAGTAACCCCGTTCCCTGAAATATTTTCATTAAGGTTCGCTGTATTAGTAAGAGGGTCAAGGATATTCCAATCGCCTGCGGCACCATTTAATTTTAAAGTCCCGTTGTTAGAAATCGCATTCGTGATATCCAAACCGCTTACGTTTGTTTCAAGTGTACCGCCGTTTGCTATATTTAAAGCGTTCTGGTCAATTGCATTAGCAATAACATTTGCACCGTTTTGTACATTTGTTACGCCGCTTCCGCCAAAAGTTCCCAGACCGTATCCGGATAAGTCGATATTTTTATCTGTAATTGAACTGTTAATAGTTATATCGCCGGATACAAGATTTAATTCATTGTTGTTATAAATATCATCACTTGCTGTAGCAAATTCAACTTTCTTGCCTTCAGCAGCCTCAATATTTACAGTTCCAAGGTTTAATATTGCACCACCGGCTGTGGTTGCAATATTACCATCAAAAATAACATCTTTTGTGTTTGCATTGATATTAACTATTGCTTTTTGAGCATTTTCACCCTGTTCAAGTGTAAAATCTTCATAATCGGTCGTTCTTGTTGTAAGGTTAATTACTGCTCCTCCCAGTTCTGCTTTGTTATTTGTATAATTAGTGTCTTTTGAGGTTAATATAATTTCTGTTTCTTGTGAATCAAGTTGGATGTCATCTATCACCTTTAAGTTGGCAACTGCACCGCCAAAAGTAGCATTGTTGTTGATAAAATTGACATTTGAGATATTAGTAGTATGGGTAGTGTTGCTTTGTAGAAAACCACCAAGCATGGAATTTAGTCCCCAATCAGCTCCTTTGTTAACAAAATTTTGAATAGTACCGTTCAATAGGGAAAAACTTGCACACCCGCTAGTCATAATACCAGAGGCGTTCATAGTGGTTCCTGTTATGCTATTATTGCCTAAGTCTATTGATAGATTGTCCGTAATTTGGTTTTCTAAATCAATAAAATTTTTATCAGCAGTTATGCTCTGTGATAATGTTGCATTCTGTCCAGATTTAAGGATGTTATCTAAATCAGCCCAACTATTTACATCTTGTGCATTTGCACAGTTTGATAATGATAATATCGACAGCGTTGCTGCCAATAATAACTTTTTCTTCTCTTTCTTTTCCATATTTTTCCCTCATATTTCTGTACTCTAAGAATACAATTTGTACTATATGATTAGTTTAACATAAAAATAATCAAATAGTATCATTTTTAACAAAATTAAACTATTAGAGATTAAAAATCAATCATATAGTATGTATTCTTGAAAAAAGGGCTAGATATGATTGACACAGAGACGATTGGAAAAATTATAAAGAAATTACGTGTAGACAAAAATTTGACACAAGAAACTCTTGCAGAAAAAATAGACATTTCTACCAACTATCTCAGTAAAGTAGAACGAGGATTAAGTAAATTAAATGTAGAAGCTTTTTTAAAAATGGCAGAAGTATTATCTTTTTCGCTGCAAGACTTTGGCATTGAAGCTTCACAGCCTTCTGTTAATAATGACAGGCAAAAACTTTTGGAAAGAATTTTAGCAATTCCCGAAAAGGACACTGCTTTATACATGCAAACCTTAGATTTTGTAGAACAACTTATAAATAAAGCAAGGAAATAATAAACCACAGTAATGGTGTGATTTATTATTTCCCATGCACACTATTTACCAGAGATTTCTAACTCTGCAAATTTAGCTTTCATTGTTGGATTATTTTTCGTAAGCCTTTTTATACTTAGTTCTTCTGCTTTATTGTTAGCAAGGCGCAGATTATTTTCTGATGATAGTAATGCTTCTTTAGTCTTTTGCAAATGCTCAATTGTTTTATCAATCTCATCAATAGCTGTTTTAAATTTTCTGCTTGCCAGTTGATAGTTCTTAGAAAACTTTTCTTTAAAGTCATTCATGGCAGCTTCAAAATTTGATACATCAATATTCTGCGCTTTTATCAATGCAAGTTCTCGTTTATATCCAAGAGAATTAAGAGCTGCATTTCGTAACATTGTTATTATAGGAATGAAAAATTGAGGTCTTATTACATACATTTTCGGATACTTGTGCGAAACATCAACAATACCCGAATTATAAAGTTCGTTTTCAGGTTCCAGCATAGATACTAAGATAGCATACTCACAGCCTTTCTCTTTACGGTCTTTATCTAACTCTTTTAGAAAATCTTCATTTCTTCTCTTTTTAGAAGTTGTGTCAGTCTCATTCTTCATCTCAAACATTATCGAGATATATTCATTCCTATCAGAGTCAAAATCCCTGAAAATATAATCTCCTTTACTTCCAGCCCTAACTTCGTTATCTTTTTCAAAATAAGTGCCTTTAAAACCGGTAGCTCGCAGTTTATTAAACTCCGTTTCACAGTGCTGTTCCAAACTTTCTCCAACCATTTTTGTTGAGAGTTTTGCTCTGAAATCCTTATATCTTGCAATTTCTTCATCCTTGAAACGGAGTCTTTCTTCGTATTGTTCTTTTAGAAACTGTTCCCGTAAAAGATATTCTTTCTCTGCTAACTCATTTTCACTAGTGATTTTTAATATAAAATTTTCCTGGGCAGCCAGCTTATTACTCATATTAGTGACGATATTTGCAATTTCGAGCTCTTTATCTTTATTAAATGTATTCAATTTATTCTTTAACGCACTAACTTCTTTATCTTTCTGTATAACTATTTCGTTAATTTCTGACTTCATTAAAATCTGTTCTGATTTTATATCAGCTTTTAACTTAGCGATTTCCGTTTCTTTCAAGGCTATGTTTGCTATAAAACTTTTTTCGGTTTCTGAAACCGCCTTTTCAATAGCATTTAACTTATCTTTCTCAAATTGCTCCTGCCGCTTTTTGAGTTCTTTTGCGAATTCCATGTTCTTAACCTGTTTTACAATCATTCCGTAAGCTATTTCATCAACCTTAAACATTTCGCCACATTTAGGGCATTTAATTTCATTACTCATTTTGTTCATCCTTTCGATATTATCTTGTTAACTTTTAGGTACCTATCTAACTTAAAGAAATGAAAGGATAAAATTTGCTACGAGCATAAAACATGGTAAAACAGGCTATATCACAGTCCTAATATACTTTTTAAGCTATTTAGTGGAATTTGCTATATAAGTCCCGTTTTCCCCCACTTGAAAATCTATTTTGCTTGTTATATCATAAATTTTGTTACACATAGTTGCTATAAAGGTGGTGAAAATATAAATGGCAGAAGTTAAAGTTGGCGAAAACGAAAGTATCGAAAGCGCTTTAAGAAGATTTAAGAAAAAAATCCAGAAAGCTGGTATTTTATCTGAAGTTAAAAAACGCGAAAGATACGAAAAGCCAAGCGTTAGAAGAAAACGTAAATCAGAAGCCGCTCGTAAGCGCAAAGTATAAAATAAAAAGATCCGTCAGCAGGCGGGTCTTTTTTATTTTACTTGCAAATGAAGAATGTTTATTCTATGATTAATTGTACGGCGACATGGCCAAGTGGTAAGGCAGAAGCCTGCAAAGCTTTTACCCCCGGTTCGAATCCGGGTGTCGCCTTTTTT
>CALUQE010000027.1 GCA_944322845.1 Candidatus Gastranaerophilales bacterium
CTTTTCTTTCTCTTTTGTTGCGAAATAAAGAGTTTTTCATAAAACTTTCAAGCTTGTAGTCATACCTACAAACCTAATACATTTACCCCGAAAAGGTACCAAAAGAAAGAGAAATCACGCAAATGTTTTCAACGCTCTTACGAGCGTAGATTTGAATGGATATTGCAGGCAAAGTCTGCACTCTTTCGCTCGCTATCGTTATGCTCTCGCATAACACGCTCACGGCACTAGAATAAATTTAGTATTTACAGCTAATCAAAACGAATCAAATTGCTTGATTTTTCAGTGGAATCTATTAAAATATTTGTATGTTTAAGAAGAGCTTGATATTACTCATATTCGGTTTACTTTTGATACCGCAAAATCTTGCGGCTTTTTCCGCTGAAACCGACCAGGGAGGGCATGCCGGAACTCCGCCGGGATTTTACGACGATATTAAGCCTGAAGATATAGAAAAAGAAGAAGCCGAGCCGCAAGGCGAGGCGTATCAAACCTTTACGGAGGAAGCGGAAGGAGACGAAGTTGTAATCCCGCCTTACGGAGAAAAGGCAAAGCCGACAAAAAATTATGCCGAGATATACAACTCGCTTGAAGTTCCGACTTTTTCATACCTGCACGATATTGACCCTGAGCAGTATTACGACATGAAAGATACAAGCTGGTCTGTATATCCGCTTTTAAGATTAATGTCTCCTATATATTTTAAAACAATCACTATAGAGCCGGGATATTACCTTTTAACTCCGAGAGAACACGAAGGCGAATGGTTTATGCTCTTCAAACAAAACGGACTTGTTAAATATATTATACCGGTCTATGAAAGAGATTATACGCCTGAAATGTTCTACGACGAACATATTCCGAAGCCGAAAGAAACTGTTGCGCAAAAAGTACACAGGGGATTTCTTGACCTCATCGGGAATATAAACAGTACAAAGCGCAAAACTCCAATTCAAACATATCTGGAAGTTAATGATCTGGAAAACTACTTTGTCTCAATCGTAATTTATTACGGCTCACACAAGTATTCAACCATTTTCAGAACAGTAAAACTCTAAGCTGAAGACCCAGCTGTTATTGTTTTTACTCCATAATTATAAAGCGTTTTTGTGTTGCAAATTGTAAAATAATTGAGAAATTTTAAGAATTTTGTTACAATTCTTAATAATACGCTTCAAAAAAAGCAATTTTTTAAATGTTAAATACTTTATATATACATAAGAGATATTTAAACATTTAAAATGAGGCTTTTGATCATGACATCAAACGAGAAAAAGAGATTTACAGTTATTACAAATGAGAACTTTGAAAACGAAGTCGGATTCAAAGAGAAACATAAGTCGTATCATACAAACCCATTAACTGAAAAGTTAATGAAGTTTACCAATAACGAGGGCGGTCGAAAGTTCAGCGTGGAAGATTTGCTCAAGTGGTAAGCAAGCGGCAAAGAAGCGGAAAAAGGAAAAAGAAGAAATAAGGAAAAGGAAGAGGAAATAGGTACGGGCGTACAAGACAAATTGTATGCCTTTTTAATTTTATATTACAATAGTTGTGTATGTATCAGATAAAAAACAGAATTTATTTGAATTTTGATAAGACTCAGAAAAGCGGAGTTTGTAATTTCTTAAGAGCGCTTGTAAAGCAGAATTTAAACTTGAGTGCTGCAGAGATTATGGACAAATTTCTTGAGGATGAAAGGTATTATCTGGAGCTTAATGCCTCAAGATTTCCTTTTCTTGAAGAGGTTATTGACGATAGAGTTTTTCTTAAAGACACCGAGGATTATATCAGAGAGTGCATAAAATATTATGAGTACAAAGAAAAACAGCGTCCGATAATTGAAGCAAACAGAGAGTTTGAAAAAAAGAAGCGCAAATTTTTGCAGGAAGTTAAAATGTCAAAAGAAAAACCTACAAAAAAACAGCTTTATTATTATGACAGGCTCTGCAAAAAGTATTCCGTAGAGAAAAAAGATGTAAATGAGTTATCCAAGCTGGATTTGAGAGACGAAATAGAGAAGATTTTAAATGAACATTCAGAAGATTACAAAAATATTGACTGATTCAGGTATTGAAGAGAATGAGGCAAAGATTGAAGTTAAGATGCTTTTCGAGCATTTTTGCAATTATACCGAAAAGGATTTTATTCTCGGTAAGCCTTTAAGAGAAGAGCTGGTTGAACTTGTGGAAGAAAAGGCAAGAGAGCGTGCTATCACAAGGATTCCGATACAATATATCACAGGGAAAGCCTATTTTATGGGTGAATATTTTAAAGTAACTCCTGACGTTCTGATTCCGAGGGATGAGACGGAAATTCTTGTAAGAAAAGCTATAGAGATAATAAACAGAAACGGGCTGCCACCTCAGACTAACCCTCTCCTTGAGGAGAGGGAATATACAGTTCTTGATATCGGAACAGGTTCCGGCTGCATTGCCTGCACAATTGCAAAGCAAACAGACGCAACGGTTCTTGGAGTTGATATCTCTTCTGACGCACTGAGAATTGCGCTGGATAACGTTACGCAGCTCGGAATAAATAACCGCGCGGTTTTCAGAAAATCAGACCTTTTCAGCAAAGTAAGAGAAGAAGAAAAATTTGATATAATAATTTCTAATCCGCCTTATATCCCGTATCATGTGGAACTGGAGCCGGAGGTTATGCAGGAGCCGCAGCTTGCTCTGAGAGCAAACGAAAACGGGCTTGAGTTTTACAGAAAAATAGTAGAACAGGCGCCTCAATTTCTAAAACCGGAGGGCTGGCTTATGTTTGAACTCGGGCTCGGAGAAGCGGATGCCGTAAAGAGTTTTATGGAAAAAGAGTTTACTGATATAACGATTGAAAAAGATCTTGCCGGAATCGACAGAATAATTTACGGACAGTGTAAAACACAAATATAAAAAAGAGCAGGCACTAACCCGCTCTTTTGAAACTAAAATTTAAGCCGTTTTATACAGCATGCTTTCCTGCTTTAGCCATAGCGCAGGCAATTGCAAGCGCAACTTCTTCATCATCAGAAGTTTGAGCGGCTCTTCTTGCAGGCTTTGCCGCTTCCGGAACTTCTTCCGGCCAGATTTTATTAACAAACTGCAAGACTTTACCATTTAAATCCATTGCCCAAATCATAACAGTCAGGAATACAAAAACTGTTCCCATACCGATAATCATTACCAGCAGAGCATCATTCCATAATGTAGCGTTCATAATTTTCTCCTCTTAATTTGTAATTACTGTAACAATATAAAAGAAACCTACGGGGCACGTATTGCACTGCCCGTTTTTAAACGCTCCAAACTATATACTCTGTCTTGATTAATTTCTTGATAATTATTTAAATTATTTTCCGATAAAAGAATATTATTGCCGATTATATGCTGATTTTTGCCGTAGAGAACAGATTGCTCGTTTTTGTCATTTACGGTTATAATTTCCGAATGGCCGGCTGCACTATTTAAAATAATTGTATTTTGCGGAGCCGAAAGTGTAAAATTTTGGGACAAATAATTGTCACAGGAAATATTTTGATTGTAAGCTCCCTGCAAAAATATAAAACTTATAAATATAAATAATATTCTTAAAAATACATTCACATTTTGTATTTTACTACAAAAATTTTTTAAATTTCCAACCACCTGTATAGTACGCTATTACTATACCTTTCGCTCTTGAAAAAATTAATGTTAATAGTACAATTGAATTAAGGGTATTATAAGTTAGAAAGGTCGGGAGAATGCTTAAATTAAACATTAAAAACACTGATGCATCAATAATCGGTGAAGCAAACGGATTAAACTTGCAAGAAGAGTTTGAAAACTACAAAGACAAAATCTCCGATATAATCAAAAGTTTAAACCAGAGAAAAGATAAACCGGGTCAGTGGCTTCAATGGATGAATTTAGGCTATAACGAAGAAACCGTCTGGTATGTCAAAGAATTCGCATCTATGGTAGAAGGACGTTTTGATAATATTCTGGTTTTAGGAATAGGAGGCTCTGCCCTCGGCGGTCTGGCCGTAACAGAAGCCCTTTTGAAACCTTACTGGAATCTGCTTACTCCCGAACAAAGAAACGGACTTCCGCGAATCTTCTTTCTCGACAATATCGACCCTGATTCTATGAACGGACTTTTAGATATCCTTGACCTTAAAAAAACCCTTGTTAACGTTATCACAAAATCCGGTTCTACAGCTGAGACAATGTCTCAGTATATGATTATCAAAGACCGTCTTGAAAGAGAACTCGGAGATAATTACAGACGCAATATCGTAGCAACTACAGACAAAAAAGTCGGCGTTTTAAGACAGCTCGCCGATCAGGAAGGTTACAAAACATTTGTTGTTCCTGATGATGTCGGCGGAAGATTTTCTGTTTTCTCCGCTGTAGGTCTTGTTCCGTTTGCACTCGTCGGACTTGATATCGACCAGATTATGAACGGTATCAAAGACATGGATCTCGCTCTTAAAAATATTGATATTCACCAGAATATTGCAGCACAGGGGGCTTTGATACAATACCTTCTTGATACAAAAAAAGGCAAAAACCTCTCTGTAATGATGCCGTATTCAAGCAGATTAAAATACGTTTCAGACTGGTTCGTACAGCTTTGGGCAGAATCTCTCGGAAAAGAATATAACAATAACGGCGAAAAGGTTAATATTGGCCCTACACCTATTAAAGCTCTCGGTGCAACTGATCAGCATTCACAAATTCAGCTTTACAACGAAGGTCCTAATAACAAAGTTATTACATTTGTACGTGTAGAAAACTTTGACACAACGCTTGAGATTCCGAAAATTTTTGAATATACAGGCATTGGGTATCTCGGCGGAAAAACTATTAATGATTTGATTAATGCGGAAGCTGATTCAACAAGAGTAGCACTTGCAGATTATTCAAGACCTACTATGACAATTTCACTCGAAAAAATTGATGAATACAATATTGCCCAGCTTCTTTATATGCTGGAAGTACAAACGGCAATTGCGGGCGAATTATATAATATAGATACTTTCAGCCAGCCGGGAGTTGAACAGGCAAAAAATTACACTTATGCGCTTATGGGAAGAGCAGGTTATGAAGAGTCCGCCCATACACTTCAAGAAAAAATGGCAACCGTGTAGGAGAATATATGAACAATTTAACTCCGGTAATCAGGTGTTTAAATAATTTTAGGAAACATTCTAACTCATATAAATATCTCGCTTTCGGTGCTTTGATTTACCTTGTCTGGCAGATAACTTTTAATATCCTTGTAAAAATCTCCGGCGGAGATATTATAAATAACAAAGTTCTTATCACTTTTGCATTTATTGTCTTTATTGCGGGGGCAGTTATTCTACTTAAAGCTTTTTGGGATTTTTATCGGGTGGTAATCAAAAATGTTTTTTCACCGGATAAAACTAATAAACCGCTCTGGCTTTATGACAGTTTAATAATTTTATATCTTTTAACCTGCCTGATTCTTTCATTTTGCTAAACAATTGAAATTAAAAAAGAATAAAGCAGCTCATAAGCCGTGTTCTGTTCGGGAATATTTCCCTGATAATCATCTATCTTGTCTTGAGATTGCTCTCAAGCTCCAGCGATTTTTCAGGCATCGGCGGACACCTCAAACGCCTGTTTCAATCTTGCATCCGACCGGGGTTTAGCTGGCCGGTACCTTCCGATACCGCCGGTGATGCTCTTACCTCACCGTTGCACCCTCGCTCCTGCCCTAAAAGGGTGGTTAGCAGTATATTTTCTGTGCCACTTTCCGCCAGCTCGCGCTGCCCGGAGTTTCTCCGGCGGTCTGTCCTTGGATGCACGGACTTTCCTCACCTTTCAAAGCAATGCCTCTCAAGGCGCGATTATCCGGCTGCTTTATTCTACAAAAATTATAACACAAGTTCCTTTACATCTAAAACCGTTTTCAATTTAAGAGCATAAATATTTGTACGATTTAACAAGGCAAGCTTTACGGCATCTTTTTCCGTCGTCACAATATGACCTTCAATATCCTTAATATCTTCAAGGCTGTATTGATGATGATCATCAAAAGTAATTTTGTTTTTTATTTTATAATCCTTTTCCAAGAATCCGTAAAACTGCTCAGGCTGACCGATTGCAGAAATTGCGGTAACTTCCGCCCCTTTTTCCAGATGTTCACCAGATACTATATTATAAACATAATCAGGCTCTACCTTTGCTACACAAGATGAAATTCGCTGCTTTTTAGTCATAATTTTCGCAAGTTTTTCAGCCCTTGTATGATCAATATTTTTACTTACAATGACAAGTTTATCTATACGTCCGAAACCCTCCAGACTTTCTCGCAGAGGGCCTGCAGGAAGAAGATTTTCATTGCCGAACATTTTTTCCGAATCAACAAGCACAATATTTAAATCACGATAAATTTTCCTGTGCTGAAAAGCATCATCAAGTATAATCTTAGTCACTCCAAGTTCTTTTATGGCATATTCGGCAGCTTTAACCCTGTTTGCGCAGGTTAAAACAGCACACATATTCAGATTTACCGCAAGCCAGTAAGGTTCATCACCTGCCATATCAGCCTTATAGTATAAATTTACGCCGTCAGAAATTACATTCACCTTTTTATTGTTCAACTTTCCCCCGTAACCGCGTGAAATTATACAAACTTTTTCGCCTTTTTCGACAAAATATTTTGCAATTTCAGCCACTACAGGAGTTTTTCCGACACCGCCGGTTGTAAAATTCCCGACAGAAATCACATAAGCGCCGACCTTTTGAGGTTTCAAAATTCCTTTATCGTACAGCAAATTTTTTAACTCGCTCCCGATACCGTAAAAAAACGAACAAAACTTCAACAGGTTAAATAAAGCCCCCTTTGGCTCTTTGGTGTAATGCAATTGTGTTATTTCCGTCTTAATATTCAATCTAACCCTCTACAATAGCTTTAAAGTGCTCAAAATCTTCCATTGTATCAATTCCTACCGGAATGTTTTCCACAACAGCAACTTTAATTTTCATACCGTTCTGGAGCGCTCTTAACTGCTCCAAACTCTCAGCCATTTCACAAGGAGCCTGAGCAAGTTCTGTCATCTTAAATAAAGCGTCTCTTTTGTACCCGTATATGCCTAGATGCCCGTAAAATTTGGATTTCCCCTTGTTTCTTTCATACGGAATTTTCGAACGGGAAAAATACATTGCATAATTATTTACATCAAAAACACATTTTACAAGGTTAGGATTGTTAATCTCATGCTCTTCTTTAATTTCTCTTACAAGTGTAGAAATATCAGTCTTTTCATCCTCTTTCACATCACGTATGACAAGCTCAATATTAGATTCCTCAATCAGAGGCTCATCACCCTGAAGATTAATTATATAACCGATCTCAGGATGTCTTTGGGCAACTTCCGCAATTCTGTCACTGCCGCTTTTATGATTTGAAGAAGTCATCTCAACTTCCGCACCAAAATCCTTGCAAGCATTATAAATAAGCTCATTATCAGTTGCAACAATTACCCTGTCGGCATTCGGACAAGCAGAAGCTTTTTCCCAAACCCATTGAATTATCGGCTTATTTTTTGCTTTCAAAAGCGGCTTTCCTTCCAATCTTGAAGACCCGTACCTTGCCGGTATTATTATTGCAGTCTGCTTTTCCATATAACCTCCCTCTAAACCATACTATTTTGTTGCATTGATAAACACTGCATTTGTTTTTAAACTGATTTCTCTGCCGGATAAATAACTTTGAACCTCCTGCATGTATTTTTCAACCGTCGCCTCATCAAAGTATTTTAAAAACCTTTCCTTAGTAGAAGGCTGATCCGGAGACGGAGGATTAATAAACCATTCCTTAACCATATTAGGCTGCACTACATATCTGGAACGCACCTCCTGAAGCTTGACTTCCGGAATAGAAAAGCCTGCTATTTCCAAATTTGCTTTAAGCGTATGTTCGTTAAAATTACATAATGAATCAAGAGGATTGCCCATAATTTCATTTTCCGCCTGCTTAAAATCCTCATACTTATCAATAAACTTAGGATCCAAAATTTCCCAGTATCTTGTATTAGAGCTGATAATCGGTTCAAACGCACACAATTTTCCGCCCGGTTTTAAAACTCTGTAAATTTCATTAATTGCAGGCTGCTTATTTACCACATGAACAAGCACAGAACGCATTAAAGCTTTATGGATAGTGCTTTCCGGCAGCGCTATATGCTCAACCGGACATTTAAGAAGTTCATACCCGCCTGTAACACCTGCCTCGTCAAGAATCCTCTTGCAATCATCAAGACAATCCTGAAACTTATCAGAAAAAATAACCCTTCCTTTACAATCCTGCTGCTCGAGAGCCTTAAATGCAAGAAGTCCGGTTCCTGTTCCTATATCCAGAACAACATCATACGGTTTTATATCTGCATATACAAGAATAACATCTCTTACAGCCTCAAGCCAGCGCATTGTTTGTTCCTGCATTTCAGGAGTCTGACCGGCAAAACGATTTTGCTTAAGCCATTGGGTCCAGTTTTTACAAATCTCACTCATCTTTCCGCCCTTCTTCTTTCAAATACACCTAAAACCAACTCATAAGCTGCATTTATCACACATCGGGATTGCACCAGATAATTATACACTATTTTTCAGAACTTATCAATCATACAAACATATATAAAAACAGGACACATACATTATGTCCTGTTTTAATATATAGTTTATAATCTCTGCCTATGATAAAATTGCTTTTGAAAATTCTTTAAAGAAATCAACACCAGATTTTACATGATCCTGTACTTTCTCAAAAGTACTCCATACATCCTTTGAGGTTATACCGTTTGTAGAATACTTTCCTTTTCCTTCAACAATCTTATTGCCTCTGGTAATAAGACATTCCAAATAATTGTCAGAAACCATAAAGTTTGCATTTTGTCCGTTTTTAAGAGGAACACTTAATTGCTTCACATTTTTTAGACTTTTAACAAAGTTTCCCTTACAAGATACTGGTGATACGCTATCTATATTCATACTTTCCATCCTTTCTGAGAGTTAAAAAACCCGTAAAAATTTTTTTTTGCTACCTGAAAGAATTTTTTCTTAAAAAAGCTTCCTTTTTATCAGGAAGCTTTTCAATATTTTAATTATACAGCATAAACACTAACTTGTTTTCTGTCGCGTCTATGCGGTTCAAATTTAACCTGCCCGTCAATCAAAGCAAACAAAGTATCATCAGAACCGATGCCTACGTTATTACCAGGGTGGATTTTAGTACCTCTCTGGCGAACAAGGATATTACCGGCTTTAACAACTTCGCCGCCGAATTTCTTAACGCCTAATCGTTTGGCTTCCGAATCACGACCGTTGCGGGTAGATCCCATACCTTTCTTATGTGCCATTTTTATTCTCCTTTTATTTTTTTTTAACTATATTTATCGGGTGACATAGATATTCGCTATAATTATATTTTATTTTCGCCGTCACCCTCTGCTGACTTTGCCACTAGCTGGCTGCATCTGGCGTTTTGCCTCTTGGCGGGTGACATTGGAATTCCCTACATATTATATTTATCTTCGCTATCACCCTCTGCTGAC
>CALUQE010000028.1 GCA_944322845.1 Candidatus Gastranaerophilales bacterium
AAAAAAAGCTCCCTTATGGGAGTGAAACTTAGTTTAGTAAGATGGGGGTAAATGTATTATGAGATTATTTTAAGCTTCCAAATTTAACGCAAAAAAAAGCTCCCTTACGGGAGTAAAACTTAGTTTAGTAAGATGTAAGATTATATAAGAGAGTTGTGGGGTAAATGAAATTAATAGCATTGTTTTGCTGCTTAATTCATTGGTTATAAACTTAATCTGTTCAGCCCGATTATCTACGTGCGGGAGGGGGGAAAATACATTGGGCTAGTCGTTTCTCATTGAGGAACACTTGTTAGTTTTGAAACCGGTTTGTAATGTCACTTAATGTGTTCCGACCAATTATCTACGTGCGTAGGGGTAAATGCTTTAATCTTGTAGTTTTACCTAAAGGGTGACTTGTAGTTTTTATTTATGTCTAGTAGTTATAACTTTTGTCACCCGCCCAGAGGTCTACATACGTAGTATTAGGCGATGAAGTTGTTGCCGAATCTGTTAGCGCCGTAGAAGAAAGATTCTTGCATAACCTGCTGAAGATTTCTTTTTCTAACGATTTTGTTACCGATTTTAGTGTTAGCGATATCGTTAACAGATTTAGCGTAGCAAGAGCTAACAAGAGAAGTGATGTATTTAGCAACAGAAGATTCTGTGTCTTGAGGAGCAACTGTTTCAACATTTTCGAATTCGTTGAAGAAGTTGTCTAAGGTTTTGATTTCTTCTGTTGAAATAGTTTGAGTAGTGAATAACATCTTTAGTCCTCTCTTAAATATCTCTTATGTATATATAAAGTATTTCATTTTAAAAAAATTGCCTTTTTTAACCTCTTTTGTTAAGAAATGTAAAATTGAGTTTATTTTTTTCATTATTTTGAAATAAAAGTTAATGTTTTTGATATAATTTTATTATTGCTGGGGAGATTATGAGAGAAAGAATACTTCTATTTATAATATTATCGTGTCTTGGCGTATTTTTATATGTATTTCAGAATTATGTAAATACAATTGTAGGTTTCGTTATTTTATGTGTGTGTATGGTAACTTACGGCTTGTATTCCATTGCCGCAACAAAGTATCAAAAGCGTAAGCTGAAAAAACATCCGCCTGTGGTAAATGAAGATTACAAGCCGTTCGTTACGGTCATGATTCCTGCTCATAATGAGGAATCTGTTATTGCGAATACTGTCGAAAATATTTTAGAAATGGATTATCCGGCATTTGAAGTTATTGTTATAGATGACAGAAGTTCTGATAATACGGCGTCAATTATAAAGGAGCTGGAGTTAAAACATCAAAATGTAAAAGCATTAATTCGAGAGCCGGAGGCATTTCCGGGTAAATCAGCGGTTTTAAATGATGCTTTTAAGATTGCAAAGGGTGATGCAGTTCTTGTTTTTGATGCGGATGCAACAGTAGAACCTGATTTTTTGAACAAGCTTGTTCCGCAGCTTGAACCTGCTGATGTTGGAGCTGTGCAGGCAAGAAAAATTATCAGAAATAAAGACGTAAATTTCTTAACCAGATGCCAGAATAACGAATATACTCTTGATACTTATCTTCAGGTCGGTCGTGATGCTGTAAAAGGAGCTGTTGAGCTTAGAGGGAACGGTGAATTAATTAAAAGACAAGCGCTTGAAGATATTGACGGATGGAATAATTATACTATTACTGACGATTTAGATATGTCTACAAGGCTGCATATAAAAGGCTGGGACGTTAGATTTTGTCCTGATGCTCTTGTGTATGAAGAAGGTATTGTTTGCTTAAAACCTCTCTTCAGGCAGCGGAGAAGATGGCTGGAAGGAACTATCCGCAGATATCTGGAATATTTCTTTGAAGCAATGAAATCAAGAAAAATGTCACTTCGTGCAAGGCTTGATATGGCTATATATATTACACAGTTTATAATGCCATTGTGGTTTATGATGGAAGTCTTTTTCAGAATAGTAAAACTCCTTACGGATAAGATTGACCCGTACAGCCTGCATAATGTCTTATGGTCTTCTTTGATTGTTTCCTCTGTAGTAGGATTAGGATTTATTTTTGCTATCAGATACAGTTTGAGAAGATATGATTATATTACGAGAATGAGTGCTCTGAAGCAGGCATTTGAAACAACTGTTTATTTTTTAATTATATGGTTTCCTATGGAACTTTTTATTTGTGGTAAAATATTATTCTGCAAGAAAGATTTGAACTGGGGTAAAACTGCCCACGGTTTAATTATAGAAGGACAGCAGAATCAGGAACAGGAAATGGAAGCAGTAAGCGTATAAGATTTTACAATAACAATTAATGAGGTATAAATAGAATGGATAATAATAAATTACAATATGTAAGAGAACACGTAAGAGAAGTTCCGGATTTTCCTAAAAAAGGAATCCTGTTTCTGGACGTTACAACTATTGTCAAAGATGCAAAGGCTTTTGACTTGTGTATAGAATTCCTTGCTGAGAATTTTCAAAATGAAAAAATTGATTATATCGCCGGTATAGAATCCAGAGGTTTTATTTTTGGAGCAGCTCTTGCCGCCAAGTTGAATGTCGGGTTTATTCCGATAAGAAAGCCAAATAAACTGCCTGCGGAGACTATTAAAGAGACTTACTCTCTTGAATACGGTACAGATACTATAGAAATGCACGCGGATGCTCTTAAAAGCGGTGACAGAGTTCTTGTTATTGACGATTTATTAGCAACAGGCGGAACTGCTGTTGCAGCTTGCAATCTTGTAAAAAGAGTCGGTGCAGAAGTTGTTGCGGCTGCATTTATTATCGAGCTTGATCCGCTAAAAGGCAGAGAAAAAATTGAAAATAACGGTGTAAAAGTTGTTTCTATGCTAAATTATGACCTTGATTAATTATCAGATTAATTATTATATATCAAAAGGTCCTTCTTCTTTGTAGAAATTCTTTTTGCCCTTACGCATTTTTTCATTACGCTTTTTAACGTCTTTGGAAACATTTTTGTATGCATTGTCAAGAGATATCTTGGCAAGCGGTTTGTTGGTTGCTCTGTCATTTACAATCAGCCAGAAAGACTGTTTGACATTATTTACTGCAAATGAGATTTTTCCGGCGTATCTGTCTCCGGGTTTAAGCTGGGAGAATAAAAGTTTTGTATCACCGAAAATTGACGGATTGTAAATAGCATTATAATCATTCATTAATGCTAAGTCCATACCTGAAATCGCTTTTTTTGACATATTTGAAATTGAAAGAGACAGGGTTATTGTGTTAACTTCTCCGAATGGATCTTTTTCGTACAAAATATTGGCGATTCTGATATCAAGTCCGGGATAATTTACTTCTTTTTGTTTTAGCGCTTCATCTCTATACACCGGAAGTTCTACGTCAGACAGAATTCTAACTTTAATTTCATCTCCAGGTGCAATGAGTACATCTTTACCCTTTCTGTAAAGAGCCATCCCTAAACCGATAGTACTTCCAAGAGCAGCACCTCCGGCAACGGTATAGCCCTGAGAAGCAATAGCAGCTTCCAGTCCCAGAGCTTGTACTGCAAACAGACCGCCCGCAAGTCCGCCGACAGCAGTATACCCGACATCAGTTGCTATAATTTTTGTTGCAGCTTTTATGGGGTGTAATTTTGTAGACATGTGCCCTTCAATCGGAATTTCTCTGCCATCAGGCGTCACAAGATAATCAAAACTTAAACTTAAGTGACCGTCGCGTCCGAGTCTTTTGGCTTCGCTTGTCTGTGTAATTACACCGTGCGCCAACGTTCCTTTCGGAATGATAACTCCTTTATCTCCCACTACATCGCTGGTAACTTCCGCAAAGAATTCATCTCCTTCAAGAGAAAAAGATCCATCCAGAACCTGCGATACAGTCATTTCGATAACATCTCTTTTTTCAAGAGTTTCGGTTTTACCGGTGAACATTTCTTTATCTAATTCAGTATATTCCTCGTCAAATTCTGCATGACCTTGAAACGGAACATCTGCAAATGCAGTGTTCATAAACAATACACTTATTAATAATAATCCAGCTAACCTCGTCCTCATACTCCAATTATACAATGTTTTCCTTATTTGAGCAAACTGTTATATATATCGATTGTTGCTGTACAGATTCTTAATTCTCTGTCAACAAGACTTTTTATTGTATTTTTGTAACAAAGAAGAAGTGCAGAATCTAAACTTTCATTTAAAGCAGCTCTAATTGGTTCGCAAATTTCACAAGGTCTTGTTCGTGTTTCAATTTTATCAGCAAGAAATATTATTTTTTCAAAATTTGTCATATTAACTTTGCCGATTGTGTGCCAGCGAATTGCAGACAGAATTTCTTCATCTTCTATACCGAATTCTTTTTTTGCAACATAGGCTCCAACCGGAGCATGGTGTGTCTTAGGGCTGCACAATTCACCTTCTTCCAGATTAAGATAATTTTTTATAATTTCTTCCGTTTCATTTTTAGGTAAACATTTTGCGCAATCATGAATAAGTCCGGTAAAATAAGCTTTTTCTTCATCTAAACCAAACCTTTTTGCAAGTTCTTTTGCGCATTCTGCAGTACCGAGAGAATGTTCATACCTTTCATTTGTTAAATTTACTTTTAACCAGTTATTTATATATTCATACGTACAGGTCATTTTGTTCTATATAATCCTTTACTTCTTTAATTGTATTATTATGCCTTTTTCTGATATCAGTTGACGAAATATCTAAAAAGTTCATTGGCGCCATTTCATAATCCCAATCATCTTTATTTTCTATATTTATCCCTCTCGGAAATACAATAAAATGAACTAATTCTTTAAGCTCATCAGCCTTGTACCACGAATTTATTTTATCAAAAGCATCCGTGCCTATTAGAAAATTCAATTTACCGTCTACATTATAAAGTTTGATAATTTCTTTTACAGTAATTAAAGAATAAGACTTCCCGTCTTTTTTGTATTCTACATCAGATACTTCAAATTTTGGATTATGTGCAGTTGCCAGTTTAACCATATTGAACCTGTGTTTTGCAAGATTCTTACTCAGTTCTTTGTGCGGCGGTATGTAAGCAGGGATAAAAATTACCTTATCAAATCCGTAATTTGCAAGCGCAAACTCAGCCATCTTTAGATGAGCTTCATGTATCGGATTGAAAGTTCCGGGAAAAATACAGATATTCATACAAGTCATTTTAACGCAAAAACCAATCTTGTCATACTGCCTCAAATTTAATTAAGCAACGATAGTGACATAAAGAACGAAAACATAACCTAACACGAATCAGATAAGTAAGAAGAATGGA